>NZ_FRBV01000028.1 GCF_900142705.1 Nitrosospira sp. Nsp11
GGTGCACTTGGAGTCATGGCAAAGATCGAGGATATTGAAGCAACGCTGCCTTTTTCCATCCTTGGCTTCGATTGCGATAATGGCTCTGAATTCCTCAATCACCATCTGCACCGGTATCTGACCGACCGGCCTTCTCCCGCTCAATTCACCCGCTCCCGCCCCTACCACAAAAACGATAGCGCTCACGTCGAGCAAAAAAACTGGACACATGTACGCCAACTCTTCGGCTATGACCGCTTCGACAAACCGCAACTGGTCAATCTTATGAACGACCTCTATCGCAACGAGTGGCGTACTTTCCAGAATTTCTTTTGCCCCACTCTCAAACTCAAGGAAAAGCAGCGTATCAACTCAAAAAATATCACCCTCCCAAAACACCTTGTCAGCGGCTACTGGAGTCCGATCATGTCTGCCCGGAAACAAAAAAACAGCTGATGGCTGTCCTCCTCAATACCAATCCGTTTATCCTGAAAAAAATCATTCAGGCAAAACTTAAAATCATCTTCGATGCACTAAAATGAATTCCTTTCCTTATGGCACAACGTTAACTGCAAAACTGTTTCGGTAACCTTTTTCTATGGCGCAACGCGGGGGAGCAAACTCTATCACCGCTTTGCGGTAGCCCAATTGTCGACTGGACGACTGTTCGAGGAGAAGATCAGCCCGTCAGGATAAGTTCGTACTTTTTCGAAGGCGGATAACAATATCCTTTTTAAGGTCAGGCCCCGGCTTATCGAGCCGCGAAAACTGATATCCCAAAGTGATGGAGTTGAGTTTAGCAAGGGCCTTTTCGCCGTGCCCCTCTCGTGTAAAGTCGGGAATGCGCAGCAGGAGCTGCTTTGCCGAGTCCGCTTCGGCAGGTAGCAGCCTGGGCAGTAATTCGCTGGGAACAACCCAGGTTGCGTCTTCGTTGCTGAAGTCCATCGAGTTTCTCCCGCTCTTGAAAACAGCTAGCGGAGCGTCATTGGGTACCAATACATAGATGTCTTCGAGATAAACACCATGCTCGATCAAGTTTCTGAACTTTAGCGCAATGTAATAGTAATCCGCATCCTTCCAGCTTTTTTCAATCTGAATAAAAATAACATCGTCGCCTTTCAAAGCCTTATACATGGCTCCGCCAACCGCGGGGCCATGCTTCGCTATAAACGACGCAATGACTGTTGTCGCAAGTTGCTCAATGCCGGGGAAGTACGCCTCAGGTAAGTGATCAGCCTGTCCTTCTGCGGCAGAAGAGGTATCTCTTGGAGTTTCGCTCATTACAGTACACCTCGGTTAAGCAATGGGTTGGCAATCATATGCGGTTGATTGTTTATGCTGTACTCAAGCTCTTGCTCCTCACCATTAACCTCAGTAAAACCAGGCCGGCAAGCATCAGAGCATAGGTTTCCGGCTCGGGAACAGGGGCGCCAATCGAGCAATCTGGCCCACAGGATAAGCGCGCTACCAGCTCGTTTTGCGAAAGAAACAGCGTGCCGTTATTCAGATCGGGTGAGACAAAATCTCCACGCGTGCCTCCGGTGGCGATGAGGACGAACTGATTCGGGTCACCGTCCAGCTTGGTTGGATCCAGCAGGCCCACAGTGCCGTCATTATTATTAACGATGACATCGCCATTAAGCGGACCTCCACTGATGACTCCGGTGCCATCAGGGGCATGGCCAAAGTTGGGGAAGCTACGAAGAAGCGTGCCGGTTGCCAGATCGTATGCCTGAATGACTCCGTTTTCGACATACGCGGTCGCGCCATTCGGTGACACGGATACACCATCCGGGAAAAGGCCGGCTTTGACTACCCGGTAGCTGCCGGCAATCGGATCGATATCGACAAGACCTACATTGCTGGAAGCGATGACGTGCCCGTTGGCGGGATTGCCCCACATTCCCAAGTGACCACGGAGGTCGGCGGCTACTTTGCCAGGAATCTGGGTGCGGGACCCGTCGCTCGCGAAGCGCTCGTAAAATCCCCCAAACGCCTGGGCGCCGTAAACCTGTCCCCCGACGGTTGCCATTGCGTAATTACAGTTACCGGTCTGACATATGTATGGGGTTGCGCTTACCGCGCTGCTCAGAGTCTGGTTATCCAGGTCTTTGAAGACGTATATCTTTCGGTCGAACTCACTGCCTGTAATGACGTTGCCATTTGGAAGAATTCCCTGCGCCAGCGGCCCATATTGCGCACTGTAGCCGCTCACGAAGGTCGTGAGAGTGAAGCCGCCAGCAATACCCTCAGCTGTGAGTTTCAGCGTAGCGTGAGCTGGACCACCCGATAATAATATGCAAGCGGCAGTTGCTGCTGATGAAAGCATGACATTGAGTCTCATGATGTTCAACTCCCATGTTGGACGGTTAAAAGACGTCCCCCGGATAGCAGGGGGTAAGTCAATTCGAAGCAAAGTTTATGCTAACTTCGGGAAAGCCTTTTTGCTCAACAGCTTATATATTTCTTCCGAATGCTTGGGATCGCAAGTGTAAAGCGAACCGACACGTCGGCAGAAGCCTGGCAGCATGTAGGCTTCTTTGGTTCTGTAGATGGAGATGAGGAAACGTAGTCTGTTCGGATCCGAACCCCATTCGGGTGTTTTAAAGAATTTGCCATTTTTCTTTCAAATCCTATAATTGTTTGAAGGTTTTCTTTTTTATACACTTTCCCCAAGATTTTCCAACCTCAGGCCCAGCCCTTTACCTTCAGAGATCTTCTTTCACAGGGAGCAATTTCAAATCGTTCAGGTCTGATTTCATAGTTTTTACAATCAGGAAATGAGTAATGCCCGAACCGAAGCCTCAACACGACGATTAGGACGCGAAATACGTTATGCTGCAAACACATGAATTCTCTTACGTTAAAGGAGCAACGCCATGAAAAACAACCCCGTTGGCTGGTTTGAAATCTATGTGCAGGACATGAAGCGGGCCAAGGCTTTCTACGAAAGTGTATTGCAAGGAAAGCTCGAGCAGATCCCCAGCCCCACCCCTGGCCCGGAAGTGGAATTGTGGAGCTTTCCCATGTCGGAGGAAGGTTACGGAGCGGCGGGCGCGCTCGCTAAAATGGAAGGCTGCGCATCGGGTGGCGGCGGCACGTTGGTTTACTTCAAGTGCGAAGATTGCGCGGTAGAGGCTGCTCGTGCCGCCGAGCACGGCGGGCGTATTTTCAAGGAAAAAATGTCGATCGGCAAATATGGCTTCATCGCGCTGGTTTTCGACACCGAGGAAAACATGATCGGGCTGCACTCCATGCGCTAGATGCCGCCGAAGCATGCCTGCCGTATTATGCGCGCGACTTTCCTTTCATCAATAGCGCGCTGTACAAGCCGAGCCGATATTTCCGGCGCAAAGCGTGGCGTTCCTTCCATAGGACACTTCGTATCCGTGCCGCCGCCAAAATCCGCACGGCAGCCCGCGTAGTCGCTATTGCCCATTTATGTTTCCTCAATCGAGTCAGAGCCCCATCGAGACATGAATGCCACATACGTGTTTTTCACAATCGAAAGAGAGGAAAACCATGAAAAATCTGTATACGATTACGGTTTTGATAGTTCTTGTCGCGTTATCCGGGTGCATATCGTTTCGATCGGGAGGCTCACCCGACCAGCAGGGTTCTCAAGCCACACCTCGCGCCACAGATAAGGTTATTATTGTTTCAAGGACGTCCTCTGCTTCCGACTCTAGTGCGGCAATGACCATGGACGGCAGGGCCGCAGCCGACGAACGCACGAACAGCAAAACTTGGGCTTTCAATAACCTGGAGCTTCAAAGCCCAGCCGGGACAACCTATATCGACAATCTTACGCTGAGTGTATCAGAGCGCGGTGACACACTTATCTGGCACACGTCTTTCGATGTGCGGTCCCGCGTCCGCAACGCGGTTTCACCAGACGTGGTACTCAACCTGATTCTTCTCGACAGGAACGGTCAGGAGTTGACCCCGAACGGCCAGGTCAGCTTCAGTCGCCTATGTGGAAAGAACTACTATGAAAAAAGCGACAGCGTTATTGCTCCCGATCTTTTCAGGCAGGTTTATGGGGCCAGAATTAGGTACATCTTCAAAACTCGTGTAGCGGCATGTGATTGACAACTGCGCAACCCAATATTTTTCGATCAGGTTTCTATCTATAAGGATATTTCGCAAGCGTCTGGAAAGAGGAATCTATGAGGTCAGACTCAATGCAGCTGGCTGCTCATTTGTCAGTTAAGCGCTATAACCGAAAAGGCGGCGCACCGAGAGAAATTGAAAGATGGATAAAGGCTGCGGCCACGGGTGATGGCGGATGGCCGGAGCAATTCAAGACCAACTGAGTCTGACCCCTGAGATTCTCTAGCAAATTTATCCAACGGGAGGGAACAATGTCAACTTTGTCATCCAAGATGCTCATATTTCGTTAAGGACTCAGCGTAGAGGAGAAATCAGGGATACGGACACCGCCCGAAGCGATCAATGCAATCTCGGGCATCGCTGAATCATTCGGCTGGAATAAATTCTGGAGGAAACATCATGGTTGGAACACCGATTTCGGGAGCATGGTTCAGGCGGTTGACCGTAATAGCCCTGGTCATGCTCCTGACAGCGTGCCAGTCTGCTGAAACACGACGTTTTGGCAGCATCCTTGGCAGCGTCGCCGGCTCTATCGGGGGAAGCTATCTTGGCAGCTATCTCGGCGGAGGTACAGCGGGCCGCATCTTGGGCGCTGTCGCAGGGGGCGTGGGCGGATATTACCTGGGCTCCACGGTCGGGGGCTACCTTGGCAAGGACGACCAACGACGAATGGCCGAGACGTCGCAGCAGGCGTACGAAACCAACCAGACGCAGACCTTCACCAATCCGGATAGTGGCGTGAGAGGTAAAGCTGAAATCGTTGGACCAGCGGAAGGCCGGGAATGCAAGACCATCAGGCAAACAGTTGTGCTTAAGGATGGGAAAACGGTTACCGAGGATGTGAAGAGTTGCAAGGAGTAGAGGTAAGCGCCAGATGGAGTTGCCACTACATCTGATCAGCTAGCCGCCCTCCCTCCTGTAACGATAAAATGCGATAAAGGTGTCCGGACACATCGTCCAGACACGTCGCACTCACCCCAATATCAGAACTTATACCAAAGCACTGCAATGAAATGGCATGTGGTACCGGCTATGACAAACAAATGCCAGATCAGGTGGCCATAAAGCAGCCGCGAATCGGTTGCGAAAAAGACTATGCCGACCGTGTAAGACAAGCCCCCCGCCACTAGCCAGGAGAGTCCCCCTGCTGGCATCTTTGCAGACAACGGTGCAATTGCAATCAGGACAAGCCAGCCCATCAGTAGATAAAGGCCGGTTAAGAGGACAGGATGCGGCCTCTTGCCGAATACCTTCAGCGCCACCCCAGCTATGGTAATAAACCAGACGATTCCGAAAAGCATCCAGCCCCAGGCACCATGCAGCACCCCAAGCGTAAACGGCGTGTACGTACCAGCGATAAGAAGAAAGATCGCGGAATGCTCGAAAGTCCGAAAAATCCGCTTGGTCTTACCGGCTGGCAAGGCGTGGTAGAGAGTGGAGGAAAGGTAGAGGAGTATCGTGGTCGCCGAGAAGAGGCATGTGCCGATAAGGAATCCAGTGTTCCCGTGCCTCGCTGCGTGCATGATGAGAATAGGACCGCCGACGAATGCGGCAATCAGCGCTATACCGTGGCTGATGCTGTTCGCAATTTCTTCCGCTCGTGACTGCTCACGCATGGGTCCAGCAAGCAAAATCCGCATGCCAGTTCCTTTCTGTTACACGCTTTGACAGTCCTAAATTCTAAGGTATAAATTGTACAAAGGGGTAATAGCCTAAAATACCGTTCTGAGAATATGGCACTTGGAAGATGGAGCCTTTCTGTCAACATTGGGAATTCGCCATAGCGTCAACCGACACTCAAAACCTCGCACTGTCTCCCATTTATTTCAATAGACTTGGTTAAAACCACCGTCTTTAGACGGTGACCTTGATTTTAAATGTGTTGACTCATGCGCGTTTGGCTTGATGCGGTTAGACGACTTTAGTCGTCTGCATCAAAGCTGCGCTAACCCACCTACTATCAGTAGGTGGTAGTTTAGTTTTATACGAAGGGGTTAGAGCCTGATCTGCACGGGGAGGTGCGTTGCGCCATAGAAAAAGGTTACCGAAACAGTTTTGCAGTTAACGTTGTGCCATAAGGAAAGGAATTCATTTTAGTGCATCGAAGATGATTTTAAGTTTTGCCTGAATGATTTTCTTCAGGATAAACGGATTGGTATTGAGGAGGACAGCCATCAGCTGGTTTTTTGTTTCCGGGCAGACATGATCGGACTCCAGTAGCCGCTGACAAGGTGTTTTGGGAGGGTGATATTTTTTGATGTATTTTGAGTTGATACGCTGCTTTTCCTTGAGTTTGAGAGTGGGGCAAAAGAAGTTTTGGAAAGTACGCCACTCGTTGAGATAGAGGTCGTTCATAAGATTGACCAGTTGCGGTTTGTGGAAGCGGTCATAGCCGAAGAGCTGGCGTACATGTGTCCAGTTTTTTTGCTCGACGTGGGCGCTATCGTTTTTGTGATAGGGGCGGGAGCGGGTGAATTGAGCGGGAGAAGGCCGATTGGTCAGATACCGGTGCAGATGGTGATTAAGGAATTCAGAGCCATTATCGCAATCGAAGCCAAGGATGGAAAAAGGCAGCGTTGCTTCAATATCCTCGATCTTTGCCATGACTCCAAGTGCACC
>NZ_FRBV01000015.1 GCF_900142705.1 Nitrosospira sp. Nsp11
TCGGCCACCAGCAGATTCAGAGCGGCCAGCCGCCTCCCGCCGGCGACAACCTCAAATTTTCCGGTTTTCTTGTTTTTCTTCTTTTGCTCGGTGACGACCAGATTTTGTATCAGCCCTTGGGATGCTATCAAAGCGGCCAGTTCCGCTATGCCGCTGCCCTCTTTCTTGCGCACGTTCAGGGGCGATTTAACAAGATTCTTGATGGCGATGCGCTGAATGTTGCTGGTTTCAATGTCTTGGATGGCGTCGGTGTTTTCCATGATGATTTTTTCCTATGGTAATAGTGAATGGTAAAGGGAAAGAGCCGGTGCGGGCGCACCGGCATGGGTTCTAGTATTCGTTGGGCAAAAGGAAGGTGGTCACGTTGCGATCCCATTCCGTGATGATCCAGAAGGTGTTGTCGCCAAAACCTTCACACGGCTTGGTTTCGTCAATCGGATAAGCGGACATAAGGCGGCCCCCTGTGCGTACACCTGCGTTATTGGTTTCGGCATCTTCCTCGCATACCACGCCCCAATCGCCTCGCGTGTGACGCCCTAAGCACAGCATCAAGCGTGAAATGCCCACGGCAGCAAGCGCGCCCGGAGTGGCAACAACCCGCCCAAATGGAAATAGTGACTGTAAAAAACACATGGCAATCTCCCTAAAAATTGAGGTTAAGAAAGAGAAGCTAAAAACTGATCCTCTCGCTCGGACTCTCCTCGGGCCGCCCTGGGGCGGCGGTGGTGGGGATAGCCCTGCCCTCACGGGCAAGGGTTGGGAATGGGTGGGGTTGGAAGGCAGACACATGCAAAGCCGATGATCTGGCCCCGCATGAAACGTTTATCCCCCCACAAGTCCCCCTCGCAGAGATTGGGGGGCGCTTTGTGGGGGGATTCTTGCGGGGTGAGTTTTCGGCTTGTGCCGTCAGGGATTCGGGTTCAAGCGCGTTGCGGCCGCAAGAATTTGCGGATCACAGGGCATGACAGGCAAAGCGAACCCGCCAGCGGCTGGCGTGGCCTGTGACAGCGATAAGCGGAAGAAACAAGATATTCGCGGGCGCGAATATCTATCCTGCTCTCGGGGTGGATCTGTTCATTGATCTATTTTCGCATATGCAAAAACATGCTCTGAATCGGCCTGGTCTGAATTGACGAGGCCGCTACCCAGCTATTGCAACGGGATCGTGACCGAATGGCTGGGACTACAGGCCCGGGGTGCGCAGCATGTAGAGCCCACCCCCGCTGACAGCGTGAGCGGGTTGCTCTGAATCCCGGTAGTCAGTCGAGATGATTTTCTGGCCGTCGTTATTGATCGTTATCATTTCTTTTTTTCTCCTGTGCTAGTTCCCTCGCCTCCGGGTTCGCGTCGTCCGGACAAGTCGCGGATAGTTGCCTGCTGTTCGGCAACCTGGGCGCGCAACGCGTCTGCGGTACCGCTGGCCTTACCTAATTTTTCGCTCAACGTGCGAGCCTCTTTCCGTGTCTCGGATAACTCGGCCGCTATTGCCTGTTTATTAGTTGTCAATTTATTGACAATCTCGCCGCTGCGTTTTTTCAGTTCCGCCAGGGCTTCAATCAGCCCTGCGGTCTCGGCTCTCGCCTTGGCTGCTTCCTCGATCTTTGCGCGTTCGCGTGTGCTGATTTCCTCGATTTTGATCTGCGCTTGGCTGAGTTGACCGCGAACATGGTCAATTTCGACCGCGTACCGCTTGCGTTCAGCCTCGGCTTCGCGCCGGGCTGCCGACAAATCACCTTTCAACCCCTCGATCTGATTGCGCATCTGGTCCACGGTAGCCGCAAGCCCGGCCTGGCGAGCGGCGGCATCTGACATGGCTTGATGTGAAGTTTCACGCTCGCCCGCCAATATGGTTTCCAGCGCTTCCAGGCGGTCGGCGTCAGCCTGTTGCTCGTTTTCAAGTTGACCAATCGCAGCAACCGCTTCCTCCAGGCGGCGATTCGCCGCCTTAATTTCTGCCTCTGCCTTCTCACGGATCGCAGCGATTTCCTTACCGGCTTCGGTAGCTGCAGCTTGCCAAGACTGATCGAAAGCAAGCTTGACAGCATCCGGCATCGGAATGCTGACCGGCGCGGGCAGCGTCTTGCGCGTCTCTTCCCAAACTTCAAGATGTCGGTAAATCGTGGTCAAGCTACCGCCGCCCAGCGCTTCGCGCAAGGCTGTCGGCGTGACTTCTTTTCTGGATGCGGCCAGCTGGTCGGCTGCCTCGAAAATCTGCTCTTGCGTGTGAAGCGCTTTGCGTCCCATATTCTCCCCTATTTGATAAAATATTACTTTATTACGTTATCTTATTTTATCAAATGGTTTGCCTCAAAACAAGGTTAATTGTTGGTTGTTTTGTTTCGCCGCCACCAGCTCGCGCACCTGTTGGGAAACAACATCAGGCATAGCCAGCACGGCATCCGTTTTTTCTTCCTGCTCCTGCCTGGCGCTTTCGTCCCGCTTGAGTTTGGTATTCCAGAAACCAAGCACATGCGCGGGAGTCAGCCAATATCCCCAATGTTCACTGCTCAAGGCATTGCCGTGGATGATGATCGCCGGAATGTGCAACAACGTTAATTGGATATAGGCCATGTGCACGGCGGTCGCATCGATGTCGATGCAAGTTGCGTGCATTGCCTGTTGATAGTTGATCTCTTCATCCGCAAGGGCGTGCGCGGTAGCAATCACCATGCCACCAGCACCGACAGTCGGTTCCATCACGCGCACGAATCCCCGCTCTTTGCAGATCCGGCTAGCGTCGCTGCATCCTATTTTCGCCATCAGCAAAGATATGGGATAAGGCGTGAAAAACTGCCCTGCCCTGCTGTTTCCAAGTTCCATTGCCATGAACAATTCTCCCAGGCAATCGCTCATGCTTTCCAGCGATAACGTCAGGCAAGCCAGCATTTGGGGGAAGCGCGCAACCTCATCCGCCTTATAGCCTTTCACGATCTGCAAATAGCGTGCTTCCCGTACCTCGTACTGTGCCCGGTCAACGGCATTGCTGAATGACAGCGCCGCCAGTTCGCAGAAATCCTTGAAAACCGTATATGTGTGACGGCTGTGGCTATTTTCCTCAACCAGCCTCGCAAACTCCTTTTGGTGCTTGTTCAATCCAGCATAATTCGTTGCCATTGATTCTTTCCCCTTCCCATCATCGTTTTGTTAGGGGTGAGCCAGGTCTTGAACTGGTTTGCTCGAACAGACCCGGCCAACCTGCTTACTGCTGTAAAACATCGCTTCGCTGAGGGTTTCGCCGTTGAAGCACGATGGGAAGGCAAGACGAATGAGTGAGATGGCAAGGGCTGGAATGAACGAAGTGAAGGGAAGGCGAAGCACACCCTTGCCATGGAACGCGGCTTGGCTAGGGTTTTAGTGCTTGGTGAACCCCTGGGCGAAGCGATTGCAGGTGATGAGCGGACGAATGAGTGAGAGCGAATGAAGCGGAGCGCGAAGCGCCTGCGTGGGGGGTTTTTATTACCGGCGTGGCCCGGAACGGGCGACGCTGCTAGATAGGAATTTGCAAAAGGGATCGTTACCGAATGGCCGGGACCAAAGGCCCGGCGTGCGTAGCACGTAGAGCCCGACCCGCTGACAGTATGTGAGCAGGATTTGCCTACCCCAGGTTAAAAACAACAAAATGATTGTTAAAATCAGAATATGCGGTAGGTTTCTCCTCTTAAAACCTCACTCTTGCACAATAAATCGTGAACCCAAACCTTAAACCCATAATTGGACTAGGATAAGTTATTGAACGGAACTGCTATTATCCATATGTCATATATTACAGAATAGTGCTAATCAAGGTTAGAGTACATTTGGTAATATTTGTTATTATTAATTATGAATCAGATTGTTACAGAGATAATGAGCTCTAAAACCCCACTTCAGCATAAGAAAGCGTCAAACATTAAAACTCTATTGTCATAAATAGACAGGAGAAAAACCTACATCATGCGGATTGGTAGTGAACGGGTTATCGTGAA
The DNA here is from genome assembly GCF_900142705.1 of Nitrosospira sp. Nsp11. Classification (GTDB taxonomy): domain Bacteria; phylum Pseudomonadota; class Gammaproteobacteria; order Burkholderiales; family Nitrosomonadaceae; genus Nitrosospira. The sequence goes on from NZ_FRBV01000015.1 coordinate 3,966, forward strand.
CCACAATATATAGTTTCGAACTGGTTTAGAATAGAAGAACGTCGAAGTTGACGGAATCATCTAAATAGCTGAATTGAATTAAACACAGGAGTAACCGAACGGACGGACGAGGAAGTTATCATGTCCGGAAGCAAAATGCCCCACTACGCTAATAGCGGGGCATTTGGAGTAAGGGGTAGGGAAGGTGTAGAAGACCTTTTCCTACATTTGACTAACAAACAACACACTTGGGTAAGTGGAGGTTATTTGCGGGGTAAGTCCAGACCCCTATAATCCTGCATAGGGACAATAATGTCAATGGAGTGATATCCATTATCTAAGAATAACAACATTTGCCTGGTGTGTTCTCAATAAGGAGAACCGTATGTTTGTTTACATACCGGAAATCTTATTAGTGCACCTAATCATATTGATATGGTTTCTAATTAAGATTTAAACAAACGGGGAATGAGGGTACCCTCATTCCCCGTTTGTTCTCGATCGAAAAAGCCGCTGAATGCTGGTGGGTCCAGTTTGAAATGCAGGCCGTTACAGTTATAGATTTCTTCCTGACATATCACGCTCAGGAGGGCACCACGTACGGTCAACGCATCGGCTACATCCACGTCAGCAGCTTCGGAAAACCTTAACGTACGATTTTTCGGAATTCTGTGTACTCACCAAAAGCAGCTTGACGGCCGCCACGAAATCTACGCCGAACAAGTGCATTACGAGGTCGATTCCACCACCTCCACCCTTACCTGCACGAACGTCATACCACTTGAGATCCGTGACCAGAACTTCCCAAGCGAAACCCGAGGGAGATGACAAAAACAGACGCATCGTCTTCCGATCCTTCTCTGGAACAAAATCTAGGTCACGACGATAAAACAGCTTGCCATCATCACGCAGCTTATCAAGTACCAGCAATAGGGGCATAGCTCGAACCCTAGCGAGCATTTCATTGTCGAAAGATTTTCGAATCATTGTTCATATCCTCCATACGTAACGCAACAAAACTGACACTTTTAAGCGCGATAGACACTAATTAGTCGCTGCGCTCCGGGCTACTCGCGTTTAAAAAACGCCGGGCTACTCAGACCCAAAACCGAGCGCTCACCCATCGAGCACAGGCAATATTCTCAGTCCGCCAGGGAATAAGTCCGAGCACAGCGAAGTCGCCTCCGCTTCACCCCTCTCCCGGGACGCCGCAGTTACCTGATTTACACCATATTTAACATTGCCGGCTTTGGCAGAAGACCCCCCCAGGACTACGACAGCGGCCGGCTTGATCACATCATTGAGTACATGTTTGTAGGCGGCCACTGTTTGTCTTGTGAGGCCCGCCACACGGCCGATAGCAGCTTGCGTGAGGGCTTCGCCCTTCTGCTGTAGGAGGTGATATGCGGCGCGTACCCTAGACTCGGTTGCCTTGTTGCGCACATCGTGCGTGCGTGCCGCGGCAAGGCGTTGTCGCTCCTGTAGCGGCAACGCCTTGTCAAGCGCCATCACGCCACGGTGGCACCGGCCACAGCCCGTATAGCGATTCCACGTCCACCTGGCAACCGACTTCACGGTTGCGTTGATCGACGATTGAGCAAGGTTTTCCATGAAGCCTAGCTTGTGAAAGCTATTGCTGTTGTGGGCGTAGGCTTCCAGCAGGCGGGTGAAGGTCGAGAACGAGCCGCGCTCGCGCTCGCGGCTCACAATTGAATAGGCGTAGTACCGTAGATGCTCAAACAGGATGCAGTGTCGGGAATGGCTCACTTCCTCGAGCTGCGGTCCCCTGCCCCAAGGGCTGGCCACGGCCAGATCCACGTAGTCGGCCAGCTTTCCAAGCTCATAGACGTGGCTATGCAGTTCATGTGTGAGCCACCATGGATGGCCAGGTGTCTTGGCTACTGGGCCGCTGTGGAAGTCGGTGTCGGCATCGAGCCGGGCAGCGAAAGCCTCATAGACGGCTTTCATGAATGCAATGGGCTTGCTACGGGCGTTTTCGGTGGTGCAGACCGGAGAGATGGCGTAATACAGGTGGCTGTGGCCTGAAGTGCGGTTGCGCACGATCAGGTTGGGAGCAGGAAGGCCAGCATCTTCCCAAATCATTGCCCTGTTGTGGTCAAGGTCGAAGATCAACCAGCTCACGAAACCGGGCCGATTGACCTGCATGTAGGGATAACGAATGGCGTACTCGCGCGGCCGGACACGCGTGGCCGTCTTGTCGTCGGAGCAACGCGGCAGGTAAGGCGCTTCTGTCAGCACGCGATTGAGCGCGGTGCCGGACTGGAAGAAACGATCCTCTTGCTTTCCGTCTACTTGTGTCGTACCTGCCATAGTCCCCTTACCGCTCGCCATTTAAAAGACGTGCGCGCACTTGCGTGCAGGGTTTAAGACAAGTACAATAAAAGCACGAACGCTTTATATTGTGTTACACAAAGTTTTGTCGGCTAAACAAACCTTTGTGCTTGTCTGGACACCCTGCCCAGTTTTTCTTCAAAGCCCGCCCGCCAAGGCGGGCTTTGTCGTTATTGATCGTCCGTAATTTCTCGCTGTCTGTCAGCCCCCTCCTTTTTTATCTTCACACTTCCGATTCGGCTTCTGCAGCCGGTGAGCTTTTGTAGCCTCGTACTGCCGTCTTGGGTACCCAATGCGCGATATCTACCTCAAATCGCATGATTCCGTAGCTTTGCAGGGCACTTGCAGCGCCATCAAGGCTTTGGAAGTACCTAACACCGCCACGGGCAGCGCCCAGGATGCGCTCATTCATCCCGACACGTACGACGGTCACCAAGCCTTTGTCACCGGATTCCACACGGGCAGATGTAACCAGTCCTGCCGCGATAAGTTCTTTAAAAACTTTTGGCGTGACCACATGAGCAGTCGTTGTTAACATCGCTTTTTATACCTTATTTTGTGGCCTATCGCAACAATATCATAATTAGTTGCGACCGTTTCTATATCTCGCAGTCATTTAAATTAAAAAAACCCATCCATATTTGGATATCGGTATATATATAGATAGGTATATATGTATATATATACCTATCTATATCTTGAGATGAGCTTCCAAGGCCTCGACTACGATGTCCTTCTCAGTGACCCGAGTGCCGGTTTCCCTGCTGCGGCTCATAGCCGCATCACGCAGCCGATCCGCCAGATCTTCCGAGAAATTAAAAATTTTTTGTACTCGCCCACGGCGGCGGCGAGGCTCTTCTTCGACTTCAAGTGGGATTGCGGTAGTCACGACTGCAGACGCAGATAACGGTTTTTCAGTCCTGTCGGCCTCTGCTCCTTCTAGGAAAGCGTCGGGGTCTTTGAGTCCCTTGAATTGCGCCGTGTTCGGCTTACTTTTCATTTTCATACCATGACTTCCTTGAAGAAGGCTTCCATCTCGGCGATAGCCGCTTGATCGCGGTTCAGTTCTTGAACACTCGCGCCTTCACCGATCGCACGCCGGAACGCCACTCGTTCGCAAACTTGTGTAGGTAATACGATTAGCTGTTGCTCGGCCAGAAACTCCAGCATTTCAGCAGCATCTTTGGTGCGAGGATCGACACGTGTCAACAGCACACGCACGTCCAATTCAGGGTTGTAGTCCCGGGCCAGCTCGACGACTTCAAGTAAGTCGGTCATGGCGGCTGCATCCAGGTTGGATGCACCAATTGGAATCACGGCACGCTGAGCCAACAGCAGCGCGGAGCGTAGCCCAACCGAATCACGACCACCAGCATCGACAACAACGTGCTCGAAGCCCTTGGCCAACTGTTTGCCTTCCGTCAGGATCGCCTTGCCTGCAAGACAGGTCGTTGTCGGTGAGGGTTCGTATTGCGACTCACGACGCCACGCAGCCCAGCTTGCCGCCGATGCCTGTGGGTCGCCGTCGATCAAGAGAGTTCTGCCCTGGCGAGTAAGCATTACTGCCAGGTGCACGGCGGTCGTGGTTTTGCCAACGCCGCCCTTGGTGTTCACGCATGCGAAAATCATGAGTATCCCTATATATTTCTATCAATGTTATGGTCATCGACTGACGCTCAGCAATCTTTGGTAGGTATATATATACATATATACCTACCTTGAAATAGTAACATCAAGCCCTGTCGAGATATGGACTAAAGCGGTAGTTTGAGCATAAGTATGTATATATATACCTATATATATACATACTTTTACATTCCTTCCCTAATCTGAAACGTGTTAGTGAGTGTTCTCCACAGCTTGATTCACCAGGTTAAAACTGGCCGAATCACGCCCCGAATCTGCGACACATCCACTGGACCGAAATAGCGTCCGTCAAAAGACGTGGCGCTCACATCCGACATAAGCAGCATTTCCCTATTCCTCAACGTATAACCGCTTGCTGAATAGTGCGGCATCACTCTGCCGGCGCTATCTGCCTTCATTGCCTTGCTTGCGTCCAGGAGCTGCCCGTTCACCCTGACGCCCTCCCCTGTCATGTCGATGCAATCATTGCCTGCCGCCAGCACCCGTTTCATCATGAAGCCGTAGTCGCCAGGACAAAATCCCGCTGAGATATACCCTCGATCCCTGGCCTCGTCGAACAGGGACGAGACAGGCGGACAGAAAATCACGTAAGCCTCTTTTGTCACTGGCTCATCGGTTATCCAGTAAAGCCCGATTGGAATGCTGCGAGTGCTGTTGAATCGCCCCCCTGCGGTAAAACAGAGCATTCCGAGTACCAGAAAAACCGCGCCGCCAACTGCGCACCAGCGGCTAATCAACGCCAGCGTTTTCAAGCTATATCAACCGGTCACTTTGGGCGGGCGCGGGAATCTCCGCGCGTGCCTGGAATATGGGCTCCTGAAAGTAAAGCGGCTGCTTGCCATAGATGGCCGGGAACCCAGCCGCATAGACGATCATATCGCCCGGTTTTTCAATAACATCCTGGCCGTCCTTGAAACTTTTGATTGGCCCTGGCATTCGCAAGCACTCATCCACTGTAAGCAGAGAGCGTTGTATCTCATGCATAGTCGTGATGCGGGAAGAATGCTTGCTACCTTTTGAAACCTGCTCCTTGGTGACGGTTGTTTCCCCGGCAAGTTTTGACAAATGTTCGGCGGTTTCCACGCGGTTAGGGGGAAAAGCAGTCTGGATATGGCAATTCGAGGTAATGGACTCATCCGGGCCATAGCCTGTGGACTCAGCTTTCAACTGACTGATATCTTGGCAAACCAAGTAACATTTGATACCGTAACCGGCAAGATATGCCAGCGATTCATGCAGGATTTCGAGTTTCCCCATGCTCGGAAACTCGTCCAGCATAGCTAGCAGTCGGTGCTTGTAGTGGGCCTTGGGCCGTCCACTTTCAAAATGCATCTTGCCGGCCAGCAAGCGCACAATCATGTTCATCATAATTCGCACAAGCGGTCGTAAGCGGGATTTGTCATCGGGGCTGGTTACGATATAGAGGCTGACCGGATTATCATGGTGCATCAAGTCCCTGATACGAAAATGCGAATCGCTGATATTTTCTCGAACTACCGGATCTCGGTACAATGACAGATAGGACTTGACTGTGGATAGAACCGAACCTCGTTCGTCTACTGGCCGATCAATCATGTCCCGGCCCCCAGAAGCAATCAGGCGGTAGTTAATTCCACGATCTGGTTTGGTCTGGTTCATTTCCAGCCATAGTTCTTTAACGCCTCGATCTGGATTGCTAAAAAGCATGTCGATATCGTATAAGGACGGCACAGCGGAAAGCTTGGCGCGCGCCTCATACAGAGCATGCAGGATTACGCCCACTAGCAAAGCCTGACCAGATTTTTGCCAATGAGTCTCCAAACCCTTTCCGTCTGGATCAACAATTAGAGTGGCCAAGTTCTGTACATCGCCGACTTCGTGCTCCGTCCCAAGCCGGATTTCCTCCAATGGATTCCAGTGCACGCCGCCGCTGGGTGCGGCCGGCTCGAACCGCAGCACCTTGTTATTGGCTTGCCGTTGACGCCAACCGGAGGTTAGCGCCCAAAGCTCTCCCTTCAGATCCGTAATCACCGCACTGTCCGGCCAGGAAAGCAGGGTAGGCACAATTAACCCGACCCCCTTGCCCGAACGAGTGGGCGCGTAGCACAGAACATGCTCCGGCCCATTGTGGCGCAAGTAGTACGTGCGGCCTTTTTTATCCTCCCAGGCGCCCACGTAAACGCCAGCGGATAAAGGAGCGGGCTTGCCTAGTATTCTCTGGAACAAAGAAATTCTCGTCGGCATCAACCCCGCTGCTTCAATATCTTTTCGATCGGCCCAACGCGCTGAACCGTGGGGAAAAAGATTGTTTTTCGCGGACTGCGCCATTGTGTTCTTGATGCCCAGCAGACAAAGCAATCCTGCTGCTGTCGTCATAACGCCCACGTTGCCTGCGTTCAAAAATTGATCTGGATAGTAGGAGCCCCATTTACCAAGCCATTGAAGAATCGTCCAGGGAGGATAAACAAAACCGATATGCCAACCCAAGGAGGCGTGATATTCGAAGGTGTATGCAAAATATTGGGTGGCAGCGGATAAACCTGCCAGCATCACGCATACGCCCAGTATCGGAATCAACGTGGAGCGATGTGCCCGTGGCGCGCCCCGAGTTTGGGGTCCGAAAGCATTGGGTTTCATAAACTAAGCCCTGTTTTTTGAACGCTTCCATCGGAATCGAAATTCACTTGATCTCCTATCTTCAAGTACTTTGCATGCTTTAAGGTTTCTGTGTTGACGGGGAGTACGATTATTTCCGATTCCTCCTGTTTCAGAAGCACCAGCGGCTTACCGTCTTTCTCGCGCCATCCGGCGTACTCTGCTTGCCCGCTCTCCCCGGTCCAAAGGGTGTGCCGGGGGATATCCTTAATAAGGGTCCTTTTTTTCTCTCGTTCTGCAATGTACTGGCGGGCGGCCGCCTCGCCAGGATTTGGCATCATTCTTCCTGATTCAGATATTTCCCGTCGCAAGCCATTAACTGCCTGGGCTGACTGCTGCTCCACGTTACCAAATACATTACCCGGCAGTAGCAGCTTACTTCCGAAGGCGTTACGAACCAGACCGAGTTCACGCAAGTCTCGCAGGCGGTTCTTTGCCTGGGGCGGCGGTCGGGTTCCAACTCTTGCAACGTTGGACTTTCGTGGTTCTCCATATACGCGTTGTTCAATTCGGCTTCTTCTACCAAGTCTGTGAAATCCCCCTGCAAATCGATTCCGGTGGTCTGATTCATGTTTTTTCTCCTGGGTCTTCAATTCGGATACTAGAGATTTGCGCCGCTGTTCCAAAGCCGGATTCTCGAACGTCACCGGCAGTTTTTCGGATGCGGCAAGCTGTACGACCCGTTCCTTGAAATCGGCCGTGCCATTCACCTTGACCGTCGGCCCGAAACGGCGCATGGCAAGATTCAGGGAAAGCGCCAGCGCTTGCTGCGTAATGACTTTCGATACCTTGATTTGGTGACCCTCGTCCCTTACCGCTGATGCGCCCGCCCGATAGATGATTGTCCCGCGTTTGGTGATGCTGTCGGGCTTCAAGCCTACTACCGGTTTCCCGCCATCGCCGGTTCTGTCGGTAAAGCCGTTGTTGTTGGCAAGGCTGTGGTTGCCTGCGCGGGCGCGCAATGCGCTCAATGCCTGCACATCCCCCTCTACCGCCCTTTTTTGCAGCCAATCGAGCCAGCTCGACCGCTGGCTGCCAGCCCTTATCACCTTGGACTCGGCGCGGTACTGCTGATTGACGGTCTGTATTTTGTCCCTGAGGGATTTACTGGTGAGTTGGTAGAGCACCTTTCTGTTGAGTACGCCTTGCGTAAACTGTTTGATCGCGGTGCGTTTTTGCCGCGCCTCGCTTTTGGCTGCCTCTATGAGCGCGTTTTTTTTGTCTCTCGCCTCCCCTATTCTCTGGGATTTCAACCCGGCAACCCGGCTTTGAGCCAGCTTGTAATCCTCATAGAGCACCGTTGTGTCCTGCCTGGATGCCATTGGCTTCGGCTGGTAGGCTTTTTCAGGCTGGCGGTTGATCGTTGAGGATTGCACGAAGGCGCCAAACTTCTTTTCTAGCTGCGGCCTTGACAGGTCGCGAGCAACGGAACTTGGCTTGACTTCCCGTTCGCCGTCCGTGATAACGAATCCATTGCCTTTTTCGTTAATCCCAAGCCCGTTGTGCTGTAGCGCCTCGTGAAATTCTTGCCAACTCCCGGCGGCCCGGATCTCGGCAAGGCACTCTCGCCTGATCCATCCCAGCAAGCTCTCGACACCGCCTGCCGACTCCATGCTCAGCGCCAGGCTTTGTTTCCCTCGGTTGACGGCTTGATGATTATCCCGGGCCAGTCCGTATTCGACTTCCAGGCTTTCGCAAATCGTTCCAAGAACTTTGTGGTCGCAATACGGGTTATGGATCGTTAAGCGGTGTGGATGAATCTTGTTGATGGCGATGTGCATGTGCAAATGGTCTGTATCGGTATGCACGGCGCTTATCCGTTGATGTTCGGCAAAACCTATTGACGCGCACACTTTCGATTCGATTTCTCTCAGGGTGTCGTTTGTCGGCCTCTCGCCTGCCGGAAATGAAATTATCAGGTGGTAGGTTTTATCCGATCCGGCGCGCGTGTTCCGTTGCTGAACCGCCATTATTTCTTTGGCGGCCACGATATATTCCGGCTGATAACAATTGGTGACGGTAATTTGCTCAACACGCTCGTGTTTGTTCTGTGAGTTTGCGATGTACTGGACCAGCTCGCCAAAATTGCTTCTTTTGGCGACTCGCATTGAAATTTGCTTGGCGATCATAGGTTTTGAAAGTGACCGTTTGAAAGATTCAAGGAACGATCATGCCGATGATCTTCCGCAGCTCGTCTTGATTGCGTCCGATCTTGGCCAGCACGTGCAAAACGATTGCACGAACCCGCACTGGGCCAAATTTCATGATGCGCTCATCATTCGTCAGCCAAAGCTTCAGCAATCCACCCAAGCGGCCCAGGTCTGCATTTACTCTCGCCAAGTCGTCCACGCTTTGGTAATCCAGGATGCCCTGGATCTCGTAGCCGAGTCCCAGGGCGCGTAAATAAGCCGCCACCGACATGCCGGCTGCGTCGGCCTGGCGCTTGATCTGTTCTTTTTCTTCTGAAAGGCAATACACCTTCAAAGGCGTACAGCCTTTCCGCGTTTCCTTAACATGATTATTCATGTTTTCTCTAATTGATGGCGGTAGCCATCTGCCTCGCAGAGCAGGATTCCGTTGAGCACATAGTGCGAATAGGCAAGTTGTGAAGAGGAATACCCGCTCGCGGGTAGGCCTACTTCACATATCCTGCCCGGACTTTCTTCGATAAAGTATGCAACTTAACAGATAATATGTTGTTGTGCAAACGATATAATATGTATATATTCTTCAATAACAATATTTTCCATAACAACGTTTATGCCAAAAAACTTATCTGAAAGGATCATGGCGAGATCCAGGAAAAAGAAAGCTACGCGCCGTGCCAGGAGTTATGCGGCTTTTCTCTCGCAACGTGAGCAAATAAAACACTCACTGGCCGAGGGTTGGTCTGTAATGCATATATGGCAAACGTTATATACGGAAAGGAGAATCACAGTTTGTTACGTGACGTTTAATCGGCAGGTTCACCGTTGGATACGAAACCGAAGTAGCACAACGGAACAGGCTGCATTACTGAAATCCGCATCTACCCAAGTCACCAAACTAGCGCCCACCGTTACAGGCGGCTTTAATTTCGATTCAACCCCCAAACAGGAGGATTTACTTTAATGTCCAGCATACATATGGTTTTGCAGGGAAAAGGCGGGGTGGGCAAGTCATTCGCTGCCGCACTGCTTACTCAGTACATGATGCTCAAGGGGCGCAACCCGCTTTGCATCGATACCGATCCAATTAATGCGACGTTCCACGGTTACAAGGCGTTGAAGGCGCAGCGACTGCAGATCATGGATGGAGACGAAATCAATCCTCGCAATTTCGATGCCTTGATAGAACTGATTGCGCCTTCACAAGAGGACGTCATCATCGACAACGGCGCAAGCTCCTTTGTGCCGCTAGCACACTACCTCTTGAGTAATCACGTGCCCGCGCTGCTACAGGAAATGGGGCATGAGTTGGTGGTGCACACACTTGTGACGGGCGGGCAGGCCCTGCTTGATACTTTGAGTGGCTTTGCCCAGCTCGTCACACAATTTCCGGACGGGAGTACCCGTTTTGTAGTCTGGTTGAATCCCTTTTGGGGCCAGATCGAGCATGAGGGAAAGGGTTTTACCGAGCTCAAGGCTTACAAGGACAACAAACATCGCGTATCGTCCATCGTTCAGATTCCGCCGCTGAAGGAGCAAACTTATGGCCGCGATTTAAGCGACATGCTTCAGAAAAAACTGACTTTTGATGAAGCGCTGGCCATGAGTTCTCTGTCGATTATGACCCGTCAGCGGTTGAAAATCGTGCGGGACAATCTGTTCAACCGTCTTGATCAGTCGGCGGTGCTTGCATGAACCAAGGCGAAGATTCCGTGCTTCAAATAATTGAAGAGGTTGCAAGCAAGCATGGAATCGCCTTGGACCCGAACGATCCCATTCTGATGGTGTATACGATCAATCAGCATCTGATGCGATCAGGCGCGCGTATTCAGCAAGCAATGTTGAAAGAGTGCCAAAAGGACATTGAAGAGCACATGGGGCTTTGGAAGGCCCAAGGGGATCAGGCCATGCGGTCAACGCTTGATGCCACGCGCGAGATTATAACTGCCTCAGTGCGCGTGGAGACCGAAATGGCACTGAAAGCATTAACGCTGGATCTAAACAAACATCAGCGCAGCGCCAATCTTAATCTCTTTGCATCCATGCTGACGCTTGCTGCTTCGGCCATCGTGCTATGGACGGCACTTTCTCACTAGAGGTCGCGCTATCGCGTCATGCCACGACTCAGCGAAACCGTAGCCGTATTCACCTGGGCTCGGTTCTGGGCATCGTAGGAGATGCTTTTAAGCGCGCCAATTTCAGGTGCGGTGTCAAAATCTGAACGAGAATGCCGCACCACCTCTTCGCCCTGCTGTTGGTAAACATATTCTTTATCCGTGTGAATAATCATGCCCGCATATTTCTGCGCCTTATCCACTGGATCGGCCAGGTACAGGTCGTAAAGGCCAGGCTTCAGGTTACCAGCCCTTTCGACCTTGGTCACTTCCCACTGCCCTTTCTTTTCAGTTTCTAGAAGGCGTTGACCATTCATGACAAGTACCCGCTGTTTCATTAAGACTTTCCTTTCTTTAGTCGGCGACTAACGTAACTTCTTGAATCTCATCTAATCGGCTTTCAAATTCAACGCCATTATCTTCATATTTAAACCAGGCCAATCCCGCTTCAGTTAGTGAGCGATTAAATATTGGCCTAGCAGCCCTTCCGCCATGCTTAACCAATACCTTGAGCTTACGCTTTACAGTTGACTCGGGTTCTTTTAATCCCGGCCTCTCTCCTTCGTTAACGGCGGGATCTGAACGAAAATTATTATTATCCGAGAAAGTTAACTCATCCTCAACAGTAAATTCCGGCGGCTTTCTATTAGACCTATGAGATTTAGCATCAAGAAATATGCGCAACTCCTTTACAGTCCCTCTCGTAATGTCGCGTGTTTCATCCGCCAACCACTCTTCGACAGCCTTGCTGTCGTTTGCCCACAAACCTGACAATTCATAAAGCGCCGTGGCATTGGTGCAGCGGCCAGAATTAAAAACATCTTCAAGTGATCCGGGCAAAGCAAGCAGTTTTGTATGATGTGTGACAAAAACACGGGATTTCCCTAACTGGTCGGCAATCTCGTGATTTTTCTTGCCTCTTTGCTGCTCTTTTTGAATTATTGCTGCCCATTCGCGAGCCGAGAAAGTCTGATGGTGTGCGTTGACAATTATTTGGTCAATCTTTGTGAAATCGCTATCAACAAAGGCTCTAATTGTCTTTTTTCCGGCCAGGATTGAAGCGCGATATCGTCTGGCTCCGTCATTAATGACATATCGGCCAGGCTCTGTAGGATGCTTATGAACTGAAATAGGATTTTTTACCCCACGAGAGCGAATGGTTTTGGCCATCTCGTTTAGTAAATCCTGATCAAATTCAGTTCTAGGTTGAAATGGGTCCTCGTCTATCAAGGAGATGGGCAATTCTATTGGACGTTGAACGGCCATTTTGCGATTCCCAGTATTGAACAAATGAAGTGTGCGACAAGCCGAATTAAGCCGCTTAATCTTATCATGGCCGATAGCATCCAACGAAATACATCAAAGCAGTAAATACAAGAAAATGTGTTGCTAACGTCCAGTCGAAATAGGCGCCTTTATCGGCGAAAGCAATGAGCACCCGAAATAAATGAGCGGTTACATCAAGAGCCAAAACCCAACGTAAAATCGGCCAAAACATCACGGTAAGCGTCCATATGGCACTTACCATCATAGAGACCATGCGTACACCCAGCGCCTTTGCGGGCGGTTTGTCATTCCGATTTTGACGGGGAAATTCAAGAATCGTTGCCATAGCAGTTCCCTTTAGGTAATTCCCTAAGTCATCTATTTAAAATCGTTCAGAAACTGATATATCGTATCTAAATAATGCATTGAATTGCACGTTGCTTTATTTCTGTGTTTCTGTATTATAGCATATGTAATATATTACATAAGGTAAACAAATGATTATCGGGCTTTTGAATCAAAAAGGTGGGGTAGGAAAAACCACTTTGAGCGTTAACATCGCCGCCAGCCTGTCTCGTTCTGGCGAGCGTGTTTTGTTGATTGATGCTGACCCTCAAGGAAGTTCTCTAGATTGGGCGGCAGCCCGGAAAGAAAGCCAATTGTTTTCCGTCGTCGGATTACCCCGGCCAACGATACACAAGGAGATTAAGCAACTCAGTAGCGGATATGACCACGTTGTTATTGACGGCCCACCAAGAGTGACCGAACTAGCACGCTCGGCAATCATGGCTGCCGACATGATTCTAATTCCAGTCCAACCTAGTCCTTATGATATTTGGGCTGCTGACGAGGTAGTTAAGCTGATTGAGGACGCGCGAGTATTTAAAGAAACACTATTATCATATTTTGTAATAAATCGTAAAATTACAAATACAGCTATTGGCCGAGACTCTGTTGAAGCCTTGGCTGCTTATTCGATTCCTGTCTTGTCATCTGCCGTGGTGCAACGAATTATATTTGCGGAGTCAGCAGCACAAGGAAAGGCTGTGTACGAGATTGATGAGGAAGGCCCGGCTGCGGTTGAGATTGAATTGCTTAAAGATGAAATCTTGAAGGAGTTTTTACGATGACTGGAAAGAAAGTTACGCTTGGAACCAGACCAAGCAAAAAGCAGGAACCGATTTCTGCTGATGCCTGGGTGGAAAGTAGCGTCAATGAGATAGAAGAAACTACTGAACCTATCAAGCGCCTGACAATAGATATCCCTGTAAGCTTGCACCGGTCTATCAAAGCGCAATGTGCAATGCGAGGCACTAATATGGTAAAAGAAGTGAGAGAATTACTTTTACAGAAATACGGAAAAGGATAAATATACTTATACCTATTTCTGTAATATTACTTTTACGGCAATCTGTATAGGTGCTGTAGAAGCACCCCTCAATCGCCCGATAAGGCAATTATCCCACGCGGCCGTAATTGCCTTAAATCCTGAGCCGTTCCTAGCATGGGTTCGAGAATCTATTAAACCTCTTTCCATTGCATATCTCAAAGACCATTTCTCTTATAAATTCAAAAGTCAAACGCAAAAGCCAGTGACGCACAACTCCCAGTAAATATTAATTCAAGAGATCAAACTGATAGAATCAATATTAAGTAAGGACAAGTTGACATAACAACAAACTAAATCATAAGCTTCAGCTAGGGTTAACAACCCTAGCTGAACAACAATAATATTAAGCCGCTTAATTTAAACAGTATCTATTTATGTCACAGTCTCACTTATACAACGAGTTATTTTTCACCAACGTTCTCCGCATACTCGGCGAACGTGGAATGACAAGAGAGCAATTGTCTGAGCTTTCTGGCGTATCTGCATCTCTTATCTCGGATTTATCCAGAGGCAAGGGAAATCCTTCCTTACGAACAATGGGGGCTATAGCAGAAGCCTTGGACACAGCCTTGCCAGTTTTGCTCGAAGCAACGGATTTAGGAAGGGAAACATTAGATAGATTAGCAGGTGATAAGGCCCTAACGAGCCTTCCTGATAATTATGAACGTGTAACTTTGATACTTACTGCCTTTGAAGCATTTGTTGCAAAAAAACAGGATGAGGTAAATCGTAAAAAATTGCTTGAAATCAGTGCTAAGAAAAAATCCAGTAAACCATGATTTCACTTAATTCATGGGTAGTTCCACGATTATTTACGGTAGGGTATAAATAACATAACAATTAAATAGTATTGCATTAAAAAGATATTCGGTATAATGTTCCTTCGGACCTGAAGGCGGCATAACTATTGAACTGGAAATTTAATGCAAGAAACCGAAGAGCAGTCCTCCCTTCGGGACCGCGCCCGAAAAAAGTTGGAACGTGAGCTTGGAGCCGATTTAACCGGCGTACTGCATGATCCGAGAACCATAGAGATCATGCTTAATGCAGACGGCAAGTTGTGGCAGGAACGCTTGGGTGAGTCCATGCGCTGCATCGGTACGATGCATGCTGCCAAGGCTAGGGGAATCGTCAAGACCGTAGCCGGCTATCACGGGCGCGAACTTACCCGAAGCAATCCCACCATAGAATGTGAGTTTCCCCTGGACGGCTCGCGCTTTGCCGGCCAGATCCCGCCCGTTGTTTCCGAAGTCGTTTTTGCCATCCGCAAAAAAGCCGTATCCGTGTTTACCCTGCAAGACTACGTGGTAAAGGGAATCATGACGGCCGCGCAAAGCGCCTGTATCCAGGATGCGGTTGCACGCCGCCGAGACATTCTCGTGATCGGCGGTACCGGTTCGGGCAAGACCACATTGGTCAACGCCGTGATCGAACATATCGTGACGATCGATCCTGATGTTCGGCTCGTCATCATCGAGGACACTGGCGAGATCCAGTGTTCCGCCAAAAACTACATCCAGTACCACACCTCAGCGGAAGTCAGCATGACGCAACTCCTGCGCACCACACTGCGTATGCGTCCCGACCGCATCATTGTCGGCGAAGTGCGCGGCCCGGAAGCCCTCGATCTACTGATGGCCTGGAATACCGGCCATGAAGGCGGAGTCGCCACCTTGCACGCCAACGATGCCAGGGCGGGCCTGTCCCGGCTGGCCATGCTCATCAGCATGCACCCCGATTCTCCCAAGCCCATCGAGCCGTTGATCGGAGATGCCGTGCATCTCATCGTGCATATCGCCAGGACACCAGAAGGCCGCCGGGTGGAAGAAATCATCGAAGTAAAAGGTTACGAGAACGGCCGTTATTTAACACAAACATTCAGGGAGTGATTCATGTTTAGAGAAGCATTGCAGTTACGCCGTGGGCCCGGGCCTGATGTGTGGTTCGTTTTCTGGCTGGTGCTCATGGCGTTATGGATGCTCCTGCCTGAATACGCCGCGGCATCCGAGGGGGTAGGGGGCACGCTGCCGTATGAGAGCTGGTTGGTCAATCTACGAAATTCCGTTACCGGGCCGGTCGCCTTTACATTTTCGATAGTGGGGATTGTGGTGGCAGGCAGCATACTGGTGATGGGAAACGACTTGAGCGGATTCTTTAGGACATTGGTTTTTCTCGTGCTGGTCATGTCACTGCTGGTCGGTGCGCAAAACATGATGAGCAACTTCTTCGGGCGAGGCGCGGAAATCGCACTCAATGGGTTCAGCCAGGAAAGAGGGGAGGGGTAGTCATGGCGCTTAGCAGAATACCCATACGCCGTATCGGCAACCGCCATAACCTTTTCATGGGGGGCGACCGCAAGGCTTTGATGATATCGGGCGTTGCAGCTGCCGCGCTGATATTTTCCGCCCAAACCCTGTACTCCACTGCCTACGGCCTGCTGCTGTGGTTCACCGCCCTGTTCGTGCTGCGCATGGCGGCAAAACACGACCCCATGCTGCTCCCGGTCTGGTTTCGACTCATATTGCGCTACAAAAAATACTACCCGGCCAGAGCCACGCCTTTCCGACAGAACACGCACAACCAGAGGCTCCGGTACCGATGAGAGCCGCACGTGCTCTTAAAAAACACCGCAGCCAGGAGCCGGGGTTTGCCGATCTCCTGATTTATGCGGCCATGGTGGAGGATGGCGTCATCGTCGGCAAGGACGGTTCCTTTATGGCGGCATGGGCGTATCAGGGCGATGACAACGCCAGTGCGTCCGACGAGCAACGCAATTTGGTGTCGTATCGCATCAACCAGGCGCTATCCGCGCTCGGCAATGGCTGGATGATTCATGTGGATGCGGTGAGGCGCCCCGCGCCGCACTACCCCGACCGGGGACTATCGTATTTCCCCGATACAGTGACCGCGGCGATGGACGAAGAACGGCGCCGGTTGTTCGAGCGCATTGGCACCATGTACAAGGGTTATTTCGTGCTGACCCTGACCTGGTTGCCGCCGCTGCTGGTGCAGCGCAAGTTTGTCGAGCTGATGTTCGACGACGACCAGGCCGCCGTGCCGGACGAGCATGCGCACACGCGCGCGCTCATCGATCAGTTCAGGAGGGAGTGCGCGGCGCTGGAATCGCACCTGTCGGCCGCGCTCAAACTGGAGCGGCTGCGCGGCCGGCGCGTCATGGCCGAAGACGGCAGGGAAACAACGCATGACGATTTCCTGAGCTGGCTGCAATTTTGCGCAACCGGCCTTCATCATCCGGTACAGCTCCCGGCCAACCCCATGTATCTGGACATGCTGATAGGGGGGCAGGAATTGTGGAGCGGCACGCTGCCTCAAATAGGGCGCAAGTATATTCAAGTGGTTGCCATTGAGGGGTTTCCAATGGAATCCTGCCCGGGAATCCTGAGTGCCCTGGCCGAGCTGCCGGGCGAGTACCGGTGGTCCTCCCGCTTCATCTTCATTGACCAGCATGAGGCAGTGGCCCATTTGCACACTTACCGCAAGAAGTGGCGTCAAAAAATACGCGGCTTCTTCGACCAGGTATTCAACACCCAGGTCGGCGGCGTGGATCAGGATGCCATGTCGATGGTAAGCGATGCGGAGGCCGCCATCGCAGAGGTCAGCAGCGGCCTGGTGGCGCAAGGTTATTACACCAGTGTCGTGGTGCTGATGGACGAGAACCGCTCCAGCCTGGAAGCGTCGGCCCGCTCGCTGGAAAAAACCATCAACGCCCTTGGTTTCACCGCCCGCATCGAGACCTTGAACACGATGGAAGCGTACCTGGGCAGCCTGCCGGGGCACGGCGTGGAGAATGTGCGCCGGCCTCTGATGAACACCATGAATCTTGCCGGCCTGCTGCCGACCTCCACCATCTGGACCGGACAAGACAGGGCACCTTGCCCGATGTATCCGGCCAACGCCCCCGCGCTCATGCACTGCATCACGCAAGGGGCAACCGCTTTTCTATTGAATCTGCATGTACGCGACGTTGGCCATGCCTTTATCCTCGGCCCGACCGGATCGGGCAAATCCACCCTGCTTGCTGTCCTGGCAGCGCAACTTCGCCGATATAGGGGCATGTCGCTATTCGCCTTCGATAAAGGGATGTCGATGTACCCGCTCGCAAAAGCCTCGGGAGCCCGGCATTTCACTGTCGCCGCCGACGAGGAGAAGCTGTCATTCTGCCCCTTGCAGTTTCTGGAATCGAAAGCCGACCGCGCCTGGGCAATGGAATGGATCGATGCGCTCCTGGCGTTGAACGGACTCAAAACCACGCCGAACCAGCGTAACGAAATATCCCTGGCGATACTCAACATGCACGAGAACCACGCCAGAACGCTGTCGGATTTCTACACCACCATCCAGGATGCGGCAGTGCGCGAAGCCTTGAAGATTTATACGGTCGAGGGCGGCATGGGCTATCTGCTCGACGCCGACGTGGATGGCCTCTCCCTTGCCGATTTCACGGTATTCGAGATCGAGGAATTGATGAATTTGGGGGACAAGTATGCGCTCCCCGTTCTGCTTTATCTCTTCCGGCGCATCGAGCGTTCACTGAAGGGCCAGCCCGCCGCGATCATCCTGGATGAAGCCTGGGTGATGCTGGGCCACCCGGTATTCCGCGAGCAGATCCGCGAATGGCTCAAGGTGCTGCGCAAGGCCAACTGCATGGTGATCATGGCAACGCAAAGCCTGACGGACGCGGCCAATTCGGGAATCTTGGATGTGATCGTCGAATCGACCGCCACCAAGATCTTCCTCCCCAATGTGTATGCGCGGGACGAGGACACGGCGGCACTGTACCGGCGCATGGGGCTCAACACTCGGCAGATCGAGATCCTCGCGACCGCCGTGCAGAAGCAGCAGTATTACTACGTATCGGAGCAGGGGCGGCGCCTGTTCGAATTGGCGCTGGGTCCGCTGGCGCTGGCCTTTGCCGGCAGCACCGACAAGGAATCCATTGCACAAATCAAAGCCTTGGAAGCCCGGCATGGGGATGCCTGGGTGCACGAATGGCTGGCTATGCGCGGACTGGACCTTAACGACTATGGAGTGGCGGCATGAGTACAAGCATGGAGCACGTAACTACAATCTTAAGATCGCTTTTCAAGCGCCGGACTCAAGGGGACGAGCGGGAAGTGTCCTGCGCGATGCCGGATGGAAGGCGGGCAGGGGAGGGCGCCAATCCGTATCTTTCCGCAAGGCGCACCTGGAACGACCACGTGGGCGATCAGGCCGCTTCGCGCAAAGCCTGGCAGACGCTGGGCATCCTTTGCCTGCTGATTGCGCTCGCAGCCGTGGGCGGTATGATCTATATCGGCAGCCAGTCGAAGTTCATTCCTTACGTCGTGGAGGTGGACAAGCTGGGGCAGACCATTGCCGTGTCGCCGGTGGATCGGGCCAAAGGCGTCGATCCGCGCGTGATCCATGCGGCCATGGCGAACTTCATTCAGTCCGCCAGAATGGTGACGCCCGATGTCGCATTGCAGCGCAAGGCGATCCTTACGGCCTATTCCATGCTTTTCGCAAACGATCCCGCCACGGCCAAGATGAACGAGTTCCTGAATGGCAGGCCGGAAGTAAACCCATTCAAGCGAGCTGAAAAGGAAACGGTCAGCACCGAGATCGTATCCGTGATCGAGCAGACGCCACAAACCTGGCAGGTGGACTGGATGGAAACCGTGCGCGACCGTCAGGGATTCGTGAAAGTGCCGCCTTACCGCATGCGCGCACTGGTGTCGATGTACGTGACCGAGCCTGCGCCGGACATCAGCGAAGAGCAGATCCGCAACAACCCGCTGGGCATTTACGTCAGTGACTTCGCTTGGTCCAAACAAATCTGAGGTTCTTATGAAAAATCTTCGCTTTATCGCGGCAACGACCCTGCCGCCGCTGACCATCATCGCTGCCGCCATCCTGCCCTATATGGCCGTTGCCGCATCCAGCACCTTGCCATCTGAAAATATTGACAGCATGGGCGGGGGCCAGCGACAAGTGATCGCCGCTGCCCCTCCGCCTGACTTCCCGCCGGTTCCAGTCGCGCCGGTTCCCGTGATAGCGCCGGAGGAATCCAGACAGCCCGATGCGTTGTACTTCACCAACCCGGAACTGAAACTCACGCCGCACGAGCGCGAAGCGCTGGCGCTGGTGAAGAAGTGGAAGGCGGGCAATTCCACCCAGGGGGTAAAGCCCGTGGCGGGTGCGGACGGCACCATACGCTTCCTGTTCGGCGCCACGCAGCCGAGCATTGTTTGTGCCGTGCTGCAGGTCTGTGATGTGGAATTACAACCGGGCGAGACAGTGAACGGGATCCACCTGGGCGATGAGCGCTGGACGGTTGAGCCAGCCATCACCGGCTCGGGTCCAAACGAAGTGCAGCACCTGATTATCAAACCCACGGATACCGGGCTGGAAACGTCCCTTGTTGTTACAACCAACCGGCGCACCTACCACCTGCGGCTGCGCTCGCACCGCACCGAATTTATGCCGCGTGTGGCGTTCATCTATCCGCAAGACGCGATGGCAAAGTGGGACGAAATCAAGAAAAATGACGCCAAAAACCACAGCCGGCAGATCCTGCCCGGTACCGGCGAATACCTGGGCGACCTCAATTTCGACTACACCATTGACGGCGCCAATGCCGCCTGGAAGCCATTGCGCGTTTATAACGATGGGGTCAAGACCATTATCCAGATGCCCGCCACCATGAGCCAGTCGGAAGCGCCGATTCTGCTGGTAGTGCGAAAAGACGGGGGCCTCTTCACCGACGAGGAGTCGGTGCAGGTCAACTACCGTCTGCAGGGCAACCGCTACATCGTTGACAGTATTTTCGACAAGGCCATTCTGGTCGCAGGCGTGGGTTCCAGCCAGGATCGCGTCACCATCCAGCGAGGGAAATAAAAATGCGCTTCCTCTTTGCCGCCTTTCTGTGCGCATGCCTTGGCGCCTGTGCATTCCAGCCCTTGACGAAGGGCAGTCCCTTTGTCGCCCTTGATGAAAAGATTGCTTCCGATACCGTCAACCAGCTGGCGCGGCTCTATCCGCCGGCCAGGACGCAATTCAGCCTTGTCGTCTCCGAGCCTAAGAGTTTTGGGGCGCTGCTGGCGGACCGGCTGCGCGCCAAAGGCTATGCGCTGTCCGAAAAGGAAGAGAAAACCCGGATCATGCCGCCGGATACCTTTGGCGCGGTATTTTCGCCAAAGCCGGCGGACGAGGGCAATAAGCCGATAAAAACACCTGCGCCCGAAGGGATCGAGCTGCGCTATGTGCTCAACCATTCGGCAGACCTTTCCCGCATCACGATGGTAGTCGGGCACGCCGTGCTGGCCCGTGCCTATCTGGTCGAAAATGGCGCCATTGCCCCTGCCGGGGCCTGGACGTTCAAGGAATAGCGCCATGAGCCAGACAATGCCGCCGTCAGTCTCGCCTGGCCAAGCACGAACCGGAGGCGGGCGCCGGGTCAATAATCTGCCGCTGTACCTGATAGGGATAGTGGTGGCCATGTTCCTTCTCATCGTAGGATTGGTGGCAATGGACCGCGCCAACCCGAAGCAGACAGAAGAAGAAACACCCAGGCGCCAGGGCAACACGTCGCTCTTTGCCAAGGAACTTGCCGGGGACCGCCCGGATGGGATCATTCCGGCATCCAGTCCTGTTCTTCCGGAAGATGCCGATTTCCGTCCCGCGAATCCCGACATGCCGCCGGTGCCGCCGTCCCTGCCGGCCTCTCAGCATCAAACGGACATGGAGCGCATCCGGCAAATGAAGCAGCAACAGTTCGAGGAAGCGCTGAAAGCCAAAACGAGCGTGCAAATAGCGCAGCCGCGCGAGCGTTCTGCGCCGGATGCGGCGAGTGGGCGGCCGGCTGACCTTCCCGCCAATACAGACCCGGCTGCGGTCTACCGTGCGCGGCTGGCGCAACTGCGAAAGGCGGGCATGCGTGGTAATGAGGATATGGAAGATAGCGAAGAAACACGGCCAAGCGAATCCGGCCAGCCAGGAAAACCCAGGAATAATTACGAGGATTTCGCGGGCGGGGGAGAGGATAAGTGGAAGCTCGATTCGCGCCTGCTCCCGCCGCGCTCGCCCTATACCGTGCAAACCACTTTTGTGATTCCGGTCACGCTGATCACCGGTATCAATTCCACGCTGCCGGGTAAAATCTTCGGTCAGGTCAGCCAGGATGTGTACGACACCGCCACGGGCAAGCACTTGCTGGTGCCGCAAGGCACCAAGCTCGAAGGGGTTTACTCCAGCGATGTGGCGTATGGGCAGGCAAACCTGTTGGTTGCCGGACAGCGTTTCGTGTTTCCCGATGGCAAGACGATGGATATCGGCGCCATGCCCGGCTCCAGCGGAGCGGGCTACGCTGGATTGTCGGATCAGGTCAACAATCACTACGTGCGGCTGTTCGGTTCGGCCCTGATTATGTCGGCGATCACGGCGGGCGTGTCATTAAGCCAAAGCCGCAACCAGATTGCAGGCACGTTCGGCGCGCCCACGACCAACAGCGTATTGAGTGCCGCCCTGGGGCAGCAGCTGGGGCGCGTGACTTCGCAACTGATTTCAAAGAATCTCAACATTTCACCGACGCTTGAGATTCGCCCCGGATACCGTTTCAACGTCACTGTCACCAAGGATATGGTTTTCAGCAAGCCCTATCAGGCATTCGACTATTAAGGGGAGCGTTCCATGAAAACAACGACACCTGGAATTCTTGCGGCAATGGTTGCAATGAGCCTGGGTGCAGCCACGCCGGCGGCGGCGGGCGGCCTGCCGGTTATCGATATCGCCAGCGTGCAGCAAGAGACGATATCAGCCATCGAGGGCGTGAACCAGACACTCAAAATGGTGCAGCAGTACCAGCTCCAGTTGCAGCAGTACGAAAACATGATCCAGAATACGCTGGCGCCGGCAGCGTATGTGTGGAACCAGGTGGAACGGGTGAACATGGCAATCCTGGGGGCGACGAATACGCTCAATTACTACAGGAACCAGGCAGGCAATCTCGACGGCTACCTGTACAAATACCAGAACTCGTCCTACTACATGAGTTCGCCTTGCTTTAGCATCAGCGGTTGCCCGGAATCGGAACGCAACCGGCTTTTTGAAAACCGCAGGATGGCGTCCGACGCGCAGAAGCGGGCGAACGACGCCATGATCCGCGGGCTGGACCTTCAGCAGCAGGAGCTTGAAGCCGATGGGCGCAGGCTGGCGGCATTGCAGATGCAGGCGCAAGGCGCGCAAGGACAGATGCAGGCCATACAGGCCGCCAATCAACTTGCGAGCAACCAGGCGAGCCAGTTGATGACTATACGCGCGCTATTGATGGCGCAGCAGAATGCGGAAGCGGCACGGCAGGCTGCCTTGGCGGATATCGAAGCACAGCGGATAGCAGCCGATGCACAAGCGACTGCGGGAACCTTCAAAAAAAGTACGCCACGCGAGTGGTAAGGAGAAAAGAATGAAAGCTGTGCAAATGACAGTTCTAACCGTTCTCGCCATATTGGCCGGTTGCGATAATTTCGTGCCGGCTGAACGAGAAAAGATAGCCAACCCGACCTGTGAAGATCTGGGAAAAATAACAGATGAGGTGGAACACAAGGCTCTTCTCGCTAAATGTCCTGACTACCTCCCTGGAGGTAGAAAGAGAAGCAAAGATAAGGAGTGGTAGTGAAATGAGAGCGTCGAGTGCATCTATTTTTAATCTCTTGTTATTGTCGTGGTTGGTATTATTCCCGACGCAAGCTCACGCTCTTATTGAGAATGCAGATGTACTTGATGACATTCTGACGCGATACAAGGATGCAGCTTCTGCCTGGGCGGGAGTTATCACCGATAGGGCATCCTGGCTCTTCTGGCTGCTGGTGGTCATCAGTATGGTATGGACTTTCGGGTTGATGGCGGTACGGCGGGCCGACCTGGGAGAATTCTTTGCCGAATTCATTCGTTTCACGGTGTTCACGGGCTTCTTCTGGTGGCTGCTGATTAACGGGCCGAATTTCTCGACTTCAATCATTGCGTCATTAAAGCAAATCGGTGCCGAAGCGAGTGGCTTGCGGGGCATGGGTTCCCCATCTAGCATCGTAGATATCGGATTCGACCTTTTTTATCGGTCGATAGATGAGGTGTCTTACCGCAGTCCAATCGTCAGCATGACAGGTATCATCGTGTCAGCAGCCATTCTCATCATCCTGGCGTTGATCAGTGTCAACATGGCGCTGCTGCTCGTGTCGGGCTGGATACTGGCTTATGCCGGCGTTTTCTTCCTGGGGTTTGGCGGCTCGCGCTGGACTTCCGATATAGCGATCAATTACTACCGGACAGTATTAGGTGTCGCGGTATCGCTGCTTGCGATGATCCTGCTGGTGGGCATCGGCAAAACCTTCCTGGATGACTACTACTTGAGAATGAGTGGAGGGCTGAACCTGAAGGAACTCAGTGTCATGATGGTCGCCTCCATCGTGTTATTTGCTTTGGTCAACAAGATCCCGCCGATGCTGGCCGGGATCGTCGGCGGTGGCGGTGGGGGCATCGGCAATATCGGGGCTGGCGCCGCGATCGGCACGGCCGCGGCGGCGACTGGCATGGCAGCGGGCATGATGATGGCATCTGCTACTCATGCGGCAGGTGGCGCCTCGGCCATCAAGGCGGCATTCGACGCTGCACACGATACCATGAGTAGCGGCGGGGGCATGTCTACCGGCTTAGGCGGCTCACCATCCGGTGGCGGTAGCGGCAGGAGTGGCGGCGGCTTGGGCCAGGCGATGGGAACGGGTGCGCGTTTTGCTGCAAACATGGGATCGAATCTTGCCAAGGGGAGCATGGCGGTCGCAAAGGCGGGCGCAGGTGACCGTGTTAGCCAAACTCCTGGCGGAAAAATCGCCTCGGCCATTCGCGCCAGCATGGAACAGCCGGAATTCACCGGAAACCGGTTTGCCAATTCCACCGATACAACGGTAGACCGCGAAGCCGAAACCGAAGCTTTCGTGAACAGCAAGCGCTAGCGATGGCCGATCTGCCGCCACACATTCAGGAGCGCATCGTCTGCTCCATCACGGCGGCAGTGAAATACGAAGTGCCGGCAAACATCGTCCTGGCCGTAGCGGAAAAGGAAAGCGGCAGGGCAGGGCAGTGGGTACGCAACTCGAACGGCACCTACGATGTAGGCCCGATGCAGTTTAATACCGCGTATCTTTCCGATCTAGCCAAGTATGGCATTACCGCAAGCTATGTCGCGCAAGCCGGGTGCTACGCATATGATCTGGCCGCGTGGCGGCTCAGGATGCATATCAGGAACGACAAGGGCGATCTGTGGACGAAAGCGGCCAACTACCACTCAACCACGCCGCATCTCAATGCAGCGTACCGGGCGGATCTGATGCGCAAGGCCGCTCAATGGACAAAATGGCTGGATGCCCGTTTTGTCACCTATGAGGTTACGGCGTCACCTGTGAAGCGGTAAGGCAATCTCGCTATCGCTCGTCCCATGGACAACCCTATGGATAACCTGATGGACGGATAGATCCCCGCCCACAAGGTTCCCCACAGGGATTGCCCACAGGCACACCGGACTGCACCACAAAAGCCTTCTGACGCGGCCTTTGGCCTTGCCCTAGCCATTTTTAAATTTTTCCTTACCACCCCTGAGAGCAAAGCACAAAACCTTAGATGGAGCGGGGGCTGGGGAGGAAGCCCAGAATCAGAACCAAAAATGAAGCTCAAGAGAGGCCAGGACAAGGATCAAGAGTGGGAACTTTGCCCTGTACTGGATTCGAATTTCAAGATTATTCCAATATGCCCGTTATTATTTATATGGTTATCATTGGATGTTGTATCTGACAGCAGGCTAATGAGTGACAACTTGGAAATGGGTATTACGTGATGGGTGTGCGGTTTAGGAAATCAGTGAAGTTAGCACCGGGCCTACGCATGAACTTTAGCGGTAGCGGTGTAAGCTGGACGGTTGGCCCTCGCGGAGCCTCATTAGGGCTCGGGAAAAATGGAATCCACCTTAATACGGGAATTCCAGGGTCAGGATTTTATTCTCGCCAACGTATCCATAATGCTGGCTCGATCAGCAGATCATCCGGAAAAGCTATTACCAGCGTTCCAATCACCGTACATATTGATGAAAGCGGCATAATTTCTTTCCTAGATACTAATGGGAATCCAGCACCTGAATCCTGGGTGACTGCTGCCCAAAAACAGCAGGGCGACGCAATCAGAGGCTTGATTCAAACAGAATGCGACAAGATTAACGCTCAGATTGAGGCACTTGGTCAGCTGCATCATGATACCCCTAACCCTCTCTTGCGTCCGAGATACCAGCGCATGAGTTTCGATAATCCAGAACCGGTGCAACCAGTTTTCATCAAACCTGGATTTTTCGCTGCTTTATTCAAGAGGGATCGGGAACGAATCGAACGTGAAAACGCTGATAAACAGTGCAGCTACGAGAAGGTTCTTCAAGAATGGGAATGTGCCAAGCATGAATTTGAGATCAGGGAAGCAAATCGGAAGCAGCTCATCGAGCATGGCATCTACTCCGACACAATTGCCATGGCCACCTTCCTGGAAGATACTCTGCAAGATATTGTCTGGCCTAAAGAAACAGATGTGTCTTTCGACATCTTTGATGAAGGTAAGCATGTCTTTCTAGACGTAGATCTTCCTGAAATCGAGGATATGCCTACAAAGACGGCAACTGCCCCTTTAAGAGGGTACAGGCTCAACATCAAGGACATTTCTCCGGCAAAAATACGTGCGCTTTATATGCAGCACGTACACGGAGTGGGTTTCCGTATTATTGGCGCAACTTTTGCGGCACTACCTATAGCAGAGGAAGTGACCCTGTCTGGTTACTCACAGCGGGTGGATGCGGCTACAGCGCAGATACATGACGAGTACCTGTATTCTGTTAGAGTACGTCGGGCTGATTGGAAAATGATCCAGTTCAATAACCTACCAGCCCTGGATGTAGTGGAAGCATTAGCCCGATTTGAATTACGTCGGGACATGTCAAAGGCTGCAGTATTTAAACCGATCGAGCCGATAATCCCTTAATGCAATTTATAGGATTATGTAGAAGGGAAATATAATGCGTCCGACTTATATTCTTATCACAGGAATTGTGGCGCTTGGGTTTCTCGGATGCGGTAAAAGCCCTTCCGACTCCGAGATTGATGCCTGTGTTGAGAGGGGTGTGGCTTATTTTAAGGAGATAGGTTCATATCCGACCTTGTCGAGTGCCCCAAATACAGGGCGTCAAGCTGAAGATGTCGCTTTTGAGCGATGCAATCGCACAATTACGGCATTCTGAGAGAGGATTACTTGCGCTGCCTCTCGATGTGAATCGCTGCGGTTTTAGTAGACATTCTGCAGCCGGTTGAAATACTGGTTTTCGAACTCTATCGGGGAAACGCTGTTCGCATAAGTGATCCATAAATCCCACTGAAGGTGTTAAGGTTTTTGTTTGGGCCGCAGGCATTTCATCGGATTACACTGCGGCCACACCTGAGGATGTTGGCTGGGCGGCACGCCTCATGCGTAGCGTTTTATACTGTGCGTGATGCTCAGATTCAACGGATAATCGTAGCCCGACTGTCTTGAGAACCGCCAGCAGCGTTTTGAGAGTGGTTGCCTTTGGGCGATAACGTGCGATACAGAGGATGATCGATGGGGAATGAAGATAGACGCTTCACAGGGATTGATATTGCTCTCCCCAATCTGCTTGGCGCATCGTATAGGAAGAGCATTCAGCTCGCATTGATATCGATAATTTTGGCAGTTATTGGATTGCATGAGCAAGCGTTAGAAACTTAGCTAGTTCATATTCTCGATCCTAACCACACACGATACACATGCGTAGTCGGTTGGGCTTACATCATCATTCCACATTATTGCCTCTGAACGTTTGCCTTCTGCTCCACAAATGCAACATATGATTAACTTGTCTTCATCTTCGCAGTAATGGCAGATGTAATTCCCTAGCACACAAACGGCCGTATTCCTTTCACCGCAAAGCCCGCAGTCGTACACTTCGCCATCTCCGGCCCGTTCTCTAGCTTCATCTTGTGCGTGGGTCACGTCCGCTTTATATTCGTCGGCCAACAGTTGAAAGATTTCGAGATTCGGTTCCGTAATCCAATCTTCCATCTTAAAGTCAGCAAATTCGGCACTGAACTCATTCATCGCCTGCACAAGACGTCCTAGCGTTCTTCGCGCACTCGCGATTTCCATCTCAAACTTGTGATGCTCAATGCCGTTGCGTAATGTCTTCAGCCACTCCAAATCGACAATAAATTTACCATCAAGTGGTTTTCCTTCATTCTTGAGAAACTGTACTGCCTCCCATAACCCAATAGTCTGCTCTTTAGCTATATTTTTGGAGAACGGGTTCTTGTAGATCAATAGGGGATGAGCCTGTGAGACATATAGCTTGAATAGTAACTCAAGGAAATGTGAAAAATGCAGGATCGCAAACTTGTACGCTTTGATATTCCCCGCCTGACCTTCGCGATATTTGACAAGCGCTTCATTGAAGCTGTCGAGCGCATTTTCTTTTAAGTCAAGCTTATGAAGTGGCATGTTGTTGGTGTTGTTTTGACAGGTAAAGAATTGACGTGTCTTCTAGGGAGAACAAGGATAGCAGCGGATCAATTAATTTACTCTCATACTTACCTTAAACGTTGGGCTATCCTCCCGGCCGACTCTTACGGTGATCGTATGGAAGGGCGATGGTGTCTCAAACAAACTCTACTTAATAAGATCCGGCACAAGTTTTGAAAAACTCCTACTCATTGACCGGTGTACCTAAGTCCAATTGCTAGCTCAACAATGTGTACTTAAAATAAGCACCGCTGCGGGTAACAAAATTCTGTTTCAATATATAGAACGAATCGGATCGCGCTATCTGGTTTTAAGAATACACAGATACAGATCTTATTAATTTTCTGATAAAGAAGATCTGTAAGTGGTCCAACCAATAACAATTTAGGGGGTATTTTGATGGATGATTTCGAACAGCAACCCTTTGCTAATGCTGAGTTTGCTGAAAATCCCGAGCAACGTTGTCCGTGCCTTCTTCTGCTCGATACTTCTTATTCAATGAATGGAAGCCCGATTCGAGAGCTCAACGACGGCTTGACCGCATTTAAGCAGGATTTGATGGAGGATTCACTTGCAGGCAAGCGCGTCGAAATTGCAACCGTCACTTTCGGGCCAGTCCATGTTCGCTCGAATTTCGTTACGGCGGATGCATTTTACCCAGAAACGCTCGAAGCGAACGGGGCTACGCCTATGGGAGAAGCAATCGAGCTTGGGCTTGACATGCTCCGTGAGCGCAAGAACCAGTATCAAGCAAACGGCATCAGATACTACCGGCCCTGGGTGTTTCTTATCACTGACGGGGCGCCTACTGATAACTGGCAGGAAGCCAAGCGGCGTGTCTATGAGGGGGAGGAACGAAAAGAATTCATGTTTTATGTTGTTGCCGTTGAAGATGCGGACATGACCATTCTCTCGGAGCTGGCGACTCGTAAGGTGATGAAGTTAAAGGGCTTGGCATTTCGCGAGCTTTTTGCCTGGCTATCTCGTTCGCTTGGTGCAGTATCCCAATCTAACCCGGGCGATCAGGTTCCTTTAGCAAATCCAACCGCTCCCGATGGGTGGGCCGTTGCAGGCTAACTCCAACCGTTGGCGATGGGCCGCAGCATCCAGAACAGGAACGTCACATATTCGGGCAGGTACTAGGCGGCAGGATGCCTATGCTGTGTCGAAGCTGAGGCCCGATGGCCTGTGCGCGATCGTGTCGGACGGCGCAGGAAGTGCATCTCATGGGGGCTATGGGGCGTGGCTCGTTTGCCGGCACTTGACCCAGCGCTTTCGTATATGGTTTGACCATTCGAACAATCTTCCTTCCGAGGAAGATGTCATGGTCTGGATTGACGATCTACGAGACCTGCTAGCAAACGCTGCCAGCAAACGGGGTATTACACGACGTCAGTTTGCGGCAACACTTGCAGCTATTATAATCACCCCGGAGCAGATGCTCACACTGCAGGTTGGCGACAGCGCTATTGTTGGTCGGCGCAATGGACTATGGGAATCTATCTGCTGGCCAGAAAACGGCGAGTATGCATCGACCACATATTTTATAACCGACGATCCCGAAGTTCGGCTAAGAACGGCCCGCCTCCCCCTCGATTATGACGCCTTTGCACTGTTCTCCGACGGTATTGAGGATATCGCGCTCGAGCGGCTTGAGTTACGGCCGCATACTCGCTTTTTCGATCCAATGATCAAGCCGATCGACTTAGCAAGTAAGTATGGGCGTCTAGGCCCCCTTTCTGATGCCCTCGGCCGTTATCTTGATGAGCCCTCCATCTGCGACCGTACTGATGACGATAAGACGCTCATTTTGATCTCGGGGGTCTGAGCAAGCGCATGATAAAGATCGGCACCGAACGAGCCGTTCTCGGTAAGCGCATTGGGGGAGGTGGCGAAGGCGAAGTCTACATAATAGAGGGGAGGCCAGACCAAGCTGTCAAATTATACAAACCTGAGCTGAAAGGCAAGCGCGAGGACAAGGTCAAGGCTATGGTAATGAGTGGTCTTGCACGCACGACCGATCTTGTCGCTTTTCCTGCGGATATCGTAACAGACCCAAGTGGCCAGTTTGCCGGCTTTATAATGCGGCTAGTCTCTTCTTATCGCCCGATCCATGAGCTCTACAGTCCCAAATCCCGAAAGCAGCATTTTCCTAATATGGATTATCGATTTCTGGTTCGGGCAGCGCTTAACGTCGCTCGGGCCGTAGGGAAGGTACATCAGAGCCACTGTGTCATTGGGGATTTAAACCACTCGGGGTTGTTGGTGTCGAGAGATGCGACCATTGCCTTGATTGATGCAGATAGTTTCCAGTTCAGCCTCAACGACCGAGTATATCACTGCGAAGTCGGCGTTCCCGAGTTCACGCCACCAGAACTACATGGGAAATCTTTCGCGAATGCCAAGCGCACCCCAGTGCATGATCATTTCGGTCTGGCGGTTGCAATATTTCATCTCCTTGTCATGGGCCGTCACCCTTATGCTGGCCGATCTCCTGATGGGGACCTCAGCCTAGGTGAAGCCATTTTTCAGAACCGTTTTGCTTTCTCGCAGATTCGGAAAGCAGCCACGCGAATGTCGCCACCCCCGGGCTCGATAACGCTAGCAGATTTTCCAGAACCAATCGCGCGAGCGTTTGAAGCTGCATTTGGCCTCAACCCTGTTGGGCGACCCGATGCCTCAACCTGGGTCGCGCTCCTAAAGGAAATGGGAGGCGGTCTCCGACGTTGTTCGACTGTTCGCTCACACTATTATCCACCGGTAGCTAGCAAGTGCCCGTGGTGCCGACTCGCTTTGCAGTCGGGTGTCGATATGTTTCCCGAGCCGATCGTTGAGGGAGCTCCACCACCAGCGGGCCCACCATTTGATCTCGATAAAATCTGGGCTGCAATCGCCGCGATTAATCTTCCGTCGCCCGAAGCAATTTTGCCAAAATGGACAGGCAATATCAGCACGCCGGGTACAGCCGTCGCAGTAGCGAAGAAGGCGCAATTAAGAAGGAAAGTTGTAGGGATTCTCGCTTTAGCAGGCGCGGGTTATGGTTTATTAAATGCACCCGCCGCCGCGATCATTTGGATTGGCCTAGGAATCCTTGGGTTAGGTCGTTTCCTCGGCAGTAGTCTCGATGGCGAGCCATTTCAAAGCGCTTACTTGTCTGCAGACCAACATGTTACCCAAGTGGCACAAGCATTTCTGCAGCGCATCGGTGCGACAGAGCTGTATGCCCTCCAAAATGCTCTTTATGATCAAGTCGCGGAGTATCGAGAGTTTGATGAAAATATAGATCGTGAATTATCCACCTTAAAATCAACCCGGGAAATATGCCAGAAGAACGCCTTTCTCGATCGCTTCACGATTCGTCAAGCACAAATCCCGGGCATCGGACCGGCTAAAACCGCGATGCTCGCTTCGTTTGGCATTGAAACTGCTGCAGATGTCACCCAACAGGCTGTGCTTGCCGTTCCTGGTTTCGGGGAGGTGATGACGACAAAGATGCTGGCATGGCGCGGAGGCCATGAAAACAAATTCCGATACAATGCGACTCGTAGCGCATCCGATGTGCAAGCCGAGAATGCCCTAAAATCTCGCTACGCCGCTAAAAAGAGAGAACTCCAGTTAAAAATTCGATCCGGTCTCGCAGGATTGAAAGTCGAGTCGTCCCGTCTTAGTGCCCGTGCAGCAGTTGCCGATCAAACATTAATGCATGCGCTTCAGGCTAAGGCACAGGCCGCACACAACCTGACCAGCTTAGGGTTGACGCTTCCCCCGACGACATCAACGTTTTCGACTAATCTCACGCAGCCACAGAGCAAATCTCAACAGCTTGGGGCTAGTCGAAATCCAGGGTCCGGATCTCGGAGTGCTAGCTTGCCCTCTTGTCCCCAATGCGGATCGCCGATGCAGCGACGGACTGCGCGTCGCGGATTCCGCACGGGTACTCAATTTTGGGGATGTTCGCGTTATCCAACCTGTCGTGGCACACGCAACTGATTTCCAAAAGGGGAAATTCCGCATGTCGCATGCTTGTGGATCCAGACTCTTTCCACTTGCTTGCATATTAGGCATTGGCAGCTATGCCATTACAGCGTTTGCAACAGCTGCAAACCGTTCTCCAGAAAAGTGTACTTCGGTCTAATGAATTGAAGACACCCCTTACTCTCTCATGCTCAATCTCAAAGTGTGTTAATTATCACCTTTGCAAGTGACTCATTTTTGCTTCGCCTTATGAATGATAAAGGACGTTATCATTCACTAATGAATAATTTTATGTCGGTCAAAAATATTATTTCATCTTCATGTTAGAGCTGGACAACTTCAATCGGATTGATTAGTATTGATTGTTCCTGTTTCAAATGGATTGAATATGAATACACGCGTCGTCACCGCTCACATTCCTAATGAACTTGCTGAACAGATTGATCAACTCGCTGCTCGACTTGATCGTCCCAAGGGCTGGATCGTAAAACAAGCGTTGACCTCTTGGGTTGCCCTTGAAGCAAAACGCCACCAGCTTACCTTGGAAGGTATCGCCGATGTCGATGCCGGACGCTTGGTCGATCACGCTTCAATTGATGCCTGGGCTGCAAGCCTCGACAAGCCGGCTTAATTAATGGCGCTTAAATGGACGGTTAGTGCTGAGCGCGATCTTGTTCGCCTTCACGCCTTTCTCGCTCCAGTAAATTCTACAGTTGCGGCAAAAGCGGTGAAGCAGTTGGTGGCAGGCACGGAGCAACTTCTTGCTTATCCGCAGCTCGGAGTGCCGCTCGAAGAATTTGCACCCCGAGATGTACGCCGGGTAATTGTGGGGGATTACGAAGTGCGTTATGAAGTTGTCGACAATATGATTTATATCCTTCGCCTCTGGCACGCCCGGGAAGATCGATGATGACACAGGCACTAGCCTATCCGCTTCACGGATCAGTGGCACTGCCGGCGTTGTTTTCTCCCACCCCGGATGCTGGCAAGCGCTTCATCGAGTTCTTTACTGCCAATATCCGTAATCCGAATACCCGTAAGGCCTACGCCTGGGCTGTAGGGGAATTCGCCACGTGGTGCGAAAATAACGGACTGACTGCGCTGTGCGACATTGAGCCGGTTCATGTTGCAGCCTATATAGAAATATTGTGGCAACGGTTGTCAGCACCTTCCGTGAAACAACATTTGGCTGCAATCCGCATGCTGTTCGATTGGCTGGTGGTTGGCCAGGTCCTTGCCACGAATCCGACGAGCTCGGTACGAGGTCCAAAGCATTCAGTCAGAAAAGGCAAGACGCCTGTCCTGGCCGCGGATGAAGCACGCACCCTACTGGATTCAATCGATACCAGTACCCATGTGGGCTTGCGCGATCGCGCCCTAATTGGCTTGATGATCTATACGTTTGCCCGCGTTGGTGCGGCACTTGGGGTAAAGGTCGAAGATGTCTATGTGCAAAGCCGCCGCACCTGGGTATGGCCACATGAAAAAGGCGGGAAGCAGCATGAAATGCCCTGTCATCACAACCTGGATGAATACCTGCACGCTTATATAAATACCGCCCAGTTGACGGAAGCCAAAAGCATTCTATTCCGCACAGCGCTGGGCCGCACCGGACAGCTATCCGATCGGCCGATGAGTCAGGCCGATGCATACCGCATGATCCGCCGGCGTGCCCTGGATGCAGATATCCTCACCCTATCGGCAATCACTCCTTCGCGCTACAGGTATCACGGAATACTTGCGTAATGGCGGCAAGCTTGAAGTGGCGCAACAAATGGCCGCCCACGAGAGCGCACGCACGACCGGACTCTATGACCGGCGTAACGACCAAGTCTTCCTGGATGAGGTTGAGCGGATCGTGATCTGACTGCGGGGAATGGGGGAGTAATGTCCCCCTGCCCCCTGTGAGTTCAGTGCGCGACCTATGGATTAGAATTAGGTACTCCCCACAACGGGAGTGTGATTGTGATTTTATCTCATCAGGGACGCGACAATTTGCCGCATTTCTACACCAACTGAAATGGGTTATTCTCGCGCTTGATTTGTTGAGGAATATTGGCAGAACGATTAGCAGACAAGATAAAAGTTGGACGGGCTGGGAAAGACCCGGTCTAAAACGTCTTTTCTTTCATAACCAAAGTCACAATGACGAGAAATTAAATGAATATACGGCGAGTCACCACCCTTCTCATCAGCGCTGCATTGGCTAGCATGTCGCTCTGTGCTGGCGCTCATAACGAAGAATATTTCGATTCCAAACAATCGCCCCACGGCGGTCAAATGCGCATGGCGGGGCCTTATCACTTGGAGTTGATTGCTAAGGATAAAGAGATCGTGGTGTATGTGATGGATCATGCCGATACCGAACTCAGCGTCAACGGTGGCTCAGGCAAGGCAACCATTCAAACCGACAGGACCAAGACTAAAACATCGGTTAAACTGGAACAGGCTGGTGATAATGTACTTAAGGGAAGCGGAGATTTTTCTATCACGTCCGAGACGGTCATTACCGTATTCGTTGAGCTACCAGAACAGGGAGCGCACGCTGCTAGCTTCACCCCACTCAAGCCCAAAGCCAAGCCCTCCAAGAAAGCCAATAGTGCCAAGCCTCAGGCAGATAGTAGCAAAGGGCATTCTCATCACATGCAGCACTGAGTGCGACGAGTTAGTTCGATAAAATAACCCTGATTTAGCAGGGGCTTTGACAGAAGATGAATTAAAGCATTGTTCAGTTCCCATCTGATACGCCGTATTTCCTTACCGCAACTTTTCGTTTTGCTGATTTTGTTGGCGCCGATAGTGGCCATAGCCCATGGTATTTCCGAGGAGGATAAACTGCGGATGCTAAATGGAGGCTACCTGCAATATATGTGGCTTGGTGCAACGCATATGTTGACTGGATACGATCATTTACTGTTCCTATTTGGAGTAGTGTTTTTTCTGACCAGCTTCAAGGATATTGCCAAGTTTGTCACAGCCTTCACAGTCGGACACTGTATTACCTTAATTTTTGCAACCTTCTATCAGATTACCTGGAACTACTTTCTGATCGATGCGATTATTGCACTTAGCGTGATCTACAAGGGCTTCGACAATAACGGCGGTTTTCAGAAGTACCTGGATATGAAATCTCCCAACCTGTTGGGCGCTGTGTTTCTGTTTGGCTTACTACACGGCTTTGGCCTCTCAACCCGCCTCCAGCAGCTGCCACTTGGTGACGACAATACAAGTATTCTTTTACGAATATTGAGTTTTAACCTTGGCGTGGAAATTGGGCAGATCGTCGCTTTGATGGTTATGGTGGCTGTACTCTCACTATGGAGACATAGACCCTCTTTTCAACGATTCAGCTTTGCGTCCAACCAAGCTCTCGTTTATGCCGGCGTACTCTTGCTGTTTATGCAATTGCACGGGTATCAGCATGATTCCGACCCTGATGGTTTCCGCTTCCCAGACCAGGAACACAGGCATGCGCACGAGGATCTGGAAGTGGAGGAAAGTACCGATACGGGACGCGAAAGCCTTTAATTTACTATCCCCAGAGGAATAATGTAATGAAGAAACTATTGATAGCAACGATCTTGAGCGCCGGGATAATCGGGTCTGGCGCGGCGGTGGCGGGAGAGAGCAGCAGCTGTCACTTTCATGGCAAAAAAGTGGCTCCGGAGGAAACTGTTTCTAGCTGCGCATTTGAGCGTAAGGAACTTTTAATTATGGGCGGCAAGATCGATCCGTCCTGGGAGAGGGTTGAGCAGGACAAGATTGAGTTGGTAGATGGGAAAAAAGGTAAAGAATGGCTAGTCACGTTCACCAACCCGGCTGTTGCCGACAAGTCGAAAGCAAAGCTTTATATGTTTTTTACAGCGCCTGGTAATTTTATAGCGGCAAATTTTTCCGGCAAATAAATAAAAGGCGCGTACGTGGGCACCGCGTTCTTGACCGCAGGTAAGAGGGTTATAGTCCCGCCTCAATCCGTCGGAGAATAAAAAAGAAAGCAAAATAACAGCCCATGGTAGCGGCAGCAGACAGACCGAGG
The DNA here is from genome assembly GCF_900142705.1 of Nitrosospira sp. Nsp11. Lineage (GTDB taxonomy): Bacteria > Pseudomonadota > Gammaproteobacteria > Burkholderiales > Nitrosomonadaceae > Nitrosospira. The sequence continues at coordinate 40,113 of NZ_FRBV01000015.1, forward strand.
CTAAGCCAGAAACCCACGCCCTGCTTAAGCAATATGGGCAACAGCAAGAACAATAGGAGTGAAGGTAACACCAACCAAAAAATTTGCTTTGACAGGTCTGCAATCTGCAATGGCGCGGTCCCCTCAAGGTGCAGCCAAATAAACGCCAGCAGCGATGTGAGCGGCAGCGATGTGAGCGGCAGCGATGCGACGAGTGCAGCAAATCCTGTGCTTCGCTTTGCAATTTCCGAGATAGCTACGATTACGATAGCGGAGATAAAAACTTTGAGCACGTAATAAAGCATAAGCCTACTTTTAGCCCCTAACCTAGGTAACAGCATAAGGGTTGAGAAAGGAGATGTGTATTCGTATACACCTTGTTCTTCGTTTTATCATCGAAACTCTCGTTATTGCTGTTTCGTTTTTTAGTTTGCGCTTGTTTTTTGTCACGATAAAAATTAACATTAGGTCACAAAATTTGGGGATTTAGCAGCCTCCCTATTCTAGACGCTTGCGTCCAAGGCCTGCTCCAATCTTAGGGGATTACCCTGCAGAGGAGAGCCTATGGACTTCCCAAGTAACAATAACAAAACCCCACAGCTCCCCGCATCACCCACATCCACTTCACTAGCACAAGCGGCCCTTTATTCGCTGAAGTTTGGGTTCGCTTTCGGCTGGCCAGCCGGACAGATTGCAGTCATGAATCACGATCTGGTGGAAAAGAAGCGCTGGATTTCAGCCTTTCTTGCATGCATTGAATTACAGCGCGATCCTTCCCGGCCCCGGAAAACAGATGACTGAACCGAATGAGAGCACAGTGCGCGTACCACACCAGCCGCTTGGCCGTCTCTTTTTGCGCTTTTTAAAGTTCGGCTCACTGGCGTGGGGCGGGCCCGTTGCGCAGATCGCGATGATCCAGCACGAGCTGGTCGCGGAAGAGAAATGGGTGAGTCCACAGCACTTCAATCGGGTGCTAGCGATGTATCAGGTGCTGCCAGGTCCCGAGGCGCACGAGTTGTGCGTGTACTTCGGCATGCTGGCGCGCGGGCGCATCGGTGGCATTCTGGCAGGACTAGGCTTCATGCTGCCTGGCTTCATGCTCATGATGAGCCTTTCATGGCTGTACGTTCGCTATGGACTACAGACAACGGGCACTTTTGCAACCATGTTTGCAGTCGTGCAGGCGGCTGTCGCAGCGCTCATCGTGCGCGCGGTCCATCGCATCGGCGGTCACGTGTTGGTCGATCGATGGCTATGGATCATCGCCATCATTGCGACGGCTGCTCAGCTCACAGGCGTTCACTTCGCGATCACGTTATTTGCAGGAGGCGCCGCTTACGTGCTGGCGAAGCAGGATAGGACGTCGCTTGCCACCTCTTTGACGGTCCTGTGCGCCGTTGGAGTGATCAGCTGGTTTGCTTTCAACGGCTTCCATCTTGCTGGCATGGGTGGGGCGGCAGTTCAGCAGGGCCAAGGCGAGGCCCAGCGGTCGCTATGGGAGTTGTTCATCTCGGGACTAAAAGCAGGGATGCTCACGTTTGGCGGTGCCTACACCGTTATACCGTTCCTGCAGGAGGATGCTGTTGCCGACGGCGCCTGGATGACGAACACCCAGTTCCTCGATGGCCTTGCGCTATCCGGTTTGCTGCCCGCACCGCTGATTATCTTTGCGACGTTTGTTGGCTACCTGGGCGGCGAAGCTGAGGGGGCGGTCATGCTGACGGCAGGGATCTTCCTGCCCGCCTTTGCCTTCACGCTCCTCGCGCACGATCCTCTGGAGAAGCTGGTCAGCGAACCGCGCGTACGTGAGTTCCTCGAAGGCGTCACGGCGGGCGTCGTCGGTCTGATCGCGGGGACGACCATCGCCCTGATGGTAGTCAGTCTTGTGAACATCACAACCGTGATCGTCTTTGCTGTAGCGCTTGCCACACTTTTTTATTTCAAGTCTAAGCTGATTATCCCACTCGTCGTCGCTGGCGCTGCGTTTGCAGGTTTTGCGGTGAGCTTTGTGTCGATGTAGCGGGTCCGACGAAGAAGACGCGTTTACTCCACAGGAGGACTAGCGATGTAAGAGATGAACCCCTTGGCGCGACCCCGCGCGCGATTGTCCGGTTTGTCGGAAAAGCCAGGAATTCCGGGAAATCCGCGAATCTATTGGCGGGCACTCGCCTGAAAATCCAGCGCGTTTTTGACGGTTTTCGCTAAATCCCCCGCCCCGCCCTTCCCCCAATAATGCAGGAACAGGTAACGGGGCTGCTCATGTGCCATATGCTGATGGATTGCAACAATATTGATATCGCCTGCCCGGAGAATCCTTAGAACAGACTGCAGCTCGTCTTCGAGCACTGCAAAATCGCCGTCAACGACTGCCAGCGTATCAGTACCGGCAAATGCTGCCCACGTATTCACTCCCATTTGCTTGCCGATCTTTACGCCATGTACGGTAGCGTCGCGGCCTATCGTGACCTTGAACATGCCGTTATTTGCTTCTCCTTTCATGCCAAAAATTGTTTCCAGTGGCCCTGCGGTAATCTTGTTTTCCCCGGCAATAGTTTTGGAAAACCCTGCAGTAGGGGTCGGATTTGCTGCCCTGATTTCGCTCACTTTGTCATAAATCTTTTTTACGCCGGCAGCGAGTTGTGCCGCGGTGCCCGTGCCGCCTATGTGCATAAAATATACTTTCGGCTGCTCAAAGAAAAAATGGTTGTGCAATGCCGTAACTTCAAGATCTGCATCGAACGCGGCGCTTATGACCGGGTTTACTTCATCCTCGAACAGCACCGTGTCGCCCATCATCATGACTAGCCCATTCTGAGCGGGCGTAAAAGCTGCCCAGGAAGTCAATCCCATGAAGGGGGGCATTACCCATCTATCAACTTGAATTTTGACTTCGGTACGCGGCTTGGAAATCTTGAAGACATTTTCTTCTTGAGAAAATTTACCTTTTAAGCCAGTTAATTGTTCAATCCTGGCGGTATCCAGAGCGGAGGACGTTTCAGCTGCATGCGCACTTGCCAAACCAAAGACCAGCGCAGCAGCCAGTATGGAATGTTGCAGGAAAAGAGAATGCGGCATTTTGTACCTCCTAAAACAATACGTGGAAAATAAATTTATTGCAGGGGGTCAATTATGCGCTTCTGAGTAAAAGTGTTGGCGCCATGCAAATGGCGATCCCCGAGCGCAACGAGTTCTTCAGTTATCTATCTGGTGCCAACAAGCAAATCCACCTGAGCAGTATTAAACGTGATCCAGTATTGTTTCTTTTCCCTCACTTCATCTTGGCCGTCCCGATCTTGGATCATCGACATGCTGTACAACGCAGTACTTCTACTATCACAGACCCAACCAGCTGCGCCATGCATCATTAGGAGCGGGGTAAAGGGTTTTAGGAACCTATATCAATTGCGGGAAACGCAGCGCGACAGGTCAAAGGCAAATGCCGGGAGGGCTCCTTGTGGGCAAATAGCGATGGAGTCCAGAACAACAAGCCGGCTATCATCTACTGCTGTGGATTCGAGGATCAACGTGGGAAAAATCGGGACAAGCTGAAATCCTGAAATCAGATCGAATCCGCGGCTGGCAAATTCCCCTGAAATACAAGACATAAAATTCTTACCTTTCCCTTTTTCTCAACTATAAATAAATATTCCCGCTTCACAGGCCGGTTGCTGCTTGTGGTCTGCGGACGATCGATCCCAGCGGACACGCCACAGAGCGTGGGAAGGAGTCCCTCCTGCTGCACGGTAGTTCAGGTGCCTGTTGTTCGCGATGTAGCCTTTCCAGGGGAAGCTGATGCTGGACATATTTGGTTGCGCTCATCTGAATCCATCGATGAGGCAAAGCTGAACACAGCTCCGTGAACCAGCGGATAGTGGACTTAAGAGCGGGCCGTGCTGAGAATCCGTGACACGACGTTCTTAGCCGGTATTTTCCGTTTTTAAATAATGAACACTTTAGCTTGTTTTCCCATTTCATCGACTGCGGTGAAATACCCCTGATCTGAAACGAGGAGATTTCGATATGACTACCAGCAAACCCCAAACCACCGACTTTACCAAAGATGTACTGGGCCGCTACATCAGCAATGGAATGGATGAAGCGTTGAACAGCACCGATAAAAATGGGCAGCGGCCGGATGGCTCCCCGACTAGTGACGCCAAGCCCTTTGATGTGATTGTGATTGGGGGCGGCAGTTTCGGCCCGACGTTCGCGCAGCATTTATTTTCAAGTGACCAGACTCACAGTCATCGCATCCTGGTACTGGACGCCGGCTCGCTGCTGCTCACTGAGCATGTGCAAAATTATCCCCCTATTGGCATTGGGGTGCCGCCTCCTACTGAAAACGATCCCTTCGAGCTTCGTGCCGAGGTCTGGGGACTGCCTTGGCGCGCAGATCCTGCAAAAGTGCCGCAGGGCTTTCCCGGATTGGCCTACTGTCTGGGAGGGCGCTCGCTCTATTTTGGCGGCTGGTCTCCACGATTACTGGATACCGATACCGATACGGAAATGCCACGCGATCGGTGGCCGGACAGCGTTGTGACGGACTTGAATGACAAGTATTTTGCGGAGGCTGCGCAACAAATCGGCACTGATCAGACCAATGATTTTATAAGTGGCCCGATGCATGATGCGTTACGCAAGCAGCTGTTTGACGGCATCAAGGCTAACAAGGTCCCCGACGCTATCAAGCCAGCGAAACTGCCTTTGCACCTGGATCTACCCCCGGGCATACCTGCCGCAATGAAAGAGCAATTCAAGCTGGAGGCCCCCTTAGCGGTCAAAAGCCGTGAGGGTTCGGGATTATTTCCTTTCAACAAATTCAGTTCCATGCCACTGGTAATCAAGGCGTCGCGCGCGGCCGCCACCGAATCGATGCACGCTGTAGGCTATCCGGATAACGTCAAGAAGCGATTCATGGTGGTGCCTCACTGTCGCGTAATCCGTCTTGTCACGAATGTCCAGAATGGGCTTGGCCGCGTGACCGGTGTGGAATGTGAAACCTATCTGCCCATCTGTGGCGACGGCTCCAGTGTTCAAAAGCAGCGTGTGACAATTCCCGTGCCGGATACCGCCAACGTTGTTATCGCACTGGGTACGATAGAAAGCGCTCGCCTTGCACTGCTCTCCTTCCAGGGGATCAAGAATTACGACAGGATCGGCACAAATCTGATGGCGCACCTGCGCTCCAACATCACCATCAGCATTCCCCGCACCTCGTTGTCCAGCCTCGACCCAGCCGTGAAGGCACTGCAGGCGTCCGCACTGTTCGTGAAGGGCAGACATACCTTTTCTGATGGGTCGGGCAAGGGCTATTTCCACTTGCAGATCACTGCGGCGGGCCTCGATAAACTTACCTCAGACTCCGAGGCTGAACTCTTCAAGAAAATTCCCGACCTGGACAGCATGCTGCCCCTGCAGCAGGTAAACGATCATACGATAGTCATCACCATACGTGGAATCGGCGAAACCCAGGAACAGAATCCGGGCAGCAACATCACGTTGAAAAATGACGAAACCGATGAAGTGGGCATGCAGCGTGCATTGGTGACCTACAATCTCAGTGACAACGACTTCGAACTGTGGGATGCCATGGATAAGGCTTCCGACGATGTGGCCAAGGTGTTCGCTGGCGGAAACAACTTCACCGTCTTCACTGCACCTGATCGTCCTCAGACGGTTGCGCCAACGGCGGACTTGAGCCAGATTGTTCCCTATAAGCCTGTCTGGGAAGGGGGACGCCGCGATGGCATGGGTACCACACATCATGAGGCAGGACCGCTCTGCATGGGCGACGATCCGAATACTTCCGTCACCAATGCCGACGCACGGTTCCACTCTGTTGAAAATGCCTATGCCGCAGGACCCGCTCTGTTCCCCACTGTCGGCTCGCCCAATCCCATGCTCACAGGGGTCGCTTTAGCACGGCGCCTGGCAGACCACTTTATCGTTAAGCCATTTCCTCCAGACGCCGGGTACACCATGCTGTTCGACGGCGTAAACCTGGGCAAATGGCGCTTGTCCACAATCAATAACCAAGCCAATAATTTTCCCGGCGGACGCCTTCTTGTGGATAGCGCCTTGGAAACGGTGCCCGGCAATGACTTGGGCATGTTCTGGCATACCGACCCGACCCCTCAAGATTTCGTGCTTAAACTGGAATGGCTACGTTGGCGCGAGGATGACAATTCCGGCGTATTCATTCGCTTTCCACACCCTGACAGTAAAAATTACAACAACACCGCATACGTCGCTATTAATTTTGGTTTCGAGATCCAGATCGACCAACTCGCAGGCCCCGATGGTTCACCTCTGAGCAAGACCGGCGCGATCTATGGCTTTGCCCCACCTAACGATCCGAATAACCTCCCGGTAAAACCAGTGGGCGAATGGAATAAATTCGAGATTCATGCCCAAGGGCAGCATTACATCGTGTTCCTCAATGGGGTAAAAATCACCGAGTACGACAACCCCGATCCAGCCCGGGGCCAGCCGAGCACGGGGAGCAACCCAAGTTTTATCGGTCTGCAAAACCATACTGGACGAGTAGCATTCCGCAAAATTCAGATCAAAGCGCTTTAACGCCTGGGTCAGGTATTTTTCAGAAGAAGAGTTACATCAACCTGACAGTTTAGAGGAGGTATGCGCGTTCTTCATCTTACTTCGGAATATCCTCCCGTAGTATGGGGTGGGCTAGGCACGGTCGTCGGTGGTCTGACCGTCGCCTCGGCGCAAGCTGGTATTGAAGTAGATGTGTTACTCATACGGCACGACGGGCAATTGTCCTACGGCCACTTGGTTCCGTCCTGGACGGTAGCGGTATCTGTAGAGGAAGCATTGGCAGGCCGTACGATGTCCATTAACATCTTTCAGGTTTCCCACACTGGCGCCGCCATCGCTGCGATCAAACTTGCCCAGGACCGTAAACCGGATGTTATTCATATTCACCCGGTTGAGCTATGGCCAGTTGCAAAGGCAATTAAGCAAGCCACAGGTATTTCCGTCGTCTATACCGTTCACTCGCTAAATCTGGCCGAATATGAATTCGGCAATGAGCCCCCTGAAATTCTTAACCTTTGGCATACCCAACAGGCATTGATTGCGGGGGCAGATCGCGTTCTAGCATTGACGCAAGACGAAAAGTCTCTGTTACTGGAATGCTACTCATCGGCGCTCGACCATGTACGAGTGGTGGGTAACGGCATTAGCGACTCTGCAGCAGCGAGACATTCCGCTGGGAAAAAAAGGCGAAACGAGTCACCTCTGGTGCTCTACAGTGGACGATTCGTCGACCGCAAAGGAATTCATGAATTATTCCGGGCAATTCCCATGGTGCTGCAAACCGCACCGAACACAAAATTCGTATTCGTAGGTGGTTATGGTAGCGGTCCAGACATTGAACGCGCTTGGTTACCCGCCGAGCTATTCCCCTACCGAACGCAGATTCAATTTACCGGTTGGCTTAACACTATAGAAGTTGGGAAATGGTATGAGCAAGTTGATATCCTTGTAGTGCCGAGTTGGTATGAGCCCTTTGGTATGGTTGTGCTGGAAGGAATGTTATATGGACTTCCGATTGCGGCATCGAACGTAGGTGGGCCAGCTGAAATATTGGAACATGGAAACACGGGCCTGCTTTTTTTACCAAAGAATGTTGAAACCCTTGCAGACGCTCTGCTTACGCTTGTGGCGAATCCCGAATTTCGTGAACATTTGGGTGCCAATGCCGCAGTTACAGTACGCGAGAAATGGTTATGGCCGCGGATTGTAGACCAGATGAAAGACATCTATCAGCAGGTAATCTGAGAGATTGCGATTTGGCGGCGGCTCACTAACGCAGAACGGTAATTCCATAACCGGGTTAGAAGGGAATGGATTGTTACAGTTGAAGGGCCTATACCGATATTTCCTTCACCACGCCAGATTACGAATATTATTATGGGATTACAGTTGGAGGCCTTATCTCGGCCGTCCTGAGCCCCAAACTTACGCCATGTTTCTGGCTGGCCTTGGCTTAATGTGTTTTATGGGGCGACGTAGAAAGCACTACCACGCTCACTAGTTTCACTTTAATAACTCACCTTAAACGTGGGACTATCCTCCGGCCGGGTCTTGCGGTGGTCATAGATCCGGGTGGTGGCAATGTTCGCATGCCCCAGCCACTCCTGCACCTTGGCGATATCCGCCCCGTTATCCAGCGCGTTGGTCGCGGCCGTGGCCCGCATCACGTGCGGCCCCATGTTCTCGCCAAAGATGCCCAGCTTGTTCAGATACTTCAGCACCACCTCGAAATAGATGGAGTCCGGCGTGAGCGCGGTCAGGGTGTGCCCATGCACATTGTTCTTCACCGGCCGGAACAGCGGCGCATCCTGGTTTTGCCCATGCCCCGCGGCCTCTAGGTATTCTTCGATCAGGGTCAAGGTGCCGGGATGGGTAGGCACAAAGCGCATCTTGCCGCCTTTGCCATGCAACCGCAGATGCGCCACCCCACGGCGCGTCTGGCTGTAGTCCTTCACCTTCAGTTTTGCCAGTTCCGCGCGCCTAATCCCATGGTAGAGCAGCGTGGAGAGAATCGCCCGGTCGCGCTTGCCCTTGAGCGTGGCGGCATCCGGCGCGCACAACAAGGCACGTGCCTGGGCATCGCCCAGCGCCGGGGTTTTGCCCTGCTGCGATTCCACCACTGGACGTTTCACCCCCTTGACTGGATTGTGCGTGACCGCATTGGACTCGCACAAATGCTCGAACAGGGACGACAGGGCCGCCAGTTTGCGGCGGATAGTGCTGCCGCCGAGCTGCTGCGCTTCCAGACTCTTGCGCCAGGCGAGCACATGACTGCGGCTCACGATCCGGAAATCCTCCGGCCCGGCAATGCCGGCAAATTGCATGAAGCCGCGCAAGTCGTTTTCGTAGGCGCGCCGCGTTTGCGGATTATCGATATTGGCGAACCACTCGATCGCCGGCGGCACATCGCTCAGTTGGCGAAATTGCAGGGCGGTGAGGATCGAGGGGTCGGCTACAACGGGCAGATCGGAAGTGGCCGGATTTTCCGGTTGGGGAACGAGGGAATTCATGAGGTGATTTTACCCATGATAAAATATGTTATCAAGGGTAAGGAATACGAATTCGGCTAACGGATTTTTCGGCAAAAGGAGCTTTTGGGATGGAAAATATCCTCTGATAATTTAGCTAACCGTCCATCAATGTATAATTGACGGTTGCGAAGGTTTGACCACGGCACATCGTCCCAAGCGGCTTGAATAATGGCGACTCGGCATGACGTAATAATCTGGCCAAAGAAAGCGGGAGAAAATTCCCCGAAACAGCGGCGAATCGCCAGAGGATTTAATAGTTAGAAGGTTCTACAACCCAAAACAGGCATTCAATTATCCGGCAATATCAGTTGGGTAAAATTTGAAAACAGACGGCTTGAATACCCTGAATAGGATCTCTTAGACTAAGATATCGCAGGCGGATTTGGCGAACCAGGAACTAGCTGTACTGGAAGTGCCGGGAGCTCCTCCCCCTTGATACGCTGTGCTAGATTATCCACTGATCGACGGAAGGCATGATCATCAATGAAGCGACGTAAGGAGGCAGAGCGGTAGGTTGTATCCTCACCTTTGTGCAATGCGATAATATGCTTTAACACCGCGTCTTCGCAATCACGAATCGCCCTAGGTCGCCTCCCCGCTTTTTCCTCCTCCTCCGCGACTCGTGCAAAGGAAAGTAGAGCCTCGGTCTGCATTGTGCCAACGAAAAGGTTGCGATGATAGCAACTGAGAGACACACTACCATTGGTACTAAACCGGTACGGATCCCAAACAACACGCGACCGGGCATGTCCAAAAAGCAGGGGTGCGGCTGACGTAGACAGTCGACTGGAGATTCGGCCCCCATCGAGCGCTCCCATCCTCCAGCGATCCCATTGAGTGACAGCCTCTAGGGTGCGGTGTATAAGTTCTCCTTCGACAATGGCCTGATCCACTCCGCCATCGCCATTTAGAACTGTTACTAGGCTAAATGGAGTGACGGGAGTTGGCGGGCCTGTATTTTCACCCACCCCCTCGAGAAGAAGCGCTTCAAGATGCTTCGCAGCCACTTCGTCGAGCTTATATAAAGCACCATCGCCAAGCTCTGTTAGCACACGTCCCTGACGTAGCTCGAGGCATAAGTCCGACATCTTCTCAAGAGTGAACTCACCACTGACGGTAAAGTGTACGGCAAAGGTCACCATATGTGGATGAAACCAGGCCTCACTTAGCACATGCTCAGGTGTTACTCCGTCAGAAAGCGCTACCCCTAACCCAGATGCTGGCGAACCATGGCGACGGAAGGGTAGCAACCGAACAAAGGCGTAGCTACCAGAAATTTTCCGGATGGGATTGGCCCTCAGGTAGCGGGACCAAAACCAGTGTGTTCCCTTCCGCGGCCAAGGCAACTCCAACAAGGGCGCTCCGCTCACCGATGGTTCCACTGCTTTCTCAGGCTCGACAATCAGTGAATTAAAGATAGAAGCGTAGGACTGGAGATGACCAAGTGCGGCAAGGGGCGCCCCAACAGGCATAGTATCTTCAAGCAGGGTGGGAAAAGATATATTCCAAAATAGGGACATTCGAAATCGCTTGATTGGAGGCGCCACTTGTCAATTCCCTTAAACGAGTGTTACGATAATAGCGATTTCGTCCAAAAATGGACCGGAGTTCCGGGGAATATGTCGGGGCTCAGGGGTCTGGCCTCAGGGGCCGACCCCAATCTTCTATGCAAGTCGCACCACAACCATCTCTCCGTTGGAAGCCTCCAGATCCGTTAGATTCATTAGACGGGGCCCGTTGAGACCAAATTTCTTTCCCCATTGCACCAATGCGAGCTTCTTCGTCGTTATCTCTCTGAGCTCCCGCAACAACTCGGTTACGATAAGATCGTTCTTGCTGGGGTCAAAGTCACCCAGCGCGCCGGGGGAAGCGACGCACTCAATTTGTGGAATTACCCAAATAGTCTCCTCTGGCTTTTCTTCCCACAACGTAAATCCCTCAATCACCGGTGCACTCCCCCCCTTCGTCCTTACAGGACGACAGTTCTCTCTCGGCCATGATCTTGCCTGCATTTTCGCTACAACTGTTAACACATCGTCATTGGGAGTAAGCGTTAGCCTTGCAGTCTTCTCTGCTGCTCGCCGTACACGCCACCGATCGACGCCGAGAAGCGTGACATAGAGGAAAAGGCTAATGACAAGCGATGCACCCCATACCTTAGCAATATCCTCAAGATTATAGGGTTTTGTGTAGCCTATCGCCATTGTGTCTGAGGCGAAGAATAGTATTAGAGAGAAGGTGATTGCTAATAACCAAAATTCGGTGTCGGCCCCACTAATGATGAACTCATCCGTGCTAGTAGGTTTTGCTAAGAAACTTACCCGCCATCCAAACACCTTAAACCGCCAAAGCAGCATCCACAACGTCAATATTAGAAAGCCGGGGAGAAACAAAAGTGTGGGTACCTTAAGGAATCTGAGCAGATCAGATTCTCCAAAGACACCAAGGGTAACCTCATAAGAGACAACCCGGTGAATCGAAGGACCACAGTCTGTTTGCGCGTCAACTTGGATCAAACCAAAAAACTTGCCAGGGCTAACTTTTTTATCTGCCGTGACTTTATAGGGGATTACTACCCCCCCGTGAGGGGGAACAGTTGTCGAGGCCATTGTCGAAATTATTTGAGATGAATCTGTCGTTGACATTGTTTTTGAAACTGTTGTCGAGGAACCCTCGATCGGGATGACTGTAGTGGAAAGTGGATTGCCCTGTACCTCTGTAGAGGCGTTTAATTTAATCGTGTTATTAGTCCCATTAGTGATCATCAACAATACATTCCCGTCTTGTCCTTCATACAAAGAAGCAAAGTTCGCCTTTGCCTCGACTTTGAATAACTCGGGATTTAGTTTTGAGGTGGTTACAGAGAAAGAGCCTGTTGCTATCTCATTTTCATCTTTCGATAGGTCGCCTCCTTCGTAGTCAGCCCATAGGATAGCTGTGGACGTTGGAACGTAGCTAGTAACATTAAAAGACATCAGCCTCGACAATATCGAGTTAGGCTTCAACTCGGGCAGCACCACTCCACCAATACATTTCCCCTGCTCTGATGCACCGGTATTTGGCGGCGCTTCATCGTGAGAATGGGACACTGGCACGACCACGAAATCTAGTTTAGCTGAACTGCTGGTGAATGCCCTTAAGCATATGTTGCGTATGGGCTTAGCATCTTTATTTTGCACAGTAACCAGAACTTGCGCAGCTTGCTTTCCAGGACACAGTTCCACCGTATTTGGAGTTGTGGTAATGCTTACCAATGGCTCGCTCGCGTAGGTAAAACCTCCGATAGTAGATAACATCCCTAATGCAGTTATTAGCCTAATCCTATTTCTACATCGGATCATTTTTTATTGCCTTCGCGAATGGGCTTACATAGTGTTTTCATTTTGGAAGCAGGATACTCGACATGCAGCCACCCTCTCCTTCCTAGTCTGAAGCGAATGCAGCGAACTAACCACCTTGGTAGCTTCACTACAATAATGGAGATATATATACATGAGCATAGGATATCCATAGTGCTTTTTCCTGTTAAGCATCCCTCGCAAATCTAACGGGTTTTAGTTCTCTGCGCAGAGGGTGTGAGAATTTCTTGATAAATATAATTGCCTCATCTATAAAAAGATTGATGGATTGACTGAATTGAAGAGGATTTACAGCAACTTTGGACTTGATCAAAAAATAACAATGTCTTTTACATAAGCGTTATTAGGAGATTAACAAAATGGGTGATTCTGTTGGAGTAATTTGCAATTCTGGCGCTTGTACTGATGTCGACCCCGTCACAGCCCTCGTATTAATTGCCTTAGATCAACTGATTAAGGAACTTAACTCGAAAGAGCCATTTGGGCCAAACGGAGAGATTGTTAAAGCACTTCGCACGGCATGGAATGACATCGCAAACGGCCCTGGCGATAACAACGATATTGTGAAAGCACTTAAAAATGCATGGGACGACATCAACCACGGGCTCGGGCCAAACAACGATATACGTAAAGCGTTAGAGGCATTGGGTCTCAAATTCTAAGGAGCGGCTATGGCAACTATCTATAAACAGCAGTGCGTGGAGTGGGGAAATGCTATTCGTCAAAAGGCAGACGCATTTTACGATCATCAAATTCAAGCGACGAAGAATTTAATTCAGGACGCGATTAATAAAGGTTTGAACCCGAAAGCGGTCGATATTGAAGGGGGGATTGCGACTATTGACTATGAGGAACTGCTCCGACGAACTATAGCTGCAAAGGATCTCGCGTACAAGGAAGCCGACAGTAGGGTTGAGACCTGTGATTCCACCGCAGTTCCTGACTGGCTGTCGGATGCTCAGAAAACTGCCGACTACGCAATGACGGTCGCGCTATTGCCTTTTGTTATCATGACAAAACAATATGCTGCAGCCAAGATAGACTTGGGGGAAGTTTACAAAGGACGTACGTTTGGTGGTGATAATGCACTAATTCCCAAGGCACGTGAAGATGCACTTAATGCGTTAGGCATAAGTGGTGATGTTGCAGTTGTTATCCGTGACCCCGTTAATGTTGTACAAAACATCGTCGCTGATGCTGTCGAAGCCGCAAAGAAGATAATTCCAGTCATTAAAATTGATCTTCCCACTTTTCCTCCCCCTTCTATCCCGGGTGTGAGGCTCTGGTAGCATCTAAATTAAGAGGAAATCATGACCATCACTAGTAAGCAGTGTACGGCCTATGGCGACACAATCCGTCAAAAAGTAGATGAATTTTTTGATCCTCGCATTGAGGAAACTCAAAAACTGATAGATTCGGAAATTGCAGCTGGTCGCGATCCTGAGAAGTATCCTATACAGGATGGAATTGCAACCATCAACTTAGTAAGGTTGCTGGCAAAAATTAAGGAAATGAAAGAGCTCGGCAAGCACAACGCGGCGGCTCATGAAGACGCTTGCGATAAAGAAGCCGTGCCAGATTGGATTGGAGATGCCCAAAAAGTTAGCGACATAGCACTGGGTATTGCCATGCTTCCGTTCATTTTACTTACTGGAAATATGGCTATGGCCCATGTTGATCTGGGTGAGGTTTATAAAGGTACTCCCTTTGGGGGGCCGAACGCGTTGATTCCGAAGATGAGAGAAGATGTTCTTGACTTTCTACAAATTGGCGGAGACGTCAGAAAGTTCATCAAAGATCCATTCAACGTTACACAAGATTTTTTCTCACAGGGAATCGAGGATTTAAAGAAGTGGCTGGAAAAACCTTTTGGTTGACGTGAGACTGAAGTTAAATATAGAAACTTCTAATCTTGCAGGGGGAAATTAAAACTCGAAACAGCCGCAAAACCAAGTCGACTTTGGTCAAATGATTAAAGAATCCCGTTTTCTTCCACAGGCTGGAAGCATGTGTCTATTTGCAAATGATTAGTTTTACTACATCTTTTTTTAAGTAGAAAAGATGTAAGCTGCACTAGGGGTCCAGAAACATCCGTGAACGAAAATTACCTTTTTCCGGGATGAGAAAACGAGATCTGGTTTTCCTGGAAGATCCCGCCGGTGCAACCGGTAGCGGTAGCCCATACCATACAAGCTGGCGCACGATCATTTCGGGTTTCATGTGCTGACTGCGGATCGCACGCATAACGATACGTTTTAAAGGGGTGCCCAGAGTCGCGCCTTAATATCATTGGCAGGATCTGAAAAGCGCGGGGGTTCAACAAACCTGAGCATCACTAGAGCTAGCCCTAGTGATAGATAGTCTACCCCCCCCAAAATCCTCTCAATAGACACGGATCTGATTTTTGATTGGTCATCTATCACAGCATCTTTAACCTGTGTGAGAGGGCCCCAAATGATCATTGGCTGCGCGAGAAATGCGAGAAAATATTCTAAACAGGTTTTCTCGCACTTGACCCCTTCAAGTTCCGTGAGCTGTGCCTCGAGACCGTGTAAAAACGCTCATCTTGTCCAATTCAACCCTTGGGCTCTATTTTCTAAAAATGTAAATGCGTCCCGATCTTTTTCTTCGGCTTGTTCAACCATTCCAGCACATGGGAACTGCACCAGAAAAATGGCCATGTCGAAATGATCAGAAATTATTACGAATTCTTCAGCTTCTAATGCTGGATGCCAGACACCAGGGTGAACACGAGAACCTTGGTTTCGCCGGTTGATATCAACGGCACTGTTCAGGCGATCAAGTGATGATTGAGGCACTGGTGTGCCCGAGGGCAGATAAGCACGAAGTAAACGAGCGCGGCGGCTCGGATAAGACCAGCAAATGAACCCATCACGGGCTACCGCCAGCAAGGCAGCTTGATCGGTAAGCTCAACCCATTTTAATGCGGTAGCCGTAAATGAAGTTCCATAACGGTCAGCACAGTGACCTAGCAAATCTAAAGTGACAATTTGTCCTTCAACTTGATCTCTAAAATCTGTTGCGGGCATCAGCAAATAAGAAGCAAATTTATTTGCTTCTGATTCAAATTTCCTTGACTCCGCACTTTCATAATCGAGCATTTCCGCCTGGCAGCACTGAAAACCTTCCTCTCTGGTCTTACGGTGCAACAGATAATGCCCAAACTCATGCCCAAGGGTGAAATTGATTCTCCCAGGAACCGTGACAGCTTCATCATATGAAATGCACCAGTCACCCTTCGACTTCCGCTTAGATAGCATTCCATCGATACCTGCAACGCCATGCCCTTTGATAATCCCGACAGGGTCATCAGGAAATCTGGTCTTGGTTACTTCGAGCGCAATCTCTCTTACACTAATAGGCAATCCCTGGCCGCACTCCAACCATAATTGTGACAATTGAATGCCCCAAGCGGCAGGCGTTGGAGGATTACTCATCATCTATCGCTTTTAAGAATTTTTCTAGTTGGGCTCGTTTGGTCGGGTCGAGTTGAGTGATTCTACGGAAAAACACTTTATCAGCATCCGATTCTGTCAATGTCTGCTTCCCGTCATCCAAAAGAAATTCAACTGTGACTCCGAACACCTCCGCAATTTTGCCGATTTTTTCCGCTGAAGGCCTGACAACAGGCCGGTTCTCTAACTCCCATATGTAGCTCTTACTTGAGCCTGATTTTTCTGCAAGCTCCTCAAGCGTTAGTTTTAAACGCTTTCTCTCAGTACGAATTTTCTCTCCCAGCAACGACGCCATTCTATCGCCCCCAATAAATAAATAAGTTCAGAGTAGACGCATTTATTTTATTTGGCAACCGAATTTCTATATGGTAGTATTCTTTTTGCGTCTATACCGAACTTTTCGGAAGGGGCGATTCCTTCAACCTCCAATAAGGAGAAAAAACTATGGGTATGAAACCTGGAAGTAGTACTGGCAATGACGGCGGGATTTTTCAACAAGTAGGTCCTAGGGGAGGCAAGCAGCCTAACTTTGCGACTGTCCCAGATAATAAGCCCCTCCCTCCTACCACCCAACCTGGTCACACCTGGGTACCAGTGCAGACCACCCCAGACAGCAAGCGGTAAAGCTTCATCACAGACCTTCCACTTCAAAAGGAAACTACATGGCCGACGTTCAAGTTACCTGCATTACCAAATCAAACCTGCAAAGTGCACACGAACACATTACCCACCTCGGAAATGGTCGTACGTGGAAATGGCCTCGTGAACAGGTCATTGAAAGCATCGATGCGAAAACCAACACGTTTTTTGTTCTTGATCCACATAATTCCAAAAGGTCCGACATAGGGGTTGTCCGTGAAGCTAGTAAGGCTCCCTATTTGCGGACATACGCAGATGGCTGCTGGAACAATAACTTGCTGTCACTAAACCAGTGTCCAATTTAGGTAATTCCTGACCCAAATCAGCCGCCGTGTGTGCATCACGACGGCTGCCTGCTCTTTACTAGGTAGCGGTTTTTCCGATTAATTCGAGTTGCCATGCTTTCGGCTTCAAACCGACCAAAGCAGCCAGTGAATCAGCGGGCACATTGCCAAGTTCTCTGGGTTCAAGCTTGTGCAGACCTCCTCCATAGACACGGCCGTTTCCAAGCAGCGTGTCGCGCTCGATTGAATTAAGCGCCTGCCACAGCGAGCGCATACCACCCGGGCAAAGCATAAGTTGCTTCGCCAGAAGAGGTTGCGGATAAAGCATCAGATAGACATTCGTTGCTGTGGCCTGCGAATTGTTGAGCAGGAACCGAAATGGCCGCCGTTCATGGTCACTACGGCCCAGATAGGTACAAACGATAGGAGCCGCTGGCCGGCGCTCCTGCCCATACCAGATACGGCGCGACCGGCACAGATAACGTGGCGCAACACGTTCAACCCCTGTTTGTAAGTATGCCCATAAGACCGGTTGCTCTCGGGCAATCTCTTCCTCTGGCCGGTCGCAGTCGATCAAAAAAAGGCGTTTGTCGAGCAGCGGAACGCCGGCTGAATCAGCGTTGATCTCGTCGGCCTTTATATAGCGGGTGCTAGGCAAGACTGGCCGCAAGAAGCGCCACGGCAAGTTGAGGCTGTTAGCTTTTGCTTCATCGACAATAAAAAAATCATTGCTGCCCGTAGCCAGACCGCGCTTGATGGCAAATAAATCAGCGAGACGGTAGCCCTCATGCTCTATGGATGGGCCATATTTCGGGAATTTCGTCCATTTATCTGAGCAGCGCAGATCGTGAATGCTGACTCTGCTGGTGAGTGTCGGCGCCCGCATTGTTCCCCCGTAGGAAAACATGACGTGATGATCTACTGGTGGCTTTTCCTTCCGAAACCATACGACGGCAGAAGAAACCAGGGCGTCATCAAACTGCACGTTATTGGGATCGAAACGGTGGATGTGCAGCAATGTCACGTCGCGTAGCAAGTATTGCTTGAGCATTCGGCCATAATTCACGTCCATGAATTCGCTCGGTATCAACCACCCTGCCACACCGCCCTCGCTCATCCACGAATGCGCCAGGGCCATGAAATAGCAATAAAGACCGGAAAGCCCCGAGAGGCGAATATGTGCAGTTTCAAGAGCAGCGCTCTGAAGGCGGATTTTTTCAGCCCCATTGAGGTGATGATGTCGTACATAGGGCGGGTTACAGATTAGCAACGTGGCTTTTTTGCTGTCAGCGGCGGCTGCTGTCTGTCGGGTAAAATCAGTAATCTTTATATCAAGCGGAGTACCTTGCCAGAGAGCGCGCGCCGGCTCACCATAATGAGGATCAATTTCGAAGCCCTGTGCTGATTTGACAGGTCGACCTGTCGACGTCGACCTCAGTGCGGAATAAAACGACCCTGTACCGATTGCTGGATCGAAAAAGCGAATGGGCATAGTCTCCGGCAACAAGGAAAGACCGTAGGTCAGGACATCGCGGGCAAGTTGTGTCGGCGTTGCAAACTGACCAAGGCGATTCCGCTCGGCTGACGTCTTTTGACTATCAAGCCTAGCCTGTAGGGCGCTTCGGTGCATTTCAAGGTCTTCGATTAATTGGCGCATTTTCAGATTCCAAATAGTGCGAGGTCATCAATGCGATGTTCCCATACCCAGTCAATTCCCTCGGCAGCCTCATAACCAAGATAGCCACTATCGAAATAGCCACACAAAAAGAGATTGAAGCGTACTCCTGGGCCATAAGTGCTGCGTAACTGCGACATTTTCACAGCCTCTTCCTTACGCCGCTTGTTGGTATTCGTAAAATCACCTGCTGACTTTGCTTCCAAGAAAATTGGTAGTTCCCCCACCAGCCCTGTGATCGGCATGATGACAGCATCGACCGGAATATTGACCGATTGGATTCCACCTTCAAGCTTCACAGGCACATTCATACGAAAGCTGAAGGTGCCGGGCTGCATGGCATTGAATTTGATCCCCTCCCCGCCTAGCAGTTGACGATAACCTTTTGCCTCAAGCCACGCCTTAATTCCTGCAAGTTGGCGTTTTTCCTGGGCGTTGCGAATGATGGGATTTGCCACCGCTCCACACAGCCTGTCAGCAACAATAGTTGCAGCCCGGTGAATTTCCACTTCAGTTGCTGGCGTACCCCTGCCGATCCATACAAAAATATCAGGATCAGCCATCCGTTCGATAATGTCAGCTACTTTGGCAAGCTGAGCATCTGCATCAGCAACAGACATACGCATAGGAAGCCGTTTGTAGAGTTCCATGCTTTTCACAAATGTGGGAGATACCCTGGCCAAACCAATGAGCCGATCTACCGCAATTGGCGGACATGTTGACATACGCAGCGTAGGAAGAATCTCTGGATACTTACGCAAAAGGGCTGGTTTAATATCGGTCAGGTTTCCGGTTGCCACGAGTGCCGCTTCAACGTCCTGAGTCGTCTGGATACGGGTTGAGCGGAAAGCGGTCGGCGCAAATTGCATAAACCAGTCGTTATACATATCAACAGACCGGGCGATGTCAGCTTTCCATTGCAGCGGTTTATCGAAATTAACAGCCATTACTGGTGCTGCTCATGTAGATTTTTTAATAGTTTAATAGGCTTCTTCATTATGGTTGAGTAGTCGAAGAAACGGCGACCATACCATTCTCGATATCGTCCTTATAGTCTTTCCAGTAGTAGAAAACATCCATAATTATCCTTAAGTTTAAAATATCCTTTATTCTGACCGATTATGGACTCCGGATTACTGCCTCATCAATAGACAACTGGATAAAGTTCGAGATACTCGTAGCTTAGGGGAGTTACCCACAGACTTCTCCAAAGGAATTGTGGAATCTCCCAGTGAAGCCTCAAACTGGATTTACTCAAACTCTTACCGGACCAGATGCTTTTTTCGTAACATCAGAGCGAGCGTGGGAAAATCTTTATTGATTACCTTCGCAATGGTCTTGGCGCCACGACCATATCCGCCTGGTCGGCTCGTGCCCGTCCGGGCCTAGGGGTGTCTGTCCCACTGACATGGGAAGAACTGGACGTGCTCACTAGCGCAGCTCGCTGGAATACAGCTAACATTAAAGACCGGCTGGACAAAGGGAATGATCCTTGGTCAGACTATGAAGCATCAAGGCAGTCGATAGTACAGGCCATGAAAACGTTGGGGTTCAAAGGCCGTAAGTACTGATCTGTAAGGTCTGTCCCTCAAGATGAGGCTGCGGCTGGCCTCATGCGCTTACCCATGAGGAGACTCACTATTCGGCGCATCGAGCAGGCCACGCTCTATCCCCTACCCACCTCAAGCTGCTGCATAAACTTCTCTACTTTAATTGGGAGGCGGAGCTGGTGTTTCTCACGAACTCTCAACAGTACCACTGATGAGGATTTCCGGCTTCAGCTGGCCCGGAACATTTGGAAATTACTAAAAGCGTTAAAAATGATGAAAAAATGATGAAAAAATGATTGACCAATGCTTTAACAACAGCTACTCTAGACCTATGTTGGACGAAGGCTAACCGCCCAGCTGAAATTAAAGTTAGCCATTCTTTTGAGGGAGAGTTTTCCATATGATGAATATGAAACAGTTTTCGAAGTACTTACACCGTTCCTCTTTATTTTAGAGGGATTCATAAAACAATTTTTATGCCCCGGGAGGGATAAGGGAATCGAGAAAATCTCTTCTCTTATACGAGAAAAAGTTAAAAAACCGTTTTCTTTGCAGGTTTGTCCTGCTTCACTATTGATCTGCTGTTGAAGCGCATATCAAAGAGAACGTTGTAACAGCAGGACAAACCAAAACACGCTTTAACGGCGCCTGGAGCTGTTTCCATGCGTTGCAAAATAAAATGTGGTTCCGCATTTGAAATGGAAGTTGTTGTTGGTGAACAAAAGAAAGATGCTATCAATTCGACCAAAGTTGCTGCGCTTGTATTTATCGCGCTAATGACGATGGTTATAGGATTGGCAGCTCATGGTGCAGTGAAGGGCGACTTCACCGCGTACGAGAAATCATTGGATACCATTGTAAAAGTGGTGGAACTTCTGACCCATGGTCGATAAAAAGACAACGAGAAGAGTTCAACTTGAGTTAGCGGAAAAGTCAATGGAACGCCTGGAGGACTTGAAGGATAAGACCGAAGCGACTTCATATGCTGAAGTCGTAAAGAATGCTTTACGCTTGTACGAAAGCATGATCCTCAAGCATGAAGAAGGAAATCGATTCCTTTTGAAGAATCCGCAAGGTGAGTTGACAGAGTACGAAGTGTTCTACTAGGGGCGTTAGCAAAGCTCATAACACGCCCCAGAGTAGGTGACGCTGCTTGCGAGTGCTCTCATCTATTGGATGAAGTCATCTAAACTTAGACATGCTCGTCCAAAGGGGCCAGCAATTCTTTGCTGTTGTTAAAAGGATCTGCCCGGTTCACGGCTCTATCCACTTTCCACCAGGTGAAGGCGTCGCTAGGCAAAGAACGTGATTGCGCTATATGTGCCGCTTCCTCAACTGGTGTATTTACATCCAGCCAGCGCCACGCATCCTCCGGTTCCAGCACAACGGGCCTTCGATCGTGAATATCGACCATGCCGCCGCTGCTGTCCTCGGTGACGATCACAAATCCAACTTCAACGTTTTGCTGAGTATACAGCCTGAAGTTCGTTATCCCTGCCATGAAAATCGGCTCGTCATCCTTCCGCTTTATATACCAAGGCTGTTTTTTGCCGTTTTCAAGCGTCCACTCGAACCAGCCACCTCCGGGAATAATTACTCGCCCTTCGCGAAACATGTGCCGGAAATAGCGCCCGGTTAAAGCCTTCTCCACCCGGGCGTTTATCCATGGTTTTTTCTTTGCCGCAGCTTCTTCGGGAGTCCGATAGCCCCAGGTATGGCTGATGAATTCCAGCCTATGATTATGCAGCATTATCATCGAGGGGCATCGGCCAGGGGCGATGTTATACAAGGCCATATGGTCGCCACCGGTCCACTCCTGATCATTGCTTACGTCTGCGCCAAGCGCACGGGCGTAATACTTGTGAGTCCCGGATTGCTCAAATCGTCCGCACATTAGGTAATACTCTACTGTTGGATTACTGTTGTGTTGGATAACTCATTCAATTTCTCCAGCTCTTAATTATGTTCTGCTTTTCTAAACATATCAGCCAGGCACATTGGCCCCGGCTGAAGGCCAACATTTTCGGCTAATGCTGCTGCTTCCTTCTGGCCATGCATCTTTACAGGAAACGCCGCGACGTTGTTGGCCAAGAGCCAGAAAGTACGCGTCACCCCATTCATAAAACTCAACCCCTTTTGAAAGTAGACATCGGCAAGCGGCACCGGGTTTTCCTCTCCCCGGGCGAACCCCTCGACTGCCCGGTGATACTTGTAGTCGGTAGTCAGCTCCGAGCGTAGAAGGCAGCAGCCGTTAGATTGACCGGACCAGCAAAAATCCTGGGACAACCATAACCTATGAAAAGCGGCTGCGTGGACTGGCACTACAAAAATATCGTCATCGGCTTCCCCGGACTTAATCGACATAAAAATATCTGCTTTTCCTGGTACGGGCAACCGCCAAACTAGAAGGCGGGGTGTCCAGGGAGAGGAAGGCATCACTAGTCGAGATCCTGCCAGCGCCGGAAGCGGTTCGCTCTCGATCTGCGCATGGAGTGCCCTTAGTTCGGCGCACCTAGCAAGGTAACGCAATGTCACAAACAACGGATTTCCTGCCATGATCATAGGCCGTAACCCTCTCCTCGTGTTCCGGATTGTTCAAGAAGTCCGCACATACCAACCCTTGAATCAAGTTTTTATACTTCTGCTACTATAAGGGTTTGAATCTTCCTGCCATGCCGACCATAATTCCGTTCATTCCTCGCAGCGCCTCCGCTGCCCTGCTTGGCCTACAGCCGGCTGCGACCGCTCCCGCAGTTCTTCGGCTGCCTTTATTGCAACATCGCATCTCCGCCGGATTCCCTTCGCCAGCAGACGAATACGTCGAGAAAAGTCTCGATCTCAATACCTACCTGGTGCGCAACAAGACAGCGACATTTTTCTTCCGCGTAATCGGCGATTCCATGACCGGCGCCAACATCAACGATGGCGATATGCTTGTGGTTGACCGCTCCATTGAACCCAAGCACCGGCACATCGTGCTTGCGGTCATCAACAATGAATACACCGTCAAAAGACTCCATCACCTGGACGGCGTGATCGAGCTCCACGCGGAAAATCCCGCCTACCCGCCCATCCGTTTCCGTGAGCACGAGGAATTGCAGGTATGGGGCGTGGTGGTCGGGGCAGTATCCCGCTTCGCGGTGTAGCCATGGGGGCAAGGAGTACAGTTGCCAGCAACCAGATCTTTGCACTGGTGGACGTAAACAACTTTTACGTCAGCTGCGAACGGGTATTTAATCCGCGCCTTCAGCATCAGCCGGTGGTCGTTCTCTCTAATAACGACGGCTGCGCGGTTGCCCGTTCCGAACAGGTCAAGACGCTCGGCATCAAGATGGGCACGCCCTGGTTTCAGCTGAAGGATCTGGCGGAAAAACACAATATCATTGCGCTCTCGTCCAATTACACCCTCTACGGCGACATGTCGGATCGCGTCATGACGATCCTGCGCGGCTACAGCCCGAATGTCGAAACCTACTCCATCGATGAAAGTTTTCTGAGTCTGAATGGCTTGGGCAATCTCTGGCCCACCGCTACCGATATGGGGCAATGTATTCGCTATCGAGTACGGAAGTGGACCGGCTTGCCGGTCTGCGTGGGTATCGGGCCGTCCAAGACCCTGGCAAAGCTGGCGAACCACATTGCCAAGACACACCCGGAAATGGAGGGGGTTTGCGATCTGGTATCCATGCCATCAGCACGACTTAATGCGCATCTGTCCGCCATCGAGGTGCGCGAAGTGTGGGGGGTAGGACGCCGAATTGGCGCACATCTGCATGCAGCCGGGATCAAGACAGCGCAAGCGCTGCGTGATGTCTCCCCGGTTTGGCTACGTGCAAAATTCGGGGTGGTGATGGAGCGCACCGGCAACGAACTGCGCGGTACCTCATGCCTGGCGCTGGAAGAGGTCGTCGCGCACAGGAAACAGATTGTCTCCTCCCGGTCTTTTGGGCAACTGGTTCATACCCTGCCCGAGCTGGGCGAGTCGGTGACAAGCTATATGACCAGCGCTGCGGAAAAGCTGCGCCGGCAGCGCTCTATGTGTGAAGCAGTACAGGTATTTATTGAGACCAACCCTTTCCGCGAGCAAGATCCTCAATATAGCAACAGCATCACCGTTCCCCTGCCCAACCCGAGCTGTGACACGCGCTTGTTGGTGCGTGCCGCGCTATTCGGGCTGAAGAAAATCTACCGCCCCGGTTTTGCCTACAAGAAAGCCGGGGTGATGCTAATCGGCCTCGGCGAGGCAGCCGTAAGCCAGGGTTCGCTACTCGTCCAGCATGGCGCCGGCGAGAAATCGGAAAGGCTGATGGAAGCGATGGATGCGTTGAACCGTCGATACGGGCGCAATACGGTCGCCATCGCTTCTGCCGGAACCACTAGAGCTTGGGGCATGCGCAGGGAATGCATGTCGCCCTGCTACACGACAAACTGGAGCGATGTACCGGTTGCCCAGGCGCGTTAAAGAACAAGCCGGGGAAGCCCGTAGAGTTATTTCAAGAACATAAAGAACATCATTAGAATCATGGAAAAAGGTAATGACCGGCCAGATATTCAGCACGAGGAGATGTTGAATTTTTCTCGTCAGAACATGATCGATTCACTTCAGTTATTCTTCTCTCATACAAAATACTCGCTCACGCTGCTGACTACAATTCTGGCCGCCTCGCTAGCCATTACCGCATTCTCGTTCGACAAGCTTCAGGGCGCGCCCGAAGCATCAAAGCTCGCGCTGTTCCTGGCAGCAGTATTTCTTATACTCATGGGACCAGTTTCCTACATTACTCACCGACTTATAGGCCGCTACTACCGGCTGTATGTTTCCTTTTACGTCTATGCCGCACGGTTGCATGAGAAGTACTCTTCCATCGAACATCCCTGGTTTGCTGATCTGAAAAGCAGGCTTGGGGATCCCAGGAACCACTCGGAAAATCTTAATGACAAGTCAGCTGTTGCGAGGTTTTTGGACGATGAAGTTGCAAATTTTGCAAATGGGGGCCGCAATAGCTGGTACTTTTATCGATGGCTAATTTTTATCCTCGGAGCATTCGGCACTATTGCAGGAAGCTTCATTTTAGGTTGGCTGCTTATGAATCAGTAGCTGTCACAAGATGGAGCGATGTGCCGGTGGCGCGTGCCAGCTGATTCTCAAAGAAAAGGGCAAGACAGCGTTCTGCCCTGCGGGAAACCGATCTATTTACCACTTACACTGAAAGGGCAACTGCATGAACAAGAATGAACTCGTAGAAGGAATAGCGGCAAAGGCCGATTTAAGCAAGGCCGATGCGGCCCGCGCTGTGGCGGCATTGACCGATATCATTGCCGAGGCCCTGCAAAAGGGCGATTCCCTTACGCTGGTTGGGTTCGGCACTTTTGAGGTCCGCAGCCGCGCCGCGCGCACCGGCCGCAATCCCAAGACCGGCGAAGAACTGAAGATTGCCGCAGCAAAAGTGCCGGCATTCAAGCCGGGCGCCGCGCTTAAAGCAGCAGTCAATGGTGGATAAAGGGAAGTGAATTCATTTTCGCACGTGCGAAAATGAGTCACTTTTCTGCCTCGGCCGCCCCTGCCCCTGGGTATTATTAGCGGTGCTTCCTTTCCCCTACGTCATTCTTGACCTGGAAACCACGGGCGGCACGCCCCTGCATGACCGCATTATCGAAATTGCGCTCATCCGCTTCGAAGAGGGGATCGAAAGCGACCGCTGGGAAACGCTGGTCAATCCAGGCATGCCCATTCCGCCTTTCATCACTCGCCTGACCGGCATCAGCAATGGGATGGTGCAGGAGGCGCCGTCATTTGAAGAAGTCGCGCACAAACTCTACAGTTTTCTTGAGGGGGCGGTGCTGACTGCGCATAACGTCCGCTTCGACTACGGTTTCCTCAAGAACGAATACCGCCGCATAGGCGCCCTGCTCCAGCATCGGGTGCTATGCACCGTCCGGCTCTCGCGCAAGCTCTATCCCCAGCACAAGGGCCACGGGCTGGATGCCATCGTGCAGCGTCATGGGCTCCATACCGATGGGCGCCACCGGGCGATGGGTGATGTGGAGCTGGTGGTGGCCTATTTGGAGGTAGCCCGACGCGAACTGGGTTCAAGGCAGCTGCTTGACGCGGCCAGTGCGCTGCTGAAAGATCCCTGCCTACCCGCAAGACTGGATGCGGCGGTGGTCGATCGTATTCCCGACAGCCCCGGCGTCTATTTCTTCTACGGCAAAAATGACCTCCCGCTCTATATCGGCAAGAGCGTTACGCTAAGATCCCGGGTGATGTCCCATTTCAGCAATGATCATGCCTCTTCCGGCGATATGCGCATTGCTCAGGAGGTCGAGCGGGTCGAATGGACGGAAACAGCCGGGGAGCTGGGGGCGCTTCTCCTGGAATCGAGATTGATCAAGGAACACCAGCCCATACACAACAAACGGCTGCGACGTTCGCGCACGCTCTTTTCCCTGGCGGTGGCCGATGGGCCGGGCAAGGTCCCGCTGGTCAATATCGTAACGGAAGAGGACATCCGCCCCGAAGTGTTCGAGCTTCTGTATGGACTGTTCCGCTCGAAAGCAAAGGCGGTCGATGCGCTGCGGGAAATTGTCCGGGAAAACAGGTTGTGTCCCCGATTCGTGGGCCTGGAAAAAGGGTATGGGGTATGTTTCTCCCATCAGCTCAAACGCTGCAACGGAGTCTGTGCCGGCAGGGAAGCACCTGAGCTGCATTTTCTGCGGCTGAAACAGGCGCTGATTCCGCTCAGGCTCAAGTCATGGCCTTATCCGGGCCAGATCGGCATTCGCGAATACTGCAAATCGTCCGGACGCGCACAACTGCATGTCTTTGACTACTGGTGCCACCTGGGAACAGTGGACAATGAATGCGATCTGGATGAGTTGCTGAATGTCCGCTCCGTTATGAAGTTCGATCTGGATACCTACAAATTGCTGCTAAAAAACCTGGGGAAGCAGGTCAGCGTCATTCCGCTTGGGCCGCAAGCAACTCAACA
The DNA here is from genome assembly GCF_900142705.1 of Nitrosospira sp. Nsp11. Classification (GTDB taxonomy): domain Bacteria; phylum Pseudomonadota; class Gammaproteobacteria; order Burkholderiales; family Nitrosomonadaceae; genus Nitrosospira. The sequence continues at coordinate 67,153 of NZ_FRBV01000015.1, forward strand.
ACCACCGGGGATACAGCCCCAGCCTGCATTCGCTCTACATCAAAGGGTTTAAAGAAGAATTGTTTTTCATCTGCGAAGGCATAACGGTATATGCGGCCTAAAATCAAAACCTGTCAAGGGTGAGACTGTCCGGTTGACTGAACATTTGTCATCTGCCGTTCCAATTCTTCAGCTTGGTTATCGCGGTCTGTCGAGCGGTAGAGCCGCGCCATATTTCTCAGGGCATTCACTACATTCGGATGGTCTGGCGGTAATGATTTTCTATAAATCTCCAGGGCGCGTTCGAAGAGTTGTTCGGCCTGCGGGAATTGACGTTGAACATCGTAGAGTCCAGCGAGATTGTTAAAGGCAGCTGCCAAGTTAGGGTGATCAAGAGGAAGAGTCGCTTCTGATATGGATACAGCACGTTTTAATAATGGCTCGGCTTGTGCATATTGGCCATGTTCCAAGTAAAGCATTCCGAGATTGCCCAGGCTGTTTGCTACAAGAGGATCATTCGAGCCCAAAAATCCCTCCCGGCCCTCCAAAGCGAGGTGGAGCAATGCAGCAGCCTGCTCGTGCTTTCCTTGATCACTATATAGCAACCCAAGATTATTTCGGGTAGTTGTTAACTCAGGATCGTTTTTCAGGTCTGATACTGTGTTCTCGTATATGTCCACGGCCTTCTTAAGACAGATCTCAGCCTCTTCATATCGCTTTTGCAAACGATAGAGCTCTCCTAGGTCATTCAGGCTTCTCGCAATAAGAGGCTTGTCAGGGCCAATTGCCTTTTCCCGAATTTCCAACACACGTTTATGGAGAGCTTCGGCTTGTGCATATTGGCCTTGATCTACTTTGAGGCCGGCAAGATTGAAGAGAGTTGATGCCGTTTCTGGATGATCCTCGCCAAAAATTCGCTCATAAATTTTTATAGCCCGTTCGTAGAGGGGCTCAGCCAGCTTATATTGGCCTTTCGCTTGATAAAGCCATCCAAGATTGTTGAGACCCGATGCAACTTCGATATGAGCGGGACCGTACTTCTTCTCTATGGCTGAAAGCGTCTTTTTCCCCACCGCTACCGCTTGCTCCCCTTGGCCAGACTGATAAAGAGACATCACCGTAGGCCAGCCGATATCTTGTGAATGTGCTTGTAGCGGGAACAAGGCGGTAAGGAAGGAGAGTAAAAATTTTTTCATTTTTGTTATGTAAGGGAATTTTATAGGCGGAAAGAAATTTTTTAACAGATCTTGGCACTGCCTTTTTATTGCTGAGCTTAACGCAATACTAATAGGATAACGGGCAAAAAGGGAAGCGTAATGATTTGTCGGTCAGAGCGGTGGCCTGCCCGGGCTTAAGTTGTACTGAGGAACAGAGTCGCCGCCAACCCATTTTTTCCCTTCGGTATCCTCGACCAGGGCTTGCGCGTAATACCTGCGTGTTCCAGATTGTTCAAAACGTCCGCACATATCGGAAAATTCCCCTGTGTCGCATCACTTGCGCCGAAAATTCCATGGAGGAATGGGCGCCGGATCACGCCACAACCCAACACCTTCGAGTCGGGCAGCGTCCTCAGCCTCGGCATAGACTACTCGGTCGACCGGCTGCTGATCCTTGCCATATTGCTTGTAATGCCATGCCAGCCCTGCCCTGATCTGTTCCAGATTGGCATCCTGGCCATCCATCAGTACTTTTCCCAGGATGCGCTGATAACGGTCGCGCTTGTGCCATTCCACCATAACCGTACGACCAAAGACCAAGCCTGCCAGATGCTGCCTTGATACCGTGCCGAATGCCTGTTTTCTCTCGGGCGCATCGATACCTGTCAATCGGATCCTGTGCTGCTGTTTTGATGCATCCAAAACTGTCAGGGTGTCGCCATCGGCTATTTTAACGACTTGGCCGGTCAATGTTTCCGCCTGGGCTGGAGAGAAGCATAAGCCCAGGAAGAGGACTATGCCTAAAAAGCTTAAAAAGCTAAACCGACGCACTTCAAAATAATTGTTTTTCATATGTGAAAGCATAATCATCGCGATACGGCCAGAAATCTGATTGCTGTACCCAGCGTAAGGATCTAAGATGTGGTGTTTGTTGTACACTAGATCACTAGGGATAGTAATCCAAGAAAGACGAAAGCCTTGTCACTCTCGTAACAAGGCTTTCATGGGTGGGAAGAAAAGGTGGTGGAACACCGATTCGACCTGTTTTTTCAACCAACGCACTTTGGCAAGCGAGAAAGGCTGAATCAATACGAATACGTATAGCAATACTATACCTTGCATTACCAAAAAGTAAACGTTTTGTGTAAAGCAATGCTTTAGTCTTTCCCCCTGCCTGGTGCACAACCATAGGGAGAAAACATGACGATCATCGCGATTTTCAAGGCTTTCAAGATCATCATCTATATCTGGCTACTCTAGGCAGGTCAAAATTAGGCGGGGGTTTTCCCCCGCTCTGCCTAATACGTTTTCGCATATGCTAAAACATGCCGCGAAAGCGGCCTGGTCTGAACTGACTAGGCCGCTGATATTTTCCGTTTTGTTGATCGTTGATCGTTTCGCTGGCTCAGGCGGCTTGTTGGTCTTTCTGGTTGCATCTCACTAAATCAATGATGTAGGAGTGTGCCTTGCTGGCTTGGCTGGCGGCGGTGAATATCGCACGTTTGTCGCTTTTCAGCACCTTCAGCCATGATTCGATATACCCGGCATGATTCGGGATCATCGATGCGGCAAAACCCAATTCCGCATTTAGGAAAGCGCTCCCAAGCTCTGCAATCAATTCCTCGAAAGCGTAGGCTTCTGAACCGAATCGTTTGGCGAAGTCACGCGCTAAACGGTGTTTGGCTCCCGTCCAGTGCGTCAACTCATGCAAAGCCACGCTGTAAAACTCAATCTCAGAGGCAAAACGGGTGCGTTCCGGCAGGTAAATTTCATCCGTCGAGGGATGATAAAACGCCTTCTCACCTGCTTCGCGAATGACAGCGCCAGAACGGATCAAAACGTTTTCGACCGCATCGATCTGCTGAAACTCTTTAAGAGGCGCGGCGGCTTGTGGCTTTTCAATGCCGTCGATCTGGTCAAGATTAAACAGCCAGAACGGTTTGATCATCCGTACAGAGTCGGTTTTTTCGGTGCTGTCGCCTTCATTCTCCGATTTGCGGTCAAGTGTCTTGAAGAAAACACACGTAACGCTTTTTTCACCTTTGCGCACTTGGCCGCCCATTTCGCTAGCCTGTTTGTAGGTCAGCCAACGGTCGCTTGAATAGCCGTTAGTCGCGACTGCTGCCCATAACAAAAGCACATTTACGCCTTGATAAGCGGTTCCGGTCATGTGATTGCGGGGCAAACCGTCTCCGCTTCGCGCCCAAGTAAGACGGCTGGTTTTGCCGCTTTCCAGCATAGCGATAATTTCATCCGTTACCTGTGCGTACATATCTTTCTTCGGGGTGCCGGTAGTTTTCATGATCTTGAGTCCTCGCGATTAGGTTAATAAACTGATCCTCTCGCTCGAACTCTCCTCGCCTCGCCCTGGGGCGACGGGAGTGGGGAATGCCCTGCCCTCACGGGCAAGGGTTGGGAATGGGTGGGGTGGGAAGGCAGACACATGCAGGACCGATTCCAGTCCCGCATGAATGTTTATCCCCCACAAGTCCCCCTCGCAGAGATTGGGAGGCGCTTTGTGGGGGATGCTTATGGGGTGTGTTTTCGGTCTGTGCCGTCAGGGATTGGGGTTCAAGCGCGTTGCGGCCGCAAGCACTTGCGGATCAAAGGCCATGACAGGCGAAGCGAACCGCGCCAGCGGCTGGCGTGGCCTGTGACAGCGATAAGCGGGAAAAACAGGATATTCGCGGGCGCGAAAATCTATCCTGCCCTAGGTGGTGAACGCAATCCCGTCTATTAGGAACCACTGTCCTTTTCAGAAGGTGACTGTACCAATTTGCTAAATCAACGGGACCATCGTGGGCAGATTTTTGAATTTCTTGAGATCAGCAGTCATCTGCACCATCGTCATCTATACTCAAAACTCCTGTGCACAGAAGCGAAGACGGCAGAAGTACAATGTCGGGGCGTACTGCTCATTTCAGAACACGTTAGCCAGCAAAGGCCACAATGGAGTACCTCGGAATTGCAAAGGACATCGCTCAAATCGCCTTCTGGCTAGTAGCTGGGGCGGTGGCTGTCTTCACGTACCGTCAAGCCCGTCGGACTGTGCTTCAGCCGATCCGCACAGAGGTCTTCAAGGAGCAACTGAAGGTCATGAGCGAGGCCATGTCCCTCTTTGTGGGCAAGCACGAGCTCGCGCTAAGGGGCGATTTCGACTTTAACTCTTTGTTCGACGTAAACGTCTGTTTTCTCCTCGACTCGTACGCGACAAACTTTTTCGATGTTCAGTTTGAACCAGAAACAAGGAAGTACAACTCCCGCGACTGCCCGATGCGGATGGGCAAAGCATTCATGGAGGCATTGGCCGATCCGCTCGGGGATGTCGCCGACTCCCGAGCGGCCCGCTGGGCACGCTATAAGACCGAGAGGCTGTTCATCAACAGGCAGTACTGCGAAATGGATCAGAAGATTACACGGCTTCTCGAAAACCCCTTGCTGCCAGCCAAGCTAGCGAACCTACTGACGCAGTACCTTGCGGTGGCCGATCAGAATCGGTCAATCCTCATGGAACTACTTGCTGTTGTGGCGAAGGAGCTACCGGCGCGCTTCTCAACACTTCAAGCGATGGAGCGCATAGATCCTCTCGATTGGCCGCGTGAACTATGGAATCGTTACAACCACCAGTTCAAGCATCTGAAACCACTCGCTGATGAGATCGTCGCGTTTGTCCGTCAATACTTTGAGGCCGATAGCCTCAAGAATCTATGAGGTTGCTGGCTAACTCGTACGTTGAGTGATCGCTCCCGCCAACGCCGATGACTGAACAAGCTTCAGCGGACCACCTATCGATCAACGCTCTGGACGTTGTACTCAGGTTATCCGGCGAATCCAGATTAACCGGGATCGGCGGCAACTATTTAAGGGTTAATTTCCGCTCCCCTGCGCGCGGATCCAAGCCTTATGCCCACGTCCCCACGCTACAGCCTTGTCCGGAGCGACAATTTACAACCCGCGCATGGTCTTTTTTGGCACCGGATTTGCCGGTAAGCGTGAACTATCGCCGGAGACGATTGCGTACCAGTCGGCGATCGGCAGGTAGCACCATGGCGACCAGTCCGGGATATCCGTCCCCGGTCGGCGCGAAACATATCGGATTGCGCCCAAGCGTTCGGAAACATCCTGCCGGCGGCGGCAAGACGTTCCCGCGGTCGGCAGGCTAGTACCATTTCTTAAGTTGTGATGAATAAGCGTCTCCGAAATGTTATGTTTTTTTCAAGTTTTTTTAGCGGCTGTCTAGTAATTTTTGAACAGAACCGCAAACCTCAAAAAAGAGATTTGCAGTTCCTTTTCTTTAGGGCTTCACCTTGAGATTGTTTGGTAGCCAGCGTAAGCCGGTCAGTTCGGAGTCCGCTTGCCGCACGAGATCATCCTTCTTTAACCCGCGCATAAGATCGGCATTTTGAGAAGAAACCGCTTCTCCCACTACTGCAATAATCCGGTCTTTGGATACGTGCGAAAGATAATTCTCCGGCGTAGGTTGCCACCAATCGGCCATATCCAGATTCAATGCAGTCATAAGGGCTGCTATGTCATCTGATGGTATGTTCTCGCGGCTTGATACGGTATTGACCGAAACCGCCGTACAGAACGCCAGCAAGTCCAGGAGGTCTTGCTGCGGCTGCTCCAACAACCACTGAAACAGGTTCTTGCCGCCCTGCCCTGCCGCTTCGATGCGTTCTTTCCACAGCCGGTACTTGTCCTCGACTGCCATAGCTGCGCGGCTCTGCTCGATGTTCTCGGCATCCGGCTTGAGATAGGGACGCTCGACGTTGACCTGCACCAGCCGGTTCGACACATACCCATTCGAGAAAACCTGCAACGCCATCCGGTGTGCGAGTGCCGCCAGCGCCATGTCCGGCCTGTTCGCCATTGCCGCCTGTATCGCTGCGGTGCGGTGCGCCGTCAACATGCGCGTGAGTTTATCCGAGTGCAGCGGCTTCGGTGTCTCGCTTTGGCCCCTTTCTGCCAGTCCTGTTTCCGCGCGCCGCTCTTTCGGCAGCTTCTTCATATCTTCCTTGCGAATAAGATTCCGCTCGATGCGTAGCTCCCCCGCATGGTCAACGGTGACGATGACACCTGCAATGGCAAGATCGTCTGCATAAAGTTCTTCCAGTGATGCGTTCAATGCCGCTATCTTTCTCAGTATGGCGTCGTGCTTCTCTTCAATCACAGCATAGATTTGACCGGACTCGTCCTCGTCCTCGTCGTAACCCTCAAATTCGGTTTCGATGGCTTCCATTTCAGCGTCAAGCGCATCCTTTGCGGCCTGTTCTTCCGAAGTTGGCTCACGCCTGATGGTTCGCGCCTTCACGAATTCAGCCTCATCCGCATGGTCGAACGTGGTGTGGCATTGCGCCCATGCATGGCCTTCGCCCTCGATGGCCTCAACCGCCTGATTGAGTTTTTCCAAGGCAAGTGATTCCAACAGTTCGGCGTCCTGTATATAACCTTCGTCCTCTTTCCCAAACAGGTCGCGCCGTATCAATCCTCCTGCCGCTTCGTATTCCTCCACTCCGACGAACTTGGCAAGCGGGCTCTGCCGAATGTCTATTTCGGTTCCGGTAATCAAGCGCCGGAAGGTTGAGCCGTTGCGCTGCCACTCCGAAGTGCTGTTCCAGATGCGCTCCTGCAATTCGTGATCCTCGGTAAGCGCCAGCGCGGAAATCTGCTCGAAGTTCATTTCGTCCTCGGCATACAGCTTGAA
>NZ_FRBV01000032.1 GCF_900142705.1 Nitrosospira sp. Nsp11
GTGATCCCCACGCTCAACGAGGCCGACAACATCGACCCCCTGCTGGCGCGCCTGTGCGAGCTTGGCCTGCCGCCAGAAAGTTTCGAGATTATCTTTGTAGACGACAGCTCAAGCGATGGTACACGCGCCAAAGTGCGCGACTGGGAAAAGCGCGCCAATGTACGGCTGATCGAACGCCCGGACAAGCCCGATCTCGCCCGGTCCGTCCTGGCCGGCGCGGCCGCGGCGCACGGGAAGGTCATCGTCGTGATGGATGCAGACCTGAGCCATCCGCCTGAACGATTGCCTGCCCTGATTGCCCCCGTGCTGGACGGAAGCTGCGACATCGCCATCGGCAGCCGCTACGTACCCGGCGGCGGTACTGAAGGAGAGCCCCTGCCGCGCCGATGGCTCTCGCGCCTCGCCAACGGGCTGGCCCGCCCCCTCTGCGACGTAAACGACGCCACCTCGGGATTTTTCGCCTTCCGGCGGGAACTGGCCGCCACCATTGCCGAACCCGCACACGGCCATGAAATCCTGCTCGAACTGCTCATGGCCGGCCAAGGCAAACTCAGGGTCGTGGAAGTGCCCGTCTGCTTTCACAATCGCACCCATGACGCCTCCAAATTATCATTCCGCCCACCGTGGACCTACCTGCAACGCCTCATGACCTTAGCCGGCGGCACCGTCTCCGTCGGTACCGCCGGCCGCTTTGCCGCGGTCGGGTTGTTTGGTCTCGCCATTGACGCGCTGCTGTTTCAATTCCTCATGAGCCGCGGCTTCGGACTCGCTCTGGCGCACATCACGAGTTTCTTCGCCGCGGCGGTAATAAATTATTCGCTCAATTCCAGAAGGTCATTCCAAAATCTTGCAGGCGACCTGCGACGGGATCAGCTTGGCCGCTTCCTCACTGTCGGCATATTCGCGTTACTGCTGCGCGGCGGCGTACTGGCCCTGCTGATCGATGCCTGGCACATGCCCTCGTTTCTGGCCATCTTCCCGGCCATTGCCGCAACCGCCGCCATCAACTACTTCGGCGCCGCATTCTACGTATTTCCCGTTACCGTGAACCCGCCCTCGCCGGACGTGCGCTGGCGGGTCGCCTCCGTCGGCATCGTCGCCTTTGCCGTCCTGCTGCGCCTGATCTACCTGGGCACAGCCGAACTGATTCCCGACGAAGCTTACTACTGGAACTATGCCCAGCACATGGACCTGAGCTTTTACGATCACCCGCCCATGGTGGCATGGCTGATCTGGCTTGGTACCGCGATCTTTGGCAACAGCGAGTTCGGGGTTCGGATCGGCTCGTTTTGCTGTGGCCTGATAACGATGGCTTACTTGTATGCGCTGGCGTGCAATCTGTACGATAAGTCGACCGCTATGCGCGCGGTGCTGCTGCTCGCGGTGTTGCCGTTTTACTTTGCCACTGGCGCACTCATGACAGCGGATGCGCCGCTGGTAGCCGCCTGGGCTGCCACCCTTTACTACATGGAACGGGCATTACTGGCCGATCGCAACTGGGCTTGGCTGGGCATGGGTATTGCATTCGGCCTGGGTATCCTGTCGAAATATACGCTGGGGCTGCTGGGTCCGGCGGCGCTGCTGTTTGTGATCCTGGATCCCGCTTCGCGCCGCTGGCTGCGCCGGCCGCATGCATATCTGGCCGCCGCACTTGCGCTACTGCTGTTTTCGCCGGTGATCATCTGGAATTTCCAGCATGACTGGGCGTCG
>NZ_FRBV01000016.1 GCF_900142705.1 Nitrosospira sp. Nsp11
CTGGACCTGTCGGGCGATCCGTCATTTACCGCGCTGCTCGAGCGCGTGCGCAGGGTGGCAACCGAGGCGTACGCGCATCAGGATCTCCCCTTCGAGATGCTGGTGGCCAGGCTCGCCCCAGCACGACATCTGAGCCAGGCGCCGCTCTTTCAGGTGATGTTCAACCTGCTCAATATCGATGGACGCATGCCTGACGAACCTGACGATGAGAATACTGAACTCGATGCAGCGGCTGATTTCGACTCCGATGAGGAATCAGCAAAATTCGACCTCACCCTCTATGCCATCGAGTACGATCGGAACATCCGGCTCCATGCAGTCTATGCACGCGATCTTTTTGAGCCCGATACCGTCAGATACATGCTAGACCACTTTACCAATCTCCTGGAAGCAATCCCCGCCGACCCCGACGTGCCGCTCGCGCAATTGCGCCCCACCCGTCAGATACCTTCAGGAAAAAACGTTGTTACACCCAGGAATCCATTTATAACGTTCTCTGGGCAGGCGATCGAACAATCGATAGGAAGCCGTTTTCGGGAGCAGGCAACGCGTTATCCTGATAACACCGCGGTCAAGACTAAAAATGAGCAGTGGACTTATACACAACTGGAGAGGCTTTCCAATCGAGTCGCCAATGCCATTCTCGCCGTGCGCGGAGATGGTGAGGAGCGGGTCGCCCTGTTTTTCCGCCATGGCGCATCCACGATCGCGGCGATGCTTGGAGTGCTAAAGGCAGGCAAGACGTATGTCCCGCTCGACCCTGCTCATCCTCTGCCCCGAATTAACAGGCTTATAGCCGATTCCACGGCAGCCGCCGTCCTGACAGATATCGAAGACTTTTCCACGGAGCAGGCGCAGGTGATTCGATTTGCCGAGAACGAGCGCTTCGATGCCGATCCCCCGCCAGCCATCTCGCCTGATCGCATTGCCTATATTCTCTACACCTCAGGATCCACAGGAGAACCAAAAGGCGTCGTGCAGACTCACCGCAATGTCTTGGCCCAAGTCCGGAACTACAGTAACAATCTGCATTTATGCGCTGATGACCGGCTGACCTTTGTCTCTTCATACGGCGTTGACGCTGCTGTTCAGGACATCTTCGGCGCCCTGCTCAACGGCGCTGCGGTTTATCCGGTTTCTGTGCGGGAGCATGGCATCGCGGCACTCGTCGATTGTCTCGTAGAACAGGAGATTACGGTTTTTCATTCGGCCCCGACTATATTTCGCCATCTTGTCAATACACTGACGGGAATGGAGCATCTGGAAAAAATCCGTCTTGTCGTCCTTGGGGGTGAGGCCGTGTACCGGCGCGATGTTGATTCTTTCCGTGCGCACTTTCCCCCGGATTGCCTGCTGGTCAATGGTTACGGCCTCACGGAGGCGACGATGGTGCTGCAATGCTTCATCGAAAATAGTAAAACGATGCTTGTGCGCGACGCCGTACCCATCGGTTACCCGGTTGATGACATCGAGGTTCTGTTGCTGAATGATGCCGGACAGCCTGCGGATGTCTACTGCCCAGGGGAAATTGTGCTGCGCGGTCTCTTCGTCGCCATGGGTTATTGGCGGCAGGATAGTATTGCAGCATTTCCATCGAAGAGCGGAGGACGGCGAATTTACCGCACGGGCGATCTCGGACGCCGGCTTCCGGATGACAGCATCGAGTTCATCGGGCGGCGGGATTTTCAGGTGAAAATTCGTGGCTATCGCATCGAACCGGGCGAGATCGAAAACCACCTCCTCCAATTTCCTGATGTAAAACAAGCGGTGGTCATCGCGCAGGAATACGCTGGCGATTGGCGGCTGGTCGCGTATGTCTCGACAGGTTGGGCGAACACGGCGGATTCGACGAATTTGGGCCAACCACCAACCGACGGAGACCTGCGCCGGCATCTCGCTCCTCGGTTGCCCGATTATATGGTGCCGTCATTATTCGTTATACTTGAAGAGTTGCCCACAACACCCAGCGGCAAGATCAATCGGCTGGCGCTGCCGGTGCCAGAAATACGGGACCACGGGCTTGTTTTGCCTCATGCGCCTGCTGAGGCAAAGCTTGTGGCGATTTGGGAGCAGATACTGGGAATCGGACACATCGGTATTAGCGACAATTTCTTCACCCTGGGAGGGCACTCCCTCCTGGCAACCCAGGTAATATCACGGTTACGCGACGAATTCGGTGTAGAAGTTCCGCTGCAACAGATTTTTGAGACCCCCACTATCGCCGATCTGGCCTCAGTGGTGACGAAAGCGCAGACGGAAAATACATCTTTGCCAAAGATCGAGCCACTACCGCGCTGGCGTCATCGGGCAAAAGTTTCCGCGCTCGGAGAGCCTGTGTTTTCCAAAGAACTCAAGGCGCTGCTGGATCGCTTTGCCGCCAATGACATGATCCTGAATCCGGCAGCTGACCACTCATTTGTTAGCTAGGCACTATCACTGAAAAGGATTTTTCGTACCCCGTAAGCTTCACCTTTCTGGTTAGCTCGCTACGGGGCAAATTCAGGATGATGCATTTTGAGGAGAAAGCACAATGAACGCGATACAGCAGATAGAAAACCCGGAAATAAAGCTCATAGAAGGGGATGGGGATGAAGTCACTCTCCTCATCGAAGACGGTCAGGCGATGCAAGGGTGGGAAACGGCGTTGATGTGGGAATCGGCGGACATTCTCTGCAAATATGGCTCGCAGTTCCTGGAGGTGGGCCTGGGGCTGGGCATCTCGGCACTACGCATCGCAGGCAACCCAGCCACGCGGCATCATACCGTAATCGAAAAATTTCCCCAGGTGATAGAACTCTTCCGCGAGCGAAATCCGTCGCTGCCGCCAGCGCTGGAGATCGTTCACGCGGATTTTTTTGAATATATCCATGAGATCGAACCGGAGAGCCTCGACGGCATTTTTTTCGATCCCTACCTTGTTCCCGTGACATTGTGGGACGATGAGGGGCTATGGGCGGAAGTCATGCCTGCGGTTACGCGCGCCCTGCGGCGAGGGGGCGTTTTCATCCCCTGTTTCTCCACGCGGCCGGTACTACGTTGGCAGTTCGTCCATCACTTCGATCGCATCGTCGTGGAGCGTCGGTCCTATGCGTCATACGCAACTACCGATTATGTCAAAAGCGACACCGGAGACGCCTATATTCAGTGCTTCGTGCGGACTGGTTGAGTCCGCGACAGTCTGACTCAGAGCTTTCTCTTACACCAGGGATATCCGCCGCAACAACGTGCCTGAGCCGTATTGACGCAACTCGACTATTTTACAGGCGCGGTTAACGGCAAGACAGCCCAGCGTATCCCGATCGGGCTCAAAAATCATCAGCCGCCATGAGGCCGGGGCAGCAGCGTCATCGGAGTCGAAGAGAACCCTTGGCTCCATTCCTTCTTTTCCCATCGGGAGACTGATTTCGAAGCTGTTCAACGACTTTGAAAGCCCTCGGCCAAGCGCCTTTATGTAAGCCTCCTTGCAAACCCATAGTGTGAAGAATGCACTATTCCACGCCTGAGAATCCGTCGCCGATAGCCAGTCTTGTTCGCCGGCAGCAAAATATGAAGAAATTGATGCAAGTCCAGCAGAATCGCGGATGACTTCAACGTCCACCCCAACCTCGGCTTCGTGCGCGATCGCGTGGAGTATGTAGTTGCCGGAATGCGTTACATTGAACTGGACAGGACTGGGCGGATATTGGAGAAATGGTTTACCGTATTGGTTCTGCTTGAATCGGATGAGAGCAGGCTCGGAATCCGTGTATTGCGCCAACAAGCAACGCAGAGAAGCACGTCCCAGGACGAATCGAACCCGATCGTGATCGAGATGGAACCGATTTGCCCGGTGCCGCTCTTCCTCGTCGAGAACGGATAGATGATGATCGAACGGAATCGTGGTGTCCGCGACGGACATATACCAGAGGTGGACTGTCCCTACAGGCAATTCAGTGGGCAGCAACTCAAGGGGTAGTTCTGGGGTTGATACCGAACTTGCAGAATTCATCCCCTGGTAGGTAACGCGCAATACTGGAACAGGTTCATCAAATGGCGCCTCCGTTTGAGATAGAGTCGAAACGATCAATGCTTTCTCGACAGTAACATCAACAGCATCGGTACGCCCAGCAATGCCGTCAGTACGCCCACGGGCAATTGCTGCGGCGCCCACAACGTACGAGCCAGGGTATCGGCCAATGTGAGAAAACTGCCTCCGGAGAGCACCGACAAGGGCAGCAGCCAGCGAAAATCGTTAACGCCCAGCAAGCGCACGGCGTGCGGCACGATCAGACCGACAAATCCGATGGCGCCCGCCACCATCAGCGCGGATACGGTCGCCAATGAGGCGCAAAAGTAGATGCCGATCTGCAGTGGCAGTACCGCCACACCCAGCGTTTTCGCCTTCATCTGGCCGAGACTCAGAACGTTGAGGCTGCCGGAAAAAAGCATGCTCAAAGCCGTTACAATGATAAGCATGGCCCATGCGGGCGCCAACTCTTCAGCGCGCGAAATGTCGCCCATCAACCAGAACAGCATGCCTTTTATATCGCGGGCAGGCGCCAGCGTCAGGATCAAGGTAGTCAGCGCCGTACAGCCAGCGGACAGTACCACCCCTGTCAGGAGCAACCGGTAAAGATTCCAGTCGCCGACACGAAAACTCAAGCCAAACACAATGGCAATCGCCGTCAGTGCACCAGCCAGCGACGCCAGATTCGTCAAGACGAGCCCCCATCCCAGCAGCATCGCAAGGAGCGCGCCGACCGCCGCCCCACCCGATACGCCCAGAATATAAGGATCAGCCAGCGGGTTACGCAGCAGAACCTGCAATAGCGCGCCCGCCAGGGCCAGCAGGCCGCCACAGGCAAATGCGGCCGAAACACGCGGCAAGCGCAACTGCCAGATGATCTGGTGAGGGATGCTATCGACTGGCGACAACAGGACATCGATAATGCCGGGGATCGGGATATCCACGCTGCCGAACAGCAGTCCGGTAAACAGACTGCCAAGGCCCAGCAGAAAGAAGAAAATCAGCAGCAATAAAGGATGTTTGACGGAACTCACTCGGGCGCTCAGGCCAATTTGCGAACGATCAGCACCCCAGACCTCGAGTCAATAATCGAGTCAATAAGAAAGCTTTGTCGTGTTTTCTGCTATTACTACTACCATTGCTACATTGCGGCCCGGGCGTAACGTTCCTGAACCATTATTCAAGTTATCGCAGGCTGATGATGGGCCATCCTTTTTTTTCCGCATGAGCCTTGAGGGTTGCATCGGGATCCACCGCGACCGGGTGGGTAACCTTGTTGAGTAGCGGAAGGTCGTTCAATGAATCGCTGTAAAACCAGCTTTCCAGAAACGATAGCCATGTCAGATTATGTTCATCCAGCCAGCTTTCCAGCCGCGCTATCTTGCCTTCCCTGAAACAGGGCACGCCCGAAACGCGGCCCGTGTATTCACCATCCCGCTGCTCCGCCTCCGTGGCGATCAGATTGCTTATTCCCAGTTCCTGCGCGATCGGGGCGGTTACAAATCGATTGGTGGCCGTGATGATGACGCATAGATCCTTGCCGATCATATGCTTGTTAATCAATTTCCGCGCGTCCGGCGTTATCAGCGGCAGAATTCTTTCCTTCATGAATTCGCTGTGCCAGGCATCAAGCTGGCTCCGGGGATGACGCGATAACGGCTTCAGCTGAAAGTCCAGAAACGCGTGTATATCCAGCGTTCCAGATTTATATTGCTCGTAGAATTCGACATTTTGTGCTTCGTACACTTCACGGTCGAGCACGCGCTGCTCAATCAGGAATTGCGCCCATTGGAAATCGCTATCACCGGCCAGAAGCGTATTGTCGAGGTCAAATAGCGCCAGATTCATGACGCTGCCTGCAATAATTCACGCACCAGCGGAACCGTGACTTTACGCTGGCTGGCCAGCGAATAACTGTCCAGCGCGTCAAGGGTAGCCATCAAAGACGGCAAGTCGCGCCGTTCATGCCGGAGCAGGTAGTCGCACACCTCTTGGGACAAATCCAGTCCGCGGCTGGTAGCATGGCTTTTCATCGCTTTTATTTTTTCCTCGTCGGTCAATTCATGAACTTGATACACTAAACCCCATCCCAGGCGCGTGACAAGATCTTCGCGTAATTTCAGTTTCAATTGCGCCGGCGCGACCGTGCCACTCACCAGAAGAAACGCGTGACCCTCGTCGCGAATATGATTATAGAGATTAAACAAGCCGATTTGCGCCTCAGCATTGAGCCGGTCCACGTCATCCACCACTACACAACTGGCTTCGCTGCCTGCGGCGAAACTGGTATTTGCGTCACAGGCGAAATATGCCGTATTCACTTTATTGCGCATATGTATCCCCGCTATCGCCAGCAGCAAATGGCTTTTCCCGCACCCGGCTCCGCCCCATAAATAAATAAAACGCTCACGCTCCGATCCAGCAATAACATTGCCCAGGGTCTGCAATAGTTCTATATTGCTTCCCGGCACGAAATTAGTCAGCGTGGGCGGCGGCGACGGGGCGATATCCAGCAGCAGTTGCTTCATTTACGGGTATAAAATTGTTGCCCATGAGTTGTTGGTCATATATTGACGGTTGACCATGACATGTCGAAGTCATACACGAAGCAGCGACTCTCGTGACCATTTACGGTAAAATCGCCATTTTGAAAATTGCACTCTATCTGCAACAAGGCGAGAACTCAACTTGACGTCATCCAATTTCGAAAACCCCAATCCTGACTCTATCCATCTATCCTACCAAGACGCAGGCGTGGACATCAACGCAGGCGACCGCCTGGTGGAGAATATCAAGCCCTATGCCAAGTGTACCATGCGTCCGGAAGTGCTCGCCGGCATAGGCGGCTTCGGGGCATTGTTCGAGATTTCAAAAAAATATCGTAACCCGGTGCTGGTATCGGGCACCGATGGCGTGGGTACCAAGTTGAAGCTTGCATTCCAATCCGGCCAGCACGACAGTATCGGTATCGACCTGGTGGCAATGAGTGTAAACGACATTCTGGTGCAAGGCGCGGAACCGTTGTTCTTCCTGGACTATTTCGCGTGCGGCAAACTGGACGTGGAAACAGCCACCCGCGTTGTAAAAGGCATTGCAAAGGGCTGTGAACAGGCAGGATGCGCCTTGATTGGCGGCGAGACGGCCGAAATGCCGGGCATGTACCCGGAGGGGGAATACGATCTTGCCGGCTTTGCGGTAGGCGCCGTCGAGAAAGACCAGATTATAACCGGCTTGACCATTCGGGAAGGTGATGCGGTATTGGGACTTGCTTCCAGCGGCGCACATTCCAACGGCTATTCGCTGATCCGCAAGATTATCGAAAAAAATAATACGGACTTGTCAGCGGATTTCCACGGTAAAGCGTTAATTGATGTCATCATGGCGCCGACGCGCATTTATGTAAAACCGTTGCTCGAACTGATGAAGCATCTGCCGGTCAAAGGCATGGCACATATCACAGGCGGCGGTTTGACGGAAAACATCCCGCGGGTCCTGCCGAAAGGCCTCACGGCGATATTGAAACACGATGCATGGGACATGCCTCCGCTTTTCCACTGGCTGCGGCTGCAAGGCAATGTGAACGAACAGGAAATGCAGCGTGTGTTCAACTGCGGCATTGGCATGGCGCTGGTAGTGGCGCCGGAATTTGCCGATACTGCAATGCGGCTTTTGCGATCTGCGGGCGAGACTGTGTGGCATATAGGTACGATTCGGCAGCGCCAGGCAGATGAAGCGCAAACAATCATCGAGTAATCGGCAGTGCGTGTAAAGAATAAGCCGGGTCCCGCTGCCGAAATTATGAAATCTCTCGTGATCCTCATTTCCGGTCGGGGCAGCAACATGCAAGCGCTGATCGAAGCAGCGCTGCCGGCCAGGATCGCTGCAGTCATCAGCAACAGGCCCGATGCACCGGGACTGGAAATTGCAAAAATGCATGGTTGTGAAACCAGAGTACTGGATCAACGGTCCTATCCCGAACGCCCGGCGTTTGACGCCGCACTGGCCGACGCAATTGACGCTTATGAGCCCGATCTGATAGTACTCGCGGGCTTTATGCGAATTCTGGGAGATAATTTCGTCAACCGCTATCGGGGAAGGCTAATGAATGTTCATCCATCATTGCTGCCTGCTTTTCCGGGCCTCCATAGCCACAGGCAGGCGTTGCAGGAAGGTGTAAAGATACATGGCTGTACGGTACATTTCGTCACCTCCCAGATGGATCGCGGTCCAATAATCGTCCAGGCCGCAGTTCAGATATTACCGGACGATACCGAGGAAACTCTTGCGGCACGGGTACTGGAACAGGAACATTGCATTTACCCCGAAGCCGTACGGTGGTTCATGGAAGACCGGCTGAAGCTCTCCGATAATCATGTTGAAGTGAGCAATGCCGGAATCAACAACTCAGTTCTATACTCACCGGAATTATACAAATGAAATATTTATCCATTGCGTTGCTGTGGGGCTTTAGTTTTTCGGTGTTCTCCGCTTGTGCCGCTGAGGTCCCCGCCCAAGTCGATATCAGCTATTCGATAACGTCTGGCGCACTCGAAGGCGAAGTGAACGATACTTTGAAAATCAGGCAGGAAAGTGGTAAACGTAGCTATGAGATCAATAGTGAATCCCGTGCTAAAGGGCTACTGGCGCTGACACAGCCCGAAAGCGTGGTGCGTGATAGCGCGGGGATCATCACCGCGCAGGGGGCGTTGCGTCCCGGACGTTTTTCGGACCAGCACGGCAAGAAGATACCCAAAATAGCAATCTTCGATTGGGATAAAAAGCTGCTGACCCTTCAACATAAACGCGGAGAAGAGCAAAAGGCCTTGCCTGCCGACGCTCAGGACAAGCTGAGCGTGCTCTACAGCTTCATGTTCTCCCCTGTTTCCGCCGTGCCAGGCAAGGTGATCGATCTCCATGAAACCGATGGCAAGCACCTCGAATTGGCCCACTATGCGGTTGGAAAAGAAACGCTGGACACGCCGATGGGTAAACTGGAAACCATCGTGCTGACAAAGCGGCTGGAAAACGAAGGCCAGCGCGACAAGAAAATCTGGCTTGCCGTTGACCATCACATGTTGCCGGTGCGCATCGTTGCGGCTGAGAAAATGGGCGTTGTTACGGATCAGATGGTTACCAACATAAGCTACGCGGACAAAATGTCCGACAGTTTTAAACAGGGACGCCTGCGCTGATTGCAAAACGGCAGGTAATCAATATCAGCTAATACGGTCCTGTCAGCTTGTTGTTTTTACGAGCGCGCGCCCATGTGGCCGCGCATCCTTCTCTCCTTGCTTCCCCCTGTGATCGACAATAGATGCGTCTTACCCCTGCTCATCTGGACATGGCCGCCGCTGCATTGCGCGCCGTGCTTCCGCTGGAACACCCTGCAGATTCGATATTGCGGCATTTCTTCCGAGAGAATCCGACACTTGGCGTAAACGACCGCGCATTTGTCGCGGAAACGGTATTTGGCATTTTGCGCCACCGGTTTTTTATCGAGAGCGCGGTTAACATTGCCACTCCCCGTTCGTTGCTGCTTGCTTATCTGGCAAGATTCCAAGGTTTGAATATGCGCGAGCTGATATCGCTCGTTAGCGAAACGGAAGCAAAGTTGCTCACGGGAATCAAGTCGGTATCGCTGGAAGCGCAGCCACTTGACGTCCAGGCTGAGTTCCCGGTCTGGTTGATGGAAAAGCTGCGCAATTTCATGAGCGATAGCGAGATACTTGATCTGGGGCGGTCGCTGCAACAAGCGGCGCCCCTCGATCTACGCGTCAATACGCTGCTTGCGAGTCGCGATGAGGTTCTTGCAGTACTGAGCAAAGACGGAATTGAAGGTAGCGCGACGCCTTATTCGCCCATCGGTATCCGCCTTGCCGGGAAGCCCGCTATCAATCGCCACGAACTATTCGTCACCGGCAAAGTAGAGATCCAGGACGAAGGCAGCCAGTTGCTGGGCTATCTGCTCGGGCCGAAGCGCCGCGACATGGTGGTCGATTTCTGTGCGGGCGCCGGAGGCAAATCGCTGATGCTGGGCGCCCTGATGCGTTCGCAAGGACGCATCTATGCGCTGGATAATTCTGAAAAGCGGCTGAATAACCTTAAACCACGCCTCAAGCGTTCCGGTTTGTCCAATCTGTATCCCCAGCTTATCACTAATGAAAATGATATCAAGGTGAAACGTCTGACGGGAAAGATCGACCGGGTACTGGTGGATGCCCCTTGCAGCGGCCTTGGGACGTTGCGTCGTAATCCGGATTTGAAATGGCGACAATCACCGCAGAGCATTGAAGAGCTCAAGCGCAAGCAGGCAGCCATTCTGGCGTCCGCCGCCAATCTGCTCAAGCCCGGCGGCAGGCTGGTATATGCGACCTGCAGTTTCTTGCCGGAGGAGAATCAGGAGATCGTCGATAAATTTTTAAGCACCCACCCCCGGTTCATGCAGTTGAATTGCGCCGAGCTATTGATACAACAAAAAATTCCCCTCGACACCGGCGCATTCCTGCAACTGTCCCCCGGCCTGCACCGTACGGATGGTTTTTTTGCCGCTGCGCTGGAATTGGCGAAGGGTGAAGCATGACATCGCTACGCCATTGCGCCACTCTTTCCGTCGCCGGCTATCTGGCGATTCTTTTTGCTGCGCCTCATGCAGCAGGGTTCGAACCCACTTCCGGTCATGGCCATAAACCTCCTATTGCTCTTCCCGCCTCAGGCACGGTACAAGCGGCGTTTACCCCAGGAGATGACGCCGGCAAGCTTATTGCCGACGCTATCGATACCGCACATCATCAAGTGCTGGTGCAGACGTTCAGTTTTACCCATCGCAAGATCGCCGACGCATTAATTGCAGCGAAGCGCCGCGGCGTGGAAGTCAAAGTAATTGCTGACAAGGATCAAACCCATCGAATCCCTACCAGCCTGATTTCGAAGATTGCGGGTGAGGGCGTGCCGGTTTTTACGGACTCCGATCACACCAGCGCACATAACAAAGTCATAGTGATCGACGCGGACAGTCCTGACGCAACCCTGATTACCGGCAGCTTCAATTTCACCCACGCGGCACAGTACAGGAACGCGGAGAATGTGCTGTTGATACGCGGCAATGCCGCACTCACTGATCTTTACCTCCAAAACTGGCATCGTCACTACAAGCACTCTCAGCCTTACCGGTAGGACCCGCTACCGCCCTGTCTCATGCAATCCAATAATGAGTTCCAGAATTTGTTACGCGATCTGATCTCCGGCGCGCAGGAAGTCAGCGTCCTATGGCAGATTGCCGTGCTGACTGGAGGTCTGGGGCTTTCCTGGTGGTTGCGGCGGCATGCGATGATCCGCATCGCTCCACAGGTAAGCGCCCGCACGCTGAATATCAGCGCGCGCAGCATGGGCCGCCTCCTGTTCCCTCTCTTCGCGCTTGTCCTGGTCGTTTTCGGCAGGTGGGCGTTGAGTCATTGGTATTCGACTCATCTACTCAACATTGTCGTCCCGTTGTTATTTGCGCTCGCGCTGATTCGCGCAGCCGTTTATATGCTGCGCAGAGTTTTTTCAGGCCAGGAATGGCTGCACCCATGGGAGCGATTTATCGGCTGGACGGTATGGATTGGACTGGCGCTCCATGTAACGGGTCTTCTGCCGGAGATCCTGATATTTCTCGATGATATTTCGTTCCACATCGGCAAACAGCGCCTTTCTGTATTGCTGTTCGTACAAGGCATCCTCGCATTCACAGTCAGCATGCTGGTAGCGCTCTGGCTCGCCAGTTCGCTTGAGGTACGCATCATGGATGCCCAAGCGTTGGATATCAATCAACGCGTGATTCTGTCGAAAATCAGCCGGACGGTACTGATACTTGTGGGCGTGCTGATCGCGCTGCCATTGGTCGGTGTAGATATCACTGTTTTGTCCGTGTTCGGGGGCGCGCTTGGCGTCGGGCTCGGATTGGGTTTACAGAAAATCGCCAGCAACTACATAAGCGGTTTCATCATTCTTCTGGATCATTCACTGCATATTGGCGATATCGTTACAGTAGATGACCGCAAGGGCGAAGTCACCTCACTCACGACCCGGTATGTGGTGCTCAAGAGCGACGATGGAACCGAGGCCCTCATTCCCAACGATACCTTCATTACTTCAACGGTTATCAGTCAGAATTTTTCGGATCCCCGATTACGACTGATCCTGCCATTCCAGATCAGCTACACAAGCTCCGTCGAGGTCGCGATGGACATCATGCTGGACGCCGCTAAAAAGCGGCAACAAATATTGACCAATCCGGAGCCAGCTGTATTTTTGAAGGAATTCGCCCCTGGCGGAATCAATCTGGAACTGTTCGTGTGGGTAGAGAATCCAGAAGGTGGCGCGCTTCGGCTACGCTCCGGCCTCAACATTGAAATCTGGTCTGAATTTCAGAAACACAGCATCGAGATTCCGTTCCTGCCACTGCAGCCTCCTCTCCCGAAAGCGCGATGAGGATGAATGCAGGGCACTCACCTGGCAACACGCCCAAGAGTATGTATGCTACGCAATTATAAATATAGTATTTGACAACAAGAAAGGCCTTCAGTAAATTCAATACGTTTTAGCGGAAAAGACCTTATTTTTCCTAGAACATTTCCTGTCGTTTAGCTAGAAATTCAGTGCTTTTTATCTGGGTTTGGATGATAGTCAACTTCTTAATGGAGAGAGTATTATGGGACGATATAGTCGGATTGCAGTAGCAGCTTCTCTATTTTTACTTCCTGTTTCTGTTTTCGCGGCTGGCTATGGTGCAGCAGGTTGTGGGCTAGGGTCGGAGCTCATGGGACCAAAACCGGGTGCGTCGCAGGTTTTTGCTTCAACAACCAATTCAACGTTCGGAAACCAGACTTTTGGAATTACATCCGGAACTTCAAATTGCGGTGATCATGGCTTGATAAGCATGAACAAGGAACGTGAAGTGTTTGCACAAGAGAACTACACCAGTTTGGTTAAAGAAATGGCGCAAGGTAAAGGTGAAAATCTGTCCACTTTAGCCAATTTATATCAATGTCCCGCAGCGAGCCATCAAGAATTTGGCGCAATGGTTCAAGCGAAATTCGATAGTCTGGTTGCGAGTGATCAAGCAAACTCGACAGAATTACTGAGCCAGCTCGAAAACCAATTAACTCGCCATCCTACACTTGCAAAATCGTGTGATATCAAGCTATCCGCATTGAATTAAAAAAAATCAGAAACGGGTACAGGTGAAAACCTGTATCCGTTTCTATATTGTTATCACTCCAATGATTCCTTCGTGCAACCTATTTACCTGGTAGTCGGGTTATTTTTCTGGTTTTGCTTCCTTCCTGTAACGGCTCATTCCCAACACAAAGTCACTGCTGATTATCTGGCTGAATTGCAACAGCAAGCCAAACAAAAAAAGCTTGCCGATGAACGTCTCTGGCACCTGCTTTTAAAGTACGACAAGAGACTTTTTCGCGGCATGACCAGTGAAGCCGACGGCATGGAGTTTTTCAATTCTCCACAAGGGAAAATTGATCCGACATCAGAGCTACTGGCCACTCTCTCAAGCTTCTTCGTGCCACTGACCGAGATTACGAAAGGCAAAGAGCATCCGCAGTGTAACTTCCCCGCCCGCTTCAAATGGTTGAATCAGCAATTAGCATTCGACCCCAATCGCCTCGAAATACAAGCATGCGACCGACTTGACCGCTGGATGAAGGCGCTAGACCCGGTCGGGGCAACGTTAGTGTTCGCGTCTTATTTCATGGACAATCCAGCCTCCATGTTTGGACATACCCTGCTACGCATTGATAGCCGGAGAACGGGTAGCGGTAATAACTTGATGAACTATGGTGCAAACTATGCCGCGGTTCCGGACACGGAAAATGCGTTTCTATACGCGCTCAAAGGTTTAATAGGTTCCTTTCCTGGCCGCTTCGCGATTTTCCCTTATTACACCAAGGTGCAGGAATACAATAATTTGGAAAGCCGGGATCTTTGGGAGTATGAACTCAAATTTACCCAGGATCAGCTGAACATGATGCTTCTGCACCTGTGGGAATTAGGTGGAACATATTTTGACTATTTTTATTTCCAGGAGAACTGCTCATACCATGTGCTCTCCCTGCTGGAGGTTGCCAATCCTGATCTTCGATTAAAAGATCCATTTTCTTTCAGTGTGATCCCGACCGATACGGTAAAAACCCTGATGGCACAGGACGGACTGGTAAAGCAGGTGGTATATCGGCCGTCAGTGCTCAGCCAGATGAATCATAAGAGACTCAGGATGGTCGATGATGAAAAGCGGATATTGCGACGTATGGTCAAAGGAGAAATATCCCCGGAAAACCCTGCCTTCAAGAGCCTTTCCGCTCCATCACAAGCACTTGTATTAAACGCTTACATGGACTACTTGCAGTATCAAAGCATGCAGGAAAAGAGTACCGGGAACATAAAAATTCCACGTTCCGTTTTGCTGGCGAGAAGCCGCCTGCCGGCTACTACTAATGGGCTAGCAGATACCATCACACGCTTTTCGAGCCGCCCGGACCATGGTCACGGCACGGATCGATTTCGATTAGGGATCGGGCACAATGCGCGTGAGCCTTTCCTGGAATTCGCTTACCGTCCGGTTTATCACGATTTAATGGCCAAGGATGTGGGATATGATAAAAACTCGGAAATCATTTTTTTGGACTTCAAGCTTCGGTATTACCTGGAGTCCGACCGGGTGCGACTGGATCAGGCAAAAATTCTTTCTATTACGGCGCTTAATCCCTATGATGCCTTATTTACCAAACCTTCCTGGCGTTTAGATCTGGAGGTCGACACACTAAGAGACCGCAACTGTAACTACTGCAATTCCGTCAAAGGCACATACGGAAGGGGTATTTCCTATCGACCGGATTTTTTTTCACCCTTGCTGTTATATTCCTTTGCCGATCTGAAAACGGAGTTTTCTGAGCATTTGAAACAAAAATTTCGTTTGGGTGGCGATGCGGAAGTAGGAATGTATTACGACGTAACCGAAAATTTGAGAATCAAACTTGCCGGCAGTTATCAAATTTTTGTCCTTGGTGAAAGCAAACGTTTTTTCACTGCGCATTTCATTACCCGCTATGCACTATCCCGGGATCTTGATCTAAGAATCGAATTGAATCGCTATGACCATAACAATGAAGGAATTTTTTCGGCCAATTATTTCTTCTAGCCCGGATATTTCATAAATTCGCGTAATGATTGCGCAGGATTTTGTTTCGTAGGGAGATTTTGTGAAAGAGTGGCGTAGTTATTCATACGCCCGACTGAACGAAATTTTTATACGAAACAAAAGACCAGCAAGGGCACGCGTCAATTTATGAAACATCCGGGCTAGCCAGCAGCCTTTCGGACTTGAAGAATCGCAGCGAAAAATTGACCAGGGAATATGAACCGGCCAGATCATTTGCTACAGACCAGGCTGTTTATTTTCTCTCTACATCAGAGCCGCACCTCCTTGATATGGAAATGGATTTTAGATAACATAACGCGATATCAATGACTTGTAGAGGAAGCGCTTGGAACCACTACTTTCGCTCCAACCGCTGCCGACGCACCGAAATAATTTATTCCAGGACTCATTCTGTTTATTACACATTAGAACTCATGAAGACAACTACGCTAATCTTATTCTTCGCGCTATTTTCCACGCAGGTTTTCGCACAAAGGGAGGCTCAGGAATTTCCTTGGTCCAAGGCGGCAAAAATTATTTCAGCGGATGAAGCAAAAAGCCGCGGCGGAAAAAAAACAGAGCAGCAACCCGAAGCCAATAGTAAAAGGACCGGAAAGAAAATGGACGCTGAAAATAAAAAGAGCGACCGGGATTACTCAGCCGGGACCGTGGACGGTGGAAAGTAGCTGTTATCGGTCACGCTTCAAGTATTGAAGACAAGCCAGCGAAGGGCAGCAACGGTTAATGACTTGGTAAATTGGAAATCCAGAGGCGCTGATGGGTGCTTTGATCTTCTACGTCGCGGTCTACTTCGTTGGCTACTACGCCGCGAACCTGCTTAACCGGATGATTGGACGGGTCTTGATTCAGAACCGCCGCCTGGCGGGTTTTGTTCTGGTCCTCATGGTCAGCCTGCTGCACGGCTACAAGATAATAAGCACATCACCCTCTCATGATCACGGCGAAGGGGCGGGTTATGCACTGGGCTTTTACGTTATCCTGCCCGTCGCGATCATCGCGATTGCCGTGTTATATCTCACATGGCAGGAAAAACAGGATGATGACATTCCTTGACTGCGCCTAAGCCGACAAAAGCCGACCATTCATTCAAGCGCCATTTTTTGCTGACATCCGGCAGGTGCCGCCAATAATACGGCCTACACCACCTTTTTCTGTATCAACTCGATCTTGTAGCCGTCCGGGTCTTCCACGAATGCAATCACCGTGGCGCCATGCTTCATCGGCCCGGCCTCACGTGTAATTTTACCGCCGCGCTTCCTCACTTCTTCGCAAGCGTCATAAGCGTTATCCACTTCTATGGCGATATGGCCATAGCCGGTGCCCAGATCGTATTTTTTCACATCCCAGTTATGAGTCAGCTCCAGGACGGCGCCATTCGCCTCATCCTGATAACCGACAAATGCCAGGGTAAATTTTCCTTCGGGATAATCCTTCCGGCGCAGCATCTTCATCCCCAGCACATCGGTGTAAAAAGCGATGGATTTTTCCAGATCGCCCACGCGCAGCATCGTATGAAGAATACGCATTTAAATTTCCACCATCTCAAAATCCTCCTTGCGCGCAGCGCATTCCGGACATGTCCAATTCATCGGTACGTCTTCCCACCGGGTTCCCGGAGGAATGCCTTCTTGGGGCGAGCCCTCGGCTTCGTCGTATACGTATCCGCAAATGAGACACATGTAACAGCGGTAAACCAGAGTTTCGGTAGTAGGCATGATGAGTAAGAGTAATTTGAGTTAAAATGTCATTTTACGGTATTAGCCCATGTCTCAGCCACCCCCCATCGTACTTTCTTTCGCTGCCAGCGACTCTACCGGGGGCGCGGGTATCCAGGCCGACATCCTCACTCTTGCCAGCATGGGCTGTCATGCGCTCTCGGTGGTTACGGCCATTACCGTGCAGGATACAGCCGGCGTGGACGATGTGATGGCGCTCGATCCGGAATGGGTGGCGGATCAGGCGCGCGCGGTGCTGGAAGACATGCCGGTACATGTTTTCAAGATCGGGTTGCTCGGCAGTGTTGAAATTATCACGGCTATCGCCGAAGTGGTTTCCGATTATCCCAACATTCCGCTGGTGCTGGACCCTGTGCTTGCTTCCGGGCGCGGCGACGAACTCACCAGCGACGAAATGGTAGCAGCAATGCGCGAATTGCTGCTACCCCAGGCGACTATCATTACGCCCAACAGCATCGAAGCGCGGCGGCTTGCCCAGGATGACGACGACGACAGCGAAATGCCGCATTTGAGCCAGTGCGCGACCCGCCTTCTGCATATGGGCTGCGAATATGTGCTCATCACCGGCACCCATGAAAACACATCACAGGTGATCAATAATTTATACGGAACCAGTGGAGTCATTCGCACCGATTCCTGGGACCGGCTGCCAGGTTCATATCACGGTTCGGGTTGCACGCTTGCCTCGGCTATCGCCGCCTCTCTTGCCAATGGCTTGCCCCTCGCCGAGGGTGTATACGAAGCGCAAGAATATACCTGGCAATCGCTTAAGGCCGGGTTTCGCCCCGGAATGGGACAGTATTTGCCGGACAGGTTATTCTGGGCCAGGGACGACACCGAAGCCGAAGAGGGAAACAAGAGTAAATGACACGGCCCAGGATTCTCGGCTTATATGCAATTACACCGGAAATCGCCGATACCGCCAGCCTCCTTGCGATGACGCAGCAGGCGCTGGCAGGCGGAGCCCGATTAGTCCAATACCGTAGCAAAACGGACGATGCCGCGCTGCGCCTTGAACAGGCACAGTCACTTGCCCGTCTTTGCGCTGAATTCGACGTACCGTTCATCATCAACGATTATCCTGATCTTGCTTTGGAAGTGGACGCCGACGGCGTGCATTTAGGAAAAGGGGATGCGCCCATCACCGAGGCACGGCGCAAACTGGGACCCGGCAAGATCATCGGAATTTCGTGTTACGAACGACTGGAACATGCTGTCGAGGCCGAGCGGCAAGGTGCCGATTATGCCGCCTTCGGCGCTTTTTTTGCTTCCGTCACCAAACCGGGCGCTGTGTCTGCGCCCGCAGACCTGTTGCATCACGCAAAGCAGAAGCTGGGGATTCCAATTGTCGCTATCGGGGGTATTATTCCGGAAAATGCCGGGGAACTGATACGCCAAGGCGCAGACGCGGTGGCTGTCAACAACGCCTTGTTTAACGCCCGGCACATTCGATCCGCTGCCGAGAAATTTTCTTTGTTATTCAGGTCAAACCAGCATTTCATTCCTCATAATCATGGGTTAGCCAACAATGTCACGTAATCAGCAATTATTCGAACGCTCTCAGGAATATATTCCCGGTGGTGTTAATTCACCTGTTCGCGCCTTCAAGTCGGTCGGCGGGACGCCTATATTTTTTCAGCGGGGACAAGGCGCCTACGTTTGGGACGCGGACAATAAAACCTATATAGATTATGTCGGCTCCTGGGGCCCGTTGATTCTCGGCCACGCTCATCCCGAAGTAGTCAAAGCGGTACAGGTAGCGGCACAGAACGGACTGACCTTCGGTGCACCCACCGAGGCGGAACTGGTAATAGCGGAACTGCTATGCAAACTTGTTTCGTCAATTGAGCAGATTCGCCTGGTGAGTTCGGGTACCGAAGCCACCATGAGCGCCATTCGCCTGGCGCGAGGCTATACCGGTAGAAGCCGCATCATCAAATTCGAGGGTTGTTACCATGGCCATGAGGATGCCTTGCTGGTAAAAGCCGGTTCAGGCGCCCTGACTTTCGGCCACCCGAGTTCCGCCGGGGTTCCGGCAGCAACCACTGCCAGCACCCTGGTGCTGGATTACAACGATCTCGCCGGTGTGGAGCAGGCGTTCAGCCAGTTCGGTGAAGAAATTGCCGCAGTCATCGTTGAACCCGTGGCAGGCAATATGAATCTGGTAGCGCCAAAGCCCGGCTTCCTGCCGGGTTTGCGTGACCTATGCACGCGGCACGGCAGCGTACTGATATTTGATGAAGTAATGACGGGCTTTCGCGTTGGGCTGAAATGCGCTCAGGGTCTTTACGGCATAAGACCCGACCTTACCACGCTCGGCAAAGTGATCGGCGGCGGCATGCCAATGGCGGCATTTGGCGGCAGGCGAGACATCATGCAATGCCTCGCGCCAGTGGGGGCCGTGTATCAGGCGGGCACGCTTTCCGGTAATCCGGTCGCGGTGGCTGCCGGCCTCGCCACGCTGAAGCTGGTGCAAACACCGGATTTCTACGAAAAACTTGCGGCTAGCACTCTGCAACTGACCGAAGGTCTTACCGCAGCTGCGAAAAAACATGGTGTTGCCTTTTGCGCACAGGCGGTGGGCGGCATGTTCGGTCTCTATTTCCGCGAAAATCTGCCGACGAGTTATGCTGAAGTGATGAGCTGCGACCGTGAAGCTTTTAACCGCTTTTTCCACGCCATGCTCGATGAAGGCGTTTACTTCGCGCCATCGGCATTCGAAGCCGGATTTGTTTCGGCGTCGCACGGTGCCGCCGAAATCAGTAAAACCCTGGATGCGGCCGATCGGGTATTCGGTACAAGGAAATAAAAAAACCGGCCTGGTTCTCAGGTCGGTTTAAATTTGGTACTGTTTCAGGTTCAGGCTTGCGTATTTAATTTAGCGCAATCCGGAAATAAACTCGGCCACCGCCTCCATTTCCCTTTCGCTCATGCGTGACGCAATCATATGCATCTCATTGTTGGCGTCTTTGGTGCGTTGATCGGTCCGAAATGCGCGCAACTGGGCGAGGGTATATTCAGAATGTTGTCCGGAAAGACGCGGATAGACCGGCGGAATGCCGATTCCAGTGGGAGAATGACAACTTGCACAGGCAGGAACGCCAGAATCGAGATTGCCGCCGCGATATATTTTTTCACCCCTTTCCGCCAGCGATTTATCCTGAGCCGCGCCGGGCTTGGGAGTCTGCTGGGCATAATAAGCGCCGAGATTCTTCATATCCTCTGCGGAGAGTGGCGCTACCATTGCGCCCATGATCGGGCTTTCCCGGGCTGCAGGCTTGCCGTCCTCCGACTTGAAATTATTTAGTTGCTTGGTGATATACTCGGCATGCTGACCGGCCAAGCTTGGATTTGCGGGAATGATGCTATTGCCGTCGGCGCTGTGGCAAGCCGCGCAAACTTGAGTTGCTATTTGCTGACCCTTTGCCGCATCTCCCTTGCTTTTACCGGTTTCCGCTGGAGTTGTTTCTGCGAAAATTTGACTGGATAGCGACAATGCGACACATGCCACAATCTTCGAAATTAGCTTCATGCCTTGCTTCATGCCTTGCATTCCTGGAACTCCGAAAAAATGATGCTCTTGGGATTGAGGTTAACACCGCATTTTAACAAGGCAGAGACTGAATAACAATAATAAGCCCTCAACAAATGAGAACATTATTTTTTCTACTGTTGTTTGTCAATCTGGCTTTTGCGACTTACGTTCAACTGGAGCCGGTTGCCGGAAGCGCCGCCCCGCCGGCATGGGAGCTTCAACCGGAAAAAATCAAGCTCTTGCAGGCGCCTCCCGCACCTGCAACCTGCCTGGAATGGGGAACGTTCGTTGAAGCGGATCAAGAGCGGCTTGAGGCGGCAATTGCCAGCCATGAACTGGACGACAAGCTAGCCCGGCAGACGCTGGGTACAGCCCCCGTCTATTGGGTACATATTCCTCCGCTCAGAAGCAAACGCCACGCTGAACGGAAAATGGGTGAGCTCAAGAGACGGGGGGTTACCCATTACACTCGCGTTGACGACACCGGTAAATGGGATAACGCCATCTCCATGGGGTTTTTTGAAAACATAGAAGACGCCCAGGCTTTCCTGGCAGCGCTCAGGAAAAAAGGTGTAAGGTCAGCAATTATCGGCGCGCGCAACTTGAGGCAAGTCAAATACGTCGCACGCTCACCAGAGGAAAATATGAGCGCAAAGATGATGCAGTTGAAAGAGGAATTTCCCGGCAGCGCGCTCAAGACCGGGAAGTGCGCGAATACCTGAGGTACGGCGAGAAGATCTCATGATGAACAACGATTTGACGCAATACGGCGATTTTCTCTCAACTCTAACCTAACGCTTACCTCTTACGGATAACTGCGAACCGAAGAGTTGTTGTTCTTCAATTTCATCGAATGTCATAAAAATCATAGAAAGAAGACCAGGGACAAAACGTTAGCCAGATTTTCTTGCCTACAGGAAGTGCTTGGCGTCGTTATTCAAACCTTCAGTTTTTGAACATATTTCTCGATCAATCAGGAATTTATTATGACGGTGCTTCTCAAATCCCAGCAGGAAATAGCGAAAATGCGGATAGCGGGCACCCTGGCGTCGGAGGTGCTGGATTACATCACGCCGTTTGTTAAACCTGGGGTCACCACTGGTGAGCTTGATACACTGTGCCACAATTACATGGTCGATGTGCAGCATACCATTCCTGCTCCGCTCAATTATGCTCCGCCGGGGTATTCACCCTATCCGAAATCCATCTGCACCTCGGTCAATCATCAGGTTTGCCACGGCGTTCCGGGCCAGAAAATACTGAAATCGGGGGATATAGTAAATATTGACGTGACGGTCATCAAGGATGACTACCACGGCGATACCAGCCGCATGTACTACGTCGGCGAACCCGGTATCCAGGCCCGGCGGCTATGCGAAATCACGTACGAAGCCATGTGGCGAGGTATCGAGGAAATCAAGCCGGAAAAACATCTTGGAGACGTCGGCCATGCTATCCAGCAGTTTGCCGAAAATCATGGATACAGCGTGGTGAGGGAATTCTGCGGCCATGGCATTGGCGCGAAATTCCATGAAGACCCGCAGGTGCTCCACTATGGCCGCGCCGGTACCGGCCTGAAACTCAGAGCCGGGATGATTTTCACGGTCGAGCCGATGATCAATGCGGGAAAGGCGCCCATCCGCGCGCTGGCCGATGGGTGGACCATCGTTACCAAGGATCACAGCCTGTCGGCGCAGTGGGAACACACCGTGCTGGTGACTGAAACCGGATATGAAGTGCTGACGGTGTCCGCCGGTGCGCCGCCGAAGCCCGTATTCCGCTCCTGATTTGTCATGATGCGCCTCGATGAAAGACTCACATCGTTGTCGAGTCCTTTTAACGCCGAGGCTGCCAAGAAGGCGTTGCTTCAGGGGCGCGAGCTGTTACACCAGCGCTATTGCAGGGATAAGAATGGCACGTTGTTGCTGCGGGGCCACAGCCAGCTGGTGGATAGAATTCTGCGGCATGTCTGGCGCGAAATGGCAATGCCCGGTTCCATCGTTTTACTGGCCGTAGGCGGTTATGGCCGTCGCCAACTTTTTCCTCATTCTGACGTTGATCTGCTGGTGCTGGTCCCCCCAGAAGGAAGCGATGCCAACGTAATGGATGCCGATATCAAGGGGCGACTGGAATGCTGGGTAAGATCGTTATGGGATATCGGGCTGGACGTCGGCCATAGTATTCGCACCCTCGCGGAGTGTATTGAAGAGGCCAAAGACATCTCGGTACAGTCCAGCCTGCTGGAGACTCGGCAGCTTGCGGGCTATCGTCAACCGTTCATAGAATTTTCACTTGCGATGCAGGCGATGCTTGAGCCGCGCTCGTTTTGCACCGCCAAGCAGCTTGAGCAACAGCAGCGCCATGGCCGATACCAGGACGCCATATACAATCTTGAGCCCAATATCAAGGAAAGTCCCGGCGGACTTCGAGATTTGCACAATATTCTCTGGATTAGCCGGGCTGCGGGATTGGGAAAGTCTTGGAAAGAACTTGCCCAGGGCGAATTCATTACTCACCGGGAAGCTCGCCTCGCCCAACATAATCAAATCATCCTTCAAGACCTTCGTATCCGGCTGCACTATCTCGCCGGAAGACGTGAAGACCGCCTGTTATTTGATTACCAGACCCCTCTCGCCGATGAACTCAATATAAGCGGCAAACCGCCGCGCCGTGCAGGCGAAATGCTGATGCAGCGGTATTATCGTGCCGCCAGAGCGGTAACGCAGATTAACACCATCCTGCTGCTCACCTTGCGCGCAAGGATTTTCCCCGATAAGGAGGCGCTTCCGGTCGTCATCAATGAGCGGTTTCAGAAGCGCGGTGAATTGCTGGAAATGCGCGACGAGAACATTTTCCAAAAAACCCCGGGGGCGATTCTTGAAAGCGTTTTGTTACTGCAAAAGAATCCTGATTTGAAAGCGCGCAGTGCAGCAACCCTGCGCGCAATGTGGCGGGCAGCACCATTGATCAATGCCGGTTTCCGGCGCGATCCGCACAACCGCGCCCTATTCATGGAAATCCTGCGTCAACCGCGCGGGCTCACGCGTGAGCTGCGCCTCATGAACCGCTATGGCATCCTGGGCCGTTATATCCCGGTGTTCGGGCAGATTGTCGGCCAAATGCAACACGACCTGTTTCACGTCTATACCGTGGATGAACATATCCTCATGGTGGTGCGAAACCTGCGCAGATTCAAGGCGCCGGAGTTCGCCCATGAATACCCGCTTTGCAGCCGGCTCATCGGTGAATTCGAACGGCCTGAGGTGCTTTATCTCGCCGGGCTGTTCCACGACATTGCCAAAGGGCGCCAGGGAGATCATTCGATACTTGGCAAAACAGACGCCAGACGTTTTTGTCAGCAGCATGAAATGTTGAAGGAAGACGTGGAAATGGTTGAGTGGCTTGTCGAAAATCATCTGGTCATGTCGATGACCGCGCAAAAAAAAGATATATCCGATATGAATGTGATCGCAGACTTTGCCAGGCGCATCGGGAACGGACGGCGCCTCGTTGCGCTCTATCTGCTTACCGTCGCGGATATTCGCGGCACCAGTCCGAAAGTATGGAATACCTGGAAAAGCAAGCTGCTTGAAGACCTGTTCAGGGCAACACGGCGTCATCTGTACGGCGAACCCGCCCATGCTGAAGGCACGCTGAGAAATCGCAGGAACAAGGTCCTGGAACTGCTACAAATCGATAATATTCCCGCCCGCGTGTATGAACAGTTGTATTCAGCGCTCGGCTCGACCTATCTGCTGCTGCATGATCCGCAAGAAATCGCCTGGCATGCGCTTCATCTGGGCCACCAGATGAAGCCGCCGGCACCCGTGGTGAAGGCGCGTGTCGCCCCGGCCGGAACGGGCATCGAGGTACTGGTCTACGCGGCGGATCAGAAGGATTTGTTCGCGCGCATTTGCAATTTCTTCGATCATATCGATTTCAATATAGTCCAGGCAAAAATTCATACCACTCGCCATGGCTATGCTCTCGATAGCTTTCTTGTACTCGACCCCTTCAATGTAACGCAACACCACTGTGATGCACTCAGCTTCATAGAACATGAACTGGCACGGCAATTAGATCCGGCCGTTCCTCTGGAGGCCCCTTTGAAGGGACGCCTGAGCCGCCATCTCAAGCATTTTCCGATTACCCCGGAAGTGGATATCGAACCGGATGAAAAGGGTACGTATCATGTCCTGTCGATTGTTGCCGGCGACCAACCGGGCCTGCTGTCCCGCATCGCGCAAGTGCTGGTACGTTTTGGCATAAATGTACACAGCGCGAGGATAGATACGATGGGCGAGCGTGCCGAAGACACATTTCTGGTGACGGGAAATATATTGAACGAACCGAGAAGGCTGATTCAACTCGAAACAGAACTGATAAAGGCGCTGCAGATTTCATGCGAAACAGTTGAAGAATCTCCGGATGAGTCTTCCATGCACAGAAATGCTGGCTAGACCGGGATAGTCACGCAGCATGTATTGGCTGGGTCTGCCATAATCAGCATCAGTTTTTCCTTCTTGTCCATTTGCTTGATTTCATACTCGCGTTTGCTTGCTGCCGAGCGCGTATCGCATTGTTCCTGGTACACAAGCATCACCGGACGCCGCGGACGAGTGTATTTGGCGGCAAGCACATCATTCGTATTGTGCTCATCCACGCGCTGCGCCACATTCAGGGCAATACCGGTATATAAGCTGCCGTCTGAACAGCGAACCATGTATACGTTCCATTTACCCATTAATTTGATTAAAGATTCCGCTGGTTTAGGGTTAAAGCCCCCGGCCATCACAATTTCTTGCAACAAAACTCTTGCAAGATGCAGTTATGGAACGAGGGGCTTTGTCAAATCATTGTTTTTGCTGTTTCTATCGACAGGATCCGCATTGACGTCAATGCCTCCGGCTGATGGTGGCTTATCAAGATCCCAATATTGGAGTGTACCAAAGGGTTGGATTTCCTTGTCGTCGGGTAATTGGTCGCGGTTCCATCCCCCTCCAAGCGAACGAATAAGTTCCACCGATGCTACCAGCACATTAGTCTTGATCTGTACGGAATTGACGCTTGTCGTCAGCGTGCCGATCTGGGCATAAATGAGTTCAAGGCTGGAGGCCAAACCGCCCTTATAAAGGTCCATGGTAAGGTTTTGTGTTGTACGCGCTGCTCCGACGGCCGCGTCCTGCCGTTCAGCAGCTTTAGCCATCCAATAGGTCTTCGTCAGGTTATTTTCAACTTCACGAAAAGCATTCAACACTGTCGAACGATATGAATTTTCTGTCTCGCGATAGACCGACCACGATTGTTGCAATTGAGCCCGACGATATCCGCCCTGGAAAATCGGAATGGAAAAAGAGGAACCATACGCCCAGAAACTGTTAGCCAGGCTGAGCAGATTGAGTCCGGAATTCTCGATTCCTCCTCCGACCCGGAAGGACACATCTGGAAAAAAAGCGGCACGTGCAATTCCAATGGTGCGGTTGGCCTGTGCCATCCGGCGCTCCATTGCGGCAATATCGGGCCGACGTTCAAGTAAAGTAGATGGAATTGTCTGTGGAAGGTTAAAATTCGTGGTAAGGAGGGTATCTACCGGCTCGAGCTTAAAGCTGGCTGGAGCGAGATTAAGGAGAATTGCAATGGCCTGCTCCGTCACCTTGCGCTCGCTTTGCATCAGGGACAATGTTGACTCGGTAGCGAACAGCAACGACTCAGCCCGTGCTACGTCGAGATTAGAAGCGATCTTGCCTTCAAACTGAGTCACTACAACTTCCAATGAACCCTTATAAAGATCAATCGATTGTTTGTAAATTGCAATTTGCGCATCCAATCCGCGCAGTGCGAAATAATTCGATGCAATTTCCGCCTGTAGAATAAGGCGTGCGAGTCCATAATCGGCCGCACGTTCCTCAGCACGATAGATTTTGGCTTGTGCCGCATTCCGAAGTTTCGACCAGAAATCCGGTTCCCAGGATGCAAGTCCCTGGAAAGCATGTTGAGTATCGCTGTCAGGTTCTCCAGGAGCACGAAAGAGGGCATTATCGGATTGTCTGTTATTACTACCACCGTACTCAAAGCCGATTTGGGGGAAATATCGAGACCTTGCCTTCATCATGGCATCGCGCGCCTGGATGAACCGTTCAGCTGCTGCATGCAAGTCTGGATTGGCTGCCATCCCCTGCTCTACAAGACCGTTTAGAATTGGATCGTCATATAGTTTCCACCAGTCGGGCCGGAGTGCATCATCCGACGGATTAGCCTTAACGAAATCACTCGTTCCTTCCCAAGAATCCGGAACAACAAATGCAGGCGCTTGATAAGTGGGTGACAAATCGAATGCCGGAAAGGGAAGCGCGCTGCAAGACGCCAGGCTGGCTGCCAGTAATGAAAAACCACCAAATCTTGCGCCGAGACGACAGAGATTTGAAAAATGGGTTCCTTTTTTACGCCGCAAGTCAATCATGATCAAATGAGTGTTCATGATGCATGTGATTCGTTTAACGCTTGCTCTAACCTCGGATCCGGTATTTCTGAATGTGAGGCTGGTTTCGATGCCCCCCCAACCGGCTCTTTTGGATTATCGATCAGATCATATCCCGGTGCGGGCGTTACAGTGCTCACCTTGGCACCTTCAGGCAGGGCAGCGTCGGGATTGTTTACAATCCGGTCGTCGGTTCCGTTTAGCGCTTGTGTTAACGTCGGATCTGGCATTTCTGAATGTGCGACTGGTTTCGCTGACTCTGGAACCGGTTCTTTTGGAACATTGATCAGGTCATACCCCGGTGCAGGCGTTACAATGCTTACCTTGTCACCTTCAAGTATGGCAGCGCTGGGATTGTTTATAATCCGGTCGTCTGTTGAGACGCCGTCGGTTAATTCGACAGTAGCGTCGAGGATTTTGCTTATTTTTATCGGCTTGAAGTGAACAATGTTGTCGTCATCCACCACGGCCACTCGCGTCCCCTTCTCATCAAATACCAGTGCGCTGGATGGAATGGAGAGGTGTCTATTCGCGACATCCACGGTGATATTGACTGATGCATAGGAACCCGGCCACAGATCCCGCGCTTCATTTTCAATCACAAATTGGGTGACCACCGTACGTGTACCAACATTGAAGCCGCGAGCAGTGGTCAGAAACTCGGCAGTGAAATGCCGACCGGGAAATTGCGGCACCGTCAGATCGGCTTTCAGGCCATCATGCATAGTGGCGCCGTAGGCCTCGGGCACACTGACAAACAAACGCATCCGGCTCATGTCTGCCACAGTAAAAAGGTTACGGACTTCACCCTCCGGCGTACTGATCGTGCCTTCCTTATTGATGAAGTCTCCCACATTAATGGCACGGTTAATGACCACGCCGTCATACGGTGCAACAATTGTTTTAAACCCAATCAATGCTTCAAAGTTACGGACATTTTGCCTGGCGGCATTAACTTTTGCCTGTTGGGCATTTGCTTCGGCCACCTTTACCGAAATCGATTGCTCGGATACCGCCTGATTTTTGCGCAAGGCTATCCACCGGTCCGCAGTAAGTTTGGCGAGCGCATTAAGGGCCTCTTCCGATGCCAGATCCGCCTTGCTTTGCTGGTATTGGGCATCAAGCGCCGGCGCGTAGATTTCGGCAAGGACATCTCCTTTTTTGACTATCGCTCCCCAATCCTTATGCCACATCTTGACGTAACCGGATACCTGGGCATAGATCGGCGCCTGAAACCATGCCTGGATAGTACCTGGAAGCTTGATGGTTTCCTGAGCAGGCAGTTGCTCGGCCTGGATGATAGCTACAGTCCGAACATCATTCTCCATCGCCTTTTCTGTTAAAGAATCCATATGATTACGGGATTCGATGACTCGGTAACCCAAATAAACAACACCAAGCACGATTGCCAAACTCACTATAATTTTTTGACTTGATTTTTTCATATCAGGAATTCCCGAGTTGAGGAACAATTTCTTTGTCGCCAGGAACGCTTTCCTTGTCTTTAGGAACGCTTCGTGCGTAATACATGATGGCATACACAGCCGGGACAAAGAACAGGGTGTATATCGTCGCGAACATCAAGCCGCCAATAACCGCGCGGCCCAGCGGTGCATTGGTGGATCCTCCCATCGCCATCGGAAGCATGCCCATGATCATGGCCGCCGCGGTCATGAGAACCGGTCGAATGCGGGCTTTGCCAGACTCGATGGCGGCCAGCAGCGGGTCGCCATGCGCTTCGATGCGCTCCAGCGCATAGGCCACGACAAGTATGGAATTTGCCGTGGCCGTCCCCATGGCCATGATGGCTCCTGTCAGCGCCGGAACGGAAATATTCGTCTGGGTCAGGAACAGAGCCCAGGCAATGCCTGCCAAAGCGCCGGGCAGGGCTGTAATGATGATGAAGGGAACCAGCCATGATTGAAAATTGACGACAAGCAAGAGATAGATCAGCACGACAGCCGCTGCGAGACCGATAAGCAGTTCGCCATAGGTGGTAACCATATTCGCGGCTTGGCCGGCGATTTTGACATCGGAGCCGCGAGGTACTTCTTCGTCCATCTCCTCGACGACTTTCTTGACGTCATCCAGCAGGTCGCCGAGCCCCCGCCCTTCGGCAGACACATATACTTCAACCAACGGCATGATGCCCCTGTGGGTGACCAGGCCGGGCGTGCCTACTGGCGTTTTCTGCGTCAGATTGCCCAAGAGTTGATACTTCTCGTCGATGCCGCCTTCCCCCTCCGGTTTGACAGGAATCTTGTTCAACTCATTGGTGCTTGAGACCCAAGGTTGAGGCTGATAGATGTTGATCTGGTATGACATGCCGGTCGTCAGATCCAGCCAGTATTTCTGGTCGATCTGCTGCGTTCCGTTAGTCGTTATCAGCATATTCAGGGCAATATCCGATTCGCTCCTGTCAACGCCGAGTCCATATGTCCTTTGGCCTTCAACAAACAGGGTGGGCGTGCGCATGGTTTGCTGGATCACCACATCACTTGAGCCGGGGAGTTTACGCAGCTTGCCTTGCAATTTGCGCGCGTATTCGTAGTTTGCGTAGATATCCATCCCGTTAACCTGAACAGTAATCGGAGAAGGGGCACCAAAATTCAATATTTTCGCTATCAGATCGGCTGGCTGAAAGGTGAATTCGGTTCCCGGATAGCGCTCATTCAGACCTTTATGGATAATTTTCCGGAGATCCCACACGGCTGATTTCTCGTCGAACAGTGTGATCGTCAGATCGCAGTCCTGCGTTCCGATCGTGGGCGTCGGAATAAACGCCAGATTATGCGGCCCGACGGGTAAGCCGCAATTGCTGATGACGCCTTCAACCTGCCCGGGAAGCATCCGAGAGATATCCTCCGAAACTCGCGTGGCAATGCGGTTTACGGATTCTATCCGTGTGCCGAGAGGCGCCCTCATGTGCATCTGGATGGTCCCCGACCTGACCTCAGGAAAAAAATCGCGGCCGTTGAAGTAGAACAGAATAAGGGAGAGGAGCGCGAAAGCCAGCATGATCGTTACGAACCGGCGGCGATTTGCAATGGTCTGTTCCAGCAGCCCGCCATACCAGGTGGTGAATTGAACAAAGCGAGTCTCGAATGCCTGCTGAAAACGGGAGAAAATCCCCATATGATATTTTAACTTCTCCTTGAAACCGGCAGACTTCCCCCCTGGCTTTTCCTCGCCAAGGTGGTCGCCTTCCTTTCCGTGTCCTTCTGCATGCCCTTCTCCGTGTCCTTCTGCATGAGGATGCTTGATAAGATATTTCGCCATGGTCGGCACGAGCGTACGCGACAGGATGAAGGACGCCAGCATGGCGAATATCACCGCCAGCGCCATCGGCTTGAACAGATAGCCCGATACGCCGGAAAGCGTGAACAATGGCAGCCACACAATGCATATGCATAATGTGGCGAGCAGCGTCGGAATAACGATCTGGTTTGCCGCGTCGATGATTGCCTCATCGAGTTCCTTGCCCATTTCCAGGTGGGTATCGATGTTCTCGATCATCACTGTCGCATCGTCGACAAGAATCCCTACCGCCAGCGCCAATCCGCCAAGTGTCATTACGTTCATCGACTCTCCCAGCACTTGCAGGAAGATGAGGGAGGTTAAAATACACAACGGAATGGAAGTCGTAACGACTATCATGGGACGCCACGAGCCGAGCATGAGCATGACGATCAAACCGACAAGCAGGCCGGCGATCGCCATCTCATGCGTCACCTCGTTGATGGATTCCCGCACGAAGACCGATGCATCGGTGATGATTTTAACGTCCACATGGGACGGCACGATCTCCTTGATGCGCGGAAGGGTTGCCCTGATGCCGTCGACCACGTCCAGGGTCGACGCCTCGCCGCTTTTCATGACGACAATAATGACGGCCTGTTTACCGTCCACGATTACGGAGTTTGTTTGCGGCGGCCCTGCCAGCTGAACATCGGCGACGTCACGCAAAAAAACGAAGGAATTTCCTTCCCTTTTAATCGGAATATCGTTGAATTCCGGAATCTCCGGCGGCATCGCGTTTGTCTGGACCATCCAGTCGGTCTGCTTGATCTTCATATCGCCCGCGGGCAACACGATATTCTGGCGATCGAAAGCCGCATGGACATCGGTTGGCGATACATTGCGAGCCAGCATCTTGTCTTGATCGAGGGATACCAGAAGCTGCTTGGGCTTTCCACCGTAAGGATGCGGAACAATCGCCCCCGGGATCACGACAATCAGGGGCCTGAGTTGGTTATAAGCAAGATTGTAGAGGTCTGCCGGCGTCATCTCGTCCGAGGTAATCTGCAGGCTGGCTACCGCTACCTGAGAGGCTTCCAGCCGCATGATCATGGGCGGCGAAATATCCGGCGGCAGCGCCTTGACAATCGTCTGGGCTATGGCTGTGACTTCCGCTTCTGCGCCAGGGAGGTTGGTGTGGGGCTGAAGAAAAATATTGGTGATGCTGATGCCATAGTACGCCTGGCTGACGATGTCCGAGATACCTTCCACCGTCGAGGTCAAGAAGCGTTCGAAGTAAAAAGTGATACGACCGGACACGTCCAGCGGCAACATGCCGGCGTAAGCCCAGACTACGGAGATCACGGGAATCTTGATAGTGGGAAAGACGTCTGTTGGCGAGTGCCGTATCGCCCTGATTCCGAATATGACGATCAGAATTGAAAGAACCACGAAGGTGTAAGGTCTGCGTAACGCGATAAGTACTATTTTGTTCATACTATGTTTCCTCTTATACCTTCGGTAAAAAAATTCATTTACCTACAATATTGCACGTAAGGATGAGGCAATTCTTTTGCAAACCTTTATGAAACAATACAGTTGCCCCAGCCGCATAAAGAAAGCTGGCGATCGTTACAATTCAAGGCTGGACGTGCAGCTTCCAGCCTTGCGCCTCCAAACGGTCTGAACAGGGTTATTGCCGCGCCCTTGCCAAA
Source organism: Nitrosospira sp. Nsp11 (assembly GCF_900142705.1). Taxonomy (GTDB): domain Bacteria; phylum Pseudomonadota; class Gammaproteobacteria; order Burkholderiales; family Nitrosomonadaceae; genus Nitrosospira. Next base: position 31,920 of record NZ_FRBV01000016.1, read on the forward strand.
CCCAGGAGTTGATTGCCCGGCAGAATCTCGCAGGTGAATGGGGGGGAGTGGGAGTCGAACCGGCCCCGCTGTTCCAGAGAATCTCGTTCCCTGACGCCGGCATCGTCCGGCTCCGGTTTACGCCCGGCGCTATCATCCGATTCGCCTTCGTTATGTATTGCCCGATCGCCGCGTCGGTGTAGATATCGGCGGATTGTGAGGGCCAAATCGATTGCCCAATATCGATAAGATGAACGTTACAGAATCGGCCCCCGGTATCGAGCCGTAGCTGATTAGGAAGTGTTCTGGCAATCAAGAGGAAGATGGCACCGAAGGCTGCAGTAGCCGGATTGTTTCCCGACGCGATGGCAATCGCCGCAGCGACCGAGGATATTTTTGCGATGCGTCTCCCATTTTCGCCGACTTGAAGGGCGGGAAAGCTCCGAGGCCTGTTGGTATGCTCCAAGGCATAGTTAAATCCAATCTTGGCCGCCTCGTCGTCTGTTTTCCCGACAGTTCGGGGAAAAACAACTTGGCACATTGTCAGGATTTGGTTCACGTTCAGGCCGCAAGCTCCGAGGATCGTGGCCGAAGCGGCCAGAGCTCCGCAGGCGATTTGCTGGGAGCGAGTACCTGCTGCGGCCCATCGCGCCGCATTTGCCACCGCGTTCGAGATGGCCTCGCTTACAACCCGCATGTTGTTCGCGTTCAGGAGTCCTATGACTCCCCCTGAGTGGTCCTTGTCGTAGTGGCTGACGAGAATGTGATCGAGGGTGTAACCGTAACCTCTGAGGATGGGATCGATAAAGTTGTGGACTGTCTCTGCATACCCGAGTAGCCCGCCATCGATCAATATCGTGCGGTGTCGCCCGGCTGCCACGTCGGCCGCAACAACGAACGCACTTTCTCCCTGCTCGGCGTCAATCGTATGGATGGTGAGTTGAAGGGCCATAAGCTTCCAAGTTCCCTCTTCCAAGATAGACAAGTCATTCTCACATCCGAGAGCGTTTAGCTGCGTGCTATCACGCTACCCCGGTTCTGATAAACTGGCGATTATGATGTGCGAATAATCGATCAGCAGTCAAACGCGATAATTTCGCAATGGCCTTTCTTTAACTGATCAGTGTAGATTCAGAAAAGAAGCCAATGTCCACGGATGAGACAAAATTACCATACCCCTTGTCAGGGAAATCGTATGTATTGGTGGTCAATTTGTGAATTTTTGAATATTGCGGTCTGAATCATTCAAGAAGCATTGGGAGCTGTAGAGAGGGGGAAGTGCTGACCTCTATTGGTGATGTTTTGTTTATACCGTTATGATTTAATTGGAATCGAATTATACCGATCCGGATAATTCACCGGATCACGGGATGATAGCGAGCTGGCTTGCGGGTAGATTTGTACAGCTTGCACCAAAGCCAGTAGCTGAGCATCGATCTGCCAATGGTGATGAATTTCCGGTGTGAGCCGCGGTTAGGCGCTATCCATACAACGGAACGTCCCGGCTCGGAATCTCTGCTTAACGAAAAAGCATGTATACATGTAGCTACGCAGCTATCGGATGCGTGGATTTCCGAAAAATCAAAAAACCGTTACAAAATTAATTGAACATTTGAATGTGCAGGAAGAAACGTTCGGGCAGGTAACGTTTGGCGGCGCCGGGCCAACAGAGCCGCACAAACTTGCTGTTGATCGCCGCATTGGCCGCGTTCCTGCTCTGGTGTATCGGTATTGCCGGGAAAACCCAGCCGATCGCTAAACAGATACGCGTGAATTTGTCCAGCAAACGTGAACCGTATTCGGTGATCTTTCTCGCGCGTTTGCTCCAGCGGCAACCAGCATTTCGATTATTACCCAGCCAAATATGGCGATCGCTAACAACGATCAATCCTTATACCAAAAGCTTATTGTGTGCCTGAATTTGTGGGGATAGCTCAGGGTCAAACCCTGTTGATTCTGCTGTTTCGCGATCTCGATCGAATGTCCGTTGACCGCAATCTGTTCTCTTACGCCACTATATGTATCCCAACAGAACCAGAATCAGCACGATTAACATCACCAATCCGATCGCTATACTCGGACCATAACCCCACTTGGCGTTACGACTCGAAGTCCGAATTATTGCCACAAGCGCAAATATCAACAAGATCCAAAGAAGGGTTTTCAGAGTCAATTGTTTCTCCTCGTTTTGATTTACATTCGAGTTTCTTGCAACCCCCCCGCTTGAGCGGGATTAACTGGCGAATGGAGTAGAGATGGGCCCCATTGCTGGCAAGATGGAGTTTCTGAATACTTCATCTATACGCCCACATGAATACTACGCAACGAAACGGAATCAAACAACGGTGGCGAGTGGTTCAGCATGAGTTGATACCTGAATTGAGATTGGAAGTGAGTTCGCCGACACCAAAGCTGGAGAAAGTGATTCATACGCTGGAATGGGTGCGGATCGAAGAATTCGTCGAATCGGCCTGGTGCGGTGTGAGGTCGGCCGCCGCATAATCGGGTGCCTTGGCGAGCGCGTTTGTAGCCAAACGGTACTGGGCTTGACGACGACAGAGGCGTTGACCTATATCTATTGATCTATGGGGTCAGATTGTCTCCAGTTCTTCATCACCGTCCGTCGATCGGCAAAAGTGCGGTAATTTGAGACAAAGCCCCTTCAAGATCAGGAAACAGAGTTGGATCGCGAATGTTCATGGTGTCTAGCTTCATCCTTAAAAAAGGCTGAAATGAGGCGAGGATGCGAAGTTTGATCGCCTTATAATTAAACCAGAGGCTTCTTAGTTCCTCCTGATCTATCGGTACCGGACACTCTTCAAAATGGGCGGCCTTAACAAATTCATGAAAGACCCTCATTTCATATTCGGCCTTAGCTTGTTCTATCCCATTTAACCTGCGCCTTTCATCTCTTGGGACATAAAAGTGTCATTAATTCTTCCGACATGCTCTGCGGCACTATATCAATGTATTCAATATCTTTTTCTATATAAGAATATGAAAAAAAAGGAACTCTGTTTGTACTATAGGCATACATAGCCGTCCTGGCAAACTTATGTTCATTACAATTTATATTTCCCCTGGTTACGGTGTAGCTGTAGTCCTTAAAAGATGGGTCCATTTCAATTGATTTTTTTAAAACATCATCTGTTACCACAAATTTTTCCCATACAGAAATAACACCGTTTCCCAAGTCCCTTATTCTGCTCTTATCGTAATAAGCAGGTCCAGTGGTGCCAAGTGCAAACTGTACCCATTCCGCACTTGAGCTTGTGGAAAAGATTGCCATTAACATTGCTGCCAAATACCTCATTTTGGCATCTCTACCATGTCATTAGAAACCCTGTCAGGCACCCACCTAAATGGCGTTTCCATCTTCTCTCCTTTTGTCGGTCATTTGATCGTCGGTCATGCCCTATTGTATGACGTTCCCCGAAAACCGGACAGTTCGAAACTACAGTCGGGTCACTTCTGATGTCCCCCCGAAAAAGAGGAAAACCCCGAGGGCTGGCCCACTGGGGACAGCAGTGGGTCTGAACCCATCGAAACGAAGCATAGGTATTTCATATTTGTAATTTCCCACTTTCAATATATAAATAATGAATGGCTCCAGATAATAGTAGTCCTTTATGTTTCGATATCGAACCAAAGCTGGGCCTGAGCAAGAGGCAATCATGAGGCACAAATTCATTCGCTAAAACTGGCTTTACGAGAACCGTGTAAAAGATTTTTGATAATCAAGCATATACATATTCTTGAACTGGATCTGATTGATCTTGCTGGAGTGATGCGCGCACATATGAAAACGAGCGTTTATTTTTCCTGATACATGGAGTCCTGCTTTTTCGGGACACGAACATCAACGGAAGGAGTAGACAATGGGCTGGGCACCGAACTGGGTTGGCGTCAGTGGCGGCGTTGCGGCACCGTCGACTTCTATCACGTCGATTGCGAGGTATCCGCAGCATCTCGATATCTTTTGCGTGGGCACCGACCACGGAATTTACAGCGCGTGGTGGGATATCTCCACGGGATGGTCGAACTGGTTCCAGGTTGCCGGCGGCATCGCGGCGCCGGGGACGACAGTCACCGTCGTCGCCCGCAATCCTGACCACCTCGATCTTTTCGTTGTGGGATCGGACCACAAAATCTACAGCACGTGGTGGGACGCGAACGGAGGATGGGCCAACGGCTGGTTCCGTGTTTCCAACCTTACGGCGGCGCCGGCGACTTCCGTCGCGGCCATCGCCCGAAACCCCAACCACCTGGACTTGTTCGTCGTCGGATCGGACCACAAAATCTACAGCATCTGGTGGGATGCCAACGGCGGATGGGCCGAGAACTGGTTCGTTGTCAGCGGCGGCGTCGCCGCCGCCGGAACGTCAATCACGGCGGTGACCCGCAACCCTAACCATATCGACCTTTTTGCGGTCGGGTCCAATCACGGCATCTTCAGCACCTGGTGGGATGCGAGCACCGGGTGGGCAAACTGGTTTCAGGTCGCGGGCGGGGTAGCCGCCCCGAACAGTTCGGTTGCGGCCGTGGCGCGTTATCCGACCCACATGGACCTCTTCGTCGTCGACCCGGACCATAAGATCGCCAGCATCTGGTGGGACGCCAACGGCGGTTGGGCTCAGAACTGGTTTGTGGTGGAGGGCGGCTTAGCCGCACCCGACACGTCCATCAGCGTCGTGTCGCGCTATCCCAATCACCTTGATGTCTTCGCCGTGGGCCCGAACCACGGCGCCTTCAGCATCTCGTGGGACGCCAGCACCGGCTGGGGCTCCTGGTTCCAGATCGCCGCAGGCGTCGTCGCGCCGGGGTCCTCGATCAATGCATTGAGCCCCTGGAACCGGCACGGTATGATTCGGGCTTTTCCGGTCATCGCACCGGGAACCTCGATCAATGCATTGAGCCGCTACCCCGACATACTCGATGTCTTTGTCGTGGGAACCGATCACCACATCGACCCCGACACACTCGATGCCCTTGTCGTGGGAATCGAACACCACATCGATACGATCTGGTGGCTCGACGAGATCTACTTCTTCATGCAGCCCCAACAGCAATCGAACTGGTGCTGGGCGGCAACAGCGACCAGCGTCGCCCTGTTCTACCAGCCGGGGAGCGGCTGGCAGCAGTGCGCCGTGGCCAATGGCGAACTGGCACGAACCGACTGTTGCGGCGCAGGTGCATCCGGCCCCTGCAACGTCTACGGCTTTCTCGACCAGGCACTCACGGTGGTGGGCCACTTCGACCGCTGGGTGAGCGGCATAGCCACTACCGCCCAGATCGACGACGAGGTAACCTTCGCGCGTCCGCTGGGGATCCGGGTGGCCTGGTCGGGCGGCGGCGCCCACTTCCTGATCATCATGGGGCAATATAGCGCGGGGGGTATCGATTACGTATCGGTTGACGATCCGATCTACGGCCGCTCGGACGTCAATTACGCGACCCTGCAGACTGCCTACAAAGGGTCGGGGACGTGGACCCATACTTACTACACTCAATACTGAGGAGTTTTAGATGGCCTTTATCGCTCCAAAACCTCCACAACAGGCGCTGGATGCCGTGCATTCCATTTTCCTGGACTTGAGCAGGAACCGCGCATTCAGAACTCCCGCCCTACGCAATGCTACCGGGCCTCTGCAGCTCACCGAGCCGCATCAGGTATTCACATTGGGCCTCACCGACCTTGTGGCCGGAAACGGTCTCGATGCTGCCAAGCCAACCGGATGGCGCTACCTCGTACAGGAGGGCGACAATGTCCTCGCTTCCGCCGAGACGGTTGCTGGACCCCAGGGGGAGCAGGTTTTCTCGGCTTTCAACGAAGGCCGCTTCGTCGACTCGAGCGCGAAGGCAATGCGCGCAGTGAGGGAGTTTCCGGAATTGGGACAAGGCGGTTTTGAACTGCGGCTTCTCAGCGTTCCCGGACTCTATGTTCAGGCCCTCTGGCTTCATGACCCGCAGGGAAAAGGCGATCTCCTGCAGCCCCTAGCGCCTTCTCCGGTGGAAACGCCGGGAGATAGACCGGCTCCGGCCGCCGTGCTGCTCAAGGAGCTTGCCGCCAGGGCCCGCGTACCGATTGAGGCGCCTGATAGAACTGGCGGATGATCCGTTGAGTTCGCGTGACAACAAAACGGCTGCAGCGCGGCACCTGTTTTGCTAGCGGCGTACTAAAAGTTGCACCGTTGCTTCAACTTGAGAGCTTTTCATGCGTACCCGATACGCTGTAGACTTGCACCGCTACAGCGCCCACTGTCGGTCTATTACCAGATGGCGGGAGTGTGAATAGCCGAAAATCTTGGAGATTCGTAAGCCGGGGTTTGCTCATCCAACATGAGCACCGGTGAGAAGTCGGAAGACCAATGGAAGCGCTGGAAACCTTGAACCGCGGATATGGGCATAATACGGTCGCCATCGCCTCTGCCGGAACCAATAGAATCCGGGGGGCGTAGGGAATGGGATGCCGTTCTGCTACACGACAAGCCTGAGCACCGTGCCTGTCGCTCAGGCGCGTTAAAGAACAAGCCATGGAAATCCGTAGAGCTATTTCATCATCTCCATCAGGGAATGTCGTAAGCCCGATTAACCAATACTAAAAATGGAGTTCTCAAATATGAATAAGACTGAATTCATTGAAGCAATAGCCACCAGGACTGGCTGCAGCAAAGCCGACGCGAGCCGCACCGTTGGCGCACTGGTCGAAATTATTTCGGATACGCTACAAAAAGGGGATTCACTTTCATTGCCCGGGTTCGGGTCTTTTGAAGTACGCGAACGTGCTGCGCGCACCGGCCGCAACCCGAGGACGGGTGAAGAGCTGGAGATTGCCGCGTCCAGGATTCCGGCATTCAAGCCGGGCGCGACACTCAAGGCTGCGGTCAATGACGCCGGGAAGAAGTAAATCAACGGCGAAAATCCCGTCTTTGCTTATAGCAGCGGCCCGATGCGCTTAACCTGAATTGGGTGGTTGAACTGGGTGGAGCGCGTGGTTTGTGACGTGAAGAGCTGGTGCGGCCTTGAAGCGGGAGCGCACCCCGATGCGCGTAGAACGCGATCGCGGCATCTCCTACGTTGCCCGACCTCCGCTTTGCGAGGCCCTTCGACGCTTCGGGGCGCGATTCCATTCCAAGGAGTTGCGACTTAACCCTGTGCCGCAAAAACACAGAGTTTCTGACACTACCATATAAGGTGAAGTAGGTCAGGCTGCGCCCGACAATTAAAAAATGATACCGGGCATAGCCCGGCCTACTTTAGGGTTTAAAATATCGTTTACGGGAAATAGAACATCTAAAAAAACGATACAGGGCAATGCCCGGTATCGTTTTTAAAGTATCGTTCACGAGGAAAGAGAATATCCACTTCTGGTCGTCATGCTGGCCTGATGGGATCTTCGTTTTATGATCAGCTCATGCCACGGCGCTAGCGGATCCGGTTTTCGAAACCTCCAACCGAGCGCGTAACAGCCGCGCTGCTTCGACCATTCTTTCCAATGCCGTAGTCACTTCCGGCCAGTTTCGTGTCTTCAGGCCGCAGTCGGGGTTCACCCAGAGTTGCCCTGGATCGATCACCAGACAGGCTTTTTCCAGCAGTTCGAGCATCTCGGCGGTTTGAGGAATCCGCGGCGAATGAATGTCATAGACGCCGGGACCTATCTCGTTGGGATATTTGAAATGGCCGAACCCATCGAGCAATTCCATGCGTGAGCGGGAGGTTTCGATGGTAATCACGTCCGCATCCATGTCGGCAATGGCGGGCAGGATATCGTTGAACTCCGAATAACACATATGGGTGTGTATCTGCGTATCATCCCTTACACCCGAGCTGGCGACACGGAATGCTTCCACTGCCCATTGAAAATATCCGTTCCAATCACGTTTTTTCAATGGCAGCCCCTCGCGAAAAGCAGGCTCGTCAATCTGAATAATGCCTATGCCGGCCTGCTCCAGGTCCACAACTTCGTCCCGGATGGCGAGCGCGAGCTGGAGGGCCGTAAGCGAACGCGGCTGGTCGTCACGCACGAACGACCACATCAGCATCGTTATCGGGCCGGTCAGCATGCCCTTGACGGGCTTTTCGGTCTGGCTCTGCGCGAACTGAATCCAGTCCACCGTCATAGGCTCGGGCCGGTAGATATCGCCATATAGAACAGGTGGCTTAACGCAACGGGAACCGTAGCTTTGCACCCAGCCATTCTCGGTAAAAGCGTAACCCCACAATTGCTCGCCGAAATATTCCACCATGTCGTTGCGCTCAGGTTCCCCATGCACGAGTACGTCCAGCCCAATTTCTTCCTGTTTTTTTATCGCCAGCCGTATCTCATTACGCATTGCTTCCAGATACTGCAAATTGCCGAGTTCGCCTTTTTTGAAGGCAGCACGAGCGTGGCGAATCTCCGGCGTCTGGGGAAATGAACCAATGGTTGTTGTGGGTAGCGAAGGAAGCTGCAAACGTTGCCGTTGCAGTGCTTGCCGCACCGGGAATGGGCTTGCGCGCCCGATATCATCCCGTACCAGACGTTGCAGGCGCTCCTGCATTACCGGGCTGTGTATGCGTGGCGATTCGGCGCGCGCTTGTCTTGCCCTGGTAGAGGCATCCAATACGTCGCGTATCGCGTTTTCTCCCTGATTCAACCCGCGACCGAGTATCGAAACCTCGCTCAATTTCTGCGCGGAAAATGCCAGCCAGCTTTTGATTTCCTCATCCAACCGGGTTTCCAGTTCGAGATCTACCGGGCAATGCAGAAGGGAGCAACTGGGCGCAACCCATAGCTGCTCACCCAGGATGGACTGCGCACGTGACAGAATCGAGAATGCCTGCGCAAGATCGGCACGCCACACATTCCGGCCATCGATGATACCGAGCGACAGTATTTTGTCGGCAGGGTAACCCTCAAGAAAAGTATCGAGTTGACCCGGTGCGCGGCACAAATCGATATGCAAACCATTGACCGGCAGCTTTTTCAAGCGTCCAGCATGATTGTCCACGGCTTCAAAATAGGTCGCCAGCAGTAGCTTGGGTAACTTCGGCGCGCTGCTCTCCGCTCCCTGCAAGGCTGCGTAGGCCTGGTCCAGGCCACGTAACCAATTGTCATCCAGATCGAGCGCCAGCAATGGCTCGTCGATTTGCACCCATTCAACGCCCAGGGCAGCAAGCTGGACAAGAATGTCGCGATAAACCGGCAGCAGATGAGGCAGCAAGTCCAGGCGATTGAATCCAGGGGTGGTTTCCTTGCCAAGATATAAATAGGTGAGCGGCCCGATCAACACCACTTTCGGTGAAATGCCGAGAGCCTGTGCCTCGGCCACTTCCCTGAAGAGTTGCGGCGAAGCGATACGGAATGTGGTCTGTGCATCGAATTCCGGGACAATGTAGTGATAGTTGGTATCGAACCACTTGGTCATCTCCATCGCCGGTTGATCCGCCGTCCCCCGCGCCATTGCGAAATACAAGTCCAGTCCGACTTCGTCGTTGCCAGCGTTAAACCGGGCGGGTATCGCACCGAGCAATGCCGTCATATTCAGCATTTGATCGTATAGTGCGAAATCGCCGGCCGGAATGAGATCGATGCCGGTTTCACGCTGCAGCAGCCAGTGCCGCTTTCTTATTTCAGCTGCCGTGGTTTCCAGTTGTTCGTCGTTGATATCGCCGCGCCAGTAGGCCTCGAGTGCCTGCTTCAGCTCACGCCGCGCGCCGATGCGCGGAAAACCCAGGTTATGTGTCAGTGCCATTGATTATTCCCCACGTAAGTTGCCGGTTGCAGTAAGGGATGATTGTGTGGCAGACTAAACTATGAATCAAATGAAATTTAGTTGAAGATTAATGAATAATATTCATACCTATGTCACTTGTATCCATTCTTGAATTACGCCACCTTCGCACGCTCGCAGCGTTGCACGAGACAGGAAGTGTTTCACGCGCTGCCAAGCGCGTACACCTTACCCAATCCGCGTTATCACATCAGATCAAGGCGTTGCAGACTCATTATGGACTATCGATAGTACAGCGGCGCGGGCAAACCGTCGAACTCACCGATGCCGGCAAGCATCTGGTTTCACTCGCGGGAAAAGTCCTGGAGGACATCCAGGCAACCGAACGAAGTCTCGCAATCATGTCGCAGCAGGCAACAGGCAGTTTGCGCATCGCGCTGGAATGCCACACCTGTTTCGATTGGTTGATGCCGCTCATGGATGCTTTTCGCCAGCACTGGCCGGAGGTGGAGCTGGATCTGGTATCCGGATTTCACAGTGATCCCATCAAACTCCTGGAGGAAGGCGGCGCGGATGTGGTGATTGGATCTGAGCATAAGCGGCGGCGCGGCATTATCCATCATCCGCTATTCAGCTTCGAGATTCTGGCGGTACTGGCGCCGGAGCACCCCTTACGGACGAAACGGGTACTGAAAGCGATGGACTTCGCCGCTGAAACCCTTATTACCTATCCGGTACCGGAAGATCGTATCGACCTGATTCTCAACGTGCTGAAGCCCGCCGGTATCCAGCCGCAACGGCGCACGGCGGAACTCACCGTGGCTATCCTGCAACTGGTAGCCAGCCGGCGCGGCGTTGCCGCCTTACCCAGCTGGGGAATCAAAAGCTACGTCGACCATGACTATGTTATTGCCCGCCGTATTGGCGCGCACGGATTATGGAGCGACCTATATGCGTCCACACTTACGGAAACCGCTTCCCGCCCCTATTTACGTGATTTTCTGGTAACCGCGAAGAATACCTGTTTCGCTACGCTGGATGGAATTGTGCCGGTGGATTGAATGAATGCCGATCGGCAAAAACGGGAAGATAGGGAGAAGAAGTTGCAATGGGTATGAATCCGCTGGTGAGCAAACGAACTGTTGTCTGCTCACCAGTGACCAGTGCAGGGAGTTAATGCAAGGTAACGACGGTCCTGTCTTCGCAGGCCAGGTCGGAACAATAATTCTCATACACGCCATCGAGAAAACCCCAAAGCGCATCGCACGCACGGATAGTTGCTGCCACTACCTCAGCCTGTTTCTCCTCAGTATCAGCAAAGCGTTCAATCAAGGTCCATTCAGCTTGTGAGTGATATACGTCGGCTTCCTGGTGTACCGAAAAGAATTCGTAACTGTCCGGATCATCCATTCCATAAAATTTAACCAGCCCGTCAATTTTTACGGCAGCGATTGACGGCACCTGGGATTCAAAAGCGTGCATTGCGGCCAAACCTGCATAAAACGGCTGGTTCAGGCAGATGTCGCGGAATGTCGATACCAGCCTGGCCGTGTCCGGCAAAGCCGTCGCACGAGCCAGGTCCTTGTCGCTCGAACCCAGGGCCAGCGCAAAATTCTTCCATAGAGCGGGATGGTTTTTTTCTCCATGCTCTTCGCTGATCAGGTTTTTCAGCACTTCCTGGCGGACGCTGATGTCACCACTATTTGCTTCACTGTGAAAATGCGGCGTATTGAAATGTACCGCGCTCAGATACGTCGGCTCGGCCAGTACGTTATGAAAATATTGTTCTGCGTACCCGCGCAATTGCTCCTTGGAGAGCTTGCCTTCTGTCCAGGCCACATAAAAAGGATGCTTGAGCAGGTGCTTGGCGTTAATGATGGAATCGATCTTTTGCTTGAGAGATACGGTGGTCGTCATGATTTTCCTCTTGAAAGGGAGTGGATAATTAGCAGCCTATCATCACTCAGATAATACCGTTAAGTCAAATTTTGGTGATTGATTAACGGACGATTTAAATTTATTGCAAAAACTATCCGCACACGTCCTCCTGCGATATATCAAGAAACCCCGAGCACATCCGTGGAACCCTTATTTGGCAGCTAAGCTGTTAAAATCGGCGTGCTACGAATACGAAGCACGCCCCAGCGGGGCGACAGAGACACGAAACGCGCCCCAGCGAACGGCAGAGGTCCTTTGCGCCCTGCCAGGATAATAGCAGCACCAACGCGTGCAGCACAGCGAACATTGCAATGCACCGTTAAACCGCTTATGAGACATCAATCAGACTCATGCCCGAGGAATCGCCCGCGCGTTGCCGCCCCTTGTCCGTTGCGCGTTCCATCCCACCACCCATGCCAATGTGTGCGGCTTTCGCGCCTGCATGAGAATTATTCTCAAATTTTTAGCTACCGGAGCTCTATTTTTTAGAAACTGTTATGGATGAGCAATCAAGTCTGTTCGCCTTATTCATCAGCAGTTTTCTTGCTGCCACCTTGCTCCCTGGCGGTTCAGAAGCGGTATTATTTGGCGTTTTAACAGGTTACCCGGAACTATATTGGTCTGCCTTGAGTGTCGCCTCGCTGGGCAACACCCTGGGAGGCATGAGTTCCTACGCGATCGGGCTATTTTTGCCCGATGAAAAAACGCTCCTGAAAAACTCCGGGGGTAGCATGCGGGCCCTGCAGTGGGTACGTACTCATGGCAGCCCGGTGCTACTGCTGGCGTGGGTGCCGATAATCGGCGACCTGCTGTGTGTCGCCGCCGGTTGGCTTCGAGTTAACTGGATATTGGCCATGCTGTTCATGGCGGCCGGAAAGTTCGCGCGTTACTGGGCAATCGCGGCAGCGATTACCGCATGACCTGATCACTCGCCAATTGTGCACTTTGACATGCACAATACCCAACAAAAAGCCGGCTATCGCTTATCGCCGGCTCATTGTTCCATTGAATCAAATCCTCCAATTTAACTCAATCTTTTTTACCCTGAAGCAACTTCTGCAATTCGCCGCTCTGGTACATTTCGCCAACGATATCGGAGCCGCCCACGAATTCGCCGTTTACGTAGAGTTGGGGAATGGTCGGCCAGTTTGAATATTCCTTGATACCCTGCCTTATTTGGGGTTCGGCAAGCACATCCACCGCGAAAATATCATTGACGCCGCAGGTATGGAGAATCTTGACAGCGTGGGCGGAAAAACCGCATTGAGGGGCATCGGGCGTGCCCTTCATATATAGCACAACGGGATGCGTGGTGACTTGCTGCTTGATGACTTCTTGTGTATTCATATCGACTCCTTCTTTTCCTTTTAAAAAACAAACCGTAAATTAGCTTAGGGGAAACCCGGGTCGTTTACAAGCGATTTGATTCGTCCGGTCAATATATCCCCGTTTCCATAATCAGTAACCCGTGGCTTTATGCAATATCAGGAGCTCCACCACTGACTCGCAGGATGCCCGCGAGATCGGGACGGGAAAATATCCTTACGAAACCCGCTTCGCTCAATAATCGCCTGCAAGCTTCCGCCTGATCATAGCCATGTTCCATCAATAGCGCTCCACCTACGGCCAGGTGAGCGGGCGCGGCAGCGATGATCGAGCGGATGCAATCCAGGCCTTCGCCCTCTGCCGCGAGCGCCAGGTGGGGTTCAAAGCGCAGATCGCCTTGAGTGAGATGTGGGTCGCCATCTGCAATATAAGGGGGGTTAGACACGATGAGGTTGAATCTTTCACCGTTAAAGTCGGCGAACCAGTCAGCTTCGATGAAGCGCACATTATTGACATCGAGCTTGCAGGCATTTATTTTAGCAACCGCCAGGGCATCCGCGGAGAAATCTACTGCCACGATGTTAGCCAGGGGGCGGTGTTTTGCTATGGCTAGCGCGATAGCGCCGCTGCCGGTGCCAAGATCAAGAATTTTCCAGGGAAGGTCCAGCGGAATTCGCGCCAGCGCCAGATCCACCAGTAATTCCGTTTCAGGGCGAGGAATGAGAACTGCCGGAGTGACTGTAAAACCCAGGCTGTAGAATTCTCGTTTGCCTATGAGATATGCAACGGGTTCCCCTCGAGCACGCCGTTCCGCCAGCAGACGAAAGGATTGTGCCTGTTTCGAATCAAGCGCCTGCTCGGCGTGAGCAATGAGGTGAGCGTGGCTGACATCGAGCACGTGTTGCAGCAGAATACGCGCATCGATATCGTCGATGTCGCGGCCCCATTGCTGTAGCGCATCCCGAATAGTGATCAGCTGCATGGGTGGAATCAACCTCAAACTATGCCTTGGCGTTGCGGTCTATCCGCGATACAGACAGATAGAACCGGAGGAAACAAGGGGTAGCAATTGAGGAAAATAGGGGAAACAAAAAAATGTATCGCCCTACTCCCCCATCGCCGCCAATTGCTCCGCCTGATGTTCGGACATTAGCGCAGAGCACAGGTCGCTTAAATCGCCATCCATGATCTGGTCGATCTTGTAGAGCGTGAGGTTGATACGGTGGTCGGTTATTCGTCCCTGAGGAAAATTATAGGTACGAATACGCCCTGAACGATCACCGCTACCGATCAGCGACTTGCGCGTAGCAGCCTGCTTGTCCTGTTGTTCCCGCATCTGCTTGTCGCGAATTCGCGCGGCGAGGACGCTCATTGCCTGCGCCTTGTTTTTATGTTGCGAGCGGCCATCCTGGCACTCGACCACGATGCCTGTCGGCAGATGCGTGACGCGCACCGCGGAGTCGGTCTTGTTGATATGCTGACCGCCCGCGCCGGAAGCGCGGTAAGTATCGATCCGTAATTCAGCCGGGTTCAGGGCGACCTCCATGACCTCGTCCGCCTCGGGCATGACCGCAACGGTACAGGCGGAAGTGTGAATACGGCCTTGGGTCTCGGTAGCGGGAACACGCTGGACCCGATGGCCGCCCGATTCAAATTTGAGCTTGGAGTAGGCGCCATTCCCGATGATCTTGGCAATGATCTCCTTATAACCGCCGGCTTCGGACGGACTTTGCGAGATTATCTCGACCTGCCAGCGTTGGCGTTCGGCGAAGCGTGCATACATCCGGAACAAATCGCCGGCGAATAATGCGGATTCGTCTCCACCCGTTCCGGCACGGATTTCGAGAAAAATATTGCGCTCATCGTTGGGATCTTTAGGCAGCAACTGCTTCTGCAATTCCGCGCCAAATCGCATGAGCTTCTCTTTGCCGTCACGTATTTCGGCATCGGCAAACTCGCGCATATCCGCATCGCCGCACATTCCCTGGGCCGTGTGGATATCGCGCTCACTTTGCAGATAAGCGTCATAAAGCTCGACAACTGGCGCAATCTCCGCGCGTTCCCGCGTCAGCTTGCGATAGTTATCCAGATTGGAGACGATCGTTTCGCTGCTCAGCAGGCGATTCAGCTCCTCCAGGCGCACGCTGAGCTGCGTGAGCTTGGCAGTCATGCTTTTGTTCATTCTGGACGGTGGAGATGGTACAGACGATTGATCAGATCGACCAGATCGTCACGCTCGTCGGCTGCGGCGTGATTGAGTGCATAGGAAGGCAGGTGCAAAAATTTATTGGTCAGGCCATTACTCAAGGATTCCAATATTTTTTGCGGGTCTTCGCCCTTGGCCAGGAGCTTCGTCGCCCGCTCCATTTCATGGCGCCGGTACCGTTCGGCCTGGTCACGCAACGCACGTATGGTGGGCACCAGTTCACGCGACTCCAGCCAGTGCATGAAATTGACCACATTTGAATCGATAATCGCCTCGGCCTGCGCTACCGCGCCCAGGCGGGAATCCAATCCTTCCTTGACGATATCGGCAAGATCGTCCACGGAGTAGAGAAATATATCATCCAGTTCCGCCACTTCCGGCTCGACGTCTCGCGGCACGGCCAGGTCCACCACGAAAATCGGACGATGCTTGCGGGCTTTTATCGCACGCTCCAGCATGCCCTTGCCGAGTATAGGCAAGGTGCTCGCGGTGCAGGTCACCACAATGTCGTGCAGCGCCAACTGTTCAGGAAGCTCATTCAACGCAATGACCTGCGCATTGAAGCGGTGAGCCAGCGCTTGTGCGCGCTCGCTGGTACGATTGGCGACAGTGATGCGCTTCGGATGGCGTGCGGCAAAATGACTGGCGCATAGCTCGATCATTTCACCCGCGCCGATAAACAACACGCGCTGCTCGCTAATGTCACCAAAAATTCGTTCCGCCAATCGCGTGGCGGCCGCAGCCATGGAAACCGAGTTCGCGCCAATCTCGGTGGAACTGCGAACCTCCTTGGCGACAAAAAACGTGCGCTGGAACAGTTTGTGCAACAGCATGCCAAGTGTGCCGGCGTGCTCAGCGGATTTCACCGCATTTTTTAACTGTCCGAGTATCTGCGGCTCGCCCAGCACCATGGAATCCAGTCCGCTGGCTACGCGAAATGCGTGCTTCACGGCCTTTTCGCGGGGCAGCTTGTAGAGATACGGCTCCAGTTCCCGCGTCTGCAAATGATGAAAATTCGCCAGCCAGTGCGTGGCTTCCTCCGGCTTTTCGGTACTGCAATAAACCTCGGTACGATTGCAGGTCGAAACGATTGCCGCCTCTCTCACCGGATGATGAGCCACCAGGTCGTGCAAGGCATGCTCCATGGCATCTTCCGGAAAAGAAACCTGCTCGCGCACGTCCAGCGGCGCGGTTTGATGGTTAATGCCAAAGGCAAATAACTGCATGGAAGACAATGTGAGTAACCGGTGACGAAATTGAAAATTTGCTGATTATAGTATTACAAGCATTTGAATACCATCGCTTAGAAGAGTTTCAGGTTTACAGAAAAATAGCAGGGTTGATGAATGTCAAGGTTGGGTTGATATGCTCGTGGTTAAGTGTGCATTATCGCAGCTATGAAGTGGATAACGGAATCAATCTAATCTGGGACGCGGACCCTAAGCGACGAGAGGTAGTGCAAAGGTATTTTCGATAAAACCGCAAAGCTTAGAAGATATGCTTATAAGTCCTGTAACAAGTCTTCGGTACAATCGAACTGTGAATCATTATTATCGGAGATTGGCAAATGGCTAAATATATTCCCTATGTGCGAACCAAGGAAGGCTATATAGAGCGGAAGTCTTACGCGATTTTCAATGCGTCGGATAATTGCCTGGTGCCTTACGTGCATGAAGAATCGCTCATCGGGTGGCCTGAATCCAAGGTGTACTGGGCCAGCCAGGCTGGGCCTTGTGTAGGTCTGGCTCCCCTCGGCTTCCATTCCTATCGAATTTCTACTGCCGATAATGAACCTGCCGTATTATCGGTGGGTTAATTTTTCTCTGTCATCTTGCCGAAATTAATCTTGCCGAAATCAAATGGCCCACTTGGGCCAGTCCGCTCGCAGAGTTGCTAAACAAGATATTAGCTGTATTCGTTTCCCAGGGAATAGCAGATTCTTCCAGCGGCAACGACATGAAATTAAGCGTTCAGGATGGGTAGTTGTTCATGAACTTGTCGAGAGTTTTTCGTACAACTCGTCAAGGAAGCTGCGCTGCCCCGGAAGAATGCGCCGTGCGGCTTCCGATATTTCGAACCACTCAGCGCGATCTACCTCCGGAAACGCCTGAATTCGCCCAGATCCTTTTGGCCACTCCATGCTGAAGGTATTCGACACGGGTTTGGAAGAATCCCAATCACTCTCGGTTGCCCATGCATCAATAAGTTTCCCACCAGGTTGCTTTCGCTGCGCAAGCGGCAAAAACGGGCCGACTGGCTGGTGCCCAGTTTCTTCCAGAAATTCTCGTAACGCGGCCTGAAGGGGGTCTTCGCCTTCCTCATACTCGCCCTTTGCTATCGACCAGGACCCGAGGTCCTTCTTCGCCCAGAAGGGTCCCCCGGGATGGACAAGCAAAACCTCCAATCGGCCGTCGCGGCTGCGATAGGGTAGGATGCCGGCGCTTGTTTTAGGCATATGTGCCTCTAATGCTCAGCTTGTCGTTTTAGTGCCAAAAATACGTTTCGAGATTCAACCGATGTGCTTATCTGCTTATTCGCATGAGGGGACGTTCCTTAAAGGTTCCGGCACAGGTGGCGCTCGCCAATCCATTGAGCGATGACAAGGCACGGGCCCATCAGATAGGATGGTAGCCTGGTCGATCTCAGCCAATCATGCAGAGATTCATCCGCCCTTACACCGAAGTGCTTATATTTTATTTACGACGTAACTCTGTGCCAATGTGAATCCTAGTGACCTTCATATTATTTCGTACCGGTCTCTTCTTGCAGAACTGCCGCTTAAGTCGCTCGATGCAATCCGGCATAGAAGCAGCCAGTATAACTGGCTGCCACACCACCGACAGGCGGGTCGGCACCGGACAGTTCGTCCCTGCTTTACTCCATCACTTCGTGGAATTGAAATTACCCAGCAGGATCAGGTCGCCCGGCACCCCGCAGCTACTGAATGTGATGTAGTTATTCGCGGGAAACAGCAGATTCTTCAACGCAAACACCGAAACCGCCTCAAACTGGATCGACAGTTTTTGCACGATCTGCTGCGGCACCTGACTCTGGATCTGCTGATTGACTTGCGCCGCCAGGTCGTCGGAACCACTGGGACCCCCTCCGGACAGGTGGCCGCTAACAGCTACGCCCTGGCTGGTAGTCTTGATCTCAATAGTCTGGTTGCGCCCGTTGCCACCTACGCCCAACGGCAGTGAAGCCCTCACCTCGATCGTTACGTCGGTCGCAAGCATGGAATCTCTGCAGCGGGTGCAATTCCCAAAGCAGGGGTAGACCGTTGTGCAGGAATGTTGATTATATTGAAGAGATTGCCCGCGGCTACCGCTGTAATACATTTGCCCGTTAGGCTGCGCCCTGATGGTGGTATCCACCAGAGACCACGACACATCTTTGCCTCCCGGGATCGAATAAGTGTACTCGGTAAATGAGCCGCCGCCTCGTCCGCCACCGTTCGATGAGGTGTGATTGAGCTTGCTCAAATCTACGGTTCCAATGACACTCGCGCCGGTAAACTTGCCCGACCAGGCTTTGGTGGTGCTGCCCGGATTCACGCCCTGCAGCGACCAGCCGTTGTTTCGCAGGCTTTGCGGCAGGACCTCCTTGAATATCAACTCGGAGCGCACCATCATGCTGTTGCTCTGGCCTTGCGGCAGCGGTTCCGGAATATTGTTCAGGAATGCCTGCGAATAATTCAGCACTGCCCGGCCCCCGGTCATGATGAACAGCTGCAGCATCTGGTTGCTGGCTGGCGTCTGAAGCGGCTTGAAAATGAAATCGCTGGGCTTTAGCGCATCCAGCGTCGGAATCGCAGTCAGGTCGAGTTGATTGATTAGGTAGATGACGGGGTTGCTGACGAAATACTCCTTAACCGCCTTGTTGAATTCCACCTTGGTGGCATCGCTCAGGTCGATGTTGCTGATGGAGAACGCGCCTTCCTTCATGTCCAACTGCACTTTCAGGACGTTGTGATTAACGTTATCGATCTTGACTGTACCTGCCACCTTTGCCAGCTGAATCACTGCCGTGAGGGTTTCGCCGGTGATGGATTGCGGCATATCGCATTGTTCAGGAAACGAACCCACCTGAGAGCAGCGCTCTACCGAGCCGCTCAGTATTTCCATTTTCAGTGTGGCTGAATTGTTGTTATTGATGCTGAAGTTCAATAGTGGATAACCGTAATCGATCGTGAAGCGGTTGATCACGGTAACGCCGCCAGGATATTTTTCCGAAGTGTTGACGGTAATACGGTTCTTGTAGACGGTATCTTTTTTCAGCGTTTCGTATTGATCCAGCAGCGCACTGTTGATTCCTTTCAGATCCATGTTGAACACCACGTCCCAGCCATTGGTGCAACTGCCCTGTGCATTCATTTGGGCCAGCAGCGTCTCGGTGGACGGCAAGTTGGCGTCAGTGGCCAGAAGCACGTCGCTTGCGGTCAATAATCCGGGCAATTGGCGCGGCTGGGCAAATGCGAGCAGCCGATAGGCGGCACGCTCCTGCATGATCTTCAGCGGGTCGGCAATTCTTGCCTCCAGCACGAAGGACAACCGTATTGTCAGGCTTTCCCGCGCGAAGCTCAGGCCCTTGTTCGTGCTCGTGTTCGGCAGCGAGATTTCCCAGGTAGAGAAAGGAGTGACGCGGCTGACGCCCTCGGACCAGGATTCGCCGCCATCGGAGAAGTTCGGCGAGTTGTCCTGTGCGTTGTAGCTGTAAATCCGCTCGCGCCAGGGGGTGCGAAACGCCAGGGGATCGCGATGAAGATTGCGGTCGTGAAATGGTGTGCCGTTATAGGCAAGACGAAGCAGATAGGTCCCGCTGGCGGTGGATTTAATGCCTTCCACTACCGCAACCACAGAAATTATTCGTGCGTTGACATATTGATAGAATTCCGGCGCGTCGAGAAAAATCGTACTGCGGAAAACATTGCCGCCAACCAGCTCTTCCGGCTTCACGCCTTCGATGACATATTCGATTGGCTTCGTTCTGCCGGCCTGATAATGAGCCAGCAGGGATTTGGCTTCCAGCGTAGTGGCCTGTTGCTGAACCACGGCAGCACTGAATTTCAGCAGGCTGAACGCCAGCACCGGCGTGGCCGGCTGGAGATTGGCGTACTGGAGCGCCAGATCCTGCATCAGGAACGCCTTGGCGAGGATGGTGAGCATCTGGTTCTGGATGAACGTCAGATGGCCGGTCAGCGCCACCAGATCAATAGCCGACCGGTCGAGATCCTGGACCTTGGCGGGATGCAACTTCTGCTGCAACGCCTCCAGCCGCGCTGCCTGGCGGCTGTTGATCTCTTTTTGTTTCTGGTTGGTATAAATGTCCCGCTGCAGTGCGTGCAGCGAGGACTCCGCGCCCGCCACTGCTTTGCCGCGCAGCACCATGGTCGCAAAAGCCGCTTGCAGACTTGCTTTTTCCGGCTTGATATCCGGGCCGGACGCCATGATCTGATTGAACTGGATCGACATTTCATCCCAGGATAGCATCGAGGGATTACCAAATTGTGCGCCATCCAGATCGTCGAGCGCGCGCTGCGCGTTTTCCAATCCTTTGGCACCGGTACTGATGCCGGTATACAGCTTGGACATCGCGTTCAAGACATTGAAGGTCTTCTGGATCCTTTGTACGGCAAGGCCAAGGTCTTTGACGGCAGAGATGGATGAGGCAGGAATGGCGATACTGGTGCCGAGGCTGAACAGGTTGGTGGCGACTTCCAGCCCGAACTTGATCGCTTCCATGGTCTCCCATTGCTGCACGGCAGATTTATATTTCTGCACAGCCAAGTCCACGTCGCCCCTGGCTAGGAACAGCGATGCGTTCAGGTTGTTGATCTTGGTCTGCTGCTGCTCCGCTTCCGCCTTACCCTGGACGATTATCGAATCGTAAAATCCTTCCAGGTCTTTTTGCTGCGCGGTATTGGCTTCGATTACCCCGCTGATCAGCTCGCCCGACGCGATGATGTTCTGGTTGAGCGTTTTGGCCACGTCGATCGCCAGTTCCTGTTGGCGCCGGTTGGCCATGCGCTGTTCGTTCTGCGCAACCTGCAGCTGTATCCGGTCGAGATAGCTCAGAATGCTTTGCACGTATTGTTCGTAATCCTTATATGGCAGGATGGGAACAAAGCTCCCGTATTCCGGGTTGGTCGCGTAGTTGGCCAAGTCCATCGCACGCACGCGCAACGCAATTACTTCCTCGCTCCCGCCTGCGCTCCCACCTGCGGGCAGCATTTCCGCTACCCATGCCAGGTAATTGCGTACAAATTGCTGAATGCAGCTATTTGCATGAGTAGATTGATCGCTAATCACCGCTTCGGCGAATGTCATTGAAAACTGCAGGCTGTCTGTCAGGAGCGGGATCGTGTCTGCCGGCAGCACTGTGCGAACATCGTCTGCAATAAATGGCATCGCGGCTGGCCCGCTTCCATCCAGGCCGAACCTGAGCCCATCCACAATCACGCTATAGCGGGAGCCGGAGCGACTCTGAATTGCCAGCGCGCCGAGGAATTCATCGCACCCCAACTGCAACGAGTCGAACGCCTCGTCAGCGAGGCTGATTGATCTGGGCTGGCCCTGCACGCGCATGTCCAGTACCTGGCCGAACAGATGCACCTTTTTTCCGGGGACCTGTATGGTCGTGTTGGCGCCGGCGGATAGCACATTCGTGAACAGGACGAAATCCTGCACTTCTCCGGCTGCGACGAGCTGCACATCCGCAAGATCCAGCCGCGCCTTATAGACGTTGACCGTGGGCGTAGCGATAAAAGAGGTGATGCCGGCAGTATCCTGCGGCAGCATGCGCACGAAATCGCGCTGATCGTAAATGGAAAAGTTCGGCTGAATCGTGGTACGGTATTTCTGCGCCATCGCACCCTTGAAGATTCGCTGCCAGATCAGTCCCCGTTTCTGTTCTATCATCACGCTCAGGCTGGCGAGGTGAACGGCTACCACCGCCTGTTCGGTAAATTCCTGCTGCAGGTTGACAAGCGATAACCGGGAGTTGACATTGAAGAGGGAAAACACGCTGTTCTTGTGCGACCACAGCGTATCCCGCCAATCGCCGTCATGCAGCGTGGAGTTGAAGATGGTCGAATTGCTCAGGCAAATGACGCCACCATACTGTTCCACATAACCGAAGATGCCGGTAGCCCGGTCGGTAGTGAATTGGACGAAATTTTGCGATCCCGGCCCGGATAGCGGGTTGCTGCCATCCGCGTAGGCCAGCTTGAGTTTGGCAAACTGTTCCGGTAGATACGCAAATACCTGCTGGATGGTGTCGCCCAGTTCCACGGCCGAAACATAATGGGTGCCGAATTCGCGGAAAGAATCCAGCACCTTGTTGGCGTCGTCCTTGTTCAACTGATCGCCGTAGTCCTGGAGACGGCTGCGGCCCGCATGGCGCAGTTTGGTCGACGTCGAAGTGAATTCGGCACTCAGTCCATATTCCGGATCAGGCTGCCGTGGCCGCGCATGCACCAGAATGCCTCCAACCGCCGAAGCGTGATTATCGGCGCCATCCACTCTCTCCAATTTAACCAGTGCATATCGTAGATCCGTCCGGGTCAGGTCGACACCTATGGTTTTCGACAGCATCTCCAACGAAGGCTGGCTGCCCATTGCGCCGCCCAGCAAGGCGCCCGCGCCGAACGATGGAGCGTCAATATCGCTGGAAGGATTGACGATCCGGTACGGGATCAATTCATCCAGCAGGTCCAGTGCATTTTCATGCAGCGTGATGACCGGATGCGTCCACCTGCCAAGCTGCGCTATCGGCTGGATCGGCCTCAAGGTCATCGCCTGTTGTTCAGTGGGGTAGAGAATGTTCAGCAGGTCCGCCTGCGGCTGCCACTTGGGGTTGAGGCCATTGACTAGATTGGTGGAGAAGCCGATGCTGAAGTCTGAATCGATCATTTGCGTGTCCTTGGTTAACTGTTGGGCTAGCCAAGGATATACGCGCCGCTCGCGCTTCTAAACCGAGAAATACGGGCACATTTGGCTGGTGTTCGACGTTTCGCTGACTTCGAGTTAAGCGGCTTACCCTTTCTCAAGGGTTGGATGAAGCGGCATTAATTGAACGAAACAGCAGAGCGATGAATCGTCTTGCTATTAAGTATGATTGCCGGAAAAACGAGGCAAGAGGGATTCCCTAGCTGGGATCTCGAACGTCAGGTATGAATGATTTGATAATGGGAGCAGTATCAGCTCTGGCAGGTGCGGGAGCTAACACATCAGTTTTTCGACCAACTTATCAATAAAGTCCACCTGTGCCGGATTGATACGGCGATAAGGTTTGAACCGCCTCGGCTTTCATGGAGGCTGGTTGGTTTAAGTTAGACCTCTACCGTGGCTTTTTCTGCCTGCTGCCGATAATAATTTTCCTCGGCCTCAACCGGTGGAATATAACCGATGGGTTCGAGCAGGCGTTGATGGTTGAACCACGATACCCATCCCCTGCAGAAAGGGTGTTATCGTCAGATCCGCCGGATTATGCCGGGGAATATCGTATTATCAATTCAGATGATCTGGACGTCCTGTTTATGAATCATCGGAATGTCGAATCTTGGTGCTAAAATGCCGCGGTCACATCGACCAGTTCTATATCGGCAGCCACCAATCTTTTATCGAAGAATTTGGAAGCATTGACAGCAAAGCGCACAGGATCGTCAGTTGCCAGTATTTTAATTTGACCCCCTGTTCCCGTAATTCCCGAAAGTTGCCTGGCAGCCGCTTTACCGCTGTTGATGAGAGTGACAGATGGTCCAAGAATGTCCTGGAAGAGAGCTTCAAAAACAGGAAAATGAGTGCACCCCATAATCAATGTGTCCGGAGCCTCGGCTGTGTCGAATATGGGATCAAGATACTGGCGGATTGTAGCTGTGGCAATCGGACCTGAAGACCAACCCTCTTCCGCAAGAGCAACCAGCATCTGACAGGCTTGGGACGATACTTTTATATGAGGATTGATTTTTTTAAGTTTCTTTTCATATATTCCGCTCTGGATCGTGCCGAAGGTAGCGATAACGCCGATATGCTGATTCCTTGTTGCCTGAACCGCCGCTGCCGCAGCTGGCTCAATCATGCCGATCACTGGCAGCGGAGCCGCCAGCGCGCGCACCACATCCAGCGCATGAGTCGAAGCGGTATTGCAGGCGATCACGATAGCTTTTGGATTATAGTTCAGCAGAATTCTGCACAAGCTTTGGCTATAACGCTGCACGGTTTCAGGACTTTTGGTTCCATACGGAAGACGAGCCGTATCTCCTAGATAGACATAAGATTCTTGCGGGTAACGCTTTTTCAGCGCCTGAAGAACGCTTAATCCTCCGATACCGGAATCGAATACAGCTACGGGGGAAAATATTTCTGACACTATGGAAATCAGCTCCTCGCTTCTGCCAATCCTCTATACCAACCTGCCACGGCGGCGGGCGCGAGGGGTACCCCTAGAGGCAAGGTTAAGAAAATACTCACACTCGTTGAGTTTGTCGTCTGGGTCTGGAATGGCAGACATATCAACTTGCTCGAGCAAGCCGCCGAGATCAGTCATCCCACATTGAAAATGTGCCTGTCGCGCATGCGCGTTAATATTTAGCTGCGCTAATTGGATGGCCATAAGGATTGCTTCGTAAACAATGCAATAATTCAGAAGCCGCCGATTCTAACCCTGAATGTGATTCATTGAGTGCCGTGGCATACTCAACCAACGCTTTATGGCGAGCATTTGCATGTGATTCGTGACAGGATTACGCGTTTCCTGGAATAAGAAGCAATCACGCTCCCACTGTTGCAAAAGATCATTATTCAGGCGTACCGTATCAATCATGAGAATCAACAGGGTCGGACTCGATTGATTCTCGAACGCATCGGAGATGTACTCGAGGAAGAAAAGATTAAGGGGACAACGTGTTTGTACCCACCGGTCCATGTTGTTGCGCAGCTTGTCGGCGCTGGAGCCGTTGTTTTCCGTTGTCGCTTTTGCCACCAGACCTCCCTTGAATTACCAGTATGGATCCGGTGGTTCCATCAAGGATAACGGAGAAATAACATTTATATTTAGCAGAGTAACGCCGTGCTAGCCGTGATCGCTAATGACCTTCACTGTATTTCGCATCGTTTTTTTTGCAGAGTTGCCGCCAAGTTGCTACTTAGGCGGCCCCACAATATAAAAAAGGATTAGCGGTTAAGCTAATCCTCTGATTAGGTGGTGGCCAAGGGCGGAATCGAACCACCGACACAAGGATTTTCAGTCCTCTGCTCTACCGACTGAGCTACTTGGCCATTTGAAACATATTCAAATACGACGCGGATTCCACGGGAAATTCGCACAGTATAGGTTTTTAGAAGTGCGCAATTCTAGCACAGCGTATAACTCATTGGAACACGCGTCAATTGGCACGGTGGTCTCAAAACTGGGCTTAAAAAGGGCAGAGCAGCGATGAATATCTGATGAAGTTTAAAACCGAATGATGGGTTGCGCTTTACTCCACCCATCCTACCAAAGCGGTACGGACTCATTATTCAAAAATCCACTGTCTAGACCCACCCGAAACGAGCTACAATTCAGCGTTTTAGCAGTCGCAAGCCATGCGTGTTTCTCGCGGCATTCCCGCTCAGGCAGAAGCGCCTGTTGCGCTCACCATAGGCAATTTTGATGGGGTGCACCTAGGCCATCAGGCTATGCTTGCCCGTTTGAAGGAAGCTGCCGCGAGGCTCGGCCTGACGTCTTGCGTGATGATCTTCGAGCCACACCCGCGCGAATTCTTTGCGCCGGACAAGGCCCCTACCCGACTCACGAGCCTGCGGGAAAAACTGGAGTTGCTGGCGGCAGCAGGCGTGGAACGAGTGCAGGTGTGCCGCTTCGATTTCGATTTTGCGAGAATCAGCGCGGAAGAATTTATTGTCGGTATTTTGCAACAAAGCCTTGCCGTGCGCTGGATGCTGGTAGGCGACGACTTTCGCTTTGGCGCCCGCCGGGCCGGGGATTTTGCCATGCTCAGGGAATTTTCCGCGCGGTGTGGTTTTGAAGTGGAAGAAATGCCGGGCTATGTCGTGGATGGTGTAAGAGTTTCGAGCACGGCGGTTCGAGGCGCATTGGCTGCGGGCGACCTGAACTTTGTGAAGCGGCTGCTGGGGCGGCCTTATAGCATCAGCGGTCGGGTGGTGAGTGGCGCGAAGCTCGGCAGGCAGATCGGGTTCCCCACTGCCAACATCGAGTTCAAGCATAACCGGCCCCCGCTGTCGGGAATTTTCGCGGTCGAAGTCGAGATGAAAACCAAGGGAACAGCGGGTTTATTCTCTCCAGATTCAATTCGGGGGGTAGCCAGCCTGGGCGTACGCCCGACAGTGCATGAGCATGGCAAGCCGGTGCTGGAAGTTCACCTTTTCGATTTCGCTCAGGAAATATACGGCTGCCACTTGCGCGTGCGTTTTCTTCATAAGCTCCGGGATGAAGAAAAATATCCTGACCTTATTACGCTTACTACGCAGATTGGACGGGATGTAGAGAATGCCAGAGACTACTTTAGCTCAGCGTCCTCGGCATCTTCTGCCGCCACAAGAAGCCTGCTGCACAGATCGAACTGATATCCGCTATATTCCAGATGATATGACCGACTATAAAAAAACGCTGAACTTGCCTGATACGCCTTTCCCCATGCGCGGCGACCTCGCCAGGCGTGAGCCTGTGATGCTCAAGGCATGGCAGGAAAAGAATCTTTACCAGAAGATCCGGGATGTTTCCAGAGGCCGCCCCAAATTCGTGCTGCACGACGGCCCGCCTTATGCCAACGGCGATATACATATTGGCCATGCGGTGAACAAGATCCTCAAGGACATTATTATCAAGTCAAAGACGCTTGCTGGCTTCGATGCGCCTTATGTGCCGGGCTGGGATTGCCACGGCTTGCCGATCGAGCATCAGGTGGAAAAAAAATACGGCAAGAATTTGCCTGCGGATAAGGTGCGTGAGCTATGCCGTGATTTTGCAGCACAGCAGGTTGCGCGACAGAAAGCGGATTTTATCCGGCTAGGCGTGCTGGCGGAATGGGACCACCCTTATCTCACCATGAACTACAGCACCGAGGCGGGCATTATCCGCGCATTCGGAAAAGTCCATCGCCGGGGATACGTCTATCAGGGACAAAAACCCGTTAACTGGTGCATGGACTGCGGCTCCGCGCTGGCGGAAGCGGAAGTGGAATATGAAGACAAGACGTCTTCGGCGATCGATGTGAAATTCAGGGTGATCGATACCGAACAATTCTGGAAAAAGGTTTTGGGTTCGCATGATTCTGCTCCAGCGAATTTAGCTGCTAAACAAGTGTATGTGGTGATCTGGACGACAACGCCCTGGACGTTGCCCGCTAATCAAGCGGTGAGCCTGAACCCTGACGAATCTTACGTTGTGGCCGATGTCGGTAGTGAGTGTTTACTTATTGCCGAGGCTTTGATGGATAGTGCGCTCGGACGCTACGGTATGGATAGAAATGGAGTCAGCATTGCCGGAAGGTGTACCGGGGCCGAACTTGAAAATATGCTGCTACAGCATCCATTTTATCCACGACAGGTTCCGATAATCCTGGGAGAACATGTCACGATGGAAGCCGGGACGGGTGCGGTGCACACGGCTCCGGCACATGGCGTCGATGATTATGTTGTGGGCCAAAAATATGGCTTGCCGGTTGAGAATCCGGTTGGCGGTGATGGGCGATTTTTTGAGAATGTGCCCCTTGTCGGCGGGCTTTCCGTATGGAAGGCCAATGATGTGGTGATCGAGGTGCTGGAGAAAAACGGTCTTTTATTGAAGGCCGATAAACTTCAGCACAGTTACCCGCACTGCTGGCGGCACAGAACCCCTATTATCTTCCGCGCAACGCCCCAGTGGTTTATTGCCATGGATAAACGGGTGGGCGATACGGATCAGGATGGGGCTGGCCGGACGTATCAGACGTTGCGGGAATCGGCCATGGCTGCGGTTGAAGCGACGGCGTTTTACCCGTCCTGGGGCCGTGCTCGTTTGGATGCGATGGTGAAGAATCGGCCCGACTGGTGTGTTTCGCGCCAGCGCACCTGGGGTGTGCCGATGGCGCTTTTCGTTAATAAGGAAACCGATGAACTTCATCCCCGCACGGATGAGTTATTGGAGCAGGTGGCGCAGCGCGTGGAGCGAGAGGGAATCGAAGCATGGTTTAGCCTGGATGCTGCGGAACTGCTGGGTGAAGACGCGCAGAAATACAGGAAACTGACGGATACGCTGGACGTGTGGTTCGATTCGGGCACGACGCATGAAACGGTACTCAAGCAAAATGCTCAACTCGGTTACCCTGCCGACCTTTATCTGGAGGGCTCCGACCAACACCGCGGCTGGTTTCAATCCTCCCTCTTGACCGGTTGCGCCGTCAACGGCCGCGCACCTTACGATGCATTGCTCACGCATGGTTTTGTGGTGGATGGCCATGGCCGCAAGATGAGCAAGTCGAAAGGAAATGTCATTGCGCCACAGAAAATAATGGATACCTCAGGAGCGGATATTCTTCGCCTTTGGGTGGCTTCTACCGATTATTCCGGCGAGCTGTCGATATCCGATGAGATTTTGAAGCGGGTGGTGGAAAGCTATCGGCGCATACGCAATACGTTGCGTTTTCTTCTTGCGAATCTGGCTGATTTCGACCCGGCCGTCGACACGGTGGCGGTAGAGCAATGGCTGGAGATAGATCGCTATATGCTGGCGTTCACACGCAAACTTCAGGATGACCTGACCGAAAGTTATCGGAACTATGATTTTCACCTGATCGTACATCGTCTGCATAATTTCTGCTCGGAAGATTTGGGTGGCTTCTACCTGGACATTCTCAAGGATCGGCTTTATACCGCAGCTGCCAAGGGTATCCCGCGCCGTTCGGCCCAAAGTGCGCTTTACCATATTGCGCATAGCTTGGTGCGCTTGTTTGCGCCTATCCTCAGTTTTACTGCGGAAGAGGTCTGGAGCCATCTGGCAGGCGATATGCAGGACAGTGGGGACAGCGTGCTGCTGTATACATGGCATGAGTTTCCTTTGCAGCGCGATGAAAGCGTATTGATGCAGCGCTGGGCCAGGATTCGCGAACTGCGCTCTCAAGTGCAAGGGCGGCTGGAAGATTCGCGTGGCCAGGGGAAGATTGGTTCGTCGCTTGCTGCCGAGGTTGAAATTCATGCCGCTGGGGATGATTTCGCGTTGCTTGATTCGCTCGGCGACGATATGCGGCTGATATTCGTCACATCCGCGGCGCGGGTGATGCGTGCAGAGGAGAATGCGGGGAAAGAGGAAATTTCGGTCACCCCATGTG
This sequence comes from Nitrosospira sp. Nsp11, assembly GCF_900142705.1. Classification (GTDB taxonomy): domain Bacteria; phylum Pseudomonadota; class Gammaproteobacteria; order Burkholderiales; family Nitrosomonadaceae; genus Nitrosospira. Next base: position 61,405 of record NZ_FRBV01000016.1, read on the forward strand.
TTCACCCGAAATGCGAACGCTGCTGGCATTATCGTGCGGATGTTGGCATTGATGCCGACCATCCGACGATATGCGGCCGATGCGTATCAAATCTATATGGGTCAGGGGAGATACGACATTATGCCTGAGCATGCTGCGCTTATCATGGCGCGCCGGGTACGATGAAGCTGCAGCTTAGCTTGATTCTGGCACTGATCGTGCTGGTGCTGGACCTGGCGACCAAGCATTGGGTGGAGTCCGCGCTGGTTCACGGACAGCAGATTCCGCTGACGGACTTTTTTAATTTGGTGTTAACTTATAACGCGGGGGCGGCGTTCAGTTTTCTCAGTGATGCCGGTGGTTGGCAACGTTGGTTTTTTACCGGCATTTCGGCGGTCGCTTCGCTGCTGATCATTTACCTGCTACGTAAACATGCGGCCGACCGGCTTTTCTGTATCGCGCTAAGCCTGATACTCGGAGGCGCGCTCGGTAATTTGTGGGATCGGATCACCTTGGGTCATGTGGTCGATTTCCTGGATTTTCATGTAGGCGGCAATCATTGGCCCGCGTTTAACGTGGCGGATTCCGCAATCTTTATCGGTGCAGTTTTAATGGTGATCGAAAGTTTTCGCCATAAGGAACTGGACGCGGGAAAAAGCGGAGGATAATGCTACAGAATATTGGGGCCGAAGTTTTTCCGGGGCTGCCACATCACATCTTCCACGCCGTTCTGGCGGTTCAATACGCGGCATAGCACGAATAAAAAATCGGATAAGCGGTTGAGATAGCGTACATGGTATGTCACCGCTGTTTCGGCTCTGTATAGCCTTACCACGCATCTCTCGGCGCGGCGGCAGACGGCGCGTGCGACGTGACATAAAGAAGCGGCCCGGGTTCCACCGGGGAGTATGAACTCCTTCAGCGCAGTCAATGGGGCATTGTAGTCATCAAGTTGTTTTTCCAGACGGCTGACTTGCGCTTCGCTCATCGTTACGCGTCCAGGAATACTCAGATCGCCGCCCAGATCGAACAGGTCATGCTGGATGTCTTCCAGGTTGTTGCGCACTTCCTCCTCAAGATTTTCTGCGAGCAAAACACCCATAAAACTGTTGAGTTCGTCGACGGTGCCGATAGCCTCGATACGCAAATCATCCTTAATGGATCGCGTGCCGTCACCTAGTCCGGTTGTGCCATCGTCGCCGGTGCGGGTATAGATTTTTGTCAGGCGTTTTGCCATGCTTCAGGTCATCTGCTAATAAGCACTGATAGGATTTCGGCGGATGGGAACGGACGCGAGGAGCGGCAGCATGGCGTGACTACTGGTCTTGCTCGGGCTTGCTCGGTGATCGCGGCCTGAATAGCGCAGCCAGGCGCTTATCCTGCTGTCTGTGGGGCGAATGATCCGGTTGTTTGTTCCGCGAAGAAGACGCCGCTTCAGGGTTATCGGCGTGCTGGGCCGCAGTCGTGCTAGGTATATAAGGTTGGCTGAATAATGGGTCTTCGGGCGTTGTGGAGCCTCGCCGCTGCGGGCCGGCGTGGTCTCTGGGGCGCTTGATGTCTTTGCCATTTCGCGGATGCAATGCGGAGTGCGCGTCATCAGGCCGATCAGAGCGTTTGATAGCGTTTCTCTGTTCTGGCCGCGTCGATTTGTTGCGATCTGGTGCGCGATGTCTACCTTCAGATTCCGCGGATTCTACAGAATGGCCGTGGGCATCTGGCTCGAATCCCGCGACGACCGTGGAGTTGAGCTTGAATTTGAGGAGCTTCTCGATACCCTGGACCAGCTCGGTCTCATCCTCACAAACTAGTGAAATAGCGTCTCCTTTTGTGCCCGCGCGGCCTGTACGGCCAATCCGATGAATATAGTCCTCGGGCGTCGTGGGCAATTCGAAGTTGACCACATGCGGCAGATCTTCGATGTCCAGCCCGCGCGCGGCAACGTCGGTCGCCACCAATACGCGAACTATGCCTTCTTTGAATTCTGCCAGTGCCTGGGTGCGTTGCGGCTGAGTCTTGTCGCCGTGAATTGCTGTCGCAGTGATTCCATCCCTTTCCAATTGCTCCGCCAGACGGCTGGCGCCGTGCTTGGTGCGGACGAATACCAGAACCTGTTTCAAGTCTGCCGATTCGATAAGGTGGGCCAGCAACTCGCGCTTGCGCGTTCTGGACACTGGGTGCACCACATGAGTTATCAGTTCTGCAATGGAATTGCGCCTGGCTACCTCGATCAATTCCGGATCTCTCAAAAGAGTGTTTGCAAGCTTCTTGATCTCTTCGGAGAAAGTTGCCGAGAACATCAGACTTTGACGCTGCTGCGGCAGCAACGCCAGGATGCGCTTGATATCGGGCAGGAAACCCATATCCAGCATGCGGTCGGCTTCATCCAGTATCAGGATCTCGACCTTCGACAGGCTCATTGTCTTCTGCTGGATATGATCCAATAGGCGACCGGGCGTGGCAACGAGAATTTCCACGCCAGCGCGCAAATCTTTCGTCTGGGGTTGCATATCCATGCCCCCGTAAACGACGGCACACCTGAGAGGCAGATATTTACCATAGGTTTTTACGCTTTCGTACACCTGAACGGCCAATTCACGCGTGGGCACCAGGATCAGCGAACGAATCGGATGCCTTGCAGGCGAGGCGCTGGCGCTGGCGCCAGGTTGCAACCGGCTCAGCATGGGCAACGTAAAGCCTGCGGTTTTACCAGTGCCTGTCTGGGCCGCTCCCATGATATCCTTCCCCTCGAGTATGAGCGGGATGGCCTGAGCTTGAATTGGTGTAGGTTCAGTGTAGCCTTGATCGGCTATGGCGCGTAGAATTTCGGGCGATAGGTTGAGTTGAGCGAACGACATATCCATTATTGCTTGCCCACCCGGCAATCGCTACTAGGATAGTCCAGATGGAATAGTTTAAAAAAGAAGGTTGAATACAAAAAAAAGTAATGACAAAAGATTTTGGTGTTGCCCAGAGTCTCCGGGATTCTGGCTTTACCGGATGCTTCACCTGGTAACCGTAGGGCATCACCAGATAAGGCATTGCTAGATAACCTTAGGTTGGACTCATCGAAACTTAAAAAATTCATCTAATCATTTCTCGCGCCTTGCTGGATATTTTTGGGCTTCTCTGTTTTAAACCACTCGCCGCTCTTTTTGAATCCATTCAATAAGGCGGGCGCGGCACCGATTGCCACGGCATCGACGAGGCAATACCAAGCTGCCACGCCGCTAGGCGGATTTCCCTGCGATAACCCGAGAACGGGTTCTATCGTTGCCCATCTCCAGGTTCCCACTGCCGTACCGATCAGTTCCAGCCAGGTAGTGATAAAGAAGGCGGCCAGATAAACCATAGGCGAGCGGCCTTTGAACAGGTAGATCAGAAAAACACAAAACAGTAGTGCACCGACTTGATCACCCTGCGAGGGATAGCCGCTGATTCCCCAGATTGACCACGCGCCACAGGTCAATACCACAAACATCGCTATCTTGCGCGCGTGGGTCAGGAAGAAACCGGAGCGGGCAAGTGCGACAGCCGTCAAGTACACCATACCGTGACCGGGTGGAACGTAGGCTGGCACATTGCCAAACCGATAAGTGTAGCCTTGCATATAGATGGAGGCGAAGTGTTCACCAAGCGTAGCAAATGCAACCGCTATGATGACCTGCATCCGTACTTCCTTATTTTCTCCCAATAGCAAGCCGAACAAGAATGTCCAGGCGATAAGGCCCATGTTTCTTTGTTGTTCCATGCTCCCGCTGGCATCCAGGTTCAAGCTGATCGCCACGCATACGAATGTAAGGGTCGCGATGAAATAATCGCGTATCCGGTGGGGAGAGTTCGTATTCGGTAGGGGGAAATTGCGTAGCATTCTTTACTTACTCGGATAAATGTCCTGGCTTGGTATTGATCTGGTTCAGGACCGGGGATTTTCTTTTGAAGTTTTTAAATCGAGGACGAGCAATCAGATTATTGCACATCCACTCCAGAGATGGGATCGGACCCTTCCATCGAATTTCCGTGTTGGCATGTGGAAATAGCGGGATGATTGCTTGATGTAATTAAAACCGCTGCTCCCGCGTGAATACGGGAAGCAGCGGTTCGGGTGAATAGATGAGGTGTGTCAAGTGCTGTAGCCGAAGCGATCCGGCTTACTCACTCCTCCTCATCCTCCTCCTCGTCGTCCTCATCCTTTTTCTCGGGCTTGAGGACCAGTTTGCCCTGCTTCTTGCTCTCGTTCAGGTCGGTCTCGGGGG
>NZ_FRBV01000019.1 GCF_900142705.1 Nitrosospira sp. Nsp11
GAGTCATACCACTCCGACATGTCGTAGTCGCGTCCACTTGCCTTGGCGTGACCCGACGTTCCTAGTGTTGTTGCCATGTTGTTTCCTCCTGTTGCGTTGATCATGTGCTGCGCGCTCTACCGGCTTGAACCAAACTTCGACTCCTTAACCACTCCCCGCCGGTATGAGCTTCGATAATTTGTTGCTGCGCCATTCAATTAATTACTACTTGTACTAACTAATACGGTCTAACTGGTACTTTACATACCCACAACCCGGCAAAGACTATCCTCGAAAATGGCCTAAGTCAAGCAATTTGGGGGCAACGATCGCTCTCCCCCTTTAAAAACCTTGAAAAGCCCCCATGTAGCGCGAGAGAAATTTTTTCAATTTTCAATGTTCTTTAAAAACCCTGGGCTTGCCGTCCGGAAATAATTCCAGATCACCACCGAGACAATATTCCGTCCAATTGCTCAAGGCTGTCATAGTGAATCACTACGCTTCCCTTGCCTTTTTTTCCGGGATTTATGACGACCTGCGCGCCAAGTTTCAAAGAGATATTTTCCTGCAAGCGCAACAAATCGCGATCGCGTTTGGGGTGTTTTTTTTCTACCGGATGCTCTATCCGATGCACCAGCCTTTCGGTCTCGCGTACCGAAAGCTGTTTATACACCACCAGATTCGCGGTTTCTATCTGCTTTGACGCAGGAAGCGAGAGCAGCGCGCGGCTGTGTCCCATGTCGATCTTTCCCTGCATCAGCAATTCCTGCACGGCAGCCGGTAGATTGAGTAATCGGAGGAGGTTGGAAACCGCGCTGCGGGAGCTGCCCAGCGCTTGGCTGGCAGCCTGGTGAGTCATTCCGAATTCTTTGATAAGCCTTTGAATACCCATCGCTTCTTCCAGCGGATTCAAGTTCTCGCGTTGAATGTTCTCGATCAACGACATGGCCAGCGCTGCCTCATCCGGTACTTCGCGGATGAGCGCCGGCACCTCGGAGAGTCCCGCCAGTTGTGCTGCCCGCCAGCGCCGCTCGCCGGCTATGATTTCGTAGCTTCCCGGCGAAACAGGCCGAACCAGGATCGGTTGCATTACCCCCTGGGCCTTGATGGATTCCGCCAGCTCCGCCAAAGATTCCTTATCCATGTGGGTGCGCGGCTGATACTTGCCCGGCTGTAACAGTGAAGTTTTCAGGTTCTGCAGCGATTCTTCTACCTTGCGACCATCGCTGTCACCTGCCAACAACGCATCCAACCCCCTTCCCAACCCCTTCAATTTCATCTGCTTTTTTCCTTCCTGGTCTTTATCCGGCTAAGCTTCAAGCTTCTGATCGTGATCCTGTTGGACCGGCCCGACACCGGATGAGTCTCTGTTTAGCATTTCCCCCGCCAGCGCCAGATAGGCCTGCGTGCCTTTCGATAATTTGTCGTGATACAACGCCGGTATGCCGAAGCTTGGTGCTTCAGCCAGTCGCACGTTACGTGGGATTACAGTGCGGTAAACCTTGTCCCCAAAGTGCTGCTGCAATTGTTCGGATACCTGTTGCGCCAGTATATTGCGGGGGTCGAACATGGTACGCAGCAATCCTTCGATCTCGAGCACCGGGTTGAGATTTGCCCGTACTTTTTTTACGGTATTGACAAGATCGCTTAACCCCTCCAAGGCGTAATACTCGCACTGCATCGGAATCATTACCGCATGGGCAGCGCATAAACCGTTGAGTGTCAGCAGGTTAAGTGCGGGCGGACAATCGATGAGAATAAAATCGTATTCCTTTTCCACCGCTTGCAGCGCGGCCTTCAGTCGTGTTTCCCGCTGGGGTAAATCCACCATTTCTATTTCAGCCCCGGCCAAATCACGGTTGGCGGGGACCAGGTCATACTTGCCACTGGTAGTGGTTACACGGACATCTGCAATACTTTGGCTACCCAGCAATACCTGATATACCGTATGCTGCAGGACACGTTTGTCCACGCCACTCCCCATCGTGGCGTTACCCTGCGGATCGAGATCGATTAACAAGACACGACGCTGGGCGGCTTCGAGACTCGCGGCCAGATTAACACTCGTAGTGGTTTTTCCTACCCCACCCTTTTGATTGGTTATTGCCAGAATTTTTGCCATCTTGTCCCCTCCGAACCGGGCCTCTCCGGCTAACCCGGCCGTCAAATCGCAGAGGCCATCCGCTAAAACCACCGTCGCAACGCCGTCACCCGCTATATCTGCTTGATCAAAACAAGATGCCGCTCTGCCTCAAGGCCAGGGACTGTAACCGGTAATATCTTTTCGACCATGAACTGTGCTGGGAGCTGCGCCAGTTCTTCATGAGGATACACTCCTTTCATCGCCACAAGTCTGCCGCCACCGTTTCCTGGCGCGCACAAATGCCCCGCCAGGCCGGCAAAATCCGCCAGATCGGAAAAAGCACGGGAAATGACGACATCAAACCCATCCACCGGATGAAAGTTTTCGACGCGCTCAGTCATCACCTCGACATTTTTTAAATCGAGTTCTATTCGCGCCTGCTGCAAAAAAGCGGTTTTTTTATGATTGGTTTCGACCAGAGTCACACGCCACTCTGGCCGCGCCAAAGCCAGAGGAATCCCTGGCAAGCCGGCGCCACTGCCAACGTCGGCAATACGTGGTCCCGCGACGTGCGGTAAAATGGCGAGGCTATCGAGCAAATGACGAACCAGCATTGCTTCCGGCTCACGCACCGCGGTCAGGTTATGCACCTGGTTCCACTTGCGGATCAGCGCAAGGTATTGCAGCATGCGCGTTTGGGTTTCGCGCGGGAGCGCCAACCCCAGGACTTCAATCCCCTCAGAGAGTTGCGCGGCGAGTCTCATGCGCTTTTCTTTTTTTTCTGGCCGGAAAATCCACGTTTGACGTGTACCAGCAATAGTGAAATTGCTGCTGGCGTTATGCCGGAAATCCTGGCCGCCTGTCCTGCTGTTTCCGGCTTGAATTCATTCAGTTTTTGCTGTGCCTCGCTGGAAAGGCCGCGCACGGTAGCGTAATCAAGATCGAGCGGCAGGCGAATGTCCTCATAGCCCGCATTACGCGCCACCTCATCCTTCTGACGTTCAATGTAGCCGTGATATTTCGCCTGGATTTCAACTTGTTCCGCAACCACGGGGTCAGTAACGCACTCCCCTGCGCCGGGCAGCGTCATCAGAGCGGCATAGGATACGTCCGGACGACGCAACAATTCGTATAGCGAATAATCATGTCCAATGGTCTTGCCAAGCACTCGCAACACGTCTGCTTCAGGCAGAGCTTTCAAGCTGGTATTCGGACTGAGCCACGTCGCTTTTAATCTGCCTTGCTCTCGAACAATCGCTTCGCGCTTGGCTTCGAATGAAGCCCAGCGTACGTCGTCGACCACCCCGAGCTCCCGGCCCATCCCGGTCAGACGCAAATCAGCGTTGTCTTCCCGAAGTTGTAGGCGATATTCGGCACGACTGGTAAACATGCGGTAGGGTTCGGTCACACCTCGGGTGACGAGATCGTCTACCAAAACGCCGAGATAAGCTTCGTCGCGGCGCGGACACCATGCTTCCCGGTCTTGTGTTTTGCGCGCCGCATTAATCCCTGCCAGCAATCCCTGGGCAGCAGCTTCTTCATAGCCCGTCGTCCCGTTGATCTGGCCGGCAAAAAATAAACCTTCGATTGCTTTTGTTTCAAGCGAGCTTTTCAATGCCCGCGGGTCAAAAAAGTCGTATTCGATAGCATAGCCGGGGCGCGTAATATGCGCATTTTCAAGCCCTTTAATCGACTGCACCAGCTTTACCTGCATGTCAAATGGCAGACTGGTCGAGATTCCGTTGGGGTATACCTCATGAGTGTCGAGACCTTCCGGTTCCAGAAAGATCTGATGCGATTCCTTCGCTGAAAATCGAACGACCTTGTCCTCAATGGAGGGACAATAACGCGGCCCTGTGCCCTCGATTACGCCCGTAAACAATGGAGATCGATCCAGGCCGCTGCGGATGATGTCGTGGGTACGGCTATTGGTATGCGTCAACCAGCAGGGCAACTGCCGTGGGTGCCGGGCAGCGTCCCCCATAAAGGAGAAGACCGGCACAGGGTCGTCTCCCGGTTGCTCGGTAACCGCCGAGTAATCGATGCTACGGCCGTCTATACGCGGCGGAGTCCCGGTTTTTAACCGCCCCACAGGCAGCTTCATCTCCCGCAGACGTGCAGCCAGGCTGGTGGAGGGCGGATCGCCGGCCCGGCCGGCCTGGAAATTAGCTGATCCCACATGCGCAAGCCCCCCAAGAAACGTTCCTGCCGTCAGGACCACCGCCCTGGCCGCAAACCTGATTCCTAATTGGGTTACGACACCGGTGACGCGCCCCCCTTCAAGCGTGAGATCGTCCACCCCCTGCTGGAACAACCAAAGGTTGGGCTGGTTTTCGAGACGACGCCGGATCGCCTGGCGATAGAGCACCCTGTCTGCCTGGACACGCGTTGCCCGTACCGCCGGCCCCTTGCTCGAATTCAGTATGCGAAACTGGATACCGGCTTCATCGGCTGCGGCAGCCATTGCTCCACCCAGCGCATCAACCTCTTTCACCAAATGCCCCTTGCCGATACCTCCTATGGAAGGGTTACAGGACATCTGCCCCAGCGTTTCGATATTATGCGACAACAGAAGGGTTTTTTTGCCCATGCGTGCAGCTGCGAGGGCGGCCTCGGTACCGGCATGTCCCCCACCTATAACTATTACATCGAAATTTTCCGAATAAATCATTACGCTACAGCACCCTTCAAAGACGGGCATTCTACGGTAAAACGGAGACCTATGTAAGGCGCAGCCCTTCGGAGCCATGAAATGGGGCTATCCGGACGTATGTTCCATGGGAGTTTCATGTGAGACTGTTTCACGTGAAACATTTTTTCTTGAAATTCTTGGAGAACCGCTGGATGGCCGGAAATCGGACCACCCCGAGGCGTTACTTGCCAATACAGAATCGCGAAAATATCTCCCCAAGCAAATCGTCGGCCCCAAATTCGCCAGTAATGGACGATAGAGCTTGCTGAGCAAGCCGCAACTCTTCGGCGAGCAGTTCGGATTGAAACTCTTCCTTGTCCAGTTCTGCAGCGTTTCCCAAGTATTCGCGGGTAGCCGTCAACGCGCGCAGATGGCGCTGGCGCGCCATGAATGCACCCTCGCCCACCGAGCGTGGTTGCCATCCTGCTAGTTCCAGTAGCTTCTGGCGAAGTGTTTCAATCCCCGCGCCGGTTATCGCGGAAAGGTAAATCTCTAATTCGCCGTTTCCCGCTTCGATAGGGGAGGACTTGTCCAGCAGATCGATCTTGTTATACACGTATATTACCGGTAATCCTGAGGGAAGACTGTCGAGTATCGCTTGATCCTCCGAGGTAATGCCCCATCGGCTGTCCATCACGAGCAATACGAAATTCGCTTTCTCGATGGTGGAGCGCGTGCGGGCGATGCCCATTTTTTCCACGGCGTCGTCCGTTTCCCGCAGTCCAGCGGTATCCAGCAAATGTAGCGGAACGCCTTCAATTTCGATGGTCCGGTGGATCGTGTCACGTGTAGTACCCGGTATCTCCGTGACAATGGCCGCCTCTTCACCTGCCAGTACATTCAGCAGGCTTGATTTTCCGACGTTAGGTTGTCCAACCAGAACGATCCATATACCTTCTCGCAGTATGCTGCCCTGCCGGGCCGATGCAAGCACATGCTCCAGTTGTGCCTGGACGCTTTTCAGCTTGTAGCTAACATCAGCACGATGGACGTGATCTATTTCCTCCTCCGAAAAATCCAGTGATGCTTCAACCGATATACGAAGATCAGTAAGCGCTCGCACAACGACATGTATGGCGCTGGAAAACTCTCCTTGCAGAGAGCGCATGGCACACCGTGCGGCTTCGCTCGTACTGGCGTCAATGACGTCCGCTACACTTTCAGCCTGAGCCAGGTCCAACTTATTGTTAAGATAGGCACGAAGGGTAAATTCTCCGGGCTGCGCCATCCGGGCGCCCGCGGAGAGACAACTTGATAATAATAGATTCATTACCGCTGGGCCGCCGTGGCCCTGCAGTTCGAGAACGTCTTCGCCGGTATAGGAATGGGGAGCAGGGAAAAAAAGAACGATTCCTTGATCGATGACTTGTCCATCTTCATCGAAAAACTTGCTTAGGGTGGCGTAGCGCGGTTCAGGAACATAACCGATAACTTTCAGCGTCAAGGATTTTATATCCTTGCCCGAAACACGCACTACACCAATGCCACCTCGTCCGGGCGGCGTAGCAACCGCGGCAATAGTGTCAGCATTTTCCATCACACACTGGGTCGAGATGAGTCACCCTGACAGGGTCCCTCACCTCACCTGGATATTTCCAATAGAGCCAGCCATTTCGAATAGAAAGAGCTCGGCGATATCAGCCGTTCTGCTTTTTCTGTTTTACCGCGGCAGTAGCGGCGGCAGAACTTTCGATCATGCGCGTGATTTGCCATTGCTGGAGAATGGAAAGCACGTTATTGACCAATGAATAGAGCACCAGCCCAGCGGGAAAGAAGAAGAAGAAGACGCTGAAAGCGAACGGCATGATCTGCATCACTTTCGCCTGGATCGGATCCGCAGAAGGCGGGCTTAGCTTCGATTGGATGAACATGGAAATACCCATGAGTATGGGTAGCACGTAATAAGGGTCGGGAGAAGACATATCTTCTATCCACAATGCGAAGGGCGCATAACGCAACTCCACGCTCGCGAGCAATACCCAGTACAACGAGATAAACACCGGAATCTGAACCAGGATGGGAAAACAGCCTCCCATCGGGTTGATTTTTTCGGCCTTGTAAAAATCCATCATCGCCTGATGCATGCGCTGACGATCGTTCCCGTGCTGTTCACGCAAACGCTGCAGCTTGGGCGTAACCAGCCGCATCTTCGCCATCGATCGATAGCCCGCCGCGGATAATGGGAAAAACACCAGCTTGACCGACATGGTCAGAAGGATAATGGCTACCCCCCAATTTCCCGTCCATGAATGATAGAACGACAACAACCAGAACAGCGGTGCCCCGATCACTGTCAGCCAGCCATAGTCCACCGTAAGGTCAAGCCCGGGAGCAACCGCTGCGAGCTTGCTTTGTTCCTCGGGACCCGCGTAGAGCGGCACCGTAACGGTAGCCGTAGCGCCAGGCTCGATCATGCCCACCGGCACAATGACACCGGCCGTATACTCGTTGTCGCCCAAGGGCTTCGCGTAATACTCGCGGGGGGTTTTGTCCTTCGGAAGCCAGGCGGTGAGAAAATAATGCTCCAGCATGGCAATCCAGCCATTGTCAGCCGTTTTAGGATAGGTTGCCTTGCCTTTATCCAAGGCCGAAAACTCGATTTTCTTGAACTTATCCTGCTCTGTGTACAGCGCGGCGCCGGTATAAGTGGGAATCATGAATACCGAACCTACTGGAGGCTGGCTATCGCGCAACATTTGGAAATAAGAGAAGGGCTGGATCGCGGCAGTTCCTTGATTGGTAACCTCGAAACTGACATCTATGAGATAAGTGCCGCGATGGAACGTGTATATCTTGACTACGCGCACGCCTTCGACCTCGGGTGCCAGGAGTCGTATCTCGATTTTTTCCGCCCCAGCCGCCAGCTCATACGTACTCTGGTCCGCCGTATAATTTGTCTTGTGGCTGGGCAGGCCTTCTCCTATCAGCCCCGACTGGGCCACATAAACATGCTCGTCCTGACTTTGCAGTAGTGCGAAGGATTTGTTTTTATCTGCAGTATCAGGGTATTGGAGTAACTCAAGGCGTCTTAAATCGCCTCCCGCAGTATCGATTTCCGCAACAACCATATCGGTCTTGACGACAATTTTTTCGCCTATCCCCAGCTTGCCCGTCACCTTGACCGGAACACCGTCTTGGACAGCCGCCCCATCCTTGCCCGGTTGTGCCGAAACAAGCTTATCGCCGGGTATCGGGGTTTCGTTCTGGCCGTTTTTTTCAGTCTGATTTGCCCCACCTTGGGTCGCAGAGGCTGATGTGGCGGGGGATGGCGGAAGTTGTTCCTTCTGCCACGCCTCCCACAGAAACAGCATCGAGGTGGAGAAAATCAGGAAGAGTATTAGTTTTTGTGTATCCATCTTGCTTCGCGATTTTATATTTTACGATACGGGATAATCCAGGCATGAATTATTCAAACCTGATAAGCCCCATGTGATAAATCCTATGGGACGGGGTCATGCCCGCCACGGGCCCAGGGGTTGCAACGCATTATCCGCCAGACGCTCAGAAATATTCCCCGAAGCACCCCATGCTTGGTGAGTGCCTCGCATGCATAGTTTGAGCAGGATGGACTGAACCGGCACGAGGGCCCTAAAAAAGGGCTCAGGCAATATTGATAGAGCTTGATAAAACCGATGATTATCCGCGACATCGCTGCAGTTGAATCATGAGCTTTTCCGCTTCCCCCGCTATCCGTGAAGAATTGTTATGGCTAACCCGGCATCGTAAACGCACCACGAGATCAAGGCCGGCCAGATCTCGTTGGCGCGCTCGAAATGCCTCGCGCAACACGCGTTTCACCCTGTTTCGATTTACGGACAACCGCTCGATTTTACCAGCGACGATCAGCCCCAGTCTCGGGTGTAACAAGCCATTGGGCTTAGCGAAAACCTGAAGAAATTCGCTGCGTGCAGAACACTTGAATCGGATAACCGAGGAAAATTCTTCTGCTTTATGCAGCCGCTTATTTTTTTGAAAGCGAATAATACAATCCCTCGAGTTCAACCTGGTGTTAGCAACTATACTGCCAGACGGGCTCGTCCCTTGGCGCGGCGAGCTCTGATAACGGCCGCACCCCCCGGGGTTTTCATGCGAACTCGAAAACCATGGGTTCGCTTCCTCCGCGTTACGGACGGTTGATAAGTGCGTTTCATTATGTCCCCTGAGCCTGATAATCAATAAAACTCGGCATTACAACTCTTTACAGACGTTGATGTCAACCAATATTTTTTCCCCACCCTGTGGATAAGTCGGGAGGAACGGTCTAAAATGCACTCCTCGCCTGCGCTTTCGCTTTTAACTTCCGATTTCCGCTTCTTCCCCAATCAGCAATGACAATCATGCCGGCAATGGATATCTTTTGGCTTTCCTGTCTTGAACATTTTGAGAAAGAGCTGAGTGCCCAGCAATTCAATACCTGGATCAAACCGTTACGCCTGGAGGTATCGCATAATCCCCACGACTCAACCGCAGTCGTCATCGCTCCCAACCGGTTCGTCATGCAATGGGTCAAGGACAATTTCCTGTCCCGCATTGAACAAATGGCGGGGCTGCATTTTCCCCAAGCTATTCGTTTTCAATTGAAGCTTGCTGATCCGAGTTCGACAAAAACAACTATTCGGGCTACTGAAAATACTGACCCAACGTCGCCATCTGCAACGCCACCTTCAAATTCCGCCCCGTTTGGTGTTCCCGTGGTGCCAGCACAAAAATTTGCCATGGATGCGAGAGAAAAACGTGAAAAAAATCCGAGCCGTCTGAATCCATCTTTCACTTTTAATAATTTCGTTACCGGAAAAGCGAATCAACTGGCGCGCGCGGGCGCCATTCAGGTTGCCGAACGTCCAGGCACCGCTTATAACCCATTTTTTATTTACGGCGGCGTCGGGCTGGGCAAAACTCACCTGATTCAGGCTATCGGAAATTTTGTACTGGAACACAACAGCACAGCCAAGGTCAGGTATATTCACTCGGAACAGTATGTTTCCGACGTAGTAAGGGCTTACCAACATAAAGCTTTTGATGATTTCAAACGATACTATCATTCGCTCGATGTTCTGCTAATAGACGACATCCAGTTTTTTGGCGGCAAGAATCGAACTCAAGAAGAATTTTTCTATGCATTCAATGCGCTGATCGAAGCGCATAGACAGGTAATCATCACCTGCGACTCTTATCCAAAAGAAATTTCAGGTATGGAAGAACGGTTGATTTCCCGTTTTGGGTGGGGCTTGACAGTAGCGGTCGAACCGCCGGAGTTGGAAATGCGTGTCGCCATTTTGCTTAAAAAAGCATTGATGGAAAATATTGTTCTGGATGAAAACGTTGCTTTTTTCATAGCCAAGCATATTCGTTCCAATGTGCGTGAACTCGAAGGCGCACTGAAACGAGTGCTCGCTTACTCCCGTTTTACGGGTCATTCATTATCGCTGGATTTGGCGAGAGAAGCATTGAAAGACCTGCTAGCGGTACAGAATCGTCAAATTTCGATTGAAAATATACAGAAGACGGTTGCGGACTACTATAAAATCAAAGTGGCTGAAATGTATTCAAAAAAACGTTCGCGCATCGTTGCGAGACCGCGGCAAATGGCTATGGCCATATCCAAGGAACTGACCCCTCTGAGCCTGCCCGATATAGGTGAAGCCTTTGGTGGCAGGGATCACACTACCGTACTGCACGGATATCGGAAAATTGCCGAATTACGCGCATCGGACCCAGCGATCAATCGAGACTTTAATGCGTTGCTGCACATTCTGCGCGGTTAATAACAGCGAGGATAGCAAAAGGATGATTTGGGGATAACTCGGTTTTTTTTCGAGAAGATAATTCTATCCACAAACTGCCCACAGACCATACCGGCTTGATACCGGAAAAAAATAATGGGTAATCTGCTGATATCAAGTAGTTTTTTTTATTAATACCGGACTTAGCCCGCTTTTATTAACTATTATTTAGGTTTTTAATACAATGAAACTAATAGAAACAGATCGGGATACTTTACTTAAACCGTTGCAAACGGTTACCGGTATTGTCGAGCGTCGTCATACGTTGCCGATACTTTCCAATGTGTTAATAGAGCGAAAGCAGGAGAAAATTTCGTTTATTGCAACTGATCTGGAAATTCAGATAACTACCTCCGTAGAGGACGCTAATCCAGTAAATGAAGAACGCGCGGTTACGGTACCGGCAAAAAAACTGCAGGACATATTGCGTGCCCTTCCTGATAAGGTTCAAGTAACGCTGGAAACCGGTGAGAACAGGTTGCATGCCAAAGCGGGAAAAAGCCGTTTTAATTTACAAACCCTGCCTGTCGAAGATTTCCCTAAATTTCCTGAAAGTACAGAACCTCAGGCAAAAATAACAGTACAGCAGAAAGCGCTGAAACATATCCTGTCCATGGTTCAATATGCGATGGCGCAGCAGGATATCCGTTACTATTTGAACGGCCTCCTTTTACTGATGGAGGATAATCATCTGAAGGTTGTCGCTACCGACGGTCACCGCCTGGCGTTTGCCTTGATGTTGCTGGAAGCACCTCAGGAAAAAAAAGAAGTCATTCTCCCGCGCAAGGTGGTACTGGAACTGGCGAGGTTGCTGAATGACACTGATGAGCCTGTCACGGTGGAACTCCTCCAGAATCAGGTTCGCTTCACCTTTTCAAATGTGATATTGGTATCTAAGGTTGTGGACGGAAAATTTCCCGACTACAACCGTGTTATCCCTGAGGGCTACCAGAAGCAGTTTGATATAAATCGGGCGCTGCTCTTGCAGACGCTGCAGCGTGCATCAATTTTATCCAACGAAAAATTTCGCGGCGTCCGTCTCATATTGACATCGGGTAATCTTCGCATTGTATGTAATAACAGCGAGCAGGAAGAAGCGCAGGAAGAGCTGGAGCTTCAGTATGAAGGGGAAGCGCTGGATATAGGCTTCAATATCACCTACCTTCTCGACGTATTGAACCATCTGAACTGCGAAACAGTGCGATGCGCATTCGGCGATGCCAACAGTAGTGCGCTTATTTCTATCCCTGGCAACGAAGATTTCAAGTATGTCGTGATGCCGATGAGGATATGAACAACGGAAGCAAGATCCCAATTGCCCCAACCAGCTATTTAAATTAGTTTTGCGGAAGGTACATTCTACCGAACAGGTGGAATGGGAAGACGGTCCACGTTTCACGTGAAACTGAAGACAACTGAAGGAACAGGATAATGAACGACAAAAACCGCACTCGGCAACAAAAAAATGAAAGTTCGACCGCCTATGGTTCGGACAGCATCAAAATCCTGAAAGGGCTTGATGCTGTGCGCAAGCGGCCAGGCATGTACATAGGCGATACGAGTGACGGCACCGGCTTGCATCATATGGTATTCGAGGTGCTGGATAATGCGATTGACGAAGCACTAGCGGGTCATTGTGACGAAATTTCCGTCATCATTCATCCGGATAACTCGTTAACCGTACAGGACAATGGCCGGGGGATTCCTACCGGTATAAAACACGATGACGAACTGAAACGCTCGGCCGCCGAAATCGTCATGACTGAACTTCATGCGGGCGGCAAGTTTGACGACAATTCGTACAAAGTATCAGGAGGATTGCACGGCGTTGGCGTGTCCGTGGTCAATGCCTTATCGGAATGGTTGCGCCTCACTATTCGTCGAAACGGGCAGGTTCATCAGATTGAGTTCCGCATGGGCGTTCCCGTAGGGCCCCTGATTGTCACAGGCAAGACCGAGCGCCGTGGAACGGAAGTACACTTCCTCGCCAGCAAGGAAATCTTCGGCGACATTGAATATCACTATGATATATTTGCAAAGCGTCTGCGCGAACTTTCATTCCTCAACAATGGCGTTAAAATTCATCTGGTTGATCAGCGCAACGCCAAGGAAGAAATTTTCGCTTTCGTTGGGGGAGTACGAAGCTTTGTCGAGTATGTCAATCGCACCAAGTCGGTTCTTCATCCGAATATTTTCTACGCTTCAGGCGAAAAAGACGGCATCATGGTTGAAGTCTCGATGCAGTGGAACGATAGCTATTCCGAACAGGTATTGTGTTTTACCAATAACATTCCACAAAAGGATGGGGGAACTCACCTCACTGGGTTACGCGCTGCCATGACGCGCACGCTCAACAACTATATCGAAAAAAACGAGGTGGCGAAAAAAGCCAAAATTGAAACTTCCGGCGACGACATGCGCGAGGGTCTATCCTGCGTTTTGTCCGTGAAGTTATTCGAGCCTAAATTTTCCTCGCAAACCAAGGAAAAACTCGTTTCCTCCGAAGTACGCCCCGCAGTGGAGGAAATCGTGTCGCAAAAATTGACGGAGTTCCTTTTGGAGCAACCGCTGGATGCCAAGACGATCTGCGGCAAAATCATCGATGCGGCGCGCGCGCGGGAGGCAGCGCGAAAGGCGCGTGAATTGACTCGACGTAAAGGCGTCCTGGACGGCATGGGCTTGCCCGGAAAGCTTGCCGATTGTCAGGAAAAAAACCCCGCGCTCTCTGAGCTTTATCTGGTCGAGGGCGATTCCGCGGGTGGTTCGGCGAAGCAGGGGCGCGACCGTAAATTTCAGGCTATCCTGCCGTTGAAGGGAAAAATCCTGAATGTCGAAAGAGCCCGTTTCGACAAATTAATTTCCTCGCAGGAACTCGCATCCCTTATTACGGCGCTGGGCACAGGGATCGGCAAGGACGAATACAATCCCGACAAATTGCGTTACCACCGCATCATCATCATGACCGATGCGGACGTGGATGGATCGCACATCCGCACTTTACTGCTTACTTTTTTTTACCGACAAATGCCGGAATTGATCGAGCGTGGCCATATATTCATTGCCCAGCCGCCATTATATAAAATCAAGCACGGCAAGCAGGAACGCTACGTCAAGGACGACCACGAACTCAAACAATATCTGTTGGGTCTGGCGCTGAATGGAGCCGAATTGCATAACTGGGAAGATAAGCCGCCTCTCACGGGAGAAACGCTGGAAAAGATCGCCAATGAATACCTGTTGGCCGAAGCCGTGATCGAGCGCATGAGCCGCCTCATCGACAGCGAAGTAATGCATACGTTGCTCCTGCATCCTGATATTGATTTAAGCGGCGAAAGCCTTGCCGCTGAAAGCGCAGCCAGGCTTGCAGCGCATGTTTCCAGGGTAAAAATTACGCCGGAATACGACGCCGCCACCGAAGAGTTTCGGTTGAAAATTTCCCGCATGCATCACGGCAATGTTCGCGCCACCTACCTCGATCAGGAATTTTTGCATAGCGGTGACTATGCTCAAATCAAGCAAACCGCTGAAGTGCTCGATGGATTGATGGGGCCGACGGCCTACATCAGACGCGGTGAACAAAAACGGCCGGTAAGCAATTTCAAACAAGCGCTTGACTGGCTGCTGCAGGAGGTAAAAAAGGGCATTGGGACTCAGCGCTACAAGGGCTTGGGTGAAATGAACCCGGCGCAGTTGTGGGAAACCACAATGGACCCCGCAAGCCGCCGATTGTTGCGTGCCCAGATCGAGGATAGTATCGCTGCCGACGAAATTTTCACTACCCTGATGGGTGACGTGGTCGAGCCGCGACGTGCATTCATCGAAAACAATGCATTGGGAGTAAGAAATCTCGACGTATAGTCGTATTAGTGATGGAAAAATCCGGCGAGATAATTATCTATCTAGCTTTTCTTCAAATAATATCAAGGAATGAACTGACATGCTGTCTCCGAAGCTGACCTTGCAACAGGTCGACCCCGATCTCTGGCAGGCAATAAAAGGTGAGGTACAACGCCAGGAAGAATATATCGAGTTGATCGCCTCGGAAAATTACGCCAGTCCGGCGGTGATGCAAGCGCAGGGATCGGTGCTGACGAATAAATATGCTGAAGGTTATCCAGGCAAGCGTTACTACGGCGGCTGTGAATATGTAGACGTTGTGGAGCAGCTTGCGATAGATCGGCTGAAAGCACTGTTTGGTGCGGAGTACGTTAATGTTCAGCCACATTCCGGTTCACAGGCCAATGCCGCGGTATATTTGACGGCATTGAAGCCAGGGGATACGCTGCTGGGCATGTCGCTCGCCCATGGCGGGCATTTGACTCATGGTGCTTCAGTCAACCTCAGCGGAAAAATTTTCAATGCCGTTTCATACGGATTGGATCCCGAAACCGAAGAGCTTGACTATGATGAGGTGGCGCGGCTTGCGCATGAACATAAACCCAAAATGATCGTTGCCGGGGCGTCCGCCTATGCATTAGTCATAGATTGGAAACGCTTCCGCAAAATTGCCGATGAAGTAGGCGCTTATCTGTTCGTTGACATGGCTCACTACGCCGGGTTGGTGGCGGCGGGATTTTATCCCAACCCCGTCGGTATTGCCGATTTTGTCACCAGCACCACGCATAAGACATTACGGGGGCCGCGCGGCGGCGTTATTCTGGCCAAGCCGGAGCACGAGAAAGCGCTTAATTCCGCTATTTTTCCCCAGACTCAGGGGGGGCCGTTGATGCACGTGATTGCGGCCAAGGCGGTAGCGTTTAAAGAAGCCGCAAGTAAAGAGTTCAAGAATTACCAGGAACAGGTGATCGACAACGCGCGCGTAATGGCCAAGGTGTTGCAGGAGCGCGGTTTGCGCATCGTGTCCGGACGCACCGATTGCCACATGTTTCTGGTAGACCTTCGTCCCAAGTATATTACCGGCAAGCAGGCGGCGGAATCTCTGGAGCTGGCGCACATTACCGTCAACAAGAATGCCATACCTAACGATCCACAAAAACCTTTTGTTACCAGCGGAATTCGTATTGGTTCGCCCGCGATTACCACGCGCGGTTTTACGGAAATTGAAGCGGAACAACTAGCAAATCTGATCGCCGATGTGCTGGATGCGCCTACGGATGTCGCGGTGATTTCGCAAGTAGCGGAACAGGCAAAAACGCTTTGTGCAAAATTCCCGGTGTATGGAATAAAGTGTTGATTGCATCACACTGGCAAGCATTGTATTCACCCATTGCTGCTGAGAAGCATCGATCAATCGGCATCTTTCACTCTCTGAATTTGTGTCATGAAATGCCCGTTCTGCAACGCCGATGACACAAGCGTGATAGATTCCCGTGTCAGCGAGGAAGGCGACAGGATACGTCGTCGTCGTCGTTGTCTCACATGCGGCAAACGCTTTACCACTTACGAGACAGTGGAATTGCGTTTACCTCAAGTGATAAAACAGGACGGTAATCGCGCTGAATTCGATCGTAAAAAATTGCTTACGAGCTTCGTGCGAGCTTTACACAAGCGCCCGGTTCCAACCGCGGATGTGGACGGAGCGATGGATCGAATTGTGCAAAAGCTTTTAAACCTGGGAGAACGCGAAATACCTACGCGAAGGATTGGTGAGATGGTGATGGAGGAGCTCTACAAGCTGGACAAAGTCGCTTATATCCGCTTTGCGTCGGTTTACAGAAGTTTCCAGGATGCAGATGACTTTCACAATGCCATCAAAGAGCTGCAAAAACCGCAGAAGAAGAGAGAAGAAAAAAAATCCTGATGATAACTCCCTCGCATCCATTTTTCTGATCTTCCGCCCATAAGGCAATAACTTCGAATGGGGCAGCTGACCGCTCATTTTTCAGCTAAAAGCCATAACTGAAGGATTTTTCTTACCCCCGTGTGCTTTATCTTTTTAGTGAGCTCGCCAAGGTGCGGATTCAGGATAACTGGACGAAGCCGTCAACCCTATTCCGCAATCTCGATCAACTGAAATGATGGGCTTCCTATGTTTTCGTCAACCGATTACAGCTTTATGGCCCAAGCGCTGCGGCTTGCTGAAAAAGGTCTGTACAGCGCGAGTCCTAATCCCCGGGTCGGCTGCGTACTGGTGCGCGACGGGCAGGTCATTGGCAGCGGCTGGCATGAACGTGCAGGCGGGCATCACGCCGAGATAAACGCGCTTTCCGCTGCGGGGGCGGCAGTGCAAGGCGCAACCGCTTATCTCACGCTTGAGCCTTGCAGCCATCATGGACGAACTCCTCCGTGCGCCGAAGCATTGATCAAGGCGGGTATTGCGAAACTGGTAATAGCCATGGAAGATCCGAACCCCCTGGTATCAGGCAGAGGCTGTGCATCCCTGAAAGCGGCAGGGATAGAGGTGCAATCCGGGCTGATGGAAGCGGAAGCAAGGGCGCTCAATATCGGTTTTATCTCGCGCATGGCGCGCAAGCGTCCCTGGATCAGGATGAAAATTGCTGCGAGCCTCGATGGCAAAACCGCGCTCAACAATGGCACTAGTCAATGGATAACCGGTGAAGCGGCGCGACGCGACGGTCATCGTCTTCGTGCCCGCTCTTGTGCGGTTCTCACCGGTATCGGTACGGTCCTGGCGGACGATCCGCAGCTCACCGTACGTCACGTAAACACCTCCAGGCAACCGTTGCGGGTGGTAGTCGACAGCCGGCTCGATATTCCGGTGGATGCCGGGCTGTTGCGCGGCGGCGGAGAACTGATTTTTACCGCGACCGCCAGCGAGGGGAAAATCCTGGCGTTGCGTGAGGTGGGGGCTCGCGTAATCGTGTTGCCGGGAGAAAATGGCGGCGTTGATCTCGCTGGCATGATGCAGCAGCTTGCCGACTTTGAAATAAACGAAGTGCTGATCGAGGCGGGTTTCAAACTGAATGGCTCTCTCATCAACGCGGGGCTGGTGGATGAGCTGATAATTTATCTCGCGCCGTGTCTGATAGGTGATGCGGCACGCGGCATGATGAAATTACCCGAACTGGCAAACCTTGCGGATAAGCGCGCACTCAAGATAAATGATGTGCGGATGGTGGGGACGGACATACGGCTCACCTGCGGTTTTTCTTAAATCGCTTGAGAACCCGTTCGTACCATGTCTTATGCTTTAGCGGGGTTTTTGGTGAGCTTCCGTTGCAGGGTGCGCCGATGCATATTCAGTGCTCTTGCTGTTACGGAAACATTGCCTTTATTCTCATTTAACACACGCTGAATATACTCCCACTCCAGGCGGCCGACGGATAACGGGTGCGCACTGATCTGCACATCCGCGTCGCCTGTAGTGCGCTCGAACGCCATCATGATTTCATTAACGTCGACCGGTTTCGCAAGATAATGCATTGCCCCGAGTTTGATTGCTTCCACTGCGGTGGCAATGCTGGCATAACCGGTCAACATGACAATTCGGGTACCCGGATCGAGCGCATTCAATTTTTCAACCAAAGTCAGTCCTGAAGTGCCGGGCAGCCTTAGATCAATAACGGCATACTCAGGGGTACATGCTTCGACGCACTCCAGGGCCTGCTCGACGGTATGCGCACACGTAACGTTGAATCCGCGTTTAGTCATTGCGTTCGCAAGTACCGTACAAAAAGTCGAGTCGTCGTCGACGATGAGTAACGCCGGGCGATCATCCACTTCCGTTGTTGATAACGTTGTCATATCGATTGCCGTATCAGGGGTAATGTAACTTGCGTGCAGGCGCCACCTACGCGATTGGTCAGGCGTACTTTGCCGCCAAACCGCTCGATATTCGCATTTGCCAGAAATAAACCTATTCCGAAACCCTGCCCTGAGGCTTTGCTCGTAAAGAATGGCTGGCCAGCACGCTGTACGGCTTCCCCGGTTAATCCGTCGCCATAGTCGAGAATTTGAAGATGCAGTTCCTGATAATTCCAGCTGACTTCGATCTCGATATGTTTGAGGGACGCATCCGCCGCATTGTTCAACAGATTTAAAATCGACTGGCTCAGCAATTGCGTATTGAGTATTTGTGGAGCAGGCTCTACGCCGCTGCCACGGTAAGTAAATTGGACGGAAGGCCGCATCAATTGCCATTTATCCAACACCTGCCGCAAAAAAGAATCAACAGCCTGGCCGCTGCCCTCCTCGGCCCGCGCCTGCCCGGCATCGGCCAGTAATTGTGTCAGCGTATGTTTACACTGGGTGATCTGATCGCGCAGTATCCTGATGTTGTCTTGAAATTCCCGGTTCTCTTTATATTCGTCCTGCAGTTCTCCGGTGACAACCGCCATCGTCGCCAGCGGCGTACCGAGTTCGTGCGCAGCACCGGCTGCCAGCGTGCCCAACGCAATGATTTGTTCGTTACGCAGCGCCTGTTCGCGCGCCAGCGCCAGATCCTTGTCGCGCTCGCGAATGGATATGCCCATCTTGACAACAAACCAGGCGATTAACATGGTGCTCAGCACGAAGGCCAACCACATGCCCGACACATGCAGGTTAAACTCGCTGTTGTGTTCCTCATGATCATGAGGCAGCGGCAGGTAATAAAATAGCATCAGCGTATAGCAGCTTATTGTAATGGCAGCCATTACCCACGTGTAGGCCCAGGGCAGCGCGGCGGCGGCTATCGTCAGCGGCAGGAGATACAGCGATATAAACGGGTTTGTCGATCCGCCGCTGAAATACAGCAGTGCGCTCAATGCAAAAACATCAACCAGCAGCTGAGCGAAAAACTCGATGCTCGAGACTGGCCATTTGCGGCGCAGGCGTATCCATGTCGCCAGATTCAACACGGCCAGCATAACCGTTACCGCCACCATCTCCGTCCAGGGCAGTTGCATGTTGAGCACCCAGTGCGCCAGGGCAAAAGTCATGCACTGCGCGGCAATCACGATATTCCTGAGCAGGAACAGGCGTTGTAAATTCTTGCTTAAGGGCGATTGGCTGAGATCGCTGAACATTTCCGTTGCTGGTCCGTGTGCGGTGTCTTTGTGTATGATGTAACTTCGGTAACTACAGGAGAACCTCCTGGTTTTGCACCTTGGACCAGGCTACGGCGACGAGCATAGCCGTATCTGTTCATCCTTATTTTATCAGCTAGGGCGCCAACCAGGCGCTTCAAGGATGATTTGTTCAGGAATACCCCGAACATTAGCGTATATTGCCACTCACGACCATGCGGCAAATTGACGCACATCTCATATGTGAGCCGCCGGAGGCAGTGGGATTATCGTATTTAAAAGCGGAGAGAGCTTGATGTTCACCGGAATTGTCGAAGCTGTCGGCGAGATAAAGCAAATCCGTTCCCTGGAGGGGGGCATAAGCTTGAGTATCATGCCGGGCATGCTGGACCTGAAAGATGTGAAAATAGGGGATAGCATTGCAGTAAACGGCGTATGCCTTACTGTTACCGCTGTAGCAAACGACATGTTTTCTGTAGATGTCTCACGCGAGACATTAGACTGTACAGAAGGCCTGGATAAACCCGGCGGGCAAGTCAACCTCGAAAGGGCGCTCTTGCTGTCGGACAGGCTTGATGGCCATCTGGTGAGCGGCCACGTGGATGCAAGCGGCGAAGTCATCAAGCTGGAGCCCGCGGGCGAAAGTTACACCCTGGCGATCAAGGCGCCGGATGCATTATTGAAATATATTGCCAGAAAAGGTTCAATCTCGGTGAATGGCGTCAGCCTGACGGTAAACCGGATAGCAGGCAACGACCTGGAGATCAATCTCATCCCTCACACCCTGGCCGCCACGACATTGAAGGATCTGAAGATGGGCGCGAGAGTAAACCTGGAAGTGGATATGTTGGCGCGATATGTAGAACGATTGATGGGAATGGCATGAGAATGACCGAAATTTGACATGATAATCAGCTCGATTCAGGAAATAATAGCGGACATCAAGGCCGGCAAAATGGTAATCCTCGTGGATGAGGAAAACCGGGAAAATGAAGGAGACCTGGTCCTGGCCGCCGATTTCGTCACCCCGGCGGCGATCAATTTCATGGCGACGCATGGGCGGGGCCTGATCTGCTTGACGCTGACCGAGGAGCGCTGCCGCAAACTTAATTTGCCGCTGATGGTGGTTGCCAACCGCTCGCCGCTAGGCACGAATTTCACGGTTTCCATCGAGGCGGCCAGCGGCGTTACCACCGGTATTTCAGCAGCTGATCGTGCACGTACCGTGCAGGTGGCGGTAAACCAAGATTCGAAACCCGATGATATTGTCCAGCCAGGGCACATTTTCCCGTTGATGGCACAAACCGGCGGAGTTCTTGTGCGTGCCGGGCATACCGAAGCCGGCTGTGACTTGGCAAATTTGGCGGGGTTGAGTTCCGCCTCCGTAATCTGCGAAATTCTGAAGGACGACGGCAGTATGGCCCGTCTGCCGGATCTGATCGAATTTGCCGCACGGCATCAGCTCAAAATTGGCGCGATTGCGGACCTCATTCATTACCGCAGCCGCACCGAAAGTCTTGTAAAACGCGTGGCCGAGCGTCCCATCCAGACGATTCATGGCGAATTCCGCCTCGTAGCCTATCTCGATAAAACGGTTAACGCGACACATCTGGCTTTAGTGAAAGGCTCGATCGATCCCGTTACTGAAACTCTGGTGCGAGTGCATGAGCCGCTCTCCGTCATGGATCTGCTCGATATAAGCGACGAGACGCATTCCTGGAACGTAAATGATACGCTTCAGGTAATCGCGGGTGCGAGAAGCGGCGTGATCGTACTGCTGCATTGCAGGGAAAGCGCGTCTGAGCTGATGGAACGTGTGATGCCGGCAAAATGCAAGCATCGCGTTGCCGCCAGGACAGACTTGCGCGATTATGGTATCGGTGCCCAGATACTCAAGGATCTCGGCGTGGGCAAGATGCAGTTGCTGGCCGTCCCGCGAAAAATGCCGAGCATGGCGGGCTTTGGGCTCGAAGTAACCGGATATCTGGAGCCGAAGGAAAAAAAGTCGGCCAGCCAGCCGTTAAAATCGAGCTAGCGCAATGCATCGGCACGAATCAGGAAATATTGTTAAAAGATATCCGGGGCAGTTGGAAAAATTCAGTGGAAATGCTCCTGCTGTCTCATAGGTTAATGAACGGCTTGGCTTGGCGGTTACCGTCAGATTGTTTAAAGGAGTAAAACATGGCACGTTACGAAAACATTCTTGAACTTGAGCCCAATCTTAACGGCGGAGAGTTACGTATCGGCATCGTTATGAGCCGTTTTAACATCGATGTGAGTGACGGATTGCTCAGTGCTTGCACTGCGGAGCTGGTGAAGCGGGGCGTGGAGGAATCGGGCATGCTGCTGGTGACGGTCCCCGGCGCGCTGGAAATTCCCATGGCGCTGCAAAAGATGGCTTTGACCGACCAGTTTGATGCGCTAGTAGCCTTGGGCGCGGTGATACGCGGCGATACCTATCATTTCGAGGTCGTATCCAATCAATCCACCAGCGGCGTGGCCGCGGTGCAGTTGGATACGGGCATCCCTATCGCCAACGGTATCCTCACCACCGATACCGATGACCAGGCATTGGCGCGTATGAGCCGTAAAGGAGCCGAGGCGGCGCTGGTCGCGATAGAGATGGCTAATCTGATGCGAGATCTCGACGAAGTGACCCAATAAACAATATCCAATGACACAGACAAAACCGGCCGCCAAACGGGCAAGCACGTCCTCAGAGCAGTCCGCAGGAGATTCGGGAGCAACCATAACCAAGCCGGGCCGGAAAACCCGGCGTCGGCTAGCCCGTGAATTGGCTCTGCAAGGACTTTATCAATGGTGCGTGGCGGGTGGAACCCTTGAGGCCATTGAAACGCAATTGCGCGAGACCAAAGAATTCCCTAGGACCGATGAGAAATATTTTTCAGGTTTGCTGCGAGGCGTGCTCGCGAATGCCGCGGCGCTGGAGAAGCTGATTCAGCCTTATCTCGACCGGCCTTTCAAGGAACTCAGCCCAGTGGAGATTGCCATACTGCTCCTCGGTACGCACGAGCTGGAGAGTCATCCGGAAATACCTTATCGGGCAGTGATCAATGAAGCCGTGGAGCTCGCCAAAAGCTACGGCGGCACCGATGGACATAGATATGTGAACGGCGTACTGGATAAATTGGCAGCCCAGCTCCGTACGGCCGAGGCCAATGCAAGGGCCTGATCTCCTTGAAAGTGCGTTCAGAGTTCGACATCATCCAGCAGTACTTTTCCCGTCCGGCGCAAAGCGCGGTGTTGGGGATAGGCGATGATGCGGCACTGATCAAGCCGGCAGCAGATATGGAGCTGGCGGTTTCCACCGACATGCTGGTATCTGGCCAGCATTTTTTTGCGGATGTCGATCCATGCAAGCTGGGCCACAAATCCTTGGCGGTAAATCTCTCAGACATTGCAGCAATGGGGGCAACGCCGCGCTGGGCAACCCTTTCGCTGGCGCTTCCCGAAAAAATGGCGGGGGATGAGGAATGGCTACAAGCATTCTCCAGTGGATTTTTCGGGCTTGCCCGCACTCATCAGGTAGAGCTTATCGGTGGCGATACCACCAAGGGACCACTCAATATCTGCATCACCATCATGGGTGAAGTGGCGAAAGGAAAAGCATTGCGTCGTAGCGGCGCCAGACCGGACGACGATATCTGGATATCGGGCCATTTGGGCGATGCCGCACTGGCGCTTGCTCACCAGCAGCAGCGCATCGTGCTTGAAACCGGCGAGCTCGACCGGTGTCTTTCCGCGCTGCACAGTCCTGCGCCCCGGGTCGCCCTGGGGCAGCGACTGATCGGCCTTGCCCACAGCGCCATCGATATTTCTGACGGACTGTTGGCCGACCTGGGGCATATTCTGCAAAATTCGAACGTCGCGGCCACCATTCACCTGGATGAGATAAATTGCTCGGCATCAATAAAAAACCGCCTCCCTCTGCCGCTGGCCATGAAGTGTTTGCTGGCTGGCGGCGATGATTACGAACTCTGTTTCACCGCGCCTCGGACTGCGCGCGCAAAAATCGAAATGCTTTCCCGCGAAGAGGGGATACAACTCACTCGCATCGGCACGATCGTAGAGGGCGCGGGCCTGGTCGTGCTGGATGTGGCAGGCAGGGCAGTCAAGCTCGAGGTAAAAGGGTATGACCACTTCCATGTCGAGCATTCATTCTGACAACGGAGATGATAAGCGGATAGCTGGCCAAATTGATGGTCAGCCGACGCCTGAGCCGGAGGTCCAGCCAGCCCAGAAATTTGAAGGACCCGAGTTTTTAGCGCAACCCGAACCTGCCCGGCCACGTCCTAATAAGAATTTCGTGCGGAGCCATCCAGCACATTTCATCGCATTTGGCGGCGGCGCCGGCCTGAGCCCGGTTGCGCCCGGCACGGCAGGAACGCTGGTTGCATTCCCCTTGTTCTGGATGTTTGTGCTCTTCCTCAATCCAGTTGAATTTCTCCTGCTGATTGTTGCCTTATTTATTATTGGAATCTGGGCTTGCAGCGTTACCGGAAAGGCACTCGGTGATCACGATCATGGGGGTATGGTCTGGGACGAGATAACCGCTTTTCTGCTGATACTGCTTTTTACGCCCTATGACTTGCGATGGCAGGCATGCGCATTTCTGCTTTTCCGTTTGTTCGATATAATCAAGCCGCCGCCCATCCGATATTACGACAGAACATTGCGCGGCGGCTTCGGCGTGATGTTTGATGACCTGCTGGCTGCGTTCCTGACGCTGCTTTGCCTTGCCGCATGGAAAGCGTTTGTCATATAAGCCATCAGATACAGATCATGGTCCGATATACAAATCACAGTAAGGGAGTAAATTCGGAAGGGGTTGATGACATGGATGACATGATACTTCAGGATCTTGCCAGACAAGCAGGGATAGCGCTTGAGCAGGAGGAATTGCTGCTGGCGACAGCCGAATCATGTACCGGAGGATGGCTGGGTCAGGTCATCACTTCGATAGCCGGAAGCTCAGCCTGGTATGAACGCGGCTTTATCACCTATGCTGCCGGCTCAAAACAAGAAATGCTGGGCGTAAGCGATGCGACTCTCGAGCAATATGGCGCGGTATCGGAGCAGACTGCATCCGAAATGGCCGCGGGCGCCATTGCGCGGAGCCACGCCCAAGTCGCGGTGTCCATTACCGGCATTGCCGGCCCCGAGGGCGGAACCCCGGAAAAACCGGTAGGAACGGTATGTTTTGCCTGGATAATGAAAGAAGGAATGGCTCTCACTGAAACTCGATATTTCAGCGGCAACCGCGAAGAGATAAGACGCCAATCAGTGGGGGGAGCGCTGCAAGGCATTATAGACCTGTTACACAGCATCCCTCCCAAAGTTGCGTAAACCGGTCATTGTTCAGTGGGAATTCCTGGCTTCCTTATGCGAGGTGTTGCCGCTCATGAGGCGATCACTATAGGCGATCGCAATCGCAGAGAGCAGGAAAACCAGATGAATCCCGGTCTGGGCCAAAATGGTTTTCTCATCGTATGCCTTGGCATTGATGAAAGTCTTGAGCAAATGAATGGACGAAATACCGATAATGGCTGTGGCAAGTTTGACTTTCAGCACTGATGCATTGACATGCGATAGCCACTCCGGCTGATCGGGATGACCATCGAGATTCATGCGAGAAACGAAAGTTTCATAACCTCCGATGATCACCATGATCAGCAGATTGGAAATCATCACCACGTCAATCAAACCCAGCACCACCAGCATAATGGTGGTTTCACTGGTCTTGGTAGGCCGGACCGCGCCTTCGATAGCCACTGCATCTAAAATGTGCTGTAACGCTGTCTGGTTACCCATCACAGCGCCGATCAGATCAACCAATTCGACCCAGAAGTGATACACGTACACACATTGCGCGAGAATCAGCCCAAGGTACAACGGCAACTGAAGCCAACGTGTAGCAAAAATAAAATATGCCAGCGGTTGAATTCTCCTCGAGTGAGCGCCCGAACGAGAGCCGTCGGAGTCCCCGTTGTTATCCATAAGGTTCCGCAGTTTGCGGTGAACAAGTAATTTAATTATTTTACACTGCTGAGCTTTGCTGTGGACATTGTTAGCATCGCTCCACAGCATTCGCGCTCGATAATACACCCCAGCCAGTACGTTGCCAGATACCGTCGTGAATCTGAATTAAAAAAATCATGATATTCATACACCCCGTCGTGCTTGGGGCTTTCCTGTCTCGCTTGATTTCGCCCTTTGCGGTGGCTAATACCCCCAACAAAGCGCGCCATGGCCCCCGAGACCCCTGATCAGATTTTTTTGCGGGCGCAAATTCAGCGACGTGGTTTAGCTTGGGAATTGCTTTCGCCAACCTCAAGCAATATGACCAGGCGATCCAGCCTATCGAGAAGCCATACGCAACGAGGACGAATATGGCGACGCCTGGCATAACCTGGGCGTGCCTATGCCAATCTCAAAGAATACGATAACGCGATCCAGGCCTATGAGGATGCACTACGCATGCAGCCGGACAATGCCGGCATCTGGTACGACCTGGGCAACACCTACTACAACACCAAACGGTACGCACATGCAGTACATGCCTATCGGGATGCGCTACGCATACAGCCCGAGAATCCAGACGCCTGGTATAGCTTGGGCCTAGCTTATGCGCGCCTGGATGAGCGAGACAGGATGAGCGAGATTTATCAGACCCTGCGCAAGCTGGACCCGGCAAGAGCGGAGCGATATTTCAACACTTATATCCTGCCCTGATCTTGAATAATACCGAAGCGGAATAACCTGTTCCAATTAGCCATCAACCCATCGGCGCATACTCCAGCCTGACCGTGTGATTAAAGGATGGGAGTTAAAAATCAGGCAGCCCAAACACATTGTCATTCCCCTCCCGCTTCCCGGCCGAGGTCACCTATGCGATAATTCACCCTACCCTACAAAGGAAAAACCTCATGGATGAAAACAGAAGCAAGGCGCTGGCGGCGGCTCTCTCCCAGATCGAGAAGCAGTTTGGCAAAGGTTCGATCATGCGCCTGGGCGCCAACGAGGTTGCCAGAGACATCCAGGTAATTTCCACGGGTTCGCTCGGTCTCGATATCGCGCTGGGCGTGGGTGGGTTGCCTCGCGGCCGGGTAATCGAAATCTACGGCCCGGAGTCCTCCGGCAAAACCACCCTCACCCTGCAAGTCATCGCGCAGATGCAAAAAATGGGAGGTACTGCTGCATTCATCGATGCGGAACACGCGCTCGACCCCCAGTATGCGCAAAAAATCGGCGTCAATGTGCAGGAATTATTGATTTCCCAGCCCGACAATGGCGAACAAGCGCTGGAAATTGCCGATATGCTGGTGCGCTCGGGGTCGGTTGATGTGGTGGTGGTGGACTCGGTCGCCGCCTTGACGCCGCGAGCGGAGATAGAGGGGGAAATGGGCGAACCGCAGATGGGCCTTCAAGCGAGATTGATGTCCCAGGCCTTGCGCAAACTTACCGCCAACATCAAGCGCAGCAATACCATGGTTATTTTCATCAACCAGATACGCATGAAGATCGGTGTCATGTTCGGTAGTCCCGAAACCACAACCGGCGGCAATGCATTGAAATTCTACGCATCGGTGCGCCTCGATATACGCCGCACCGGCTCCATCAAGAAGGGCGACGAGGTGATCGGCAGCGAAACGCGGGTGAAGGTGGTAAAGAATAAGGTTGCGCCACCATTCAAGCAGGCGGAATTCGATATTCTCTACGGGGAAGGCATCTCGCGTGAAGGCGAGATCGTCGAGTTGGGCGTACAGCATAAGCTGGTCGAGAAGGCTGGGGCCTGGTATTCCTACAAGGGCGAAAAAATAGGCCAGGGCAAGGATAATGCGCGCGAGTTTCTGAAGGAACACCGCGACATTGCGATGGAAATAGAAGCGAGGGTCCGCGAGGCCGTGGGCGTCGCCAACCCGGCTGTCGAAACCGCGAACGCAGAGTAGTCGCAGCGTATTTTATTGCATCGTCGAGGCCGTCATGACGCGCGCGCCGAGCCTGAAAACCCGCGCGCTGGGTTATTTGGCCCGGCGGGAGCACTCCCGGCTGGAGCTGGAAAGAAAGCTCGCTCGCCATGCCCAAACTTCCGAAGAACTTTCCTCCATGCTGGACGCGCTTGAGCAGCGAGGCTTTCTATCTGCCGCCCGCGTGATCGAGCAGGTAATACACATTCGTAAAAATAGATTTGGCAGTCAGCGAATAATGCATGAGCTGCGTGAAAAAGGTATTGCGGAGAATTTAATCGCCGCGGCGTTGCCCAATATCAAGGAAACTGAGCAGGATAATGCACGCGAAGTGTGGCGAAAAAAGTTTGGTGTGATGCCCGCCGACGCAAAAGAACTCGGCAGGCAGATGCGTTTCCTGGTGGGACGCGGTTTTTCGACGGAAGTGATACGCCAGGTATTGCGCCATTCTGATAAGGAAGAAGCTTGATACACCGTTTGGCCCACCGCTTGGTTCGACTCGTGCTGACAGTTGCGACTGCGGGGGTTGTAGGAGTTGTATTGGGTGGCTGCAATTCCATCGATACCACACCCATCAGCGAAATAAACGCTTCTCCCGCAAATTTTGACGGCAAGGAGGTCATGCTTCACGGCGTGGCAAAAGAGCCTACGCGGCTTCCATTATTAAATCTGAAGTCCTATGTATTGAAAGATGACAGCGGAGAAATCGACATTCTGACTGAAGGCGATCTGCCGAAAGTCAATGAAGAAATCAGCGTAAGGGTGAAGGTCGCGAATATTGCAATTATCAATGGCGAACCACTGGGAACGACGGTAACGGAAATAGCGCGGCGCTAGCCGAGGCAGGCAGGGCATAAAGGGTGGATGAACCCGCCCAGCATTCATTATTGTTCACATGAAATGAAGTCGAGATGAAAAGCAGCGAAATCAGGCAGCAATTTCTTGAATTCTTCGAATCGCACGGCCATACGGTCGTGGCGTCGAGCCCGCTCGTTCCCGGCAACGATCCTACGCTATTGTTCACCAATGCGGGCATGGTGCAGTTCAAGGATGTATTTCTCGGCCAGGATAGGCGGCCTTATGTGCGAGCGGCGAGTTCGCAGCGCTGCGTGCGCGCGGGCGGCAAGCACAACGACCTGGAAAATGTAGGCTATACCGCACGGCATCATACATTTTTCGAAATGCTGGGTAATTTCAGCTTCGGCGATTATTTCAAACGCCAGGCCATCAAATTCGCTTGGGAATTTCTTACCGTTGCCCTGAAGATTCCCCCAGAGAAATTATGGATCACGGTTTATGCCGAGGATGACGAAGCCGCCGACATCTGGCTTAACGAGGTTGGCATTGACGCCTCGCGCTTCACGCGCATCGCCACCATGGATAACTTCTGGCAGATGGGCGATATCGGCCCTTGCGGACCTTGTTCCGAAATTTTCTACGATCATGGTCCGGAGATCGCGGGCGGCCCGCCGGGCACACCCGAGGCGGACGGCGACCGCTATGTCGAAATATGGAATCTGGTATTCATGCAATACAACCGGGATAGCGCGGGCGTACTGCATCCGCTGCCCCGGCCGTCGGTAGACACTGGCATGGGGTTGGAGCGCATTTCCGCAGTCATGCAGCAGGTCCACAGCAATTATGAGATCGATTTGTTTCAGGATCTGATCAGGGTGGCGGCGCAAGTAACGAACAACGTCGATTTATCCAGCAGCTCCCTCAGAGTGATTGCTGATCACATTCGCGCTTGCGCCTTTCTCATCGCCGACGGCGTGATACCCGGCAATGAGGGTCGCGGCTACGTGCTCCGGCGCATCATCCGCCGCGCCATTCGCCACGGCTATAAGCTTGGGCAAAAACAGCCGTTTCTTTACTTGCTGGTGGAAGAGCTGGCGCGTGTAATGGGGCAAGCCTATCCGGAATTGGTAGATGCCAGGGTTCGTATCGAGGCGGTACTGAAGCAGGAGGAGGAACGTTTCGCCGAAACGCTGGAAAATGGCATGCAGTTGCTTGAAGCAGCACTTTGCCATGAAAGCCGGTTGCTGGATGGCGAAGCCTTGTTCCGGCTCTATGACACCTTCGGTTTTCCGCTGGATCTCACCGCTGATATTGCGCGTGAACGCGGCGTCAAAATAGACCAGGCCGGGTTTGAGCAGGCCATGGAACGCCAGCGCCAACGCGCCAGGGCAACGAGCAAATTCACCATGCAGGATGGGATAACGTACAGCGGACCCTCAACAGCGTTCCATGGCTACGAAAGCCTGCAGCATGAAGGGCACATTCTTGCCCTATATAAAGAAGGCAGCCGGGTCGACTTCGTCGAGGCAGGAGATGAGGCGGTAGTGGTACTCGATAGCACGCCTTTTTATGCCGAATCCGGCGGGCAAGTAGGAGACAGCGGCGAACTGCACGCAGCCAATGGCACCTTTGCCGTATCGGATACGCAAAAAATCCAGGCAGATGTGTTTGGTCATAAAGGGTTATTGCGTAGCGGGCGGCTGGTGGTCGGCGATAAGGTGCTGGCGAAGGTCAATCGCGACGCTCGGGCACGCACGGAGCGCAATCATTCCGTCACACACTTGATGCACAAGGCGTTGCGCCAGGTATTAGGCGCCCATGTGCAGCAAAAAGGCTCGCTGGTCGATGCCAGCAAGACGCGTTTCGACTTCGTGCACAACCAGCCTGTGACAGATGCGGAAATTCGCCAGGTGGAAGTGTTGGTAAATGCTGAAATCCTGGCCAATGCAGCGACCACGGCGCGCCTGATGACAATAGAGGACGCCAGGAAAACAGGCGCGATGATGTTGTTCGGCGAGAAGTATGGCGACGAAGTGCGCGTGCTGGATATCGGCACTTCACGTGAACTGTGCGGCGGTACGCATGTCAAGCGTACCGGCGATATCGGACTCTTCAAGATCGTGGCCGAATCGGGTGTAGCTGCGGGTATTCGTCGTCTGGAAGCAGTAACGGGCGAGAATGCATTGGCTTACATCCAGGAACGGGAATTGCAATTACAGCAGGTAGCGGACGCGGTGAAGGTGCAACCGCAGGAAGCGGCCGGGCGCATAGCGCAGATTCTCGATAACGTAAAACATCTGGAAAGAGAGCTCGGGCGCCTGAAGTCGAAGCTCGCCACTTCGCAAGGTAACGACTTTGCCGGGCAGGTCCGCGAGGTTAAAGGCGCAAAAGTGCTCGCAATTTGCCTGGACGATGCAGATTCCAAAACCTTGCGCGAAGCACTGGACAAGTTCAAGAATAAATTACAGTCCTGTGTCGTGGTGCTGAGCGCGATAGAAGATGGAAGAGTCAAGCTCATCGCAGGCGTTACTTCCGATCTGGCGACGAAGGTGAAGGCAGGCGAACTGGTCAATTTCGTGGCGCAGCAAGTAGGTGGCAAGGGTGGCGGGCGCGCCGACATGGCTCAGGCGGGTGGAACCCAGCCTGATAATCTACCCGCTGCTTTGGAAAGCGTTGCCGGCTGGGTCGAACAACGGCTATAAGAAGCGACAGGCGTTTTTGGAAAAACTTCTCGCGATACCGCGCTGCCTCCTGAGCAATTGAACCTGTTTTTTTGAATAATAATCCCCACATATAAAATATGACTAGCAAGCACTCCCGCCTTCTCATCCTCGGTTCCGGTCCTGCCGGCTATAGCGCGGCGGTTTACGCTGCGCGTGCTAACCTCAACCCCGTGCTCATCACCGGCATGGCCCAGGGCGGCCAGCTCATGACCACTACCGACGTCGATAATTGGCCAGCCGATGCAATGGGTGTGCAGGGCCCGGAACTGATGGAACGCTTTCAGAAACATGCTGAGCGCTTTAACACCGAAATCCTTTTCGACCATATCCATACGGCCAGGCTGACAGATAGGCCCATCACCCTGATCGGCGATCAGGGCACCTATACGTGCGATGCCCTGATTATCGCCACTGGCGCCTCCGCCCAATACCTGGGGCTGCCCTCGGAGGAAGCGTTCATGGGCAGGGGCGTATCCGGCTGCGCGACCTGCGACGGGTTTTTCTACAAGGGTCAGGACGTGGCCGTCATAGGCGGCGGCAATACGGCAGTGGAAGAGGCGCTATATCTTTCCAATATCGCGCGCAACGTCACTGTGGTCCACCGGCGCGACAAATTCCGTTCTGAAAAAATCCTGATAGACAAATTGATGGACAAGGTGAAAAACAGCAACGTCAAGCTGGAGCTTAACCATGTATTGGATGAAGTGCTGGGCGATAAATCCGGCGTCACCGGCATGCGCGTTAAAAATGTCCAGGACAGCTCAACCAAGAGTCTGGATTTGCAAGGCGTATTCATCGCCATCGGCCACAAACCCAACACGGATATCTTTCAGGGCCAACTGGAAATGAAAAACGGCTATATCATCACACGCAGCGGAAACGAGGGTAACGCAACTGCAACCAGCGTTTCCGGCGTGTTCGCGGCGGGCGACGTGCAGGATCACGTTTATCGTCAAGCAGTGACCAGTGCGGGTACCGGTTGCATGGCGGCGCTGGACGCGGAAAAATACCTGGATGCATTGGCGTAAGCAACCATTGACCAGAAATCGAGCAACCGCAGATTGAAAATTACGTATGAAACGGCGGGGAAAGAAGGCGGCAATCAAGCTCGCGATCGAGTCCGCAAAGGTTCGAGCAGCTGAATCGACCCTTGATGATGCGGACACCGCCCTGTTTCGCGATGCGGTTCGCGGTGTAGCGCCGCTGGCCCCGTCCGACAAAGTACCCCTGACCACCGAGCATCCCCGGCCTATACCGCGTCAGATTCTAGACGACGGACAAACGGCGCCGGTCGATTCGCTATCTGACCATATCTCGCTTGAGATGGAACCGGGCGACGAATGGGCATTTGTTCGCCCCGGCATGCCGCGCCAGACTTTGCGGCGCCTGCGGCGCGGTTATTGGAAGATTGAAGCGCAGCTTGATTTGCACGGGCTCACCCGTGACGAAGCCCGTCCGCAACTGGCAGCTTTTCTGGATGCCAGCCGCCTACGGGGCGCACGTTGCGTGCGAATAATACACGGCAAGGGCCTTAGCTCAAGGAATCATGAGCCGGTTTTAAAAGCCAGGGTTGGAAGCTGGCTCGCCCAGCGCAGCGACGTGCTGGCTTTCAGCCAAGCCAGGCCGGAAGATGGCGGTAGCGGCGCTGTGCTGGTGCTGCTTAAGGCCCCGGCGCATGGCGCTTATTCTCAGGTGGCTTAAAGAGTGGGCTTGTTCTCGTGCGAATACGTTTTTT
This sequence comes from Nitrosospira sp. Nsp11, assembly GCF_900142705.1. Lineage (GTDB taxonomy): Bacteria > Pseudomonadota > Gammaproteobacteria > Burkholderiales > Nitrosomonadaceae > Nitrosospira. Next base: position 32,709 of record NZ_FRBV01000019.1, read on the forward strand.
CGCGCAATTCCTGACAACGCACGCATCGCTGCGCCGTCGGATAAGCCATGAGCCGCTCAAACCCGATTTCACCGCCACACTCGATGCAGTCGCCAAAATTCAGCTCGGCCAGGCGTTTTAGCGCTGCTTCCACCTCGCGTATCTCGTTTACCTGACGGTCCACAAGGTTGGCGTTCAAATCCACCAGCATATCGGCAACTGACGCATCGCCGGGATCAGCCACGCTACCAGCCAGATCCGCGTAACGCTGGTTGCCGGACTGTTCCAGTTCGCTGCGAATCTCCTCTCGCAATTCCAGGTAACGCTGTTGCAGCGCGGCTTTCAGTTGCGCCAATTGATCATCGGTCAGTTTTGCCATGATGTCATCCCTTATAGTGGATTCGGCATTCTCAAACGGTGCACTTAAGAGGCATGCCGTTGCCCCGTCATCCAATCAAAGCGGTACTGCGGAAAGTTTCATGAACCGGCTGAGCCTTTCAATTTCTTCAAATCCTCGATTATCTCGGCAGAATTACGCGAAGTGTTGGCTGACAAATAGACCTTGGCAATCCTGCCTTGCGGGTCGATCAAAAAACTATTACGTTTCGCCAAACTTCCGTCGCCCCGAAGTGAATCGTACCGGGCCGCAGTCTCGCCCTTGCTATCCGCCAGAAGCGGGAATGGCAGATTATATTTTTTGGCAAAATCGGCATGACTGGCGGTATCGTCCACACTCACGCCGACGACTTGCGCACCCAAGTCCGTAAGCTCATGGATGTCATCGCGAAACTTGCACGCCTGCTCGGTACAACCGGGCGTGTCATCCTTTACATAGAAATACAACGCCAGCCACTTCCCGCGAAAATCCGCAAGCGTACGCGTTTTGCCGTTCTGGTCAGGCAGGCTGAAATCCGGCGCAGGCTGGCCAACTTTAAGCGGTTCAGCCGCTTCAGCACGTACCGCATGACTCGAAAAGAGCAGAACCGTTGCCATCAACGTCGCCAACATTGTCAGTGATTTCATCACGTCCTCCCATAATAGTAGGATGGGTGAAGCAAAGTGCAACCCATCACTTGAATATTTCACACCTCACCAAATCCCCCGTCACCCACCTCACCACTTCCAGCCCAGTCCCTGGGGTATACACCTGCTTCGACATAATGATGAAATGTGGAATACGGCCAATCGACAACCCACTTAACATGCTGATGCTTGACCGGATTGTAATGAATATAATCAATATGACGTTGCCAATCCGTCTCATCGCGCAACGTGTGCTCCCAATAGCGGCGCTGCCAGATGCCGCGTTCGCCCTTCAATATCTTGCTGGGAGAGCGAGATATTGAATCCGTCAAACTGCGCGAGAACATTGCCTTGATGCGCCGCCACCGCTCGGGATAATCCGCATCGCCCGCCGGCAAAGTCCAGATGCAGTGCAAATGCTCCGGCAGAATAACAATAGCATCAATGGTAAAAGGATATAAAGCCTTAACTCGGCGAAAGGCCCCCCGTAGAGCGTCGATATGATCTACCAGAAGCCCTTGCCTGCGGTCTGCCAGCGCCACCGTAAAAAAATAACTACCACCCTTGACGAAATTGCGCCGGTATTCTGTCATGGTTTAATGTGCAGATCGTGCGTGAGCTTTGATGGGTTGCGCTTCGCTCCACCCATCCTACGAATTCTACGAACTCTGTGGTGCAGATATCACGAGAGCTCCAGTTACCTTAGTAGGATGGTGAAGCGGAGCGTAACCCATCATCGGTCATTCCAATTCAACAATATCCAAAAATATCCATCCCAAAAAATATCCATCCAAAAACCAACCGTCCCCCTCCTTTTATCCCTCACTCCCCCTCAATTTCCTGACCGCCCAAGCCCAAACTCGCAACAGCAGCGCCGCACAAGCTGCCAATCCGCCAGCAAAGTAAAAAGCCATCGCCGCACTCTGAAACTGCCAGATCGAACCAAATAGCAATCCCGCCGGAATTGCCGCAATGCCCACCATCAAGTGATACCAGCCGAAAGCCGTCCCGCGCTCGCGAGGGGCGGCATAGTCGCTGATGATGGCCCGCTCCGCACCTTCGCTCATGCCCGTACATAGACCATAAAAAATGCTTACCGCCCATAATCCGGCACTTTGCTCCACTATCCCAAGCATGAGGAACGAAAGTGAAAAAGTTGTCCAGCCGATCAGCATCAACGTGCCGTGCCCCAGCTTATCCGCCAGTTGCCCACCCCAGGTAGAGGTGGCGGCTTTGCAAAGATACAGGGTTGACCACAGCAGCAATAATTCGACTACGCCCACGCCCAATTGGTGCCCCAGCAGCAGGATAAAGGTTTCCGAGGCGCGGGCGAATGTGAACAGCATCAGTACCAGCAGATAACGTCGCATGGGCAGGGATAATACCGACCAGCGCAGAGGCGGCAGCACAACGGGAATCTGAGCCCCGGCATGTTTCTTCTTTTCTTCCTTCACCCCGGTACCGAGCAACAACACCGCGACAAAACCGGGGACCGCCGACCAGAGAATCACCTCTGTCAAGCTTAAGCCGGACCAGGCAAGGGCCGCCGCTGCCACAAGGCTGCCCGCCACCGCTCCGCCGTTATCCATTGCCCGATGGTAGCCAAAAGCATAGCCGTGCATGCCGGGCGGCGTCGCATCCGCCACAAGCGCATCGCGGGGAGCGCTACGCATGCCCTTGCCCACCCTGTCGATGCTGCGCAGCACCAGTATCATGGGCCAGGAACCCGCCAGCCCCAGCAATGGGCGCGCTATGTTCGATAGCGTATAACCCGCCACAGCGAGGTTTTTGCGTCGGCCACTCATGACGTCGGAATGCCGTCCCGACCACAGCTTGAGCAGGCTGGCCACCGCATCGGCGACCCCCTCGATAAGCCCGAGCGCTACCGGCCCGGCGGCCAGCACCGTCGCCAGCAATATGGGGATGAGCGGAACGACGATATCGGAGGCGAAATCATTGAAGAAACTGACCAGTCCGAGGATGATGACGGTACGCGGCAGCTTTCTGGAAGTGACTTGAGTTGGGCTAGCGGTTTGGTCAGGTTTATCCATACCGCAATATTAGCGTAAAATGCAGTCACGCCCTGGTAGCTCAGTGGATAGAGCAACCCCCTCCTAAGGGGTAGGTCACACGTTCGATTCGTGTTCAGGGCGCCAACCTCGCCATGCGAATCTCAGCTACGACCTGAGATTTTAGATGCATGTTGCTCAACACCTTTGGATACACGTTTCCCAACACCTTGGGCTACGCGTTTCCCAACACCTTTGAGTGCACGTTTCTCAACATCCTCTATTAGCCACTTGACCCCTGCGCTTCGGATGCCGCTCATTACTTGCAGTTGACAAAGATCCCAATTTTCTTTTTTTAAGGAATTAATATAGCCATCTATTTCTTTCTTGCGGTCCTGTTGTTCAGGGAGCAGATTCATCATCAAGGCCCATTCTTTCGCTGCTCCTGCACGTTCCCAGTATATTCTAAGATCTACCTCAGGTTTGGCGAGGTTGCTAGAGCTTTCTTTTAACGCGGATATTTCTTTATTTAGCCATTTCCAGTATTTATTTTTATTCTGAGGAATCTCTTTGTTAAATTCACTGCTGATCTCTTTACACAGTTTTTGAAGTCCGGGTAGCGATAAAAAAGAGGTGGCGTTCGCCAGCTTCTTAATATATGTTTCGTTTCTTGGATTGAAGAATTTGCTCGAATCTTTCCCGGCATTTTTGATATTCTTCTGAATAAAATTTACACATAACGCCTTGCGGCTCGGTTCATCCGGATACACCATCAATAGCTCTTGGTCTATTCGGCCCGATCTTTTGGCGGCCGGGTCTATCCGATCCAGATAGTTTGTTCCAATCAGGAAGATGAAAGACTTATTAGTTGCCGCGTCCCGAAGATCTTGGAACTTTGTCAAAAAGCTTGGCGTTAAGAAGCTGAATACACTACGGTTCTCTTTTTGAGTACTCGCACGATCCAAGATAAGCTCATCGATTTCATCGAAGAAATACACGAGCCGAGTCCCGGCGCTTAAAGCATCGAAGATTTCACGCGCACGCGCTTCCACCTCAGCTTCTCCGGCCGAAAGAAAATCAGATGGACTGAGTGAAATGAGGGGCCACTGTAGCCCGCCGGCAATGCACTTAGCGAGATAAGATTTCGCTGAGCCTGGCGGCCCCGCTAGAATAGCGGACCAGACGGTTGGCATTTCGGTGTAGGTAGGGTCTGGAATCCAACACATCTCTCTATGAGATCGTCTCCGATGTAACTGCAATTCATTCCATACTTTGGTTCCGATTCGCTGCTCATAAGGAGTTTCTAGGTCGGCTGGGCTGAATTCGACCATTGATTTCAGGTCACTAGGATGGTAAGAGAGAAATTGCACACGAAGAATGGTGTTGATTTGTTCTTGTAGGTAGGTGCGAAATTCGATGAGAAACTCAGCAACATTGGCAGTGGCCCAGGCATGCACCAAGTGTGGTTCTGCAGTCCTGTCCGAACACCACCCAAATATCCAACCAGATTTTTTTCCACTTTTGATTAGTGGTTGTAACAGTTCAGGTTTCTCATAACTTCGCACATTAGTGCTAAGCCACCTCAGAAAGCGCTCAAGCGCATGATTAGCTTCATCCATGTGCGTTAGAACTTCCACTTGGCTAAGCCCGAACATCTCCGGGTTGGCCGTCAACGTTCGCATTATTGATACAAGCGCCCAAGCAACCTCTACACTATGCGGGTAAGCGGCCATCCCCGTGTGGGTCCAGAAAAACGGCTGTGTACATGGCCATTTTCCATCCGGGTATTGCATCTTACATACAACCTTTATCGCTTCCAAAATCCCGCTGGCATCTTTGGTCAGCCCTGATCGCGTAACTATGCGTGCCGCGTGCGCGAGCTCCGCAACGTCGAATTCTCCAAGGCGTCCAGCGCGAGCCAGAGCAAGTTGGTGATCCATAACAGATTCGGACCAGTTTATGGAGGCTTCAATGCATCTGTGCAAATCTTGTACATGGAAGGCCATCTTGCTTGTTGCTTCCGTCAAATTGGACAGGAAAACTTCTGAACTATCCGTCTTCCCGCTCGGATTACCCGATTTCGGATCGTGTCCCCCCGTCTTCATGTATACATCAATCACATCAGTAAAAAATACCTGAAACTTGATATAAGTGTCGTAAGCCTCATTTGTGGCATTTTTGTGATCCGCCCAGTACTTCTTTAATCGCCCAGCTGTCTTCCCTTGAGAGATCGGCGCTTTAAATTCCTTCGATGCTTGCAAGAATCTATGGTCAACAAGGCCTAGGGGAATCTTGTTCCAGTCGGGATCGGTTCCAGAAGTTCTCTCGAAAAATTCTGCTGCTTGGCGAATGTTATCTTGATATGTATTTTCTAAGACCTCCGCGTAGTCTTTCATCGTTTTCTTTAAGCTCATCAAATTTTGAGCTCTAGCTTTGACCGTCTCTCCAAAACTCTCGCGCACCGATTCAGAGGAGAATTTATCTTCATTTATTTTTGACTCGAGTTTTTCTTGCCACTCTTTGAAAAGAGACTTCAAAGCAGCATCTTGAGTGATTTCGATCAAGCACTCTCTGATCTGATAAACCAGAAACTTAGATTGATGTCCGGCCCACTCTTCCGCATACTTCTTGGCAATCTCGTCCCCTTCCAACTTTGCTAACTCCCGTATCAATTCGATGAGTTGCTCCAATCGTTTCTCACGCCGCCTGAGCAATTCGATCAAAGATTCTATAGCGTCAATGCAGAGGCTGGTTACGAAGGTGGTAGGAAGAGAGTTGGGCATTGCCGCGCCAGATCGGCCTTCAAACTTGGGAAATTTACGGCCAAGCGCCCACAATATTCCATATAACGCCTTCAAACAATTGGGCGTAATAAGATGTTCACTAGGAGCCAGTACACTAAACACATGCGCACAGGTAAACGGATTCAGCTCTCCAAAATGTTTGTCATGCAGTGTTTCTTCATCCTCGGCGAAATACTTCATTTGATCCCTGAGCAGATCGGCGAGCTCTTTTTGCAGGTCATCCAGCTTGGTCTCCGAGTGCTCCGGCAATGTTTGGAATAATAGATTGGAGGACTCTGGAGTGCGCAACTTGACACCGCGCATTGTACGAACAAGCGATTTAACCCCTGCCATACACTGTGCGGCTGTTGTTGAATGCGTTTCTTTGTCGATCCAAACCATATCCTTACGAACAAACGGATGGAATCCCTGATTTTCGGGTTTAGCAAGGCAAATTAAAGTATTGCTAACCTGTACACATAAGCGTTCTAAAGTTGATATCGTTTCTTGACGACGCGCAATGGCCTCGCCAAAAGGCTGTATGAAAAAATTACCTGCTTCAGAAGGGTTTTGGCTTGGGGGTTGCACGGAGATCTCCCTGGAAGATGAGGCTGGTTGCAAGGATATTTCAAGCATAGGTCAATTTCTTAATTAAACAAGGAATTGTGCCTCCTCCGAATTGCGCCGAATTAAATGTAACCGAAAGGTATTCTGAGAAATAACGTTGCGCCATATTGAAGGTTTCCGAAAAGGAGACCTTGATATGGTAA
>NZ_FRBV01000005.1 GCF_900142705.1 Nitrosospira sp. Nsp11
TTGCATCTGTCTGGCATGGGCATAGCGTCCATGCTTGGTCAGGGCAGCTTTGGATAAGCGTCGATAGCTTTGACGAAGCTCGATACCCATGCCTTTGGCCATTCTCACCAGTGCACTTCGGGCTTTGTGGTAGAGCCTGGCGTCTGTCGGAAATGCGATGGCTTTGTCTTGTACGGTGGTGTCTACATTGACCACGGCAAGCGAGGCGAGGGATACGGCTTGGGTGGCAAGTCCTGTCCGGACAGTGAGGCCAAGCATGAATTCGCAGCCCGCCTCGCCAATCCGGTGCCGAAACCGGGTCATTTGGCTCGGGTCTATCGGCAGGGTGTGGCGGAAGTATTCTTCCCCGCAGAAGTGTTGCCAGTAGGGGTTCTCTACCCAGCGTGCCACAACCGTTTCATCCGATTCGTTGAAGGTGTGTTTGAGGTAGTGCAATCCAACCATGAGCCGGATGGGGATGCCGGGGCGACCTTCCTCTGCGTACAGTCCGCCAAAGCGGGTTTCTACTGTATTCCAGTCAATCTCGCCTGCTAACCGGTACAAGGCGTGACGCTGGTCCAGTATCTGCTCCAGGCGCAGGCGAAACAGGTCATCGCAGGCACTCGTCTCTTGCTTTTTAGGCTTCATGAATTCACCAGAAATCAGAGGGAAATAACTTCAATTCTGGCAATTTCCTCAGACCTTGTATACCCCTCAACGTTAATATCTGTAAGGCTTACGGACGTATTTCAGGGACGACTAATTAGCTATGGTGAGCAGGTGATGAGATCCGGCTGCAGCTAGGATGTAGAAGAACTCATGCGCCCTATTCCATTATTGATAACGTATTTTTATCAATAATAACTGACCGAGGGGTTTGTCCTAATTCATCACACATAAAACATGTTATGGTTATAAATAGATGCTTACAATCTAAAATTAGGCCAAGTGTTCAAACAGTCGCGCGACCGCCTCAGCACCTGGATCAGCGTGACCGACCAAATGCTTGGCATTGACATAGGAAGCGCGGCCCGCATTCGCCTTGCTCATGTGGGCAGTGCGATCGGCACCCGCACGCGCGGCTTTCGCCGCCTCGGGCAGGCTCTCTTCCAGGGCATCAAGGGCCGGCGCAAGGGCATCGACCATGGTGCGGTCACCCGGACGTGCCCCGCCGATCTCCTGCATTCTTCGCAACCCGGCCTGCAACGCTTCGCGCATTGGCAAGCCGCTTGAGGCGGCATCGCCCGCTGCGGCGAAGAAGATCGCGAGGAGCACACCGGACGAGCCTCCCATGGTTTGGGAAAGCTCCAAGCCAATGGCTCGATAGAGCTGGGTATGGTCGGCAAGCGGCAAGCGATCCACGGCACTGATCAGGGCGCGTGCCGCGCCGGCTAGCGTGCTGCCGGTGTCGCCATCGCCTGACTTCGCGTCGAGCGCGTTGAGGTCGTTCTCGGCGGCGATCAGAACCTCGCAGCAACTGGTCAGGAACTCCCTGGTCGGCTTGTGCATCGAGGGCATCGGAGCGACAGCCGTCAGGCCGTCCGGAAGCGCCTGAATCGCGACCTGGCCTAGCCGGGAGACCCGTGGCCATGCCGCCAGCGGCGTGTGCTGCTTGAGCAGGGCGATCTCGGCATCGTCGGCAGGATAGGCCGAAATCGAGAAGCCATGCATGTCGAGCGATGTCATCATGGTCGCCGGCCCGATGACGTGGGTTATCCGCTCGCCAATCGCTGACTGCCGGATTTCGTTGAGGATGATCGACATCTCGATGACCGACGTGCCGCCGAGATTGTTGACCATAGCGACATGCGGCTTTTCTTCCATTGCAGCTGACAGGCGCTCGACCATGGCAGCGACAGCTTCGCTCGCGTCCTTGAACTCGACCTGCTCGACCCCGGCTTCACCGTGGATGCCAAGCCCAAGCTCGGCCATTCCGGGCGGGATGCGATCCTCCTTTGGCGAACCTGGGATGGTGCAGGTGTTTAGCGACATGCCGATGCTTTTTGTCTTTGACACGACCTTGCGCGCGGCCGCGGCGACGTGCGCCAAGTCGGCACCATTCTCGGCCAACGCGCCGGCTATCTTGTGCACGAAAAGCGTGCCGGCCACGCCGCGGGCTTGGGGCAAGTCAGGCAACGCCACATCATCGTCGACGATGACTATCTCGACATTCAAGCCAAACTGGCGAGCACGTTCGGCCGCCAGCCCGAAATTCAATCGGTCACCGGTATAATTCTTGACGATGAGCAGGCAGCCGGACGATCCCGTCACGGCAAGGATGCCTGCCAGTACCGCGTCGACTGACGGCGAGGCGAAGATGTCGCCGCACACCGCAGCCGTCAGCATTTCTTCCCCGACGAAACCCACATGTGCCGGTTCGTGGCCCGATCCGCCTCCCGAGATCAACGCGACCTTGGACTTGTCCCAGTCATTGCGTACGACCACCCGTATATGCGGATAGCCGTCGAGCCGCGCCAGCTGACCGCCAGACGCCGCGACCAGACCATCGACGGCTTCGGTGACGATGCTTTCTTTGGTGTTGATGAACTGGGCCATGTTTTCGGCTCTGTTGCAAAAAATGATTTTTGATAAAAAGTGAATTTAAAAGTATTAAAAAATATTTAGTTAAAAATTAAAATATAGCTGTTTCTTATTTTTTGTAACAGAGCCCCTGCAGATACCGAATTGCCTTTCAATGAGCCAGATTTCTCCTGTGAGGCCTTGGCCCAATTTCCAAACGTCCAGCTGTCCTTTCTTAAGCATCCGCATGAGCTCGAAACCGTTGATGATGGCGTAGGCTGTTTTCATCGATTTAAAGCCGCGCACCGGGTTTATCAAGCGTTTGAGCTTGCCATGATCAGCTTCGATAATATTGTTCAAGTATTTGACCTGCCGGTGCACGGTATCCGGCGGACACTTTACTTCCGTTTTTAATTCGGCAATGGCGGACCTGTAAGCGGGCGCCTTGTCGGTATTGATAGCACCGAGGTGCGCCCAGGGTTTCATGGATTTCAGGGCTTTGCCCCAGAAAACGTTTGGCAGCTTGGGTATTGCGAGTAGCGGAGAGATAGAAATCAATCGTATGGCCTTTTTTATCAAGTGCCCGGTAGAGATACGTCCACTCCCCTTTTACTTTTACGTAGGTTTCATCCATCCGCCAACTGTAGCCCATGGGAGGTTTCCAATACCACCTCAGGCGCTTTTCCATTTCGGGCGCGTAATGCTGAACCCAACGGTAGAGCGTCGTATGATCTACATCAAGACCACGTTCCAGCATCATTTCCGCCAAATCACGATAGCTGATCCCGTATTTGCAATACCACCTGACACAACCCAGAATCAGCTCACCACGGAAATGACGCCACTTAAAATCTGACATTTGAGGATTGTCCTGAAAAATACAATGGTGCACCTCGCTTCTTATTTTTTGCAACAGAGCCGTAGCCGGGAGGCTACACAAATGGGGGTGGGAGGCAGTTGATAAAATATGTTATCAACGGTAAATAGTTATCACCTCAATGCTTGTTTTTATGTAGTTGACAGGCTACTTCATTTTTTATTGCAAAATTTAACCGAAATTTAATCGTTTTATTACAACCCATACTTTCCTTTTCACTGCAATTCGAAGGCTTGCAGCCTTAATAAACCATTTCACGTCAGGTCGCCCGTTGCTCTCGGGCAATCCCACGCGTGCTGAATAGGACCTACCTGTTACCGCTAGCCTTTTTTTCGTTTCGTTTTGCCATTTTGGGATTTCCAAGAGATCCGTCTAATCATCCTGATGATTTATGTAGGACTGCTCGCTATGGGTTTTAACAATTCCCTGCTGTTGTTAGAAGGATCGGCCCGGTTCACGGCTCTATCCACCCTCCATCAAGTGAAGGCGTCGCTAGGCAAAGAACGTGATTGCGCTATATGCGCCGCTTCCCCAATTGGTGTATCTATATCCAGCCAGCGCCACGCATGGCGCAGTTTTTGGCAGGCAATCTTCCAGCTTGGTGAGTCGCTGTGGCTTGCTTGTCGGCAAAGCTATTTATGAGTAGCCATCAGGCTCAATAGGATCAACCAGAGCGGACTTTCCAGGAGGGGAAATAAAACCCCAGCGCATCACGGAACCCTCGCAGCCTCTGTCAGTATCGCGCACGGAGAATATTTCCATGATCCGTGCTCGATCTCAACACTTACCTCGTGAGGAACAAAACCATCGCTGTCTTCGGTGTGACAGCTAAGCTGTCGCTCTCTCGTTAGGGCTAGCCCTAGTGAGAGATAGTTTACTCATCATAAACTATCTATTTCGCTGAGTAATGATTGCAGCTTTTCTATCTCGACCGGCTTGGTAAGGTGATAATTGAATCCAGCAATTAGCGCTCGTCGGCGGTCATCTTCGGATCCCCATCCGGTCAATGCTACAAGGATCAAGCCCTTCATGTTCGAATCAGAACGCAGTTGTTGTGCAACTTCATACCCGCTCAGGCCAGGAAGGCCAATGTCGAGGAACATTACGTTAGGTTGAAAGGTTTGAGCGGCCTTAAGAGCGTCCGGTCCAGTGTGAACCGTCTCTACCGTATGTCCGGACAACATAAGGAGCATGGCGAGTGTCTCAGCACCATCCACATTGTCGTCCACCACCAGAATGCGACGGGGAACAGATAAGCTACAGGAGTCACTTGCCCCAGCAACTTGCCTCTTGATTATTTGCGTTGCGGCAAGGGGAAAGCGGACAACGAACGTGCTGCCTTGCCCTAGGCCTTGGCTTTCCGCCGCGATGGATCCATTATGCATTTCAACAAGGCGCTTGACGAGGGCTAACCCGATGCCCAATCCTCCCTGTGAGCGATCCAGGGTTTTCCCGACCTGACTGAATAATTCAAATACCTCTGGCAGAGCCTCTGACGTAAGACCGGCTCCGTTATCCCGCACCCTGATGATCACTTCGCTGCCGTCTCTCTCGGCAGACAACTTAATTCGTCCTCCTTTGGAAGTGTACTTCGCCGCGTTATTCAGGAGGTTACTTACTACTTGGGCCATACGCGTTGGATCGGCGTCAAGCAGGAGCGACTCTTTAGGACTCGAAATGAACAGCCTGTGCTGGTTTTCCTCAATAAGGGGCCGACTTAGTTCAAGAGCTGCATCCAGTACTGTGCGAACCTCTACTCGCTCCTTCTTGAGTTGGATCTTTCCGCTGGTGATACGGGAAACGTCAAGCAGATCGTCGATGAGGCGGACCATATGTTCCACCTGTCGCTCCATGATCTCCCGGGTCCTCACCGTGGCCTCCATCGAAGGTGCCAGCTTGAGCACGGCAAGTCCGTTACGAACGGGGGCAAGAGGATTTCTCAGTTCATGAGCCAGCGTGGCGAGGAATTCATCCTTGCGTCGATCCTGCTCCCGCACCTGCTCATAAAGATAGGCGTTTTCGATCCCGGCAGAGGCAATCGCGGCAAGCTGTACCAGAATCGCTTCGTCCTCTTCGGTGAATTCGCCTTGAGCCTTGTCGGTGAGTTGGACCAAGCCGAGGTTTTTCCCTCCGTGGCCGATCAGCGGCACGGCGAGCCACCCCCTCATCGGCGGATGATCTTTGGCATGTTTTCCAAACCCTTTCCAAGCTGGGTGGGCTTCCAGCTCTTGTTGAGTCATCCGCATCGGACGATTGGTCCGACATACCTCCATGTAAATGCCCGATCCATCCATCTTCTCCGAATAGGTATGGTAGCCGGCATACTTGTCCGATAGTGATACCGCTCTAATCGCCTGTGTCCAGTTTTCTGAAATAGTCACGGAAGTCACCGCTTGATGGGCTCCAAGCATGGAGCAGGCTTCTTCAGTCAAAATCCGGACAATGCTGTCCACCGACCACTCCACGTTCATCGACTGGCTTGCATTGGCTACCCGTGCCAGAAGTGCAGCACGGCACTTCTCCATTCCCAGGAGAGCGGCCATTTCTTCTTCGGATTGCTTCCGCTCCGTGACATCCCGGTATGTGACGACCGCTCCAGCGGGTCGGCCATCGACCATTATTGGAGCAACAGAGTAGGTAACTGGTAGCGTGCTGCCATCCTTCCGCCAGAAGACATCGTCGTCCACGCGCGCCGGCACACTCTCACGCGCGGCTAAGGCAATAGGGCACTCACTGACCGCGTAATGACGGCCGTCCGGGCGTGTATGGTGAATGGTGTCGTGCAGGTGCCGACCAACGAGCTCTTGGGCCTGATAGCCAAGCATTGCCGCTCCAGCCGGATTCATGTAGGTGCAGCGGAAATCTGGCCCCATTACATAAAGACCATCACCGACGGATTCAAAGATGGCCCGCAAGTGCTCTCGGCTTTCCTGAAGATCCTTCTCGACCTGCTTGCGGTCGGTGATATCAAGCAGGTTTCCGGCATACCCGAGAAATTGGCCTTCAGGGGAGAAGCGAGGGCGGCCTGCGTCGATGATCCACCGGTACACGCCATCGGCCCGCCACAGCCGATACTCGATGGAAAAAGCTTCATTCCGCTCGTTTGCTAAAAGGAAATGTTTGCTTGCTGTCTCCCGATCTTCCGGATGCACGGCATTGAGCCACCCGAAACCCAGGCCTCCGTCCTCGCCTTGGCCGGTGAACTCGTACCACCCGTGAGAGAGGAAAGAGCAGAAACCGTCTGGCTCCGTCACCCAGAGCATGGCCGGAGCGGCGTTGGCAAAACCATGAAATCGCTCTTCGCTTTGCTGGAGAGCCTGCTCGGCCCGGCGCTGCTGCGAAACGACAGCCATCTGGTTGGCAGCAAGCTCCAGCAGCAGCCGGTCTTCCTCCGTTGGAAAGTCTGCGCGTTGGGAACCAGTGATTAAAACGTCATGCTCTTCCAAGCCGGATCGATTGAGAGTCATTCGCAGAGTGCCGGATCCAAACGGATCAGGCACTATAGCAACTGGAATCGAAGCAGCATCGGTCAAGAGCGAAGCGAGCCAGTCCCATGTTTCCGAAATGCAGCGGTCGGCATCAGGACGATGCTTGCTGCATATAGCCTCCGTAAAGCCAGAGCTTTTGGGCTGGAGAAGGCGGATGTAGACCAAGTCAAGATCAAGAGTACTTGAGAGAATCTTAGCGAGCCTCTTGGCAATATCCTCCGGTTCTAGACCAGTCCACGCCCCAGACAGGGTCGAGAGAGCTAGCAAATCCCGCATTGTTCGCCGCAAGCGGCGTACTGCATCAGTATCGTTTTCAGCTACATCCATCGAGTTGTTAGTCCTCCTGGTACATCTCCCGACGTATAGAGCGATTACTCTTCAGTGGTTCGTGCCCGACCCGCGAGAGCCAATTGAAGACGCGGGAGGGAAAGTGAGGAGAAGTTCTTTAAGCACTTTCTCAAAGGGAACATGGAAAAGATTCTCTGGACGCTGCCAATGATAACCATCGGGGGCGACAGGTAAAGACGTTCAATTATTTTACCAATAAGGACCCAGGGACTATTCCCTTATCCAGCGATCCGGCAATGAAAATAATGGGGTTCAAACCGTAAGGCGGCATGGGCCCTAAAAGACTACGCTCATGGCTGAGCTAATTCGTTTATCGGCGCTATCAGCTCTCTCGTATTGTTATTCGGATCGACTCGGTTCACTGCTCTATCTAATCTCCACCAAGTGAAGGCTTCGGTAGGCAGAGAGCGTGTTTGCGCGATATGCGCCGCTTCCTCAACCGGCGTATCGGGGTCCATCCAGCGCCACGCATCCTCCGGTTCCAGCACAACGGCCGGCGGTCATGTATAACCACCGTGCCGCCTTCACAGTCCTCGGTGACAATGACGAACCCGACTTCAACGTTTTGCTCGGTGTAGGGGCGGAAGTTGGTTAGCCCAGCTATGAAAATCGTCGCCTCGACCTTGCGGAACATGTGCCGGAAATAGCGCCCTGTCAGGGCTTTTTCTACACGCGCATTAATCCAGGGTTTTCTCTTCGCAGCAGCCTCGCTAGGTGTCCGATAGCCCCGGTTTTGCCGATGAATTCCACCTTGCGATTGCGCAACATGATCATCCAGGGGCACAGGCCGGGCGCGATGTTGTACGACGCGATATGATCGCCACCGGTCCACTCGCGATCATCGCTGGTATCCGCTCCTAGCGCCCGCGTGTAATACTTGCGCGTTCCAGATTGTTCAAAACGTCCCCCCGTATCTCATACTGCGCCCGGTCAACCGCTTTCGCAATTCGTTGCTTCAGTAAATACGTTGGCTGCGCGCGATTTACATTACCGATTTACTCGCAGTTTATCATCCATGGCACGCCGAATTGATCGATAAGCATGCCAAACCGGGCCGCCCAGAAAGTTTCCTGTAGCGGCATTCGCACTGTTCCATTTTCCGCTAATGCGTGGAAAATACGTTCTGCATCTGCCGGGGCCTCGACATTCAGCGCTACGGAAAAGCCTTTCATCTCCTCAAAGTGATCGGGTGGACTGTCGGAACCCATCAATACCGCGTCTCCCACCGTCAGGCGAGCATGCATGATCTTATTGCGCCATTCAGGTGGTCCTTGCTCCGCCATCGGCGAGCTTCCGTGGGTGAGCATTACCAGGATCTTTCCGCCGAGGCGCTCCTCATAGAATTTGAAAGCTGCCTCGCATTGACCATTGAAAACAAGATAAGGGTTCAGTTGCATGGCACGCTCCTTAAGGTGGTTGATGATTCGAGAAACCAGGCTGTATCGTGTAATATCCTAAATCCGGCAAGTGCCCGCCTCCGATTTTTATAGCTCTGCGTCGGCCATATGCATTATTCTGGCGGAGCGGTTCCGTCACGTTTCAGGTTCGCCCTTTCCCGCCAGTTGCGCTCGCATACGCTCCTCCTGCTCCCTCAGTTCGGGGGTGAACTCCGCACCGAAGTCGCTTGCTTCAAATACTTGGCGAATTTCTATCTCAGCCTCTCCCTCAAGGGGATTGGGACAGCGTTTAACCCATTCTATCGCCTCTTCCCTGGATTTTACCTGGAGCAGCCAAAAGCCGGCAATCAGCTCTTTCACCTCGGGAAAGGGTCCTTCAATTACGGTTCTCTTCCCATCCGAGAATTTCACGCGCGCCCCCTTCGAACTTGGGTGCAGCCCCTCGCCCGCAAGCAATACGCCAGCGTTAAGGAGCTCTTCGTTATACTTGCTCATATCGGTAAGGAGCTTTTCGCTTGGCATAACGCCCGCTTCAGTATTTTTATCGGCCTTGAGCAAGATCATGAATTGCATGGTTATTTCTCCATTTAATTTAGGTTTGGCGAATTCCGGGTTCAGTCTCTATACCGCGTGAGACTTAACGAGGGGTTAACTTAAGTTCAGCTTGGCGGCTCGACTCCGAATATTACTATGCTTGATGCGAGCAATCACTCGGCATTCTCCTGCCGAACGAGACCGAGACGTATTTTTACACATGCTCCATTCTCATTCTCCATTCTGCTTACCGTAACAGATTATCATAAGCATCCCATCCAGCTTATTTTTCCCCGCTTCCTTTTGTTCCCGCCAGAGTGAGTATGCATCCCATCAGTTGCCGGTCGTCGAGATGCGGAATTCGCGGACTGATTCCATTTCACGCATCACATCCGCAAGCGCTGAAGTTCCGCCGAGGTCTGTGGTTCGAATATCCATGCGGTATTCAAACAAGGCCTCCGAAGTGATGCGATAACTCATCGTCACAACTTCAAACCCGTGGTCCACCACGAGTTTTCGGATTTCGCTTTCCGACATGATGTTGCCGCGATCAAAGCTGACATGATATTGAGCATATAGCTGACGGGGGAGTCTGTCCTCAATCAAGCGGAACAAAGAGAGAATACCGAGCGTCAGGATAGTTCCAAGAATGCCGGGAATAAAAAATCCTATACCCATCAAAATGCCGATGCCTGCCGTGATCCAGATCGAAGCGGCGGTGGTCAAGCCGCGAACGCTCAAACCCTCCTTGAAAATCACGCCCGCACCCAGAAAACCTATCCCCGTCATAATTCCCTGAGCCATTCGGGTCGGGTCCATTCTGATGGCGTCGATCGGAACGTCCGGAAGCCATTTCCACTGGTATAGGGTGATCAGCATCAGCAAACTGGAGGCGAGACTGACGAGCGCATGCGTTCTGAAACCGGCAGGATGGCCGTGCAAGCTTCTTTCCATGCCGATGGCGCCCCCTGCCACCAACGCTGCGACAAGATGCATGGCGATTATCAGGAAATCGCCATCAATGTTCATAATGGACTCCACGATTATGATCCTTGACCCGGTCAACCAACTGAGCGAATAGTCACAGCCCTCAGCCTGTACCGGCAGGCATAATGACTGATGTCAATCCTAATGATGCGGATCAGGCCTTAAGTGCTTGAAATGGCTGTTTTGATGAAAACGGAATGAATAACACGATAACAGTTCATTGTATAAAAAAATTTCGACCCATTGCACTCGATCGACGTAACGCGGTCAAACTCAGTATAGGTGAAATTTTTTTGGCAAGGAGATCGCCATGAAAACAATGCATGAAATATTGATGGCCGCGGCGCCAACGCAAGTGACGCGGTGCAAAATTGCCATGCTGGAGATCGCGCATGGTCACTGGGCTGCCGCTGCGTCGACGATGGAAGATGCGGCATACGAATCGGAACCTGGAGAATGGGCCCTCGATTGCATGCAAATGAGGGACTTCTGCATGATGATGGATATGGTTAAATCCCATGGAATCAAGGGAATAGAGGAAGTTGCGATAACAGAAGTAGACCGGCTATTGATGTAAAGAGGTCGCGGTAGCGGTATTTGCAGTAGTGGTATCTGTATCTATAGGTAATTTCTTTACGCACGAGGGGGATTTTTTGGGAATCCTCTTTTTTTGCCTAGCCTGGTTAAGCGTACCCCTGCCGCGGAGGTCACGCAGCTCCGCCGCTGGCGCTGATATTCTGCCCCGTAACCCAGCCCGCTTCTTCGCTGACCAGAAAGAGTACCACGCGCGCAATGTCTTTCGGTTCGCCAATGCGACCCTGGAAGGACATTGCCGCCATCCGTTCGATCGTTTCCTTATTTTTTCCCGAATTAAACATTTCGGTATTGATCGGCCCTGGTGAAACGATATTGGCTGTCACGCCCCGTTCTCCCATCTCCTTCGCAAAGACGCGCGTCAATTGTTCTACAGCGCCCTTGCTTGCCGCATAAGCGCCATAGTTCGGCAGCATAAGCCGGGTAACGGTGCTGGAGAGGCTGACCACGCGTCCACCATCCGCCATCCACTTTGCGGCCTCCCGCAGGGCATAAAAAACGCCTTTTACGTTAATGCTCAGGACGCGGTCAAACTCTTCATCGCTGATGTCGGCAATTTGCCTGGATAGAAGCACGCCCGCATTATTGACGAGAATATCAAGGTGCTTGAAGCGTTCGATTGTGGCATCAAACAGCATTCGAACCTGAGCCGGGTCACTGACGTCTGCTTTAACCGCTAGCGATTCGCCGCCTGCTTCCGCTATCGCAGCGCATACCGCTTCGGCGGCACTCGGGTTCGCGGTAAAGTTAACCACCACCTTTGCGCCCGCGCCAGCCAGCGTACGAGCGATTTCCGCACCGATGCCCCTCGATGAGCCGGTGATAATGGCAACTTTATCCTGAAGCGGTTTTTTCATTTCCGTGTTTCCGTATGAATGCAAAGTGCGCGGTGTTCCGTGCGCGGAGCTTGTTTTCGCTACCTCTGCTATCTGTTGTCGCTTGCATCGGCGGCATCAAGTTAACGACTCATTCAGACGGGCTGGTCTTCGGCGAAGCTCAATTCTATTCCGTTCCCTGCCGGATCCTTGAAAAATAGCTGGGCTATGCCAAGAGAAGGTACTTTACTTCTCCGAAATTCGACATTGTGCTGCTTCAGGCGCTCCTCCATTTCCGGACGATCAGTACAGGTAAACGCCACGTGATCAAAAGTGGTGGCGATATGCGTAAGGCGCACTTCATCCGGGCGTGCCTGGCTCAAGTGGAGAACACATTGATCGCCGGCATAAAGCCAATACCCAGGACTCTCTAAAGATGGACGTTGACCTTGCGCAAGTCCCACTATCTCGCAATAAAAATCCTTGAGCTGATTCATGAGCTCGCGCGGAGCGCGCAAATTGTAATGATTGAATCCAACCGTGCTCATGTCACTCCTGTCAGTTACGGGTCAACTTTCGGAAGACCCGGTTATTTCGTCGCTCCGCCGGCTTTCAACACCTCAGCTATTTGGCCATGATTTTTGCTCAAAGCCCAATCCAATGCCGTTTTTCCCAACTCATTCCTGATATTGGGATCGGCGCCGTTTTTCAGGAGCACTTTTGCAGTATCCACATGATTGCCGCGAGCCGCCATCATTAATGCAGTTGATCCGTTGCTGGATATCGAATTGGCTTCCGCGCCCCCCTCCAGTAATAACTGGGCGATTTTCGCGTGACCGGCGGTTGCGGCATAAAGCAGTGGATTCCACCCCTTATGGTTGATTTCCGCTCCCTTTACATACAGTTTCTCGACGATATCCCCAAGCCCGTTATAGCTGGCGAGCATAATGGCGGTTTCGCCATATTTATTGCGCAAATTGAGCTTTGCGCCAGCCTTTATCAGCAAATCAACGAGCTCGGCATTTTTGTTGCGTACCGCAACCATCAAAAGCGTATTTCCCTGCGCATCCGAAGTGTTAGGGTCGGCGCCTTTGAGTAGCAACTGCCTTATGTCTGTAATGTTATTGTCCTCAGCGGCCCAACGTAGATCCTCATAGGCTCCTGCCAGCGCAACCGGCGGCTGGCACAGGTTGACAGCAAGCATCAGACCAGCCGTGAAAAAGAATTTTCCTGGTAAACTCATCATTCACGCCGCCTTGAATAAGTTGAAAAAATTTTCGGTCGTAGTTGTGCCTACTTCGTCGATGCTGATACCGCGCAATGCGGCTATTTCCCCCGCTACATGTCGCACAAAGGCAGGCTGATTCATTTTGCCGCGATGAGGCACCGGCGCGAGATATGGCGAATCTGTCTCTATGAGCATTCTTTCCAGTTTGATTCTCTTGGCCACATCCTTCAAGGCAATGGCATTCTTGAAAGTGACAATCCCGGAAAAAGAAATATAAAAATTCATTTCCATCGCTTGCTGGGCCACTTCCCAGCTTTCCGTGAAGCAATGCATCACCCCGCCGACCTTATCCGCGCCCTCGTCCGCCATGATACGCAAGGTATCGGCAGCAGCCTCGCGCGTGTGAATAATGAGCGGTTTACCGCACTGCCGGGCGGCACGAATATGCTGGCGGAAGCGTTCCCGCTGCCATTCCAGATCGCCCTTCAGGCGAAAGTAATCCAGCCCCGTCTCCCCGATGGCGACGATTCGCGGATGTTCAGCCAGGGATGCCAGTTGCGATGCTTGCGGCTCGGCCAGATTTTCATAATCAGGATGAACACCCACTGAGGCAAACAGGTTCGGATGGGTTTCCGCCAACGCAAGCACTCGGGGAAAGTCTTCCAGGTTAACGCTCACGCAGAGTGCATGGCTAACATCATTCGCCCGCATTTTCTCCAGCAACTCGTTGAGGTTGCTCGACAGATCAGGAAAATCAAGATGGCAATGAGAGTCAACAAACATGGCTATGGAACCTTTGAACAAGTACTTCCCGTGGACCATCGGCGGTAGTTGACCGCAACCCGGCGTGGAATTGCAAGCGTACGATGAAGGGGTAGCTTAGTCTACGATGCCGACGAGTGCAACGCATGGGGTGGATATTGCCCCAGTCCAAATCAAGCATGGCTCGCTTATGCTTCTACTTGAGATGAGGGTGATGCCGGTGATAGCGCAGCGACATAGGAAAACAGCAACTCTTCCAGGAATAATCGAGTATTGAGGGGATGGCTTGCCAGCAGCTGTGCGCCAGCCAGTGTCCGCGAGTACGTGGCCAGTGAACGCGGCTCAATCCCTGGCGCCAGCAATTCTATGGCGGCGAGTCTGTCAAGATGATAGCGGACCTTGCCGGTCGTGCGAAAGCTCATCAAGTCGTAGCACCATTTCTGCAGCCAGTTGACCACCGTGGACAAGTCTGATTTTTGCAACGCCTCCGCCAGCGCAATCGGGCTGAGTTCGGCGAGTACGCTGATCTGTTCGATGAAGTCGCCGTGCCGCTCCAGATAATCGTCATCGTTGAATTCCAGCGCCGACAATGGTGCATACCCAGCGGAAGCCAGGCATGTTTCCGGATCTTTGATCCCCTGCTGCTTAAGCCAGGCAATGGCGGTTGCAGGATCAGGCACGGGCATTGCAACTTGCAGGCACCGGCTGCGTATGGTCGGCAGCAAATACTGCGCGTGATGGGTAACGAGAATGAACAGCGTTCGGGGCGGCGGTTCTTCCAGATTCTTCAGTAGCGCATTGGCAGCGGCTGCATTCATGGTTTCTGCAGGATGGAGCAAGATGATCTTATATCCGTTCTGATGGCTGGATATATTGATGAAATCGGCCAGATCTCTTATTTGCGCGACACTGATCTGCTTGCTTGGTTTTTTCCTGGATTTTGCGTTGCTGGATTCCGTCGTGGCGCCCGAGACAGACCCAGGCGTGGAGCCCGGCCCGATATCGCTGCTTCCATCCTCCCTGTTATCATCGGGCGATCCTGACATGGCTTCTGGCTCGATCAGGCGATAATCCGGATGACTGCCTTGTTCAAACCAGCGGCAGCTGGCACAAGTTTGGCATGCCTCGCCCTCAGCAGATGGATTCTCGCAGAGCCTGGATTTGGCCAGGTAACGGCCGAATGCAAGCTTGCCCAAGCCCTTTCTGCCCCTCAGCAGCAAGGCATGGACTGATGACCTCCTGCTTCCTTGAACATCCTGGGCCAATCTCCGCCAGGCTTCTTTTTGCCATGAATAAATATTCTTCATCAACAAAAGGATAGGATGATTTTTTCAACTGATTCCTTAACTTCCTCGAGAGTCTGGTTTGCGTCTATTACAGAGATACGCCGCGGAAAACGGCGAGCTCTTTCCAGGTAGGCATTTCGTACTCTCCCGAAAAACTCATCCTGTTCCGCTTCGAACCGGTCAGCTGGCTTGATGGCATCTATTCGTTGCCTGCCCAATTCGACTGTTACGTCGAAATAAAGCGTGAGGTCAGGTTGAAATTCTCCTTGCACCCAATGCTCGAGCTTATCGAGTTTCTCCATTGCCAAACCCCTGCCACCGCCCTGATAGGCGAAGCTGGCATCGGTGAACCGATCTGAAAGCACCCAATCGCCGCGATCCAGCGCCGGCAGGATAATCTTGTCCAAGTGCTCCCGGCGCGCTGCGAACATAAGCAGAGCCTCGGTTTCTGGATGCATGGCCTGGTCACTGTCAAGCAGAAGCTCGCGCAATCCTTCGCCCAAACGGGTGCCGCCCGGCTCGCGTGTCACGACTACGCTTTTCCCCCTGCTACGCAAAAGGCTCGCAAGCCAGCCAAGGTGTGTACTCTTGCCTGCGCCGTCTATG
Source organism: Nitrosospira sp. Nsp11 (assembly GCF_900142705.1). Taxonomy (GTDB): domain Bacteria; phylum Pseudomonadota; class Gammaproteobacteria; order Burkholderiales; family Nitrosomonadaceae; genus Nitrosospira. Next base: position 15,422 of record NZ_FRBV01000005.1, read on the forward strand.
CCTTCCAACGTAATGAATTTACTCATGGACGATCTGGAAACTGTCATTCTTGGGATTTCTGGTCAGGCGGACGATCGGTGTATTAGAGGCTGGTGTATTAGAAAACTGCTTTCCATTTTTGTCCCGCATCATTATTCACCACGAAGTTTAACTTATACTCGCATACGGTAATAGCCTTGACTGATATCCTGAGTTCATCGAACCCAAAGCCAAAACCAATCACTAAACGATAAGCACCAGAAATTGGAGTCCCGCGTTAAACAGGTATACCATCATATTCAACAAAACCAACATATCCAGGAGTTCATCCATGAAACGGCACATAAAGAGCTTATGGACGCAATACGCAGCCATGATTGCTTTGGCTTTGGGACTATCCTTGCCCAATGCTTTCGCAGGACAGGTGGAGCAGGAGTCGGCGGCAAATGATATGTCCGAGACAACTTCGCGCCCTATCGGTGAACCGCTGACCGATTTCGAGAAATTGGAGTTATACCACCGGCGATACAGTCACGCTGCCAATAGTATGGCTCAGTTATTCAAGCAACTGAATCAAAAAATCCAGGAGGTCTCGCTGGCAGTAAAAACTGTCGAAGCAAAAGATAATTCCCAAAACCGACGCCAGCTGGAAACAAAACTACGGCAACTGGAAAGCGCGCGGAGTACCTACAGTACTCAATATTCGCAGTTCCACTCCCAGATGCAGAATGAGTATCGCAACTATATGGCCATGAGCGCCAATCTCAAGGCCCAGCACCATACCGCCGATATTTCAAAGAATCCGCAGGATACAGCCGAAGGCCGTAAAGATGCAAAGACGCAGCCTGCGAAGAAGGCCAAGGCCTCGAAGGTGAAAGACCAGAAAGGAACCAAGGTAAAAACCAGAGAACCCGAAACGCAATATCTACAAGCCGACGACAACGCGGCTAAAGATCCCCGCATCATGGATTTGGATACCACGGAGCTCAGGGAGAGGCGCGATGGGAGCAGTCGTCCGAATACAGGCTTGACTCCGAACCCGGCATCCGGCCCAGCTTTGAACGCCGTGCACTAGCGTTCTGTGGACACCCCTAATAGAAACCCACTCGTCTGATCCCGCAAAGCAGGGTAGGAAAATGAGGGGAGAATTGCCCGTTATTCCAGGAATCCGGGAGGTAAAAGCTTGCGGGCACGCAGCGTGCAACCGAGCCTTTGAAGTGAGTCTAAAAAGTATAAGGCGACAATAAACATAGCGCAGTGCGGCGTGTGGGCATTTTCCTCGATACCTGCCCCTGACTATTTGCGAATACCCCATACCTGGGCTAGACGCGCATCACGGCCACAGCCGTTACGGTAATAAGAATAGCGGACCGGATTTTTTTTGTAATAATCCTGATGATATTCCTCTGCCGGGTAAAATTCCGTGGCGGGCAAAATCTCGGTCACGATAGGTTGCGTAAAACGACCAGAGGCTCCGAGCTCGGCTTTGGATGCCTCGGCCTGTCGCTTTTGATCGGCATTACGATAAAAGATTGCGCTGCGATATTGCGAGCCCTCGTCACAGAACTGCCCATTGGGAGTGAGGGGGTCGATCGTCGGCCAGAATGCAATCAGCAGCTTGGCGAAACTGGTCTTTTCAGGATCGAAGCGCACCTGCACTGCTTCAATGTGGCCAGTTTTTCCTGAAGACACCTGCTTATAAGTTGGGTTTGCCACCTTGCCACCGATATAGCCGGATGTGGTGGATATTACACCGTGGACCTTGTCGAAATCCGCTTCCGTACACCAGAAGCAACCGCCAGCGAAAATGGCGATGTCCGTAACGGAAGATCCGGCGGGCGAACCGGCATGCTGACTCGCTGATGGGCTGGCGGCCGAGGAGTTGATGTGCGCGCCCGGCTGTTCGCATGCGGCTGACATGATCAGCATCATGCCCATCACCATGGCCTCGAACACCCGGCGGAAAGGCTGGGCGCGAGGCATGGCGTAAAATGTAAATGGCTTGAACATAGTCTGGCTGGGGTAAATCAACCTCTGAGTGGCGGCAGCTGTTCACCCTTCAGCACGAACCGGAGCGCCAACCCGTTGTTGCACCAACGCTCTCCCCTGGGAAGGGGTCCATCTTTAAATACATGGCCCTGGTGACCTCCGCAACGCGCGCAATGGTACTCCGTGCGCGGCAGAATCATTTTGAAATCGCGCCTCGTTTCCATATGACCCGCAATGGGCTGGGTGAAACTGGGCCATCCCGTGCCGCTTTCATATTTGTTCGCACTATCGAACAGCGGCAGATAGCACGCGGCGCAAATAAAGGTACCTTCCCGGTCTTCACGATTTAGCGCGCTACTGCCCGGCGGCTCCGTATCTTCTTCAAACAATACCTTATAAGCGGCGGGCGAAACCAGGCCGCGCCAATCTTCATGCGGTTTGTTCAGAGGTTTTACCGTTATCGCAGTTGACGTATTTACCGAGGTTTTGCTGTTTGAGCATGCCGAAATCAACGGCAGCCCGGCCAGCGTGGCGAGACTTTGCAGTACAGCGCGTCGATTCATGGGATCCTCCTTCTCCTTCGGTCATTACAACCTTTGACCGTGTACCCACGGTTATGGTTCTTTGAGGGCCTGAGCAAGCTCTCCCGCTGCATTTCCCGAATAAAATCACGGATTAAAAAAATCGTTATTTCTCGATGGCGCCGATGATGGCATCCCTGCTGCTGTAACGCGGGCGCCATCCCGCGGCTTTCAGTTTTGCGTTACTCAAGGTCGCATCCACCAAAGCTGACCGGATCCAGGATGGGTGTACGGGTGAACCGAGATATTGCCAGCGAACGAATGTTATCAGGTGCGCCAGCCATAATGGGACGGTTATGGGCTTTGCACCGATAATTTCATAGACTTCACTGAGCCGGATGTTGCCGTCTGGAACAGCGTTAAAGACACCCGGCATATCGGCACGCACTGCTTGCCCAAAAGCCTCAGCCACATCCTCTTCATGCACAAATTGCGCGCGGGGATCGCGGCCCGGAAAATTTGCCGCGTTCTCGCGAAATCCCGCCACCGTAATGCGGTTGCGCGGGCCAATGATGTAGCTGAGGCGGAGCGAGGTCAATATGATCCCGGAAGGCTCCAGAATCTCCGTCAGTATCTTCTCCGCAATCGCCTTATTGTTCCAGTAATACATGGAGGAATCGCCTTTTCCGGTAGGAAATTCTTCTTTTACGTCATCTGTTCCTTGTACCAGGATGGGATCGTATGCCGAGATACTGCTGGCATAGATAACCTTTTGAGCATAGCTTTCGACCGCCGCTTGAGCCAGATTCCACGTGCCTCTTAAATTGATGTCATCGCGAACTGCCGCTGGCATTCTGGAGATCCACTGTACAAGGAACGCAGTGTGTACAACGACCTCATGCCCGGCCATTACGCTCGCCAGTTCAGGTGAACGGATATCCATCTTGACGAGATTTACTTTAGGCGAGAGAGGCGCCGGCGGCAATGTGTTGTTGATCAACCCGGTTATATGCTCGACCTCTGGCATATTTGCCAGATAAGCAACCAGCACATTTCCGAGATAACCGCCGGCTCCGGTGACAAAGACTTTCAAGCCCATAGGCAGGCCTTGGGACAACAGTTCTGGTGCCTGGAACAGGCTTTCGTACCTCGAGGGCTGAAAACCTGGTCATATCGATCTCCCCGTCCGGCAATTCGGCCTGCTGCCGGGAATTGACGGGAAAGAGCGTGTTTGCCAAGCCAGCTCATACCTTTGCCCGAGAGGCCGATCGCAGTGGAGGTCGCAGCAGGTTGAGACCGGGCATAGGCTGGGTTGGACGTGCCTAAGGGAAAAAAATAACCCGCTTCGAGCACAAGTTTTATTCGAGCATTGGTTTCGCACTGGTTTCGGCGCTTCATTCGCTTCATTATGAAACAAGTTGCGCAAGAACTCCATGGAAGCTATCGAAATTGCCTTTCGAAAAGTAACCGGATTGAAATTTCACAAAGCTTTTACAGTAAAACAACAATTTCATCACACAGGCTATGTTAAATGAGAACTAGCCTCTCATCCCGGAAAAGGCTGGCCCCAAGCGGTCAAGGGTAGTTTTACGCAGCGTCGATTCTATAAGCCGTAAGCTTTTCTTTTCAAGAGAAAAAAAGTAAGGGACAGAACGGGGTAGAGAAGGATAGAGAGGGAACAAACTAGCGTGGCATCGAGTTCTTATAATTATTTCAGGGGAAATATCATGCGACAAGTTCGATCCTTTTTGCCTTCACTCACAGCAGGGGTAGTAATATCTTTACTCTCTATCCCTGCCTGGGCTGTTCCATTCACGGCAACCGGTCTTGTGACCGATAATCAGGCGTTAAATCCCGCACAACTTACCGATCCCGGCCTCAAGAATGCATGGGGGATGGCATACGCGCCCAACGGTCCGTTCTGGGTCTCCTCGAATGGTGCTGGAACATCGCCTTTATATAGCGTGGACCCGGCAACACACGCTACTGCCAAGCTACAGTTGACAGTTTCGATCCCTGGCGGCGGTGTTACCGGGCAAGTGTTCAACAGCACCGCATCATTCAATGGCAATCGTTTTCTGTTCGTCAGTGAAAACGGCAGTGTTTCCGGTTGGCGCCCGGCGCTGGGTACAACCGGATTGATAAATGCCGAAACCATCGCCCCGGCCTCAACGGATAATATTTACAAGGGCGCAGCCATTGGTAGCGTTGCGGGACAGGATTATCTGTATGCAGCCAACTTCAAAGCCGGCACCGTGGATGTCTACAAGGGCACTACCTCAGCGCCAGCGTTGACAGGCTCATTCACGGACCCGAGCCTTCCCGCGGGATATGCTCCTTTCAATGTTCAAAATCTCAACGGCTCGCTCTATGTTACCTATGCCTTGCAGGATGTAGCGAAGGAGGATGAAGTCGCAGGCTTGGGACTGGGTTTTGTCGACAGATATAACCTGAATGGCGACTTTGCGGAGCGGGTTGCGTCAGGCGGAACATTAAACGCGCCATGGGCAGTAGCTACCGCGCCGTCATCGTTCGGCCCGATGGCAGGCGACCTGCTGGTGGGTAATTTCGGCGACGGCCACATAAACATTTACGACCCGAATACTCACGCGTTTCTTGGACAAGTGCTCGATGCCAGCAATAGACCGCTGGCGGTCGATGGATTATGGGCACTTTCCCCTGGAAACGATATGATGGCCGGGAGCAGCCACCTGTTGTATTTCACTGCTGGGCCCAATGAAGAAGCCCACGGGTTGTTTGGCGTTCTGACACCGGTTCCGGAGCCATCAACCTATGCAATGATGCTCGTTGGGCTTGGGGTATTAGGTCTGCTGATCCGGCGCCGCGCCTTGATTTAAAGAAGGGAAGAGACCTAATTTTTTCGGCTGATCGATACAAATCGACCTGTCCTGGTCTGATTTCTCTGATCGGGACAGGTCGCAAAAATACTTGACTTTATTTCTGATAGTTTTATCATGGAGCCGTTGGATAAGTGATCCCTCCTTTGTAAGCGGAAACTCTAAACCCGAACCCGGCCCGTCCGTTTTCGGGTTTTTTTATGACCGCTAAATTTACCCGAATTTAATCAATGACCTCGCGATGACTGCGGCCTGCAACCCGGGATCGCAGCACCCAAGAGATTGTCTATCAACGCCAACGCGACATAGCAACAATTACCGCTTTTTATTTCGTTATTTGTTGCGCCTGAGCACCAGTCCTGCTATTTCCATGGCGAGACCAAGCATGAAAAGAATGGCGCCGATCCAGATGTTTTCCGGCGCCAGGAACATCAGTATGCCGCCCACGATAAGCAGCAAAACAGATAAAACTCGTTTAGTGCGACGACTTCTGGACATGATTTAGAAACTTATCGCGGATAAGGTGATATATCACTATAGACCGCAGGCCGATAAATGCCATCATTCCAACGAACGCGGGAATCCAGGCGATTGCAACAAGCATACATTTCCACGGTTTTGTACAGCAAGCTCAAATGCCCGGGCATCATCTTCAGCTGACCGCACCTTGCTTGGCCTTCGCCTCCAGCTCCAGCTCAAAGCCCAGCGAATCATTAAGGGATAAAAGCTGCTCAATAACCTGATCAATTTGGGGAGCTATTGACGCCGGAACGATGTTCTGCGCCAGCGATGCCTTAAGTGCTTCCTGTAGGCGCAACGGCTTCTCCATCAACAAGCGGCCCAAGTCCGCCGGAAGCCCCTGGCGAAAAAGACCGTAGGTTACCGCGGGTAACAGCATCCGTTGAAATGACAATTGCGCATCCAGCCGCAAATAATTCAGCTGTTTAGGTGAAATGCCTGTTTTACCGCCCAGGAAATACAGATCCTCCTTCGTTAATTCGTGAATTGGCACGCTTTCAACCAGCGGTTGCAGCTCGGCAAGATATCGCTCGTACTCCGACGGTCCACGAAATTTTTCCAGGTCAACCTCAAGATCGACAGTTTGCTGCGGCGAAACGTTGAATATAATACCCGACACAGCGATTTCGTCCCCCTTCCCCTCTGGTTCGAATGCGCGAACGATCAGATCAGCTCGCACTTTTTCTGGCCGGCGCAGTTGGCCGGTGGTATAAGCAATCTCATAGAACCCTTGGGTATCGGCAATTGCCTGTCCAAGTAATGTCTCTGTCCGGATATCACGATCGAACGCCCGTACGATGACATCCGGCAAAGGGAAGCCATCCGTCTGCCGAACCGTACCTCGGACAATACGCAACTCCCCCCCGGGTTTCGGCAACGTAACCAGGATTTCCACCTCCTGGTTTCCAGGTAGAAGGTTTTCGATAAAGGTATCGGTATCGAGCGCTTGATCATCCTGATGAACCCGGAACAGAACCTCGACAGTATGTCCCGCACCGAAAAAATATTCATCAACCGGGATAAAAGTTACGCCGTCGGCATCTGTCGTGCCTGAGCGAATCAGTTGCTGGCCATTAATCTGGAATACGGCGTCAACCTGTACCCCTGGCAAAGAAGCATCTGTTGCATAGTTTTTAACCGCTATTGTCAGCGCATAAGTTTCAGGTGTGAAGTGGGGGACCGTGATGTCGAGGAATTCCTGGATAGCCGCTGCGGTTTTTCTACCTTCCGCAACGACATTTCCTTCCGGATCAAAGATGTGAACGAGTAGATTGGGCCCTTTTCTGCCGTCTGACTGCCAGGCAAAATCAATGCGATAATTTCCATTGGTCTGAAGCGCAACCGTATTTCCGCGTGGGACAATATTTGTTGGCGACAGCGCATCGAAAGCGCGCGCGGTAAAGCCGACGGTGCTGATCGGGGTGCCGTCTGCCTGGCTGACCTGGCCGCAAACGGTGTAAATATATGGCTGCGGGATGTCGGGTGCAATAACAACGGTAGCAATGGTCTCAAGCCGTTTTTTCAGGTCCTCGGCTTGATGGGTTGGAAGATTCTCAATAGTAAAACCGCGTTCCCAAAAAATTTCCGCAAAGTCGTTTTGTCGACGTCCGATTGGCATCACCAGCCCAAACAAGGTCCGTAATTCACCATTGGCGATCAGCAGGCGAATGGAACTGTCCGTGGCTATATAACTCGAATAGCCCAGTTTTATCAGCGCGTTTTTTAATATCTCCCGATCGTTTTTATTCAATTTGTCCAGTAATACGCCATGCGCCAGGATATGCTGCCGCAAATTACCGATACCTTGAATGATGCCCAGCAGTTTGGTGAGGATAGCCAGTTTCCTGTCCGGATGGATAAACTGAATGGCAGCCCGCATGTTGGATTTTTCCTGGATAAAAAATGAATGCCTTATATAAACATCGCTTCGCTTCGATAACGTCGACAAGACGGCACTCCATGCTCGGCCGGCTGATCTTTTCAGGTTGGCCTGGACAGTTCGGAAAGAATCGCCAGCTCATCGGAAATCAGGACCGACCTTTAGCAGCTCATCGAAGCGTAAATAGTTCGGTCATGCTACCTTATCTATAGTGGTTCAGGTAATTGGCATGCCAGTCGCCTCATCACAAGCCATTTGCCCGGTATAACGTAGACATATATTTACACGTACTATTCTATCGGGTGCGGCCGATCGACTTACCACCCCTTTTTAAACATAGCTGACGAGAATGAGAAATCAAGAATAAATCGCTTTCCGCTGCCCCATCCAGCGTTTCGTACCCGTTCCTTCCGCTGCGTTAAAATACGTGTCTTCTCTTGAACAACCCGCTGATGAAAAAACTTCCTGCCATTTCTGTGATTGATGCTGCGCGGCGTCTTGCCAACCTGCCTAGGCCGGTCTATCCGGAAGATCTGCCTGTGGTTGCGCGACGCCATGAGATAGCGCGCGCGATCCGGGAAAACCAGGTGGTAATTGTGTGCGGTGAGACCGGCTCGGGCAAGACCACGCAGCTACCCAAAATTTGCCTTGAACTCGGGCGGGGGGCTGCCGGCATGATCGGTCATACGCAGCCTCGGCGCATTGCGGCGCGCACAGTAGCAGCCCGCATCGCTTCGGAACTCAAGAGTCCGCTGGGACGCGCGGTAGGCTATAAGGTGCGCTTTTCCGACAAGGTGAGTTCGGAAACTTATATCAAGCTCATGACCGATGGAATTCTCCTGGCGGAAACCCAAGGTGACCATTTCCTGCTGGCTTACGACACTATCATCATTGATGAGGCACATGAACGCAGCCTCAATATTGATTTTTTGCTCGGCTATCTCAAGCAATTGCTACCTGCGAGACCTGATCTGAAGCTGATCATCACTTCCGCCACCATTAACGCGCAACGTTTTTCAGCCCACTTCGATGATGCGCCGGTAGTCGAAGTCTCGGGCAGAATGTACCCAGTGGAAGTGCGCTACCGGCCGATTCAGTCGCACGGCGCCATTGATCCCGAATATCAGGCGAAAAATCGAAGTAAAGATGAAGCCCAGAATGAGGATAAGGAAGAAGACGATATTGAACAATCCATCCTGAACGCATTGGATGAGATTTCCGGCTCCGATACGGGCGATGTGTTGATATTCCTCCCTGGCGAGCGGGAAATCCGCGAGACTGCCGAGGCGCTGCGCAAGCATGGCATAAGCAGGCCCGGCAGTAGCGCCGCCATATCCGGTATGGAAATTCTGCCGTTGTTCGCGCGATTGTCCTATGCCGAGCAGGAGCGGGTGTTCAAGCCCGGCGGCAGCAATTTGAGACGTGTCGTGTTGGCTACCAATGTAGCCGAAACTTCGCTCACCGTTCCCGGCATTCGCTATGTGATCGATACAGGATTTGCGCGGCTCAATCGCTATAGTTATCGCAACAAAGTGGAGCAATTACAGGTCGAGAAAATTTCGCGGGCTTCCGCCAACCAACGGGCGGGGCGTTGTGGCCGCGTAATGAGCGGTATCTGCATTCGTCTTTATTCGGAAGAGGATTACCTTGCGCGTCCGGAATTTACCGATCCGGAAATCCTGCGCTCATCGCTGGCAGCCGTGATTTTGCGCATGAAGTCTCTCAAAATTGGAGAAGTGCAGAATTTTCCGTTCCTTGATCCGCCCCTGCCGCGAATGATCGCGGATGGCTACCAGTTACTGGCGGAACTCGGCGCAGTAGACGACAGCAATTCGTTGACCAGCATAGGCTGGCGATTGGCCAGGTTTCCTATCGATCCCAAGATTGCACGCATGATCCTGGCTGGCAAAGAAGAGAACAGCCTGAGCGAAGTGCTGATCATTGCGTCCGGCTTGAGCATACAAGATCCCCGCGACCGGCCGTTCGAGCAGCAAGAGGCCGCCGACAGGGCACATCAGCGCTTTCAGGATGAGCGGTCCGACTTCATCGGCTACCTGAAGCTGTGGGATTTCTTCGATGAATTGTTGAAGCATAAAAAATCCAATCGCAAGCTCATGGAGCAGTGCCGGGAAAATTTTTTATCCCACCGCAGAATGCGGGAGTGGCGTGAAATTCATGGTCAGCTACATACGCTGGTGGCCGAATTCGGGCTGAGACCAAACGAAATTCCCGCGAGTTATGACGAAATTCATCGCGCACTTCTGGCGGGGTTGCTGGGCAATATCGGCTTCAAGGCCGACGAGGATGGCGAGTATCTGGGAGCGCGCGCCATCAAGTTTTCGATTTTTCCGGGTTCAGTGCTCAAAAAAGCCAAACCTAAATGGGTAATGGCTGCCGAACTGACCGAAACCAGGAAGCTCTACGCACGTAGCGTGGCCAGGATCGATCCCCTTTGGGTAGAAAAAATTGCAGGCAGGCTGTGCAAGAAGCACTATTTCGATCCCCATTGGGAGAAGACACCGGCACAGGTATCGGCATTCGAGCGCATAACACTGTACGGCTTGACGATCATACCGAAGCGGCGGATTTATTACGGCGCAATCAACCCAAAGGAAGCGCGTGAAATTTTTATACGCTCGGCGCTGGTGGCGGGCGAATACCTGACCCAGGCGCCGTTTTATCAGCATAACCGCAAACTTATCGCCGAGGTGGCAGCGCTGGAGCACAAGACACGCCGCCCGGATGTGCTCGTGGATGAAGCAGAGATAGTTGCGTTTTACGACGATCTCATCCCTGACGGGGTATGCAACGGCGCGACATTCGAAAAATGGCGCAGGCAGGCCGAGCGGGAAAACCTGCGCCTGCTCTATCTCACCAGGGAATACCTGATGCGTCATGAGGCGGGCAACGTTACGGAAGAGCGTTTTCCCGATAGTATGGTCGTGGATGGTGTACGGCTGCAGTTTGCCTATCGCTTCGAGCCGGGGCATCTATTGGATGGCGTCACCCTTACCGTACCGTTACCGCTGCTCAACAAGCTTCAGGCTGCCCGGTTCGACAATCTCGTCCCAGGGCTGATCCGCGAAAAAATAACCTGGTATTTGAAAGCGCTGCCCAAACAGATACGCCGCCAGCTGATACCGATACCGGATTTCGTAACGCAGTTCCTGGAACGCCATGAATCAACGGTTACGGCTTCCGCCCCTGTACCCCTACCCAAGCCTCTGACTGAAGCATTAGCGGATTTTATCTCGTTCAAGACGGGGATCACTGTTCCGCGCGATATGTGGCACAACGAAAAACCCCCGCCGCATCTGCTGATGAATTATAACGTTGTGGACGATGCGGGGCGCGAACTGGCGATAAGCCGTGACCTCGCGCAACTCAAGGCGCAACTCGGCCAAGCCGCGCAGATGACATTCGCCCAGCTCGATTCGGGCGAGCGCAGCCCGATCGAGCGTGATGATGTGAAACGCTGGGATTTTGGTGACCTGCCCGAAGAAATCACTTTTATCCGCAGCGGGAAGAAACTGACCGGCTATCCGGCGCTGGTCACACGAGAGGAAAAAGTAGCCATTCATTTGTTCGATACGCGCCATGCGGCACAAGCCAATATGCGCGGAGGCGTGCGGCAGCTGCTGCGCTTCGAACTCAAGGAGCAAATGAAGCGATTGGAAAAAGACCTGTCGGGACAAAATCGATACCAGAGCCAGGCAGTATTGCAATTGCAAACCCTTATCAGTTCCCCGTTACTCAGGGAAGACATGCTGGACGCCATCGCCGACCGCGCTTTTATCGGTGACGATGCACTGCCCCGAACCGAAAAAGAGTTTATTGCCCAGCGGCAGCGGGCGAGAGCGCGGCTACCCGCCGTGACTGAAGCTGTTATCCGGACGGTACAAAATATCGCGGGTGAATGCCAGGCATTGTCGAGCAGTCTTTCTGCAGCGGGATCGGGTACTCCAAAGCTGAAAGACAAGCTGACTGCTCAACTGCGCAGCCTCGTTTATCCAGGGTTTTTAAATGCCACCCCATGGGAGCAGTTGCCACATTTACCGCGTTATTTGAAAGGCATGGTTTTGCGGCTGGAAAAATACGCGGCCAACCCGGAGCGTGACGCACGCCACGGCGCCGTTATTGCCGGGCTATGGAACCAGTATGAGCAGCGGATGGAAAAGCAACTCAAGGCCGGAATCCACGATCCGGCCCTGGCCGGATTCCGCTGGCAAATCGAGGAGCTGCGCATCTCGCTATTTGCTCAAGAGCTGAAAACGCCCTACCCTGTTTCCGCCAAACGGCTACAGAAATCTTGGGAAGAAATAAGCGCATGAAGTAGAAGGAATCGTCTCACTGCCCATCTATGGACGCGTATGCAATATTTGACTCACTAAGCGGCAGATGGAAATTCACTATCCAACTCCGACAAATGGGGTTCTATTCGATAGTTTGCCGCCAATCGCACTTCACTGCCTGAAGCCACTTCCATAATATCCACGCCCGCATTGGCGGTTTCAACGCACACAAAGCGCTCGTAATCGTCATCTTTCAGGTCGTCCATTTCAGCTGATATTTTTTCCCACGGGTTCCACACTACCGCGGTTTTGCTCCCTGTGGATGTGATTCGAATCCTCCGGCCGAAGGCAGCATCATCAATCAGTACCTCGCCGTGTGTGTCCTCATAGATACGGTCAACTTCCGTATCGATCGTTACCGGGCCCGCCTGGAGCTTTTGAAGGCCGTTATCGGTTTTATCGATATACTTGATTCCCTCCAGACCCGATATCGCCACCTGATCGATATGCCCTACTTTGAAGTAAGTGTGCAAAGCCTGAGTTACGTGAAACGTATGGGTTGTCGGATTGTGCGTAATTAATTCCAGGTTCAGCGATTCTCCAACAGTAATTTCCAGAGAAAGTTTGAATGAATGTGGCCATATCGCCTGTGTTTCGGGTGTATCTGCCAGACCCAGTGTAATTTTGCATTCCCCATTTGCGGTGACTTCGGTTTCTATCACATTCCAAAGCCGGTTTCGCACAAAACCATGGGCTGGGCGTCCCCGTTGCTTAGGGTCCGGCCCGAACCAGGGCCAGCAGATCGGTGCTCCGCCCTTGATGCTCTTACCCGCCTGATAATATGCAGCTTCGCTGAGAAACATCAGGTTATGCGGCTCATTGGCGGGCTGAAAGGACAAGACTTGGCCTCCGTAGATAGAGACCAGAGCGCTTGCCTTGACGTTATCTATTTTGATAAAAGGGAATCCTTCCGCACCTTCAATGAATTTGAGCTGGTCGGCAATTCCGTATTCCGCATTTAGTCGTTCGATATTCATGATTTTATTCCATTCGTATTTTATCTGAGTTGAGCTAGATAGAAACAACATTATAATAGCATTACAACAATCTGTTTGAAAGGCTTTTTTTGGATATCATCACTTATTCTAATATCATTAAAATATATGGGAGATCATCGGAGCAGGATCAGCCTGGGGATGGCGTCAGCTCCAGCCCATACTATAGCGTTTTGGCCAAACTCTTTCCCTAGCGCAGACGATTCCTTGAGATCCAGCCCAAGCGCAAGAAAGCTCTTCTCCGCCGGCCACTTCCCGCAGGGATCAAAGCCTTCACCCTCGATAATCCGGCTTGGCCCGACCAGGCTGCGCAGTTTGCCGAAAAGATGCACGCAAGCCTCCTGATTTATCTCGGGGCTCCGAACTTGTCCAAACGGATTGCAAGCAGTGATGAAAGCGGCAGATCGATGACCCGAAGCGGAAAAAAGCTGCGACAACGGTTCGGAATACTGATCTATGCGCAGGATAATTGCGCCAGGAGCAAAGCCTCTTCCGTAGTCAACCTGTTGGTCAACCCGATAGCGCGCTGAGCGGTAAGCGGCGATGAGGCCGCCGTCAATTTTAGACTGTGGCAAATAAAAATCCCGGTATTACCCAGCCTTGTTCCTGATTCTTCGGGCGTATAAGAAGAAACGCTTCAAAGTGGCTTCAAAAGTGTTTATCCGGCAGAAATGCCCATTAGCCAAGATGCCGTATTACTTTGCAAGGGTTCCCGGCAGCGAAAACGTTCGGCGGGATATTTCTGGTTACGACGCTGCCCGATCCAATGGTTGTGCCTCGGCCAATCGTTAAACCAGGATTGATAATCGCACCGCCGCCAATCCAGACGCTATCCCCGACTTCAATGGGTTTAGCCGCTTCCAGCCCTGTATTACGTTCTTCCGCCATCAGTGGATGCGTTGCGGTATAGATCTGAACACTGGGACCCAGAAACACATCGTTGCCTATGGTTACTTCTGCGCAGTCGAGCATCACGCAGTTAAAATTGGCATAGAAGTTATCGCCGATGTGGATGTTATAGCCGTAATCGCAAAAAAAAGGCGGCTCGATCACCGCACGCTGACCTAGCGTACTGAATAGCTCGCGCAGAATAATCGATCGTTTATCAAGGTCATCCGGCAGGGTTTCATTGAATGTTTTCAGCAGTTTTCTGGCGTGCCTTCTTTCCCTGCACAGCAACTCATCGCGGGACCGGTACAACTGCCCGGTGAGCATTTTATGCTTTTCCGACTGATGGGCCATAAATTACCCGGGAGTACAAGAAATGGGCAACCAAAACGAACAGGACATTTTACTGAAGTTTTATGGAGGGATTTTCGCAAGGCCCTGCCACAGAATGCCCTCTCCAAGCATTCTGTAGCGAGCTTGATTTTGCGTCAGTCACTAATTGTGCGAGCTCGTATTCGGGTATTGGCTCAAAAATTCTTGCGCATCACTCGCAGGATCGTGCTTCGAACCCCAGCGTAACAACTCCAGGATCGCGGGCGACAGATCATGGCCTTTCTCGGTAAGTGTATAAATCACTCTACGCGCATTGCCGGGATCGCGCTGGCGTGAAACGATATTAGACTCTTCCAGTTTTCTTAGCCGGTCAGAAAGTATATTGGAAGCGATCTTCTCCGGCGACATCAAAAAATCCCCAAAATACTGCTTGCGCATAAACATGATGTCGCGAATGACAAGCAGGGTCCACTTGTCGCCTAATATATCGAGCGCACAACTAACCGGACAGGAAGAGCGTTTGATCTGATCTTGTTTAACCATAACAGCCTCAACTTGTTATTTTAGTTGCACTATGCAATTAATCAATTATACTTTCCTTGCGCAACTCATATACAGGATAAAATAAACTTACGAGCGGGTCGAATTTTTGCAAATATAGAGCGTCTTAAAACTATCCTGCCAAACCGGCAAAGCAGCTAATGCTGCTGTAAAGGATTCAAAGTGTATTTTACTTTATCCGGGCTTTTCCGGAAAAATCATTACGGCTGGCGCAAGTGAAGTTTCTTCCGCCAGCCAATGGCTTGGCCTCTGCTAAATCGTAACTCATAGAAGAGTTCATTGTAGAGGCGAGCGTTATAAACAGAGAGGAGTAATTCAATGATGATCAAAGAAGTGATACGGGTCGGCGTATCGACTCTTGTGCTCGCCGCAGCGCTTTACAGCGGTGCGGTGGCTGCGCATGGAAGAGTCTCCATGGAAGAAGACACCTGCATGCGTCGGCTTGGCGACAACAGCATGGTGCATCTAAGTGCCTACCAGCCTCAGTACGAGCCCAGCGATCAGTACTGCACGGAAATCCCCAAGGGGGGCGATACTTTTCTGGTAGTAGATCTCGTAGATCCCGCGCTGCGTGACATACCGATAGGTGTGCGAATCGTCAAAGGGAGCCACGAGACAGAAGACGAGACAGTGACTTATTTGCGTCCGACCTACCACCCTGACGGAGTGATCAAGGGAGAGACCAGCCTGGACAAGGGTGAATATACGGTATTCATTACGGGAGAGGCGGTACCTCCCGTGCGCTATCAATATCCATTGCGCGTAGAACTGGTTAATTACGCGAAAACTTTTCGTGCCGCGATAGGTCCGCTGATCGCAGTGCTTCTATTGAGCTTGCTCGGGTATAAAGTCATGCAATCAAAGCGAGTGAAGCAGTGGCGTGCGTCCCGCAACCCGTAGGCGCCATTTTGGCGGCAAAGAGCGGGAATGGAAAAGAAGCTGCTTTTTGTTACATGAGATATGGCTCAGTTAAGGAAACTGACAAACAAGGAAGCCGACGAACGCAAGGTAGAAGCTTCCATTTGGATTCCGCGTTATCGCGTAGCTTTACCGAAAAGTGCGCCAGGATATGCTAACGCAATAAAGCATGAGCTGCGATGACACGGGTAGGTGTCGATGTGCTGGCGAAGTCCTTCATGGGGGAGGCATCAGGCTCCGACGCCAGCTTCGATAGGCTAGCGATGACCTGCTCCGGCAGGCATCGCTAGCCATTCTGTTGCTGGTCGTCGCCAATCATGAGCCTTGTCACTCATTCCGATACTTGCATCCGCACGCCGTCTGGCTTGCGCCCAATAACAAAATACCTATAACAATCCAGCCTGATTCCCACCGGTTTTTATTTGAATTTCCTGTTTGTTATCCGCAGGGGCATGATTGCATCTGGACCGGCGGGCATTTGACAGTCCCAAAAGAACAAAAGACACAGCAATCGCCAGGGATGGGGCGCAGCAGAGATCGGCAACCAGTGCATTCATAATAGAATTGGCATGCGTCCGTCGGCATTATCTCGCGTTTGACGAACCCGCAGCGGGGGCATGTCAGTATCGACTCCAGAATTGGCATGTTATCAGTCCTCATACGCACGAGATTGGGGAAAGCTGTTTCTGCTTCATTCATTAATCCATTAGCCGGCAAATAACAGCAGAGCCTGTCGACGGCATCATCTCGCCTCCTCTGCCATCTCGCGGTGCGCTTTCGCCATGCTCATGTTAGCCTCTGCGGCTTCTTCGTACACGCGCACCAAAGCTTTGGTATGCTCTCTCAGATCTTCAGTTTGCCTGCCGTAGTAATACCCATGCTCCCGGTATTCCGCGAGGCCGTTTTTCTGTTCTTGTGCTCGCGCACGCATTGCTTCCGCTGCAGCTTCATAATGCCTGGCCAGCGCGTTATGGTCTGCTTTGGTCCTGGCGCTGCGGACAGCGCTGCTCATATCCATCGGATGTGGATCGATATGCGTGCAGGCCGACAGGGCGAGAGCACCCAGAATGGTAAAAAAAACACGTGATTTCATGATCGTCTCCATGCTGGTTATCAAATTCTATTTTTTCATCTGCTCGGCCATTTGGCGGTGAGATTTCGCCATGCTCATGTTTACCTCTGCAGCGCGCTTATAATTACTCATTGAGGCTCGGCAGTGTGCTTTCAGATCCAAAGCCCTGGTGCCGTAATATGGGTGCATCTCGTATTCCTCGAGCTTTTTTTCACTCTCTCGCGCTTTTAAGCGCATGCCTTTCGCTACAGCCTCATAGTGTCTGGCTAGTGCAAGATGGTCAGCTCTGGTTTTAGCGTTCCGGATGGCGCTAGCCATATCCATCGGATGAGGGTCCATATGCGCGCAAGAGGCCAATGCGCTGAGAATAGCCAGAATTGAGAAAAATATGCGTGAATTCATATCGATTTCTGTAGTGTTAGAAAAAATAGCGGCGCGATCAAAACGATAGGGCTGGGCGGCTGCAGCAGTCGTGCCCGCTGGCATGCTGCTCTATTCCTTCACTGTAATCACGCTCATTTGTCAGCCAGGCGCTATAACTGAAAAGGATTTTTCATACTTCCTGAGCTTCACCTTTCTTGTGAGCTCACTCCACCCGTCCAACTGCCGGCTATAGGATAAGCAAACTGCTTCGCCAGATTAATCAAGCATACCGATAAATCCGTAAAAAATCGGCGAGCGCATCCATTTCTTCGTAGTATCCGTTTTTTCATAGTTTAATGGCGATTAAGCCGCAAGACATTGGTAACCACGGATACCGAACTCATCGCCATGGCCGCAACGGCAAACATCGGTGAGAGCAACAGACCGAAAGCGGGATAAAACACACTGCTGCAAGCGGGATGCCAAGGGCGTTATAGCAAAATGCAAAGGTAAGGTTCGGACGAATATTTCGCATGGTGACGCGCTCGATACCGCGCAAATCGCCCTTGACAAGCGTAACGCCCGCGCTTCCAAAACAGCACTGGCAAATGTGCCGAACTAAACTGGACTAAACCGGTTTTCCTCTGCCTTGATTCATATTAGGTTAACTTTTTTGATATTTGAATAATTCGAGGGTAATTATTCTGTTGCCGCTTACGTGCACCGAGAACCCCAAGCTGAGCCTTGCTGATGAGGCTACGTCGGCAGGGAAGAGGAATTTCTCGACGTTTTGCTCGACCGCTGCCATGATGAGGATGTCACGCTGATATTTATCGGTTGACGAGCGCCTCGCGAGCCATTTCACACGTTTCATCCCTTTACATGAAACTGTAATCCCTTTACATGAAACTGTATGAACGCTGGGCGGAGTAACAAGGGCCTTAGGCGGTGATGTGTAGCGACTAATCCGAGTTAACCGAAGGGAGAAAAAAAATGTTTATTTCACGTATCGTTAAATTGTTAGGCATGACCGCTCTATCAAGTGCGTTAATCAGCGCTGCCGGCTTCGCAGACGCCGATGCGATTATAAAAATTGACGGTTCGAGTACCATGTATCCCATCACCGAAGCGGTGGCTGAAAATTTCCAGGCAACCCAAAAAAATGCAATCAAAGTAATGGTCGGCGTCTCCGGTACCAGTGGCGGCTTCATGAAATTCTGCCGTGGTGAAATAGATATCGTCAATGCTTCCCGTCCCATTCTGGGAAAGGAAATGAAGGCCTGCAATAAGGCCCGCGTCGAATATGTCGAATTGCCGGTGGCATTTGATGCACTAACAGTGGCGGTGAATCCGAAGAATAACTGGGTCAAAACCATGACTGTCGCCGAATTGAAGAAAATATGGAGCCCCGCCGCCCAAGGTAAAATCACCAGATGGAGCCAGGTAAATCCGGCATGGCCAGATGAGCCGTTCAAGCTCTACGGCGCTGATGCGAATTCCGGGACGTTTGATTATTTTTCGCAAGCCATCATCGGCAAGGCGAAATCCATCCGTGGCGACTTTACGGCATCTGAGGACGACAACGTGCTGGTCCAGGGCGTCGCAAGCGACAAGAACGCGCTTGGCTTTTTCGGTTTTGGATATTATGTAGAAAATCAGGAGAAAGTCAGAGCTGTCGCCATAGATGATGGCAGAGGTGAAGGAGTCATTCCCTCCGTCGAGACTGTGGAAGACGGAACCTATCGGCCTTTGTCCCGCCCCATTTTCGTCTATGTAAACATGAAGGCGGCAGAGAAACCCGAAGTCAAGGAGTTTGTTACGTTCTATATCAAAAATGCGTCCGCTCTTGTGAGAGGCGCCCAATATTTCCCACTGCCGCCCAGAGCTTATAGAGCCGATATGGAATTCTTCAAGACGAAGAGGTTGGGAACAGTATTCGACGGCTTTTTGCCGGTAGGCATCACAATCGACGATCTGCTCCAGCGAGAGGCCCGTTTTTATGAAAACTGATCCTGAATCCAGCCGTTAGTGCCGCTTTCGAAACATCGATAGCAGATCAAGCTGTTATCGACCCCTGCCCCATCCGCAGCCAATCAAGGCCGTGGATGGGACAGGATCACAAGCCGTCTGGTCAGAAAACTTTGCTGAAATGCGCGCCTTGCGGATGGCGAGAAATTTGGATGAGATGAGAAGTGAGTCACCTCAACCGAAGGGGGATGATCTTAGCCCCGGTCCAGGTAGCACGGGTTACAATGGTGTAACCGACAGGAGGAAATCCATTGATGATTTCCGCCTATGCTCGTTCTTGTTACGCCGTTGTTACCTCATGTCCATCAGGATTGATTGCAACTGGGTTATCTCTCGGTTCCATGCCGTTGATTTTCGTTTTTTCTCGCGTTGTTTGTACTGCCGATTAATAACGCTTTCTCTTGCTTTCCTTCGGGAAGCATTCGACTGTCCCTTGTCCCACGGCCATTGCTAATGAATGCCAGAAGATGAACGGAACAGTTCTCTAACAGGCAGAAACCGCTATAGGAGTGCTTGGTGCGCGTATGTTTCGTGTCTCATACGGCTGAAAAATATGGAGCAGAGCTCGCTCTGCTCGAACTGTTGCAGGGGTTGGTCGCAGAGGGCGTCGATTGCAAGGTACTGGTTCCAAAAAAAGGTCCGTTGCTGGCAGCGCTGGATCAATTGCATATCGAGTGGAAAATCATTGGTTACCCTTTTTGGGTGGCGGGCGCGCGACGACGATGGATGTCAGGCCGTATTCTCCGCACAGCAAGGACGCTATTGCTTGCGATTCCTATGGCACACATCATTGCCAAATGGCAATGCGACCTGGTTTGTTCTAATACAATGACTATTGGCGCTGGAGCGTTGGCCGCGCGGTTGGCGAAGCGTCCGCACGTCTGGCACCTGCATGAGTTCGGGTACCGGGATCCCAATCTGTTATTCGACCTGGGCGAGCGCCGCACGGCGCGCTTGATGGACCGGCTTTCCGCGATTTTTATCGCCAACTCCCATGCGGTGGTTAAACATTATGGCCGATATATTAACCAGGAAAGAATAAAGGTCATTTATCAGGCGGTGACATTACGCGACGGGATTGAAAGTTCGCCAGGTAATCACGCTACTACTGATAAACCATGTTTTACGTGTGTCATCGTTGGCTCGCTGCACATTGCAAAAGGCCAGGACGAAGCCATCCGTGCCTTGGCCGAGGTAGTGCGCCGGGGAGTCGATATGGAGCTGTTTTTTGTAGGGGCAGGTAGTAAGCGATACCGCAAAGTGCTGGGCCAGCAAGTTCGCGATTTTGGTCTGGAACAGAGAGTCAAATTTATCGGATATGCTGAAAACCCCCTACCCTATATTCGAATGGCAGACGTTGTGCTGGTATGCTCTCGCTGGGAAGCGTTCGGACGAGCCACGGCGGAAGCCATGCTTTTGGGTAAACCCATTATCGCTACAGCCAATAGCGGCGGTACCGCGGAATTGATTCATGAAGGAGAAACAGGGCTCCTGTACGAAGCCGGCAATCATGTCGAACTTGCCGACAAGATTCAGCGCCTATATCAGAGCCCAGAGGAAGGAGCAAGGTTGGGCACAGCTGCGCACGTATGGGCAGCAGGGCGCTTTACTCAACAAAGATATGCGAAGGAAGTGATTGACGTATTAAATGAAGTGCTGACAGAAAAAAAACGGCAACCACTTTAGGTTGGAATGTGAAAGTAACAATCTCATTGGATAATGCAAGTTTCCATAGCCACTTGCAGAAGCAGACGTAACCCAAAAATGTGCTGGACGTAGCGGCGACGATCTCAACCTTTAGCAAGTAAATGAATAAACGGCTTTCATTGTCTGTCGCGCTAGCAAGTTATAACGGCGAACGTTATATCCGGGAGCAACTGGATAGTATCGCACGCCAAACCCGGCTACCAGATGAATTGATAATCTCTGATGATGCTTCGACTGATGCAACAGCGAATATCGCGCTTTGTTTTGCCCAGAATGCGCCTTTTCCAGTACGATTCCAGAGAAATAGCGAACGCCTCGGGTCGACTCGCAATTTTGAGTCTGCTATTCGCGCCTGTAATGGCGATATCATCTTTCTATGCGATCAGGATGATGTTTGGTACCCAGACAAGATAGCAGTCATTGAGGAGCGTTTTAACAACGCATCCAACATAGGCGCAGTATTCACCGATGCTGATATAGTGGATGAGAACTTGCATTCGCTCGCACAACACCTTTGGAAAGCCTCTGGATTCAGTCAGCAGGAACAGGCAGAGGTCACAGCCTCAGATGCGCTCGGCGTATTACTCAGGCACCCCGTAGCCACCGGCGCGACCATGGCTTTCCGGTCCATTTATCGTGACCTCATTCTGCCAATACCGGAAATAACATGGCATGACGCATGGATCTCGTTACTTATCAGTACTACATCACGCCTAAGTGCAATATCGACCCCGCTGATTGCCTATCGGCAACATAGCTCCAATCAGATCGGCATACGCCGTGACCAACCGGGCAAGAGTTGTGCTGCAATCTATGGACCGCGCGTTTTATTCTACGAGTTAGCTCGTAGCCGGCTGCTAGACTCCGTGGGGTGCTTTTGCAATGAAGAAGAAATTCATCGGCTTAATGAGGCGTTACTCTTTTTCCGTGCCCGTGCCGCTCTACCAGATGCCCGATTGCATCGGTTACCGGCCGCGCTATATGAGCTCCTGGCATTGCGTTACCATCGGTACGCGCGTGGATTGGGAAGTTTCTTCAACGACCTGCGGCGGTAAGTTTGTGCCAAAAACCTATGGCATGCTGTTCGACAATCTATTTGCTCAGAATAGATATCAGTAAGGTACTAAGGAATCGCGACCATAAAATACTTTACAGTGAATTCGTAAGACGTAATTTCAAACTGGCAAACAAGCACCTCTCACATTTATCCGTGGATGTCATCTTGAAAGCCTTCTTTTTAAGAGCAGGAGGTACTTATCAAAGTTTCTGTGCAATTTGAAACACCAGGTCCTTCTTTGTTCAGGCGATGAATAGCCGATCCCAAGCTTAGATGCGGCAATTGATTGTGCCAGCACCTCATCCACATACTGAAATTTATGCAGCAATAATAGTGCTAGATCATCAATTGTTCTCACTTTTGCAAGTTGTAGACGTTCAATATGGTCAACAAACTTGCCAACATTGTCTTCGTGAATCAAAAGGAGGCCACATTCCGCTGCCGGACCAAATATATTTTTTTTGGCTCCGTTAAAATTGAAGGGATTAAAGGCGTCACCTATTAGCCCATAAGTAAGATAATTCCGATGCCTTGCCCATCCGAGAATTCCTGCCGAATCCTCAAGAGAATTAACTTCCAAAAAGATAGTGGGAGTATGATTATTGATAGCTTCTTCACCTCCCATAAGCACCTCCAATTCCATTCCTTCTACATCTACTTTTATGAAATCGATAGGGCCTATATCAAACGAGTCCAATAGCTTTACTTCAACACCTTTCTGATCATTTATGTCACTTGGAGTATCTAGGTGAGTTGCGCCTTGGTTGTTGTGATAAGGTTCGTTGGCAATACACATTTTGCATCCTCGTGCCCCAAGGGCAAACGGGAGAGTAATAATGTTACGCAACGAAGCTTTTTTTGCGTTTTCTTCAAGAAGAAGATATATCGAACTATTCGGCTCGAAAGCATAAACTTTACCACTCGTGCCAACTATGCCTGAGAACGCTCTCGAATGTGTTCCGATAAATGCACCGACATCGACGACAACACTGCCTTCTTCGATGAAATTGCCTAGCGCATCGATCTCTGTTTGCGCCCACTCCCCGTAAAGACGAAGTGAATTTGCAACCAAATCCTTTTCGTCGGGAATTTCAAAACTACCATAACGACCCGCTACTAACATTCTTTGTTCCTCGAAGATGGTTTCAGCGGAAATAACGTCGACTAATATTTTGATATTATTCCTATGTATCCTTCCATGCTTCATAAGTTAATGAGCTAGCACGAAACTGAAATATTGTAACATTCGTAACGTATCGTCCTTGTCGAGCACTTTTTGTAATTCTCCAGATTGGTGAAATAGGCGTCTGTTCAAGCATAACTCCCCTGTCTATACGCCGTAATAACCTTCTTAACCTTTGGGAAAAAATTTGACGGCTAGCTGCTTTAGATCGATGTCCTTTTTCGCGCCTTCCGAAAAACTGAATCTCCAGAGATGTCCGAGTTTATCTTTATGATATGCCGGCACCGGATCAGCGGATAATTTTACACCCCCTTTTTCCAAGATTTCCCTGGCTCCTTTCGCATCTCCACTCAACAAGAAATGCAACGCATCAGGGATACGACTTTTCTTGGCTGCGTAGACTTGGTTCATCCATGGCGCCATCTCTTCCAGAAGGCCATATTTCTCATAAACGCCTGCCATCCGAGTCAGCTCATCCCGGTCTTCCGGAAGATTGCTGGTCAACATGCGCATGCCGATCATTTCATCGGATGACATCGTTGGCCGCGCCCCCGGCTTGTTCAGGCCGGAAAGCCCTGCGGACCTTGTGTCAACAACCACGGGTATTTGTGCGGAAATCTCGCTCAGCCCCGGCGCTCTGGATTGCAATGGCTGAGCAGTTGAGCCCTGCTGATTACGCTGCCAGCCGGCAACTATTTCATCGTTGGCGTTCCGCAACCGGTTCCGCTTTTCGCTTTCGAAACCAGCTTGTTCCATTTTTACCTGATGCAATTCTGTTTTGCGCTGACCGGATTCTTTCCGTTCACGGAGATATTGTCGCCGCAAATTGATATCCTGCCCCGCGCCCAAACCTTTCGCGAGTCCACCCGCAAATGCACCCAGTCCGTTAATCATGCCCGACCTCCCCGTTTTTTTTATCGACAGCGCGGTTGCGCTTCAGCATGGCCAAACTTCCGCTATTGATTCGATGGATAAAATCCTCCCCTACCAGCTCTATGGCTTCCTTGTTCAATACCGCTTCGCCGTTGGATAAACGGATAGGCTTGATCCCTTCAATGCTTGCCAGGATGGAATCGCTCGTGCCGGTGCCCGGGCCTTTTATCATACCGCCCTTCATATAGCCCTTGCGCTTCAGTAATCCAGGGCCATAAGGGGTTCCATTTTTTATGATGCCGCCTTTGCGAAGCCCAGGCCCCATCATATAAGCGCCCCCTAGCGTTCCAACAAGGCTTCCTAATCCTTCCAGCGCGGCTGCCTTGTTTTGCTGCTGTTGCTGCCATGCGCCAAGCTGGCCCTGGTACTGATTCAGCATTGTATTGCCCGCTGAGTTGTTGGCCCCGGTAGCTCCACCGAACCAGCTCTGTGCCGCGTTCAGGCCGGCATTATGCAGCCCCGCCTGGGTGGCGAGGTTTCCTGTGGCTGAGTTACCGGCGTTCAAAGCGGCTGCATCCGTCGCTATCCCTGTGGTGGGCATATTGCGCCCGAATTGCGCCGTGCCTTGCCGCATGGCCATGCCCTGCAGCTCAGTATCCCGGCGCGCCTTGTTCATGGCGCCTGCCGTATCTTTGGCCAGCCCCAGATTGGTTTCGTGGGCCAATGCCTGAAATCTGCCCGAATTCGGGTTGATGCCCATGCGCTCCATCGAGCGCTGGCTGGCATCCCGCGCAGCCTGATAGCCGCGCACGACATCGCCGCCCGCCTCTGCCGCCATCCGGTCTTTGCGCGCCTGCGAGTCGAACTCATTGGCATCCTTGACCATGCGCTCCTCTACAGGCGCGAACAGATCGCGGTAAACCTGCCATTGCGACTCCGCCCTGGCGGCATTGGCATCGCCCGATGCAATCTGCTGATCAACAATCTTTTGAATGAGCGGGTCTTGCACGCTGGCTCTATCCCTTTCCCACTCGAGCTGTTGTTTCGCTACATCGAGCTGCTGCTGCGCGATATCGGCATTCTGCTTCGCTGTCTGGCCGATCAGTGGATCGGGTTTCGGCGGTTTCGAGCTACACATTTTCAACCTCCAGTATTTTATTCAATCCATTTTCCACATGGCGATAGCCGAGCAGGCGGAAGAACCGCGCAGCCTTGTTGGCCGTCTTCACGGTAATATTGATCTCGCTTGCGCCGATGAGCCGCATCGCATTTTCCACATATGCCACGAAATGCCGGGCAGCCCTCCCCTTGCGCGCTTCAGGCAACAAATAGAGCGTGTCTTCCGTGGCAATGATGGTTTGCGTATGTGCGCTCCTATCCAGGTACATGGCACAGTTGCCCAATAATCTCCCTCCGCGTCTCAGGGTCAAGAGAACATACCGCCCGGCACGTTCATAACGGATGAAGGTCTCGTAATCCGGATTGAACGGCAGCCCATGCCGATGCGCCTCCGTCTCGTCCCAATGCGCCCGGTGCAGCGGCTTTATCTCCTCGCCAATGTTCTCGATACGCTCCAGTGAAAATATGAAATCCTCATGACCTTCGGGCTCGATCCGTTCAATTACGCTTGCCGGTATCAACGTGCCAATCCGGCTGGCTGCAACGCAAATGTCTGCCGCCAACCCGGGTAGCAAGGGCAAGCCCATGTTTGTCTTGAGCAAAGCAATCAGTTCTGTATTCATCAGCTATCCAGTCTGGTGATTATGCGTTCTACCGCAATGCGGACGTCATTGGTATAGGCATAGAGAGCCTCACATTCCGCTCGGGTAGGTACGGCAGAGAATGTAAGCGCGCGAAACGCTGGTGGCATTATTCTGTTTCCCCGTCGCCCGATCAGTAGCTCAATCATGGTTTTCAGCCATTCCGGCGTTCCCGCAGGTATGCCCGGTTTCTTGATGCGTAGCGTTGCCACCATGCCTGTACTCAGCGCGGATTCGACGATAATCCCATCGCTGACGGCGCCTGTGCCGGCTTTGTTACCCTGATTGGAAAAGGAGACAATGAGGATGTGCGTCTGCGTAATGATCGCGGCGCCTGCAGAATTTCCCTGAACCACCGGTTCCGCTTCGAGCCCGCCCCGGCCGATATACAGAAAGCCAGTGGTACTCGTGTTATCCTGGGTAGGCGCAGCGGCAACGATGATGTGAGCTTGGGTTATGGCAGGCGCAAAGCATGCCTGTCCCTGTGTTCCCCCTGGCACGATCAACATTCGTGCCTGTGTTACCACGCCGGTGCCGGACATATTGGTCTGAGCATTCGATACAGCGGCAAGAATCTGATTCTGGGTAATCCGCCCATCCGCATTTGACGCGCTGGTTTGAACGGCTGGTGCAGCGGCAAGAGCTTGATCCTGGATGAGCGTCCCGGCTTTGGCCGTGCCATTTTGCGTTAATGCGGCCCCAACCAGCGCGTGGTCCTGCGCTACTGCTCCCATATCGACAAAATTCGCCTGAGCCGGAGTTTCAGCAGTCAAATAACATATCGTACTGTTCCACAACTTTTTTGGGGAAGCCTTGAATAGCAGCCATGGATTGTTGTATAGGGCGATACTCTCTGCGCGACCGATGGCGCGGTTATAGAAATACCCGTAAGCAATTCGCCCCGTAAGTAACCCGCCGGTGCCGCCCGTTCTTGCGCCAAAAACAATGTTTTCCGATTCTTGACCCGCCGCGCCCACAACAAGGGTGACTTCCCTGCCGTAATCTCCGTAGAGTTTGGCAATCGATCCATCCCAAGTGATCGTGTATTGATGCCAATCGGCGTTCCCCCATCCCCAGTTCGGAATAGTTTGAGCGCCGCGCAGCCAGATTCCAGGGTTATGATTGGCAGCAGCATCACAGTAAATCTGGAAGGTTCGGCTTGCGCCAGTGGCGCTGGCTTTGCCTACAAATGTGCCGGTATTTCCGGTACCCTCAAGCCGCGCATAAATAACAACCGACCACTGGCTGGTTGAGTCAGCAAAAAGATTTACACCGCCGAGGCTCTGCTTCCCCGTATTGACGTAGCCCGCTCCAGCGAATGAAGTAACGCGCCCAGGTTTGTCCGCGCGGTATGCGCCATTCGTTACCTGATATTTGACTCCGGTTACGCGGTCAAATACCGCGCCTGCAGTATCAAATACGGTTGCCGCCGCCAAGCCGAATGCTAGCGGGTTTGTCCAGTCTATCGGCGCGGGCGCCTGCGGCTGCTGCTTAAACCGGCGCGGCAGGATCAATGCAGACACTTACGCCGACACTCCGGCAATCTCGGCGAGGTAAATATTGCCGGAAGTCAGTGGCACGCCCATGTCGTTTTTTGCGACCAGCTTCAAATAGCGGGCAGTGGGCAGCCCTTGCAGGCTGAAGAATTTTCGGTGCGTATTGGTATCATTGCACGGCAATGTTCCAATCCAATGCAAATCAGCTTCTTCAGTTGCCGTTAGGCCGGTTTCAGGCCCGCTGCCAAAATTGATATTGTCCAGCGATAGCTTTGCGAACAGGATGAGTTGCCTGTTGGCGGCAGGGGTCCCGCTCGGGTCGCATTCAACTTCCAAAGTAACGTCCAGTGGAATAGCGGCGCCCAGGTCAATTGCTGCCGATGCTATATAGGCTGCGTTCGCCAGTGTTCCCAAATTCAATACGGATGGGCTGCGAGCGCCCTGAGTCTGTGTGAAGATTGCCATGATCTGTGTTCCTCAAGAGTTTTTTCCGGGAAAGCCTCGCTTAGGCAGATTTAGGTACTTAAGCAGGCTAAGCGGGTTTAGGCAGGCTGTGAACTGGTATAAGTCAGGCTCGGGAAATTGATGGTATTTCCGCTGGTAATCACCTGGTCGCTGGTCTCATCCGTTACCAGCAAAACCTTGCTGACGCTATCGGTAAAAGCAATATGCAGATCCGGCGTTGCACCCGAGTTGGCGAAAGCCGCTCCGCTTTTGGCCGACACGCTCAAGACACGAGCCGCGCCATCGGAGCCGGTCAGCGCATAGTCGCCAGAAGCCATGGTAACTTCACAGATCGCGTTTCCGGTTACTGTTGCGTAGCTGTCCGCCGGCATGTAGGTCTTGAGCAAAAGCATGCGGACTGCGCCATTTCTGATTGCATTGAGGCCGCCGTCCAGTACATCGGAATGAACGTATTTTGCCACTCGATACTCCTTTTTCCATAAACCAAAAAAACGCCCAGACGAACTGGGCGAACCAAGCTAACTGAGCAGGTCACTTCAATATTTGCTATGCCTGCTTTAACCCATCCATTGTCTCGGCCAGCACCACTCCGGTAACCTTCACATTGCCGGATAGCACAATCTCCACGTTATCGGATTTGTACCCGGCGGGAAGCCGGAAAGCGCGGCTGTTACGCACCTGCCTGGTGAATTTCAGCGCACCATCCGCCCATAGCTGAAATTGCAGGGAATCGATGGCAAGCGGCGGAATATCCTGCATGGCATCGCCTCCAATCTCATATTCGGCGAGACAGGAGTCTGCTAATCCGTCATTCATCATGCCAACGGTAATCAATGCCTGGTTTACTGCAATGGCTGCATCGTAAGATGCCTGCGCGGACGCCGCCTCCGTTTCCGTCATATCGAAGTCAGCGTCTATCTTCGCCGCTCCATAATTAAGGGGAGGCGCAGTGATGAATTTCCTGCTTTTCCACTCGTAGGCAAGTTTGGCCCCGGCATCACCTTCCCATTCGTAAATTTTCCTGTCCACTGCCACATAGAGTTTGCCTGTAGCCGGGTCCGCCCATATTGCGGTGATATTCTGGTTGACCTTGATAAAGGATGCGCTCTCGGCCTTGTCGATCACAAACATGAGCGAACTATCGTTAGCGGTATAACCCGCGTAGTAGCGGTTATCGGCAGAGGCGCCGATGAATGTGGCAGGGTTCAGCTCTGCCCATTCTCTTTGCGTGAACAGGTTTTTGGTAACGATGTCACTATTCGTTCCAATAATTACCATGCCTTGCGGGGCGGGGTAGCCTATGCCGAATGCGAAGCTCGCCACACCGCGCTTCGCCATACAGGGCCACGCAACGCCCAATTTTTCCATGCCGCCGCCCATTGTCACCGGGTCAACCCCGGTAATGGTAAATGGGTTGCCTTCGGTCATTCCGACCAATGTGGTGCCGGTAACGGCAATCGCAACGATGTCCTGGTCGTAGGTCTGGCGGTAAGAAGTCGGCCAGGCATAGGGCTTGAATGGTTCGGAGAACAGGACTTCGTTGCCGGCGAAACCAGCGGCAACCCCGTTTGCAAGGATCGTAATACCCTTCATGTTCGCAGGCGGCATATTCCAGGTTGTGGAAGGCAGCATTTCACCCAGGGCAACTTCCTCATCGCGGGTTGAATCATCGTACGTGGTGGTAATTGCAGATACCGTGACGACATAGTGATACTCCGCGCCGCCCGAAGTGGTGAGTGTGCGGTAAATACGCTTGGCCATGCCGCTCGTGTTGTGCCGCGCCACCCGTACCCATGCCCCGCCGGTGGTGTAAACCTGAGTTGTCGACAGCGACACGACGACCTTATTTGTGGCTGCATCAACACGCACCAGCGCAAACTCGCCATTGAGATCCGCCATACCCTCCACGGATGCAAACCTGATTTTCTCGTGCGCCCGAAGCCCATACACCGTATCCAGCGTGATCTCTACCTGTCCCTCAAACGGTATATCCTTCACTGCGCCGGTTATTGACCCGGTATTGGGCGGTGCGGTATCCATGCCTGATAGCGCCCAGGTATCGTCATCCTTGCCGGTTGTTACCGAGGATGCCGGCGACGGCGCGGATTCTTCGCCCCATTGTGTGACAAAGGTATAAACGTAGGAACGGGTAACCGTCGATCCGGCGCCGCCGGCGGGCATGACAGCAGGCGGATTAAGCGGTTGTGCCACGCCCAGCACATAGCAGCCCGATGGATAAGGCCCGGCGCCCGCAGTTGCCATGTCATATTCCGATGCGCGCGGTTCGCCATCGCCGGTGTAGTAAAAGCGTCGCGATGTATTTCCGGCAACAGGAGAACGGGCAACATCCACATCCTTGTCCCACGCCAGCCATTTTTCATTCCCATCCTTCTCCATGCGAAACATGGAAACGATGTCATTGGCGATGACCGGTGCAAATACCAGACGCGGGCCGTTTATCGGGCGTAAATCGCCGCTTGTCAAATTACAGTTGGTCGCAACCTGAGCCTGGCTGGCCCCAAGCAATTGCTTTGCCAGCCTTGGCACCAACCCGGAAAATCCAGTGATTCTGAAAGCGCTCACTCTGGCAAAGCCTCAATTTTGGGATAATGTTACATATTGCTGGCCTGATTTCTTTCCTTCGCATATCGCACGCTCTTCGGCCCGCCTTTTTACCAGGCCCGGCAATACTTTTCTGCCCGGTCCGTACTTGAACGCCTCTATACGTGCGCATGCTTCCGCATATTTTTCCGCGTTGATCAAGTCGATCAGGTTGGGCGATTTTCCCGGCAAAGCTTTTCGGCAGAATGTCGGGATGCCAACGCTATACGCCAGCCTGACAAACGCCTCGTACTCATACTGGTACAGCGGTACGGTCACGCAGCGTTTCACGCCCGCGGCATAGACGCCCTCGATCTCATCAAGCAACCGCACCAGCGACCGCACCGGCGTGGTCCTGTCGCCCATCCTGACCCCGGCAGTCGTGCCGTATCCAATAGTCGGCACATCGCCGGGCACAGGAATATATGCCTCATCCTTGTAGCCTTCATGCACTGCGATCCCCACGAGCGTGGAGGCCGCCAGCACCAATACCGCCATTGCAGACCGGACTTGCGTCGCGGATGATTTAATCATTTCTCGATCCTCGGATTTTTACTGCATTTTTTCACGGCACTCTTGCCGATTGCGGCGGATCTCGTCTGGCATTTTCCGTAATGCAGTCGAGCTTCGCCTTTATCGTCTCTTTCATATCGCCCGCATCCAGGGTGGCGCAGGACGCAATTTCGGATGAGGGTGAGGGTGAGGGTGAAGACGATATCCTGGGTTTCGGCTTGCGCGTCTCCGTCCCGTTTCCCAGCTCGGGATGAATGGCGGTTGCGGGCTCCTCGGCCATCTGATGCTCCGCCTGATGCTCCGCCGGCAGTGGCGCCAGCATGGAACATGACGCCAGAAACAGGGCTCCAAGCGGATATCTCATTGCTTCCTCCCGCGTGCCCACTGGTCAATGATCCGGTCGAGCTTCTCGTTAAATTCTTTCATCGTTTCCCGTTGCTCCACCCGTACCGATTTGAGCTCTTCGCCCAGGCGCTCATTGGTTCTTTCCTGATAAAGTTCTCCCCGCTTCAAGCTTGCAATATCGTTTTGCACCGCGTTATAGGTCGCAACGCCCGACGCGAGTAGACCCGCTATTGCAATAATCCCGCTAAAGGATAATGTAGAGGTGGACGGCCCGCGCCGCCGCTCGGTCTTGTGATCGCTATCATCGTCCGCCATGATCAGGACAGGATCCACAAGAGTGCAATGGCAAACAGGGCAGCGCCCAGCAGCATCGCCGCCGTCCATTTGGATGCCTTCAATTTATCGAGCAGCTTATCGGCGCTTGCGTCGACCGCGGCATTTTGCTTTTCCATCTCGTCCTTGATGATCCTGATGCGCTTGCGCTGAAACATGGTCATGGTGAATTCTCCAAAAAATAAATCTGAACAAACAGGCAAAGTGGTCCCAGTGATCCCTGTGGGACAAGTGGTTCTATGCTGGTGAGGAGCAAAAAAAAACGCGGCAAAGCCGCGTCATATCCGACGAATCTGATCAACTGAATCTGATCAGCTGTGTTACAGGTGGGTTAAGCGTTTTATACGTGCCTGTTTTATACGTGCCCGCGTGCTTACCATTGAATTGCATCCGGCCGTTCCTGGGTCGCATGGTCGCCTAGTGCGGCGACCTGGTCGCGCAATTACTGTCGCTTACCCGCGATGACCATGGGCAGGTGCGAACAGCGCGGCATTGGCAATGATCTTGCCAGCCAGTTCAGCCCTGCTTTTGCCCTGCCCGGCTGCCGCGCTATCCAGCTACGGCCTTGCAGCATCTGGATCCAGCAGCCAGGCATTGGCTTTTGCTTCCTGTTTGGGCTAACTGCCGACTTCGCCCGACGGTAATCTGCGCTCATTGCATCGATAGCGGCCTGATAGGCTGCATTGATGCGTATCAGCACGGCCACTTTCATCTGGGTGCCTGAAGGCGGCGCAGGTGGAGGAGGCGGAATAAATAATTGCGAGGTAGCGGCAGTTGCGGCAGTCCATCGTTCTATAAATGGCTTGAAGTCCGTTATGCTGTCCAGAGCCGTGTTGCAGCGCCGTCATACTCCATGTGCCCGCTTATGCCATTCACTGTACGGCCACGTATGCCGATGGGTAACGCCGACAAGTTAACCAGCCTGAATATCCCGGCAACTCCGATGACGCCGTCGTCTCGAATAATTGTTATTCGCATACGTCTGCTTGCTCCAATGGTTTGATGTCCGGTTTCCTGTTCGCCGATTGCGCCGCTACCAGCAGCACCTGCTGCGTCTGCGCTCCCTGCTTCACCATTTCGTTGCGGAACGATTCGGTGGCCGCCACGCCTTTGCGCGATTCGTTGGCCGTGTTGATCATCAGGGTGGGAAGCCATGCAATGGCGCAGCCCCAGGCGCCGCTTTCCCGTCCGGTATTCGTGTCGACGCCGAGAATCTGCACATACCAGGGGCAGCGGTACAGGATAGGCTTCCTGTCTTCGGTTTTGACCTCCTCGCACTTCGCCCCGAGCGGGCAATCGGCAACCCTGGTTTCCATCAGTCTTTACTCGCTATGATCATGTCGATATATTGAACGGCCAGGTTGATGGCTGTGCCAGTAAAAGTGTGGTTATGGGAGCCGCCGCCTCCGACGTATTCTGTATATCCCATCGTATCTGGCTTATTACCATCTTGCGGATCATAGTCTGGACGAGGTGACCCAGAAGAGCCACCACCAATATAAATAGCGTGTCGGTGAGACGGAATCTGCGCTTCGGTAAGGGTGGTGGCACTGTTCGATCCATTAACTGCTTGCAGCGCGAAGGCGTTCGCAAATGTGACTGAACCGCCCGAGTTTCCGCCGAGGCCGCTGACTATTCGTATGGCCTTATTGTCATGTGTGGTTATTTGTGTCCAGCCAACGGGGGCGACAGGCTGAAAAAATGACATGACCGTGCCGGATGGAATAAGCGCGGCAATCGCGGCGGGAATTCCCAATGTTGCCCGTGCCGCCTCCGCCTCTGTATCATCCAGTAACGTTCGGGCAAACGAGCTCAGGTCAGCCAGTGCGGTTGTGCCCACCCCCGTAAAATACGGCAACTTGTCGGCCGATGCGGCCAACCCGCCCAGCGCGATGAGATTCGCGTTTGCAAGCGACTCCTGCAGGGCAACGTTGGTCACGCCAGCCAGAAAATAATCACCGGCCGCCCAGGTTCGGGCGGCGGTGCCGTCCAGCCCACGTCCGCCCGCGGAGATCGCAAGACTATCTGTGCTGCGCGCCTCGACCTTTACGATTTCCCGATTGCCCGAGGCGTCCTTGAAAATACCATAAAAATAATCGCCGGCGCCAAGCACCGGGAAGAGAATCCCTTTTCCGGCCTCAACCGTGAAGCTCAACCCCGCTGTGCCGCTTGGTGCGGAACTGACGATAGCCTTGCCGAAATTCGAGAACTTGAGTCCCATGCTTTACCCTTATTATTTGAGCCAGCAGCCTATAGCGGCCTGACATCTCTCCTTCAAAGCCGGAAATCCGGATGTCTTCATGTCCTCTGCATAACCGGAAATCAGAATGCTTGGGCGTCCTCATTCCCCAAAAACGAGAATCCAGACCGTTTCCCTTATTACTTGATGGTCGGCTCTATACCCCTGGCCATGATTCTGGTTTGCAACCGCGCACGCGTATAACCTCTCGCCACCCGCTGGCCTGCCGCCGCTGTCTTTATTGCGAATTGCTGTTGATGGTATTGTGCGAGTTGGGTGCTGGAGTATGGCTTCTTGGGCGACAGCATCAGCCGCACCAGTGCGCCGTGGACAATCGCTTCGCGGTATTCGTTGAATTGCCCATCTACTATCCCCATGCTGGCCGGTGAAGGTTTGAAAGCAACAGTCATCGACAACGTACCGGGTGCGGCAGGTGCTGGCACAAGCATCAAGGAAGCGGCCTCGGCAAGAATGTATGCCGGAGCGCCCTTCCGCCCGTGCCGGTTCATGCTGCCCATGCTCGGCTCACCTGGATACAATGCGATTTTTTCTCCATCCAGTGCCGCATGGATAATTAAATGCACCACCGCATCCGCCGGTGGGGTAAAAGCGTATTCCGCCACGCCCGCAGCTACTGAAACATCCGGATGCGTTCCTTGCCAGGCAAGAGATTGCTCGAAAAATGCAATGGCGGATTGGCGCAACGCGCTATCGGCAGCAGCGGATGGGCAACCGGGCAGATCCGGCATCATCAGATCGTAGAAATCACGCCACAGTTTCATGATTGAGCCTCGGCGCTGAATAGTTGGGCGAACACGGCAGCGCGGCCTGAACTGGCGTGCTCGTCGTCAGTCATTTCCGCTCTGGCCGTGACATAATCCGCCACGGTTTGTACGTACGCGGCAGATATTGGAAAGACATCGCTCAACATCCCCTCTCCGTCCGGCAGGCTGGCGAACTGACCCACGAACAAGTCAGGCCGGCGCTTGAGGATTTGTAGCACTGCATGGTTGGCTAATGACAGCAACGTAGCGTCTGAATACCTGGCTTTATCCTCATCGTTGAGCGGTATGCGCGCCAGATCGATAACCGATTGGTAGGTGAAAGCCATCTGTCATCCCTCATTCGGCCATTTCGTGTCTGGAAAATAAGGCGATGACCTTGTGTCGCACCGCTTCTTCACTCTGGCGCTTGCCCAGCCGTTCGTTATAGTGACGTTCGGCATACTCGATCAGCGTATTTTTATCCATCGCGTGGAAGTCGATGACGGGCAGCGGCTCCTCCGCTGCTTGGGATTGCTCAGCGAGCCCGATGCGTTCATTGCTTCCGTTCGCTTCGTCGGCAATCTGCCAGGTATCGGTAAAGACGAGCAGTCGTTCGGCCACCTCGGCGGTGACATTACGAACCTGCCCCGGCTGCCAGTTCAATCCGACGCCGTTGATGCTGTCTGTTTTAACTGTAGCGGCAATGTATTTCAGATGCGGCATGTAATGCTCCATAAAAAAGGCGGCCACCTCGCGGTAGCCGCCTGAAATCACGCCCTTACTCGCTTACTGCTGCCTGATGTCTACTTCACTCCCACTGCATCGCCCTTGACGATTGCCGTTACCTTGCCTGGCGCAAAAGACGCCGCCGCTGTT
Source organism: Nitrosospira sp. Nsp11 (assembly GCF_900142705.1). Classification (GTDB taxonomy): domain Bacteria; phylum Pseudomonadota; class Gammaproteobacteria; order Burkholderiales; family Nitrosomonadaceae; genus Nitrosospira. The sequence goes on from NZ_FRBV01000005.1 coordinate 50,889, forward strand.
GTAAGCGTGATAGTCAGATATACCGGCTTCTCGAATTTGACCGGCTGAAACGCGAGCGAAGCGCGGCCGGCATTGCGAAGCACGGTATTGCCGGCGGCTGTGAAGTACGCATCGCTCGCAGCGGGGCCCTCGTCCGGGTAGACCGGCGCATAACCTGCCTTGAAGGCTATTGCAGGGGTTGCGTTGCTGTCCAGCTTGTCGTTCACGATGTCCACATCGGTTACCTCTATGCCTGCCGGAATAATCAATGGGCGGTAGATGTCGCCTGAGGCCCCTGCTGTGGGCGCCACTAAGCCCCAGGCAACAACGGTATTGCCATAGCCGCCCATGTGCCGGGCTTTGCTGCTCAAATCTGCTGCACTAAAAGTAGTCATTCATAACCCCTTTTGTAATAATGATGAAGCGGTGCGTTTATAAGGCCTGCATTGCATGGAGAAGTCCTCGCTCCTGCGAAAACGGGAACTGTTCTTCTCCAACTATTGAATACAGATCTATCGCACCGCCTGCACTTCGTTTCGAGCCTGAGTTAGAGAGGTATCGCGGAATCGACCGCGATGACGCCGAAGTCTGTCGGCACTTTGGTACCCGTGCCATCATCGACCGAAAAACGCACCTTGCTCTTTCCGCATACTTTCTCACCCATGACTTCCAGGTTGCTTTCAAAGTTATACCAGTGCTCTTTCCAGCCGAACTGCATGCCGCTGACCTTGGTCTTGCCGTAAGCGACGCCCAGTGCCTGGGCACCGAGCAGCAATCCGCGCTCCACGGCGTAACCCGAAGTGAGGCTGCCGTTGACGGCCTGGCTGGTTTCGGTAGCGGTCGGCGCATTCGCGGCAGTAACGATACTGGTGTTCTCGCCGGGCATGAAACGGATTGCCCGTTCATTCTTGATCACCAGTATGCCGTTCCACATGCCAACCTCGCCGGCAAAAAGCGGATGGCGGGTGTCCAGATAAGCCGAACGATTCATTGCGTTCTGTTGAAATGCGCGTAGCGAACCTTCGGTCAGCAGTACCGAGTACTGGTTCGGTGTGGCAAGGAATATCCACATCTTCGAGGTCTGTGCGGCGCGGTCGCCTGGCAGCTTCACCGATTGCAAGGGCTGATCCATGTCGTCCAGGCGCTTGCGCAATACATCCAGGTGCGAGAGTTTCAGCATATCGGTGGAGACGATCGAGCCGAGCTGCTGGCCGCCCGCAGTCAAATTTGCCCCGTTAACGACGAAATGCCGGTTGTAAGTCGGCGCTTTCACGGGGTTAACCATAATGTCGGCAAATTTGTTGCTGGTCTGCAGCGGTATCGTCCAGTCTGTTCCCGTTTGCGAGCCACGCGCGCCTGCCAGGTGAACCAGTGACTCCTGCGTATCCAGCCGCGGAAAGTAGCCGGATAATTGCGCCAGGGCAATTTCGCGCAACTGGTGCTTGGTGCGTTGCTGTGACATGCTGCCGCCCGCATCGATCACCTTGCTGGAAAGGTTGATCTTGATTTCCATCGAAGAGAACGAGAGAGGGTCACCCTTGCCCTCGCGGTTGACGTCGCCCATCAATGGTTCGCCGCTTACGGTATCGACCAGATCCAGCGAGACGATGTCGCCTGCGCTTTTCATCAGATTGTCGATGCGGACAATAGGCATTCCTGGCTCGGTTTGACCCGCAATCTTTTCCATCGCGGCGGATGGCTCCACTGGTCCGGAAAGATTTTCGATCGATGATGCCCCTTTCAGGGTGTTGGCGAAGAGTGCGGCGCTATAATGTTTTACAGCGACCGAGCTTCCGCTTGCTACGTTTGTTTCAGCCATTTCATTATTCCTTAATCAAGTTCGGCTCTCAGGGCGGCGGCTTTTTGCGATGGCATTTGCATCAACTTTCGAGCCAGTTCATGCGGGCTCAGATTGTCGATCTGCTCTCGCTCGGACGCCGGATTTGCACCGCCTTGAATATCCGACAGGGTTGTGGGTTTCCGTACTGGAGCGCTCTCAAGCCTTGCTTTCGCGTCGGCTTTCGTTTGCTCGTGGCCGGAATGCTTTGTTGGTAAGGAAGCTTCCGGCATGATTGCCCTGACGCGGCGGACGACTTCCTCGAACCGTTCGGAATAAGGCTTTCCCGACCATCTGGTACTGGTTCTCAAAATCTCATCCTGCTTCAGGGCTTCATCCCAGGCTTGCGGATCGTTGCTTTCCCAATGGACCAGGTCAGGCGTATTTTCCTTGGCTTCGGCGACCTGCTCCTGGATACTCAACTGGGCTGCGCGATCAGACTCCTCCTTTTCGCGCTTCAGTTCTTCGAGCGTTTTTTCCAGTTTCTCGCCTTGCTTCCGGCTTCCTTCAAGAACCGCGCTGATTACCTTGTGCAGCTCGGGCATATCGCTTCTGATAAGCTCCAGGTGTTTTTCGATGGCATCGTCCGCCACAGCAGCATCTGTACCTGTCGCGTTATCTTTTTTCTTCAAAAGCGCCCCAAGCTTCTCGGCAACCTTGCTGTTTTCCATCTGTGCGAATTTCAATTGCTCGCGCAGCGCCGAGTTTTCCACGCGCAATTCCTTGTGTTTCTCGTAAGGAATGATTCCCTTGCCGCTCTTGTTCAGAACGACGGGCTCAACTTCATCCATGATGCTGCTTCTGCCACCGGGCACCCCTGTTCCCTCTTCCTGGCTGGGCTCATCTGCTACCGTTTGTTCGCCCAGAATTTCAACAAGAAGACCTGGTTCGTTCTCCAGCATCTCGATCTGTTCGGGCGTAAGGTTTGCAATTTGCTCATCCGTAAGCTGATCTACTTCCATTACCGTTTCCTCCAACTGCTTAACCCAGTGAGCGGGCTGCCCGTACTAACCCGGGCAGGGTTGATAAAAACTACGGTATCGCCGTTAGCGCGTGTTCCAGTTGATTGGAATTTTTTAATCGCTGAATATGAAAATCAAAAAAAAGCCGCTCGAAAGCGGCCTGTCCTCAGGGAAGAGAAATTACGGTTCCGTCGCCAGGTAGCGAGGTGTTGCCGTTACGTCATCCACCGCACCGATATTGGGCGGGTTATAGAAACGTTTGCCGTTAAAATCCATCCCGCCCAGGTAAGTCCCTTTACGCACAAGCGCCACCGACCGGGGCCGGCAGTTCCCGTCCAGCTGAGGATCGACAGTGTTAGTTGTGGCGTGTAGCGTGTGCCTTGAAGCATCGCCGAAGCCATGGAAGCAGTTGCTCGCCTCCCCGGTCCAAATAGCCGCGTTATTTTTCACTGAGGAGATTGTGTTGCGTGTGGCGGTGAATATGTTGTTACGAACCAGATTGCCTTTAACTTCAGCCCCACCGGTAAGATAAGCGCCTGATTGCGAACAATTGAGAAAACTATTGTTAAATATATTTGCTGATTGCCCGCCATCCTTGTTGCCGAATGCGACCCCGGTAACGCAGCCGTCTATCAAGTTGCCGTAGGCTTTGCAATTCGTGGCATCAAGCACCAGGATGCCAAATCCACCGTCGTAGTAACCTTCCGCTCGCGTGCCGCGAATATTGCGGAATTCGTTTCCAAACGCCTCGCAGTTATCGCAACCGTGGTCGAATAGAACGCCGTTACCGTCGATAGTAGGTGTGCTAATGCCATCGGCGTAATTGTCGAACACCTTGTAAGTCCCATAAAACAGGTTCACAAATCCGCTCATCCCGTTCAGTTCATATGCCTTGTTGTTGCGAACAACGTTTTCCCCAAAGTCAGCCGTGAGCGATTGGGCGAAACCGCCAAGAACGATCCCGCCACCAATGATTCCCACCAGCGTCTGATTACGGATAATGTTGTTGTAAACCTTGATTCCGGTATTCCTTCCATATACATCCGGCCCATAAACCTCCATCATTACTGCACTGCAGGCGATAAACGTATTGCCGTATACGACGATGTCGGCCATCTTTGTGGCAGCTGCGACGGCGTTTAGCGCCTTTAGCAGAATAGTTGCTCGAGCAGCTGAGCAGCCAATAAACGTATTATTGCTGATTTGGAGGTTTGAGAGGCTCGTTACTGATCCGGTTGATGTCGCGTACCATTGGATAGCTGAACCCCCTACTGCGCCTGCGCCACCTAAAAATGTGTTTCCGTCAATGATGCAATCGATATAAGACCATCCATTGAATGCAAGAAACAGCACCATCGAGTTTCCGCCGCCTTTCAACGTGCAGCGTCTGACATGGACACCAGTAAGCGGCGCCCCGCCAAGCGCGATACATGAATAATTAGCCGCAATAATCGTTAAATTCTGGACGGTCGTATATGAACGATTGACATTGAGGTAGAAATTACCCGTAGTAAACGTAATGGAACCGGAATCGCCAGCATAGTCCCCTCTGATCGTTACACGACTGCTTACAGTTGCGCCATGCGCGCCAATCTCGAGGATTACACCGGCTGAGTGTGCGCCGCATACATACAGCGTATCCCCGGCAACAACGCCAACGCCACCCCAGACGACAGACGACCATCCGCCCCAGGCGGTTGCATATGACGTACCGTTGCGTATAGCTGAGTGGCTCGCGTCGGGCCTAACATACCAGGTAGTCATTTTAATCGCCTATAAAATGCAGGATTCGGTAATACTCAAGTGTCAAAGTGTCTCCGCTATTTGTCCGGAGACCGGTAATCTCAACGGTTTGCGCGTTCGCGAAATTAATTGCCGAGGTAACCGGTGTATCCAACCCCCCCACGACGTAGTTGTTGTCATAGGGGTGTATCTGCGAGGCAAGAGAATTCCGGTTTGCGAGCACGAACAACGGTGCCTCTTTAACCGACGTAGTGCGCGTGGCACTGTAAACCGTCATTCCCCCAATCTTGATCTTGAGGACCTTGTTGTTCGCACTACTGGCAAATGTCCATAGCGGCTCTATTTGCAGGACGCTGTTGACCCCAAGTATTCCGGCAGCAATGGTAAACGAAGCCAGCACTTCATCAATGGCGGTTAATGCACAAGATGTCGCCACCGCCGATCCGGACAGTATTTCAATCGGGCGCGAAATCAGCGGATAATTTTCCGCATCCGCCACGGCAATAAGCTGCGCCTCCGTTGCTGAATCGAACCGCGCTATCGCGCCTTTCCCGAACCTGTGCCCTGCAACGGTTTCATCATTTAAAAACCTGATCATGTTTTCTCCTTCACTAAAATGCGCTATCGGTATGCTTTAACTGTAGCTCTTCGATCTTCAGCCGGCATCCACCTCAAACTTCTCTTCTTCAATATCCAGGTTCCGCTCTTTAAGGTCCAATTCACGCGACTTGTCAGTCAGTGCCTGTTGCGCCTTTATCAATTGCTCCCGCAATCCGGCCATAGCCAGTTGCTGTTGCTGCATTGCGGCCTGAAACTGCTCCCGCATGAGCTGGGTCCGCTGGTCCGCTGCATCCACGCCACCGACCTTTCGCAGCTGATCCGCCAGTTCATGCCGGTTAGGTACATCGGACAGTTCCAGCATGGCGGGATAAAGCACGGCTTGGTAAGCTGGCGGAGCCGACTGTACGATCTGGCTGAATGATCGCAATTGCTGCGCCCGAAAACTGGGCGTGGCAGGTATATCTTCCAGCACGACCTTGACCTGGGCGGTTGCGATATCGTTCTCCACTACCGGGCCCGTGTCGGTAATCACCGAGCGGTTGAAGTACACGGTCTTCTGGCCGGCGCCACGCTTGACCGCCACGGCGGTTGCGCTACCCAGCATGTCCTGCTTGATGAGTGCCAGAAGCTGCTGCCCGACTATTCGCCGGGCATAACGGAAATTATCGTTGGGTTCAGCCAGAACGGTGGAGCCCTGCTCCACCAGGCTGTTTATGGCGACGCCACTGGTGGCCGTGGTATCCGCCCCTAGCATGGCACGGTATATGCCGCCCACTTCCTCGATTCTCCGCTTGCGCTCCTGCATCAACTGGAACACTTGCGCTGCAAGCTGGTGCTCACGCGTTACCTTGAATCCCGCGGTGTTCCGGCGCTGGGCGTTCAGAACAGTCATCGATCGCAAGCTGCTGATATTCTGCGCAACTTCGTGGTATGAATTCTGGCTGAGGTCGAGCGCGTCATTGTCCACCTCGACTTTTACCGAATTCAGGACCTCATAGAGCAGAATATCCAGGTCGATAATCTGATCCTGTGGCCCGCGCATATCGCGAATCAACCCGTAGGGCGCTCTGCTGCGATCTTTGCGAAAACACCAGAACGGTACATAAGGGAAATCCGTATTCGGCAACGGGCTTGGCACGTCCATCAATTTATGCGGCCCCAGCCAGATCGAGACGCGCGTTCTTGCGAGCAGCGATTTCTGTACCTGTACCCGTCCTTGTACTACCGCCATGTGATGGTACGGATTCTCCTCCCGGTATTCGATGGCTTTACCATCCGGCAACGCCAGCACATACCCCTCCTCGAAATGCCGGTACCACAACTCGGAAAGCCTGACCATGCCCGAGCTCCGGTTCAGGTAATCCTGCTGGCCCTGGCCCCAGGCTCGCTCGATCTCGTAGGCTCTGGCCATGCCGGTGTCAGTTCCATCATAGACGTCCAGGTTGTTCCATCCGCACCAACTGTTCTGTATGAGCTCTGCCTGATCCGGCAGCATTAATGACGCTTGCAGGCGGTCCACCCATTTATCACGCCTCAGATAGCGCGCGTCGGACAAGTCCGGCTCCTTCGCTGTCCAGTCCCAGTAGATCTCGTTACGGTGCACTTCCCGCACGCGATACGGATATTTCAGCGGATCGAATTCCCGGGACACTTCAATCCACCCAATCCCGGCACGAATCATGCTGGAATAGGCGTCGGACATCGCGCGGTCGGCGCGTGACTCGGTTTCTGCCTCCTTGATCCTTGCGGAAAGCCCTTCAGCGATCTCGGCCTGGCTCTCGTCGTCCGAGGTAACTTTATAATCGGTGCGACTACGCGCTTCCAGGCCCAGCACGGCATTGATCGTAGGCTTGATCAGATTCGAGTCCTGGGGTGGAATGCCCGCTTCCTTCAGTCGCTGGACCACCTCCGGGGTTGTCTGAGCGCCGTCGTAGTAATCGCAATCGGTGTCTGAATCGAGCCGCCACTTCGGCTGCTGGCGAATATCGCGGCAGATCTTGTCGTAAGCCTCAACCGATATATCCGAGGTGATTTTATGTTCGATCATGCGCGCCACCCCTTCATGCTGACACCGCGCACGCTGGCACCCGGTTTCTCATCCTCCACCGATACAGCAAAATACCTGAACGCATCTGCGGCGTGGCTATGATAATCGTGTAATGGCCTGCCACTGAATTGCCTGGATTCAGGATCGACGTCGAATCGATAACGCCTCAAGCTTTGCAATCCTTCGGTGCATTTCTGTTCGTCGAAATAGCAACGATTGAATATCGTTCTCCCGGCATTGATTCCGTCGGCAACTGAAAGATTCGGCACTATCCTCACCTTTCGCCCGGCCGCAAGCATGATCTCCTCCACGCTCCGGCCGGTCGCCAGCGTTTTAGCTTTTGCATCATGGGGCAACCAATCAGTACCATATAGATATCCCTTGTTTTGCAGCACGCTGATGTAATGTTGTATCGGCATCTGGTTGCTGCTGTAATAATCGATCAATCGGAGTTCGTTCCCCACCGCCTGGGCAAACCATATACTGGTGTTATCGGCCCACCCCAGGTCAAAGAAGGTATGCACCTGCTTTGCGGCATCGTAGGGCACGCTCCGGATGCGCCCTTCTTCCTGGGCAAGCCTGAGTTCTTTCGCATAGATCGCCCCGTCCAGCGTCACCCTGCAATTTCCTTCCCAGACGTTCTGGTAAGCATCGGGATCACGGGCTTTCAACGCATCTTTTTCCCGAAGCAATGTTTCGGGAAACCATGGGTTGTCATTCCAGTTGATCTTCACCACGACGGCGTCAGGCGGGGGAATGACGACAAACCGCTGATGCGTCTCGTCAGTTTCCAGTTCCGGGTTGTAAGTAACCCATATTTCCGATCTGTCTTTACGAATAGTCGGAATAAGCGTATCCCAGCTCGATTTGCTGACCGTCTGCGCCTCCTCAACCCAGACCCGATCAACGCCTTCAAACGATTTGATCTTGGTCACATTATTGCGCAGCCCGGCAAATATGAATTCGGAACCATTGGCCCCCCGAATCAGGCTGTTTTGTATCTCATAAAAACGTCCCAGTCCCGTTGCCTCGATCTGCGCCTGCAACAGGTGATGCACAGATTCAACGATAGAGTTCTGGAACTCTCTCGCGCACAGGATGCGCAATGGGGTAGCAGCCGCCTGTATCAATAACGCCCTCGCTACACCCCAGCTTTTTGCGCCGCCGCGGCCGCCGTACAGAACCTTGTATCGAGCCGGCTCGAACAGGAACCGGAGCTTGGCCGGAAACTCCGCCCTATGCGGGGCCATAACATGAGGTCCTTGATGCCCTGTATCTCGGTCCCATATATTTTTATATGACCTGTTTGCCGGCATCGGTTGTAGAGACAAAAGCCACCTCGACGCTTTGCATCGCCTGTCTTTTTGTATCACCCGCCTCGTGCGTTATTGGAAGTTTGTCGCCGTATTTCCTGGGCGCCAACCTCGCGGCATACCATTTGCGCGCATCGATGCGCAATTGGGCGCGTGCGATAACCTCTCGATCTATCACTTGCTTGCCCTTTTCATCGATATAAGTATCTTTTGATCCGTCGTCGGAAATTTCGATGATTTCTTCAGCGTAAGCATCCACGCAAAGTTCTTTTGCGCGCAGATATTGCCGCATGAGATCTTCATCGCACGCCAACCAGTTCCATAAGACGCGTTGACTGATGCCGACTTCCACGCACATTGCCCGGGCCGATCTGCCAAGTGAAATACCAGCAAAAATCGCGTCCAGCAGTTCAGGTGTTTTAATTGTCGATGCGCCCTTTTTTTTTCCAGATACTGTCGCGCCTGCTTGATTCTTCGCTGCTTTTATTGAAAGCACTTCACGTTCAAATTCACTCATGATCCGGCTTTTTCAGCGCTCATCGCACCCTCTTTTTTTGTCTCTTTGTTACAGCCTTTCATGGCTGCGAGTAATTTAACCTCACATGCCCATCTCTCCTCGATTTCAGCACGCAGCGCCCTGTTGATGGTGACTGCATCATCTTTTGCCGAAGTACGATCAACCGCATAGGCTGATTTACATTCAGGTGGAGTCTCAACCAGACACGGCACAGCAATTTGTTTTTCGATTACCTGCGTCTGAATTACCGGCTTGCCAGCGCAACCGGCCAGCAGCGTTACAAATACCGACACCAGCGCGAGGCGGGCGTAGCGCGTCATCAATTGCATATAGACATACCTGAATGAATAAGGATTAAAAATCAGTTGATGTCGAACGCAGCAACACGGCACTCGACGGCCTCCGCCAGCACCTCGGCAGCATGCAAAAAGACGTGGGTTACCGCTAAATCAACGGGCGAAGCGTCCTTGATTAGCGCCAGGCAATGCGCGAGAAAGCGCATAGCTATTCCTATGTAACGGATAGCAACGAGCATGACGCGGACCGATAGGCATCAGGCAGGGCGTGAGGAGCTCATAGTTACTCTATGCAACAACGGGTACGCCGCATGAGCGCCAATTCGATAGGCATCAGGCAGGGCGCGAGAAGGCGCATAGTTAATCTATGCAACGCCGAGCAACACAGCCTGATGCCAATCTAGTTATTTTGGCGGCGGCTTTTTACGTACTCTATCTGCTCGTGGGCCAACACCTCACATTGATATTCCAATGCTACTGGCGGAAGAGAGATTATTTTTTTTGCGTGGTTTGTGTGTTTCGCAGCAACCGACTCTGCGCGTCGCATCGCCACCGCCGCGTTTTTATCTCGCATGGCTGAGGCCGCCTCCAGCGCATCCATTGCGCTGCGCACGGATTGAATATCCGTCGCGCATTTGTCGTTCGCTGCCGATAGCACGGCGTTACTGGAACTGAGCCGCTGTATCTCCGACGCGGACCGCCAATTGCTGACTGCAAAACCGCCACTAAAGGCAAGAGCGACAAAAATTGCGAGGACGATTGCTATAATCGCTGGACTGCTGATCATTTACGTTTGCCTATCAAGCTGTTGAGAGCGGGCAATAAAAAACCCGCATGAGGCGGGTTGGCTAGTAGTCAGGATACTGCGTAAGCGCAGATCCTATTTCATAGGACGTAGGCGTTGATTACGCAAAGCGCATTGCGCCGTATGGGCGTACAAGAATTTCTTCAAATATTATTGCTTCCTGGAGGGCAGGCAAAAAAAAGCCGCTAAAAAGCGGTCAATAAAAAACCCGCGAAAGGCGGGTGGATGTGAACCCCACTGTAGCGGGGTTTTTAGTTTTAGTGATCGTGCACGGAAATCCACAATATGGAAGCGAATTATACAGCGTTACCGGTCGTTGTCAAGAGGTTTCTACGTTAAAAGGTATAGAATGGAAAATCACTATGTTGCGGTATTCAATTTCCCATAGAGCGCTGCCGGAAATTGTCTTCACTGGAGAAAAATTCACTCAGCTACAATGAAAATTGATTTTTTGCCGCCGGCTGCTATAAATAAAAGCGACCGGGGCGGTGCGGTATAATGATTCAGCGGACCCTTGCTTCGATACTCACACTTTCTTGAGATATCCGTGATCAAACCTTTCATAGTGCTCTTCATATTCGGTCTGGCATATTCGGGCCAGGCGCCAGCACAGGAATGGGGGGCTGCAAACCAGGACGCCGCAGCCAATCCCCCTGCGGAGATAATGCAGGACAACCCGTTCATTTATCCCCCGGCAATGAGTAACCCGCTTGTGCCTTTGGGGGCGTCGCATAAACAGGCTCAGCGCCTTGATCGATCTTCACTTGGCGGGCCGGTCGTGGTATTGCCCATGCCCCCGATGGGCGGTGGTTCGGGCTATAACACCATGCAGGGGTTCCAGTATCCCGGCAGTTATATGCCGCGGGACACGCCTCTTCACAAAGTTAATGGTTATGTGGTTTGCGATCCGCCTGATCTGGCTGAGGAAGCGGCGACGGCCGAAGCCACGACAACCGCACCAGCGCGGCGTTTGGTCAAAATCACGTCAACACGACCCTTGGCGGCGCCTGGCCGTCAGCAGCCTTGTCCAGTCTATACGGTAAACGGCGAGATCGCAAAACAACAAAGCCACACCGCTACAACCAGGCCTTCAAGCCCAAACGCACCAAAAATTATGCGATAAGGAGAGCGGTAATGGGAACCGCAAGCATGAGAGAGCGCGGCACAGGTAAGGAATTTCGCTCCTGGTGTGTTGCTGCCTGCATGGGCCTTTTTTTCCTGTCCGGCTGCGCCAGTTTTCAGGTCAGTGTTCCAGATTCGGACCCTATAAGTCCTGAAGGGCATACTGCGGGTTACCAAAGCAGGACTATGCACGCGTATTTTTGGGGATTGATGCTGGACCCCCAGGTTTTTGCAGCGGAATGCCATGGCCAGGGTATCAACGATGTCGTAATCTACCGTACGCTGGCTCATGATCTTGCCGGTGTTATCACCTTGGGTCTTTGGATGCCGACGGAGGTGCACTTCCGCTGCAAAGCACCGCCGACAAGGCCGGGCACGCTTCCTGTACCGCGAAAAAGATCACGGAACGTTTCTTGATAAGTATCAGCCGGCAGCCTGTCGGACTTGAAGAATCGCAGCGAAAGTGACTCGGTGAGGAAAAATATTGAGGATTTTGAAGGCCAATAGTTATTCTACTGGCCGAAAAAGCGGCGAGATATGAGCCAACCAAGCGCTTTCGCAGCCGATTTCCTTTAAGTCCAACAGGCTGCCAGAACCATAAGGAAGCAAGAATATGCCAAACGGACGACACGAAAACAGCTCGGATGAACGAATTTTTTTTCGCCCCACCATCCTCGAAACCGGACGGCACGACTCTTTCAGGCAGACGATCGAAGGAGAATACGTCTTTCGCATCGATCGGGGCGGCAAGCCGCCTTTCGACACTTACAATGAAGCGACAAAGGGATTGCAGGGCATCATTCAGGCTTGCGTTCGGGATGGCAAGTCTCTGCGCGCGCATGGCAGCCTGTGGTCGCTGAGTACCGTCGCCGTCACCAATGGCCGCCTGATAGACAACACAGCATTGCGACTGGCGTTCGAGGTCCCGCATGCGCTGACCGATTCCGGGTATGCAGGCGATTCCGCGAAACTGCGCTTCATCGAATGCGGCAACTCGGTTGCCGCGCTGAACGAATATCTCTTTGCCAGCGGCTTGTCGATCAAAGGTTGCGGCTCCAACAACGGCCAGACCGTCGCTGGCGCGGTCTCGACGGGAACCCATGGTGGCGCTTACAACTTTGGTGCGATGCAGGAGATGGTCGTCGGGTTGCACCTTATCACCGGACCGAACAAGCAAGTCTATCTGGAGCGGAAATCATATCCCGTGATGCAACCCGCCTTTGCGGAGAGCATAGGCGCCGATTTCATACAGGACGATACCCTTTTCAACGCTGCGCTGGTGAGCCTGGGCTCCTTCGGCATTATTCACGGCATCATGATTGAGACGCGTGCGCTTTTCATTCTGAATGCGGTCCGATTCCGGCATCCGTATGACGCCACGCTCAAGGCCGCGATCGCCGCCTGCGACCCGACTCTGATTCCCCTGCCGGCGATAGCCAATGCCGTGCCCAAAGACAATCCCTACCATTTTGAAATATTCTTCAACCCCAACGAGGGCACACCCCCTGCCGAAGCCATAGTTCTCGTAATGTACGAATCAGCCTATGATCCGGATAATTACACATCGCCGGAATGGAATGCCGGAGAGCCCGGCCTGGGCGCCTCCGGCCTTGACATTATGGGCGCGCTGGTGGGGAAAATTCCCAGTCCGATAAACAAGCTGGCCCTGCCATTGCTCAACAGCCAGGTAGAGGCGGAGTTCTCGCCTTATTTCAAAAAGGCGATCATCCGCGATCTTTTCCGAGGTGAAAAAACTTTGGGCAAGACTCTCGGCTGCGGTGTCGGAATGCCCGTCTCCCGTGCGATCGAGGCAATGGAAATCGCTTTCAGGATATACAAAGACGCAAACGTCGTCCTGCCGCTGATACTCTCGCACCGTTTTGTCAAAGGCACACAGGCACTGCTCGGATTCACCCGCTTCGACATCACGGTAGTCCTGGAAATGGACGCGGTGAACACCCCGGAAACTCGCGCCTTCTACAACAAGGTCTGGGAAGCCCTGGATGCGGCAGGTATTCCCTTCACCTTGCATTGGGGGAAATATAATGCATTCCTTACGCCTGATCGTGTACGTAATTGCTATGGGGACGTCTCCGTCGACCATTGGCTTGCCAGCCGCGAGACGTTGCTCGAAAGCGCAGCAGTGCGGAAGATATTCAACAACGACTTCACTGCTGGCGTAGGGCTGACGAACTGAAACCGGATCCTGCGGGGAACCGCGGCATCTTAAAAAATGTAGATTTTTACCATGCGCTATTGCACGGGGGTGACGCGTATCACTCTTGGATCGTCGGCAAACTCAAGCAGCAGCCGCCGCACGCGTTCCTGCCAGGCATTGGCGAAGGCGACCCGCTGCTCATCGTCCGCGTTGCCATACAAAATGGCGGCCATGCGCGCGCCTTGGGCAGGGTCGCCGGGAACAGGAGAAACGTCCAGGCTTACCGTAACGCCCGCGCCGGTGTCGAGCCGCTTGAAGCTGATGGCTTCGCCCTCTTTGCGTTCAGCAAAGCTGAGTAGTCCCTTGCGTCTGAAGCGCCCCTGGATGCCGTGAAAGCCGTTGTCCGAGGCGGCCCCGGTAAGCAAAGTCAGCACTTGTGCCGTCACGCCGGTGGTGCCTTCGCTTTCTGGCGCCGGCATGTGTATGGCAATGGCGCCGCGTTCGGCAGGCTCATCCGGAAAGAGCGCAGCCAGCGCGGCTCGTCCCATCAGAAACGCGCCCGCGACGGTAGGACAGGAATGTCCAGCCAAGCGCACGGCGTCGGCATAATGATATTCAAGCACGCCATCTCGCGCAGCGCCCAGCATCTCGGCGAATGGGTCGCGGGTACGAACAACCGGAGCCTGTTCATAAAAATCAGGATAATTCATGCGAATCTCTTCCTTATGGGTTAGTTGAATAGACCGTGGCGAAGCCTAAGCATCAGCATTGTCAACGCAAGGGTGCGACTGCAGCCGGGGGAAAAACACGCGCTCCTCGAAGCGCACGTGGGTTACGATAAGGTCGGCAAACCTGCGCAATCGCACGGCTGGCTCAAGTAAGCATGGTCCGCAGGCAAGCATCCTCAGTTCGACGTGCTCGGCGAGAATACGTGCAACCGCTTGCGCCTCAAGCATATGCTCCGCAATTCGAATCAACCGCTCCTCCTCATCAAAGTGCGTAGCCATCACGGTATGCCAATGAGCTTCAATACCTGAAATCGCCCTGGACAACGCAGTTGCGTCTTTCTCATTCGCCGCTCGCCGCGCGTCACGCGCAACCACCAGCGAGGTATGGTGCTGGCGCGACAACAAGAGCAAAGCACCCGTTCGTGGCATTCAACTGGCGATAATGAAGTTGATCATGATAGCCTTCCTTTCGAGGAAAAAGTTCATTTCCTCATCGTTTTCAACGCCTCCGCCCACCGGTGCAGTTCGTCCAGCAACGAAATGCCTGACGTTTTATGAACATCACCTGGCAGAAAATTATCGTTGTCATCGAAATGCCCGGCAGCATTCTGAATAACGACGGCCTCCAGTATCGGCATCATTTTCAATGTGGTGAGGGTCAGCTTTTCCATCTGCGCCGCGCGCAGGCCACCCGAGATACCGCCATAGCTGACAAGCGCGGCAGGCTTGTAATTCCACTCCTTGTACACATAATCCAGCGCATTCAAAAGAGAGGGTGGTGGCCCAAAATTATATTCCGGCGTCACGAATACGTAGGCATCGGCCGCATTCACGCTGCCAGCCCATTTTTTTGTATGTTCATGTTGGTAGTTCTGCCGGATGGGATGCTCAGGCTCATCGTAAACCGGTAAATTGAATTCGGCGAGGTCGACCAGCACCGCTTCAAACTTCTCGTGTTGCACGGCGAGATCATGAAACCATTTGGCGATGGATGGACCGATACGACCGGGCCGTGTGCTGCAGATGATGGTATGAAGCTTGAGTTTCATTGGTTTCCCCGAGAAATATCTACATGAGCCCGCGTAAGCGGGCTTCTGCTTCTTACTGATTTTATCAGCTCGGTTGTATAATAAAAGCATTAACTTGCCTGTCGCCAACAAAGCTCGACATGCGCCGACGCGGTATCTTCAAATGTCCCCGAGCATGCCCAATTTTGCCGATTTACTCGAAAAAAATTACCTAATGCACGGATTCAGCTATAGAATTCTAATTGCCAGCAGTTTACCTTGCTGGCGAATTTTACGCCGCCCTTGCAACTGATACATAGCCAGTCAACGCAAGCATCAAGCAGAATCGTTTTATCTCGCAAACTCTGATGGTCAATAATACTAACCGGAGCGATATAGATGAAGAAACTTGTTCTTACAGCAGCGCTGCTGCTGAGCATGCCTGCTTATGCGGGATTAGATGGTACAGAGGTCAGTCTTCGAACACTTGCGCAGGCCAAGCCGTCAAGTATTCCAGTCGTCACGTCCTTCGAGCACGCCACGGTGATCGGTTCAGGTATCGAATATCCTGATGTGGCCGATCTCTTCAATCCGGCTACGCAGAGTCGATCCGGATTCGCGCATAGTCTCGTCGACGTGGCGATCGATGTCGCCAGCGATCACATCACGATCGATTTTCATAACTCGGCCCCTTTCACAAGATTTGCCTCGGCCTTTGAAAATACCTATGTTTTTCGCTTCGATAGCGCTGCTGCCGGGGACATCATCGGTGCGCAGATAGATAACAGCGTAACAACTCTCGGTCTGCAACCATCGGATGTTCGGTTCGCTGGAAATGAGCTGTTTATCAATGTCGAGGGCCTTGCATTCAACCCGTCCACCGTCGCTCGAGTGAATCTTCTTGCCGAGGGTGGACCGCTTCCGGTTCCTGAGCCTGCCACTTACGCAATGATGCTTGCAGGGCTTATGCTGATTGGATGGGCATCGGCCAGAAACCGAAGAATTTGAGTTTGACGAGCGCCCAAACTCCCAGTTGAATTGGGGTTTGGGCGGAAGGCTGAATGGCGACTGGGGTTTCGTTTTCACGGCCGCCCGTTGATCTCATACACACCAGTGCCCGTTGACGCGGCAGTTCAGGATTCCAGGCGGATGATGGGTTTAATGGTTATGCCCTTCTCGCTGTCTTCGGCTGCCTGATTGATCTGGTCCATCGTGTAGAATTTCACCAGTTTGTCGAAGGGGAAGCGCCCCTGCATGTATAGCTCGACAAGCGCGGGAATAAAAAGATCGGGAACGCTGTCGCCCTCGATAATTCCGATGATGCGCTTGCCGGTCGTCATCACGCCATTCACATCGAAACTTGCTTCGGTGCCCAACGCTGGCGCTCCTACAATGCCACAGGTGCCACGCGTAGCCAGCGCATCAATGGCTTGGCGCAGCACTGCCGGTCGACCGCTCGACTCAAGCGTAAAATCCGCCCCACCGCCCGTAATTTCACGCACGACCTCGACAGGATCTGTCTCGCGGCTGTTTACGACGTGGGTCGCTCCGAGTTCCATGGCCAGCGCCAGGCGCGATGGCACCACGTCAACAGCGATAATGATGGTGGCCCCCGCCACGCGCGCCGCCATGAGGGCGCTCAGCCCTACCGCGCCACCGCCAAAAGCCGCGAAGCTGCTGCCGGGGTTCAGCTTCAGCGAGTTCATCACCGCTCCCGCGCCGGTTTGAATACCGCAGCCGAGCGGGCCGAGCAATTCCAGCGGCGCATTCCTGGGCACCTTGATCACGTTGCGCTCATGCGCAAGGGAAAAAGTGCCAAATGACGATTGCCCGAAGAAATGGTCGTGAATGGGCGCGCCGCGCTCATGCGTACCGTGAGCATGAGTTTCATAAGTGGAGGTGGTGCCGTCTTCCCGCGCACCACCAAAGTTCAGCGGGTAAAAATTTTGGCAATAGGTCAGGTTGCCGCGCAGGCAGGGTTTACAGTGGCCACACCACAGGTAGGTCAGTACGACGTGATCGCCCGGCGCCACCTTTTTGACGCTGGTGCCGATTTTCTCCACTACGCCTGCGCCTTCATGCCCGAGCACAACAGGCATGGGCACGTCATACAACTGGTCGCGCGCCACCATATCGGTGTGGCACATCCCTGTTGCCACTATTCTGACAAGTACCTCGTCGGGACGAGGCTCATCCAGCAGCAGGGTTTCCACCTTGAAGGGGCCGCCCTTGCTGCGAATTGTCGCCGCCTTGATCTCTCTCATGCGTAGCGTCTCCTTATCCGTATTACATGACTGCTTGACGTGTGAAAGGATTGATCAGGCTCCGCGCTTGCAGTTAAACGGAGAGCTGCCCCATTCTTAAAGCCATGGCTTATGCATTTACCGGATGCCGGATTTCCCTGGCGCGAGGATGCCATTGGGATCCAGGGCTTTTTTGAGAATCTTGTTGACATTGCGCTGCACCGGACCGTAAGTATCAGCCACCTTGTCCATGAAAGCGGTGTTAACGCGATAAATCCCATATCCCTGCGCCGAAAACGTCGTCACCAGCTCATCAAAGCACCGATATGCCGCCTTCACCTGCTCCGGGTCTGTCTTATCGTACAGAACATCGACGACATGATGCATGTCTCGCATGCCCACAATGAATTCCCCAGAATAATCCAACCCGTGCTTGCCCAGAATCTGTTTGGTCAAGGCCATCTGTTTGAGCGTTTCGCTTCCCCGAGCCTGGGAGACCGGCGCAAACCACATGGACCCACCACCCCCTCGCCAGTTGTACAAGGAAAATTCCTGGAGTGTCATGTCTCCCCGCATGAGCTTGGCTCGATACACAAATGCAGGGTCGGCTGCAGCTTCCTCCTCCGTCAGGATTTTTGCCCTGCCGGATTTGCCAAATGCCTGCGTCACGATCTTCCAGTTCACCTCGATCTGTTCCGGCGTGCCGTAGAGGGCGGCATAAACGTTCCATATCCCCAGATTGTGATCCTTGGTGATCCGGCGCACCGCCTCATCCGGGATCGAACCTGATCCTTTTACATAGTCGCCTCGACGGGCCTTCACCGGCGCTTCATATAATGCGTGGGCAATGACTACGGCGTTGGGTATCACACCATTGATGCGCAGCGGGCGGATCGTTTCCACGATCTCCACGATGTCGTCCTCATTCTGGTACTGAATGGCAAATGGCTTGAAAGCCGGAGGCGCCGGCATCAGCCAGAAGCCGAATTTGGTGACAATGCCGTAATTGGACTGGGTGAAAATACCGTCCAGGTAGGGGCCGTAACCCCACTTGAATACCTGCCAGGTATTGGATTTCGGCATGGAGCCCATCCCCGTGCGCAGTACCTCGCCATTGGCGAGAACTACCTCCATCCCGCACGCATACATGAAATGTTCGCCATAGGGCGTATACCCGACTCCACGGTCCAGCGTATTGCCGACCGGTCCTGCAATCGCGGAAGGAGCCGGAAAGGACAACCACAAACCCAGCTTACGTTCGGCAATGTAGTCGTAGAGCTGCTTGTAAGTCACGCCTGGCTCGACCAGAGCATAAGCCAAATCTTTATCGACTTCGAGAATACGGTTCATGCCCTTGAGATCGAGCACGACCTGGCCGCGCTCGGCCGGCGCGGCAGAGCCATAGCCCAGATTCTTTCCGGTTGAGATGGTCCATACAGGCACTTTATACCGGTTGCAGACGCCTACGATCTTCTGGATCTGCTCCACCGTCGTGGCCAGCAGCGCCGCCGAAGGCGCATGTTCTGCATCCGGAACCGGCATCATGGTCTTGATGTAGGGCGCGAGTTGCGCCGCGCTGGTGAGTACGGACGCCTCGCCCAGAATAGCGCGAAACTCATTTATGGCGGCATCGAAAGTATTTTCGGATACACCGTTGGGCAGTGCAATATATTTGCTGGCCATAGCCTGTTCTCCTCGGCGCTACGCTAAATATCGATTACAAATGACGTAAACTCCGTCGCATCAATCCGCTCGCCCCGGTTTCCCAAAGCTGACCGATGCACGAACGCGCGACTGGAGCAGGATTCCTGAAGCGCACCCGTACCCAGCGCCGCAGCCATTACCGCATATCCTACCGATTCCACCCAACCTGCGGACTGTGGCCGCCCGGTCCCCATGATGGCTCCGTGCATGGGGGCCTGCTGCGAAACAGGCGCCCATCTTCCTGCGCTACTCCAGCCAAGCGATTCGCAGCCATTCGAGAGCGAAAGGCCGGAGCAATGAAGATGAATCGCATCCGGTCCATCAAGCCGATAGCTCAGGAAACCGGGGGCAAATCCGTCTGTCGTTGCGCTATCGGTCTGCGCCTGCGTGGCAGAATGCTCTGCGGAGAAAAAATTTTCTGTTATGGAAAAACTGCCCTGATTCCCAATGAGCTGGGAAGCAAGAATGGCTCCCGCGGTATGCGCAGGCGACGCCGCCGCCCATACATGGCGAAGCCTGGCAATATCAGGGAAAATACCTTGCTTGAAGGGGTCATGATCGGAGGAAACATGCGAGCCCAGCAAGAGCAGCCTGGCGCCGGCATTCCGCACCAGTTCCGTGAAAACCGCTGCGCTGCCGCTATCCATCACGGCAACCCAACGTGTTCCGCGGGACTTTTCCAGCAACCGTGCCGCTATCTCATAATCGCTGAGTAGTCCGCCTTTCAGCTTTACCACTTGCGGTGAGCCGTTACCTTCTCCCGCACCTGCCGCCATCACTCCACCACCCTTGGCAGAATATTGAGCGGCCGAGCGGAAACCAGCGGCAAACGCGGCGTCCACCGGTGTGTTTCCCAGCAGCAGTCCGAATTTTTCTGCCCTTCTCGGGGGGATTGCAAACGCGCCCGCAGGAATGCCCAACGCCAGCAATGTCCCGCCCGTAAGCGCACCTTTCATAAGATTACGTCTGTTAACGTCCATTGTTCAGCCTCCCCGCGCTTATCTGTTACTGCCGGTCGATTCAATTTTTCGAGATATATTCAGCCAGTTTTGCCAGGGACTCGTCGTCGATCTCGGAAGCCCTAAAAGCAGGCATCGCTCGGAATCCGTTTCTCACCACCGTCCGGACATAAACTGCAGGAAGCTCACGACCGCGAATCTGTGGCCCCACAGGACCACCTTCATGACAATAAGCGCAAACCTTGGTGTAGACTTCGGCGCCATCTTTCCACGCAAACCCTGACGCGGGAACTTTCTCAGGCGCTGCCCACGCGGCATCGGCGAAGAGTCCGGCAGTGACTATCATTGCGAGCATAAAACCGACAGCTGAGCCTTCTGGTCTTGTTTTCCTCATACCGCGCCTCTCATAGATCGTATTGCTTGTTGAGAACCGAATTCATGCGCTTCGCGCGATTCATCGGGGGATAGCGAGAGTCTTTTGCTTGTTTTATTATAGAAGAGAATTTTATAAGAGAAAGAAAAGTTGCGCCTAACTTGAAGACATACTATCCGGGCAACCGCAACATTGATCCTTCCGCTTCCACTCAGACCACTCAGCACGAGCAGGACCTAGCATAGTCTAATCCGGCAATACCCGCTCAGAATTTCCAGCTGAGATTCGCACGGACACCGTTATCCACGATATTGTGCAATACCTGACCGTTGTAATAAATGCCGAAAGTGGCTGCTTTGATAATATTAACATCCATGCCCGCGACCATGACGATGACATTGCCCGCGATCGGCACGCCTGCAGTGGCAAAGGAAGATCCTCCGGGGAGGGCGAAACTCGAGATAGGTGTCATTTCGCCGAAGGCATGGCGCCAGCCGAGCGAGCCGCGCAATGTGGTAGTCATCCTGTCAGAGCTTGAGAATATCTTCGCTGCGTTGAGACCAACAGTCGTATAAGCAGTGCCCTGGTTATCCTTCTTGCTGCGCAGGGCTGCGGGTCCGCCGCGTTCCTGAAAACTATTCGCATCAAGGTTGACATAAGCAATTCTGCCAAATGGCTCAAGCGATATCAGGGTAAATGGCAGGCTGTAACCTACTTCGCCAAATACCTGGGCGGTATGGGCGGTGTAATTCGCCTTGGCATGGTCCGAGAAGCCGGCGAAGGCGATGTTCCGGTTGGTTTCAAGATCATGCCATGCGTAAGCGGCGCCAACGCGCAGCCCAAGGGGACCCCACCGTGTGCCGCCATAAACGGAGATATGATAATTATCGCTGGAGCTCGCCAATAGCTGGCTCACGTTATATGAAGCATTGCTGTAGCCGCCGGCAACACCGATGAGGAATTTATCCGCAATCAGCATATCCCCCCAATGAAGATCCCGCCGATATTGCGGCCGATACGGCTGGCATTGCCGTCCCCATTGCGATGACCGAAAGAGACGAAGCCACGGCTCCAAAAGGCACGTCCCGTTGTTGGATTTCGCTGTAGCGTCTGACCCGGTATTTCCTGGGCCAACGCGGCGTCCGTGCTGAAAGCCTGCCTCACCCGATCGGAGATGGCTTCACGCACGAAGCGGCTGTCCTCGATTATTGCAGCTTTTTCACTCGCGTGGCCTTCGCCGGAGACATGCGGGGCTGGATTCATCGGTCCTGCATGTATCTGCCTTCCAACCCCACCCATTCCCAACCCTTACCCGTGAGGGCCAGGGCTTTCCCCACCACCGCCGCCCAGGCGGCCCGAGGAGAGTCCGAGCGAGAGGATCAGTTTTTAGCTTCTCTTCTTTCTTGCACCTCATTTTATGGAGAACGGGTTATGGAACAAACTACATTGCAGTCCCTTTTTTTACCGGGGCAGGTTGTGGCAACATCGGGCGCACTCGATAAAGTCGAGCCGGTGTGGATGGCAAATTGCCTTGCGCGGCACATGAAAGGCGATTGGGGCGTGGTATGCGAGGAAGATGCCAAAAATAACAATGCGGGAGCGCACGCCCTCCGCATACGGGAACGGTGCAATCCATTCCTCACCACACCCTATGACAGCTTACCGCACCTTACCGCGTTATTTTCCATTTTTGATTGCCTTGATCATGCCACTGCCAGTATTGTAATCTAGTACCTGGCGCCCATTTTGTGCCTTCCCACGTTAAGCAATAAGACGGACCACGCACGGTAGGAATACCTAAATTACCACCTAGAGGAGGAACCCTCCAAAGGTAACTGTCGTCCCAAATGAACGGGCGCAACTTCGGGTAATTCTCACCAGATGGTGCACTAAGCGCAAATGTGGTGTTATTAATATCAATTAGTAGCGCGACAGCATCTTTTTCAGGGTAGTAAATAAGCTGCCATTGCTGATCTGGGTTTGAGATATTTGGTACTTGGGCATAGCAGTACATATCTGCGCCAGCCTGAATCGCCAAACTCTCGCTGGTGATTATTACCTTAGGTACTGAAGACATAAGTTATTCACTCCTTTGTTGTTTAAACGACCATGCAAATATTCTTCAGGATAGGGAGCAGCATTAAGGTTCGCCATCCCTGTGAGAACAGATTCCTTCGGAACGGCGGAGCTGCCCTTTCAATCCTCTCTTCTTAACGGATCAACTTCGCTCATCTGTAGCGCACTCCGTTTGCAATCTTGCAATCTTGCAATCCTGGGATCATGGGGTCGTGGCTTGCGCCATCATCCCGCTAACGGCAACAACGAGCATTGCCCGACTGTCACACGGAATATTCCGCTGGGTCGCATCGGCGCCACCGAAGACATCGCTGAGGTCGTCGGACTGCTCGTGTCGGACCGCGGGAAGTTCCTAACCGGCGCGAATTACCCTGTCGATGGTGGCATGACGGCGCGCTGACCAATGTGCGCTCCAGCATGGGCCAGTGAATTGATCGTCTTTCCAATCTGATTGGAAACCGATGACCTGAATATCGAACTCAAGAACCGTAAGGCGATCGTCACTGGGTCAACGGCGGGCATCGGCCGCGCCACCGACCTCGCCTCCTGCACCGGGGAATGTGGTGATGCCCAGGCAGAGCGCGATCTGTTTGAGGCCCTACTGCCAAATCACGAGCAGGTGCTCGGCGCTGACCATCCAGACGTGCTCGCGACCCGGAACAACCTCGTATGGTTGACGTCGAAGGCCGATCCAAAGCATATTTCCGCAACTGCAAAAATAGATCAATGAACAGATCCACCCAAGAGCAGGATAGGTATTCGCGGGCGCGAATATCTTGTTTCTCCCGCTTTTCGCTGTCACAGGCCACGCCAGCCGCTGGCGCGGTCCGCTTTGCCTGTCATGCCCTGCGATCCGCAAGTTCTTGCGGCCGTGATGCGCTTGAACCCGAACCCCTGACGGCACAAGCCGACGCTCATCCCGCAAAGAATCCCTCCACAAAGCGCCCCCAATCTCTGCGAGGGGGACTTGTGGGGGGATAAACATTCATGCGGGGCCGGATCATCGGCTTTGCATCTGCCTGCCTTCTAACCCCACCCATTCCCAACCCTTGCCCGTGAGGGCAAGGGCTATCCCCACTCCCGTCGCCCCAGGGCGAGGCGAGGAGAGTCCGAGCGAGAGGATCAGTTTATTAACCTAAATCGCGAGGATTCAAGACCATGAAAACTACCAGCACTTCGAAGAAAGATATGTATGCACAGGTAACGGATGAAATTATCGCTATGCTGGAAAGCGGGAAAACCAGCCGTCTTACTTGGACGCGAAGCGGTGACGGTTTACCCCGCAATCACAAGACCGGGACCGCTTCTCAAGGCGTAAATGTGCTTTTGTTGTGGGCAGCAGCCGCGACTGGCGGCTATTCAGGCGACCGTTGGCTGACCTACAAACAAGCCACGGATATGGGCGGCCAAGTCCGTAAAGGTGAAAAAAGCGTTACGTGCGTTTTTTTTAAGACGCTTGAGCGCGGGTCGGAGAATGAAGCCGACTGCACCGAAAAAGCCAACTCCGTACGGATGATTAAACCGTTCTGGTTGTTCAATCTTGACCAGATAGACGGCATAGACAAGCCACAGGCCACAGCGCAGCTTAACGAGTTTCAGCAGATCGATGCAGCCGAGAGTGTTTTAAGGCATTCTGGCGCAGTTATCCGCGAACAAGGCGAGAAAGCGTTTTACCGTCCCTCGACCGATGAGATTTACTTGCCGGAGCGAAACCGTTTTTCATCAGAGAACGAGTTCTACAGCGTAGCCCTGCACGAGCTAACCCATTGGACTGGAGCCAAGCACCGTTTAGCGCGTGACATCGGCAGCCGATTCGGTACAGAATCCTACGCTTTCGAGGAATTGATTGCCGAGCTTGGCAGTGCTTTCTTAAATGCGGGACTTGGTTTTGCCGCGTCGACGATCCCGAATCATGCCGGGTATATCGAATCATGGCTGAAGGTGTTAAAAAGCGACAAACGCGCCATCTTCACCGCCGCCAGCCAAGCCAGCAAGGCACACCGCTATATCATGGATTTAGCGGGAGGCAACCAATGCGAACAGAGAGCCGCTTAACCAAGGAGAGAGTATCCATGCCAATCATAAGCACGTTTTATGGCATTATAATTCGAATGTATTGGGACGATCATGCCCCGCCGCATTTCCATGCGAGATATGCAGCGCAGCAAATAGTGATCGACATACGCACCCTTGGAATATTGAGGTGAACAATGTCACCGAGAGCTCTGTCCCTGATACTGGAATGGGCACAGGAACATCAAGATGAACTCATGGAGGATTGGGAATTATGCCAACGCATGCAACCACCAAAAAAGATATCGCCGCTTCCATAGTCCCGCCAATACAAATAGGCGGAACACCCTGGGACGTAATGGCCGTCGAAGCGCTGGACGGATACCGGCTTCATGTTCGTTTTGCTGATGGTCTGGAAGGTGAAGTCGATATGTCCGAGCGCGTACGCTCGCCCCGCGCTGGCGTGTTTACCGCGTTGGCCGACCCGGATGTATTCGCCCAGGCGTACGTCGAGCTTGGAGCGGTCACATGGCCGGGTGAACTTGACCTGGCACCGGACGCCATGTATGACGAGATCAAGGAAAACGGAATATGGAAGCTGAGTTGAAAACTTGGAATCATGCCGCCGTGACCAAAGAGACCGAGCGGCGCATCCTGATCTTATGATCCAATCACGTCAGCACTAGAGCTGAAGAGAAACGTAGCGCGGCCCAGGCCACGCTTGATCGTCTGTTTTCATCAAGCGACTTCCATCAGGATCGAAAACGGCAGAGGATGATCAATGGCGAATGACGATAAGCGACCCATCGGGATTGCCGATTTGGAGAAAGTCCGAAACCAACGACGGCTCACGAATACCTTTCGTCATCTCCTGGACGAAGCCCGCGCCGGAAACGTGAGGTGCTTCGTGTCCCGACTGTATTACAAGGACGGCACCAGCGAGCTGGTAGTGGCCGGGGGCACGCTCGAAGAACAGGCGGAGGTTCGCGCCAAGCTGGAGGCAATGGAGGCAGAGGTGGCAGCGCTGATGGCTGAATGCCGTCCCATCGCCGATGAGATCTTCGCGCACCTTCCGGAGGAAGAACGACTGCGGGTTTTCGATTCTCCGGAACGCATGAGGCTCGCGTTTAACGGCCTGCCCGATAATCAACGGACAAAGCTCAATCCACTCCTGGAGCGATTGAAGCAGTATCAAGCATTCCAGGAGGGGCTATTGCCGCCAGCACTTGATTAGCGGCCTAGTCATTTAGACCAGGCCGATCCACGGTAGATTTTCGCGAGCGTGAAAATCCTGTTTCTTCCACTATCACTATCACAGGCCACATTGGTATTTTCGCGCCCGCGAAAATCCAGCCTGCGCGCCATTTTTGCCTGATTACTATTGGGACCCAGAGTGATGGCAATGCCTTAGCCCGGTTTTCCGTTCCGCTGCACATCGACTCTATTTTTGCGGGCACAAAAATATGATTGATTGTTGAACCTACTTCTTTCCGTTGACCGCTGCCTTGAGCGCCGAGCCCGGCTTGAATGCCGGAATCCTGGACGCGGCAATATCCAGTTTTTCACCTGTTTTCGGGTTATGGCCGGTTCGCGCAGAACGCTCACGCACCTCGAAAGACCCAAATCCGGGCAATGAAAGCGAATCCCCTTTTTGTAGCGTATCCGAAATGATCTCGATCAGCGCGCCAACCATGCGGTTCGCTTCAGCTTTGCTGCATCCGGTCCTGGTTGCCATTGCTTCAATAAACTCGGTTTTATTCATATTTTAAAATTCCATTTTCAGTATTGGTTAATCGAGTTTACGACATTCCTTGAAAGTATTTTTCTATTTCTATCCATCGAATTGCATGGTTTTTCCGCTTTTGTTTGCCAAATTGATGGCAGCTCTCAGATGTTAAATTCGGTCATCCATGGCCGAGTTAGAGCAAACGGGAACGGCCAAATACGAATCTGGTGATTGTGTTTGTGTTGTTCCATACTCGTCATGCCCGCCAGTAGCAGCGACTCCCGTCCGATATCACCTGCAGTTAAGGCATCCGATCCTGATCTCACTCTAGAGCGTCGCTTCCCGATGCTTTAGATAGCTTTCTAAAGAAATTTGGAATAACAGGCTTTCCTGATGACATCTAAAGGAGATGGGCATGATACGAGAAACAATAAAAGCAACAAGTGGATATTCCATTTCATCCGGTCGATTGGCGCGTATCGGATATAGAGTGGCTTCTCAATTTCGCATGTTGTTGCTCCTGAGTTTGCTCACCGTCACGGTGAGCGGGACGGCAATATCCGCTTCGGTTATCTATACCTACGACACACTGGGACGTCTCGTCACATCGCTGTACAGAATAATGACAAGATCTACAACGCCACGTCCAGCAATTATGCCACCGGCACCAATATTCAGAGCCTTCTGGTGGCCTGTTCCGCTGCGCAGAAAGCCAATTTTCAGTCCTATATCAGTGGTAGTTACCGCCTGATCCTGCCCTCCAATTGCGACCTGACCGAGAGTGCCTGGACTGGGATCGGATACTTTGCAATCAGCAGCACCCAGTTGAACATAGGCGCCCTGATCACAGGTGGTTTGAAGGGTGGGTTCTCATCCAGCCCCCAGTTGCCCACCCCCTATGTCAGCAACACCTTCAGTAATACCCCGAGCCCGGCCTTCCTGCAGTATTCGACCGGGAATCTCTCACGTGAGCCGATCGACATGACGACGGGAGATTACCTTTATAGTAATGATGACATGAAGGTCGGTGTCGGCAGCTATCCGCACGCACTTACTTTCCAGAAGCTCTACAGTTCCAGCGCCCGGCTGCAGGCAGGTCCCCTGGGCAAAGGCTGGAGCCATAATTTCGCCGCCAGCACCACGGTGGGCAGCGACGGCTTTCAGGGCATGGGCGAGGACTCCGCACTGGATGCGGTAACCACCCTGGTTGAGCTAATGGTCTCGTTCGACCTGCTCTCGGATACCGCCAAGCCCCTGGACAAGCTGGTCATCGCCATCCTGGGCCAGCGCTGGTTCGGCGACCAACTCATCAACAACACGGTGATCGTGCGCCAGGGCCTGAACGGCGAGGTCTTCGTCAAGCTGCCCGACGGCAACTACAATCCCCCGCCCGGCAATCCTGCACGGCTGATCCTGAATGGCGACACGACCTATACTTATGAGACACTGACCCGCGACCGGCTCAACTTCAATACCGCCGGCAAGCTCGCCACCTATAACCATGCCAGCGGCCTGCAGGTCAAATTCACTTATACGGGCAATGACCTCACGCAGGTGCAAAACAGCCTCGGCCGCACCCTGACATTGACTAATGTGTCGGGACGCGTCACCGCAGTGGGCGACGGCACCCGCAGCATCGGCTACGCCTATGACGGCAACGGCAATCTCCAGACCTTCACCGACGCCGCCGCCAAGGCCACCACCTTCCAGTACGACGTGCCGGGCCGCTTGACCAAGTTCTTCTATCCGGCCAACCCAAGCACCGCCTACACCATCAACACCTACGACACCCTGAGCCGGGTGAATACCCAGACGAGCGCCAACGGCAAGCTCTTTACCTATTACTTTGCCGGCTCGCGCTCCGAGGAAGTTGGACCTTATAGCACCAGCAACGTCACGTATGCCGATGCTTTCGGCAAGGTGCTCAGAGCCATCAATCCATTGGGCAAGGTGACTCTCAATACCTACGATGGCCAGGAGCGTCTCGCCAAGACTGTGTTACCCGAAGGCAACAGCGTCACCTATGTGTATGACGATGCCCCCTGCGCAGCCGCCGACAAGCGCTGCACCCATAACGTCAAGACCCTGAGCAGGATTCCCAAGACGGGCTCCGGGCTGACCACGCTGGTCACCGCCATGACCTACGAAAGCGCCTTCAATAAAGTAGCCACGGTGACCGATCCCAAAGGATTCGTTACCGACTATACCTATACCGCCCAGGGCGATCCGCTTACCATCTCCCGTCCCCCGGACGTTAATCTCACACGGCCCTTTACGACCTACGGCTATACTGGCTATATTATCGCAGGGCTGCCTACCTTCTACCTGCCGACATCGGTCACATTCAACACCACCGAGTACGTCAACGTGACCAATACCACCGGGTACAATAGCGCCAACAAGTATGTGCCGCTTACCACCACTGCGGACTTCGGCACCGGCAGGCTCAACCTTGTCACCACCTATACCTATGACACCGTGGGCAACCCGACCGTGATCAACGGGCCGCGCACCGATGTCAGTGACGTCACCACCATCGCCTATGACAACCAGCGCCGGGCTATCCAGGTGACCGACGCCCTGGGCAAGCTGACCAAGCTGGCCTATGACGCCGACGGTAACCTCATCCGCTCATCCGCCCAGATCGGCGCCCTATGGCTGGTGTCCTGCAATACCTATACCCCCAGCGACAAGCTGCTCAAGGCCTGGGGCCCGGGCCAGACCGCGGCCGATGCCACCTGTCCCACCGCGGCTGCGCCGGTTGCGGTGGCCGATTATGTTTATGACGACCAGGACCGGCTCTTCCGCACAACCCAGAATCTGACGGTCGGCGAAGGCGGCAACCGGGTGACCGAAACTACTTACAACCTGGATGGCAGCGTACTGAACACCAAGCGCGCGGTGGGCACAGCATTGGCCCAAACCTATGCCGCCTATACCTATACCAATAATGGCCTGCCCGCCACTGTCAAGGATGCGAAGAACAACCTGACCACTTATCAGTACGATGGCCATGACCGCCTGGCCAAGATGCTGTACCCGGACAAGGTCACGGCCGGCGTGTCCTCCACTACCGACTATGAGCAATACGGCTATGACAATAATGGCAATATTGCCACCACGCGCAAGCGCGACGCACAAACCATCACCAATACCTACGACAGCCTCAATCGCCTCGTTCGGCGGAGTTATCCGGGGGTTCCGAACGATTTGGAGGACTTCACTTACGATGCGCGCGATCGCCTCACCGGAACCAGTGCCTTCCTCATCGGGGATTACCAAACTTATGTATATGACAACGCGGGGCGCCCGAGCAAATTCTTCCGAAAAGGAAACTTAATCCTCACCTACGAGTATGACGCCGCAGGCAACCGCACCAGCATCACCTGGCCGGAAGCCACCCCGTTCTATGTTACCACTGCCTACGATGCGCTCAACCGGCCAACCAACATCAAGGAACTGGGCACGACCAATCTTGCTACGTACGCCTACGACGACCTGTCGCGGCGCACCACGGTGACCCTGGGCAACGGCACTACCACCAGCTATGGCTATAATACCCAGTCGGCCCTGTCCAGCCTGACGCAGGATCTTGCCGGCACCGCTCAGGACAACACCTGGACCTATAGCCACAACCAGGCGCAGGAAATAATCAGCCCTGCCTGGAGCAACAACACTTACCAGTGGACCGGCTACACCAATGGCACCAAAGCCTATACCCCCAACGGTCTCAACCAGTACACCGTGGCGGCTGGCGCGACCCTTAGCTATGACAGCAACGGCAACCTGACTGGCGATGGCACATGGACTTACGGCTACGACGCGAGGAATCGCATGAAGAGTGCAGCCAAGACCGGTTTTTCGGCCACTCTGGCATACGACGCGCTTGACCGCTTTCGCCAGACCACTATTGCCGGAACCACCACTAACCTGCTGTATGATGGCGATAGACCCGACCTGGTTGCCGAGTACGATGGTAGCAATACCCTGCTGCGCCGCTATATATACGGCCCGGGCATTGATGAGCCATTGGTATGGTACGAAAGCAGCGGCACGGGCAGCAAGACCTGGCTGTACGGCGACCACCTGGGCTCCATCGCTGCCACTGCCGACAGCGCGGGCATCTCAACCGCCACGTATACCTACGGCCCCTTCGGCGAGCCGAACGTGACCACGGGGGTGCGCTTCCGCTATACCGGCCAGCAGCTGCTCGGACAGCTGGGCCTGTACTACTACAAGGCGCGGTTCTATTCGCCCTCGCTCGGCCGGTTCCTGCAGACCGATCCGGTGGGGTATGGAAGCGATCTCAACTTGTATGCATATGTGGGGAATGATCCGGTGAATAACATTGATCCGGATGGGAACGTTCCGATATTCATTGGGCCCCCAATAATAGGGGGTGTGATCAACGCTGGATTTGAGGGCTATGGAGCAAGCCAGGCGGGAGCGAGTGCGTATGAGATAGCCGCCGCAGCGGGCAAGGGTTTCATATCCGGCTTCGCAGGGACCGCCGCAGGATTTGTCACTAGGAGCCCCGCCGTTGCCGGAGCAATTGGTGGCGGCGTGGAAAATGTAATCAATTCGGGATTGAGTGGCAAGATACCGAATCCACCGGATGTCGTCACAGCGGCTGGTATTGGAGGGGTGCTGGGAAAAGGAGCAGGGCTACTGTTACCACCTGTAAAACCCGACTTGCCAATAGATATTTATAAAGCCCAAGCAGACTTTAGGCAGAATGTCAACACTAACGCCACTCGCCTCCTTGACCAGACGATCGGCACTAGCCTGGCTGGGGGTGGTATCCAAACGGTGGGAGGGTTTGTCAACAGTTTGCCCAGAAAATAGAGGAATGCGATGGCTTTAGACACGTCAGGCCGCGACTTGCTCGACATGGCTGTTGAATGCATAGAAGAGGAGGATCTCGATAATGCAAAGGATCTGATTGAGCGAGCAATCGCGCAGGCGCCGACGAATAAGAAGGTCATTGCACATGCAGTAGGTTCGCTTGTATATGCAGAACTCTATAGCAGCGCACGGCGGGTTTTCGAGAATTTCCCAGATAAAGAAGCACTGTTGTGGCATATGAGTTTCACCTATGAAGATATCGCCCAGTGGGAACAGACTAACTTGATGGTTGAGGACGTGCCAGTCTTCGACCTCTCGCAGGGGCCGATCCGGTTTAAAAGGTTGTCGGATCTGGAACGTGGAAGTCTTTTCAGCTATGTCACGACTTCCACGCCGGTTGAGTTCATCGAGTTTTCGGAACAAGGGCTTGCCATTACGCAATCCAAGATACAGTATTCATATAAATGGAAGGAAATCACCCGCGCGAACATTGTTACGAGGATGGTATCCAAGGGCGTAGGTACCGCAAGCGCAAATTACCCGCAGAAAATCTGCACGCTGGAGGCATCGGGAAAGCTGTTCCAGTTCGATGTTTCGTCAACCTACCCTGACTTCAGGGCTGTGGTGCTGCTTCGCGCCATACTGGCCCGATACCTGGATGTGGAATTCATCGACGAGCGCAAGCCGGGCTTCAAGGCGGCAAAGGATGATCCCATTCATAACTTGAAACGTGAGCACCTTATCAGGATGGGATTAATAGTAGGCGGACTCATTTTGTTTCTTTTATTTCTACATTTCAACCAGACTCCTTCCTAGCAAATACTCTCACTGAGAGGTTTTATGGGGTCTAGAGGTTCTATGGGGTCTGACCCTGAGCTATCCCCATAGATTCTACACCACGGTGACGCTGGGCAACGGCACCACCACCAGCTATGGCTATAATACCCAGTCGGCCCTGTCCAGCCTGACGCAGGATCTTGAGCGGCTTGGTAATGACAATACTGACATGGCTCGTCTACGGCTTAACTATGGGTGGAATATTCGCGCTGGTAACGATATATGCGGAATATAAAGCTGATGTAACTGAAGAGATGGAGGTTATTTTTGCAATTACACTTTTTGCGATGATTGGTCTCCTATTTGCTGTTGTAAAGGAGTGGAATCGGTTGTTGCTGAAAGAGAAGCGGAACGTAGATAGATTGTTGAATGCCCGTCGCACGCTCTCCTGGTCGGGTAAGCCAACAATGGCGCTATAGATCAGGTTGCCAGGCCCCAGACTCTCCGTACCGTTTCCGGCGGCACACTGATTACGAGTGCCAGCCATAGTGCAAAACCGGAGCACGTCAAGATAAACATGGGTTGGATCATAGACCAGGCCGAGATTAATAAGCGGCAAATTCTGAGTCAGCCTATCGAACTGGCCCGACAAGCCCCCGTCGGCTGTCAGAATAGTATAGCGGCTGCCAGGCGCGTAATAACCGGTCGTGTGGATAACGGAAACCGTGCCCCCTTTAATATCTGCCAACCCCCTTGACGATGATCTGGTCGCTGCGGTTCCCCGGCTCAACCTCCACCTCATAAGTGGAACCGGGAAGCTGGGTGTAGTTGCCGTCGACAGTCAGCGCGCCGATCGAGTTTCCTGGCGCAATGGTACCGGCTGTAATGGTAGTTCCAGTCGTACCGGTGCTTTGCAGACGGCCGCGGGCCAGCACATCCAGCGTACCGCCCAGTGTCCCCCTTATCGCAAGTGTGCCGTCATTCACGAACATATGTCCGCCAAAACCGCTTGAGTCACCGGTCAATGCGAGCACACCGGCTCCGTCTTTATTCAGCAACCCGGTACCGGAGATAATGCCGCCATAGCTGTTGTTGTCGGAACGATTAAAAGTCAACACCGCGTTATTCATTACATCGACATCGCCCGAGAGATTGCCCGTTGTGCCGCCGTTGCCGACCTGCAAGGTACCGGCAGTAATTGTCGTGGCCCCCGCATAGGTGTTGGTACCCGCCAGAATGAGCGCGCCTGATCCGGTCTTGTTCAGACTGCCGCCACCGCTTATTACACCGTTGGCCACCAGGTCCCCGTCGGTCTGGAAGGTATCATTGGGAGTGTTGAGCGTGATGCTGCGCCCCGTCGAGAAAGCCGCTGTGTTTACCAGCGTGGCCTCATTGAAGGTAAGCGTACCCGAGGCCGCGCCGAGGTTTTCATCCGAGCTCACCAATAACGTGCTGGAAGTCAAAACCGTGCCGCCCGTGTAGGTGTTGGCAGCGGTCAATTCCAATAAAGACGCGCCGTTTCCGGCAACGTTCAGCCCGCCGTCTCCAGATAAAACACCATTGATCCGAGCATGACCACTGCTGGCGCCACCCTCGACCTGAATCGTACGGAGCGCCCCGCCGAGGTTCTATTCCGTTCTGGAAATCAAGCATCCCATTGCCGGAAGCACCCAGGATGAGCCGGTGGCCGGTAGGCACAAACTCACCGCTCCCCCACGCCAGCGCGGCACCGGCGCCACCAATATCAACAACCCGATTCGATCCGGAGGATTGGAAACCGCCATCTCCGGCCCATTGTACCTGCCCGGCCCCAGTGTCAAGATTTCGTGTAAAGTCGCCCGACGAGCTGGTCAGCTCGATTGAGCCACCCGTGCCAATTTCACCGTTGAACGCCAGGTTGCTGCCGGCCGAGAGCGCATTCGCGCTACCCAGTTGCAGAATGCCCTGAGTGACCGTGGTCGCGCCCGTATAAGCGTTATTTGCGGACAACGTCATGCGGCCCGTGCCGTTTCTTGTCAGGGAAAGCACGTGGGCGCCGGTATCGCTTAGGTTGCCCGATAATGTGTCGTTTGCTCCATTCAAGTTCATGATGGTCGATAGGGTCAGCGTCGGGGAACCGTTCCAGGTAGCCCCCTCTCCTCCTTGCACGCTCACCGTGTTGCCCATCAGGGTGTAATCATGTGTGAAGTCCGTATTGAAAAAGAAAGTCGAATTCTTGTTCAGTACCAGGTCGGAAGCTGCCGTCGAGGTACCGAGCGCATTTGCATTATCCACGCGTAGCGTGCCGTGGGTGACCGTCGTCACGCCGCTGAAGCCCAGGTTTTCAGGTCAGGACCAGTGTACCCGCTCCGCCCTTCCTCAAACCGCTGCTGCCGCCAAGATTCGAGTTGATTATCGCCATGGGCGCGTCGACGATAACCGTGGGGCTGGCGCCGCTAAGCGTGAGTGTGCCGCGATCGATAATATATCCATTCGTACTGAAAGTAGGATTGTACGCAGTGATTGGCGTATCGAGCGTCACGCTGCCGGCCGTTCCATCGAAGATCGCGTTGTCGGACGCCAGGTTATGCCATGCCTGAAAGGTAGTGCCGTTGAACCAGCTTGGAGAACTCGTGTCCCAGCTTCCGGTACCACCAGCGCCCGCCGCAGCACCACTGGCATCCAAGGTGAGATTTTGTTGGGCATGGACCAAGGGCATTAAAACGGGACTTGCTAAAAGTGTTGCGATGATCAGTTGAACTCGCCGGTTCCTTCTTTTTGTCATACTTTTAGCACCATAAAATGGGTCCTCAATTCCGGAGAATCAGTTTTCGGTAAAATGAGTGCAGCGAAGCGTAACCCGTCGAAAAGGGTGACGCTTCGCTGCAACAAGGGGTGGCATTGCCTGAGCCCGGCTACTCAAACCTGTCGCCTATCCCACCATGTTGAGCAGCTTGTGCATCTGGCTCACATCCGGCTCGTTCGCCGCCGTGGTGACGATCGAGTGTGCAAGGCCGGTGTGCGCGTCCGCGCCGATGTGTACCTTCATTCCGAAGTACCACTGGTTTCCCTTCTTCGTCTGATGCATGTCCGCATCGCGCTCATGTGCCTTGTTCTTCGTAGAGGGTGGCGCGGCAATTAAGGTGGCATCCACGATGGTGCCTTCGCGCAGGATCAGTCCCTGCTGTCCCAACTGCTCCCGGATCAGTCCGAAGATGCGCGCGGGCATCTCGTGACGTTCCAGCAGCCGGCGAAACTTCAGCAGCGTCGTAGCATCCGGTGCCTGCCGTTCGATCAGGTCCACACCGACAAAGCGGCGCACCGCGATGCTGTCGACGATGGCGTCCTCAATCCCTTCATCCGACAGGCCCAGGCAGTTCTGGCACAGATACATGCGCAGCATCAGTTCCAGTCCCACCGGCGGGCGACCGCGCTCGCCTCGGTAGTAGTGCGGCTCAATCAGTGCGACCAACTGCAACCACGGCACCAGCCGGTCAAGATCAGACAGAAACTGCTCGCGACGCGTCGGCTTGCGACGCGCCGAGTACTCCATGTCGGCAAAGCTCGTCTGGCGTTTCATCGGGGGGCATTGTGAAGGATGGGATGACTCAGATATTCTACAGTGCGGGCTTAAATCAGTGTTTCCCTAAGGTATCGGCAAAGAAGAATCCGCCCGCCCATTCAAAACCGTAGACGTCAGCGCCATCGTTAACGTGAAGCGCACCGAATATGGTTGTCGTATCCCAGGAAATGTATTCGGCGGTTTCTGCCGTGATCCCTGCGTTGTCCATTTCATGGTAAATGCCGGCATGGACGGGATGCGCCGCCACTAAAACGCCGGCCAATACAAGTGGCCCGCAAAACTTCCTGAATTCCGATATCAATCTCATCATGTCCCCGTTAAAATAATATGTTGTATGGATGGAAACGTCTTATTCCATTAGTTTCCTCGACCAGGCACCTTCATCCATCGGCCCTCTCTATTCCGTGGACGCGGAAACCTCGTCTATTAACCGTATTCATCGTTTCGCCATTCAAAACCGTGCAGAATTTAACTGACTGATCATTTTGGTCCGAACGATAGGAATGCATCATACTCATTCCGTGGCAAAGTCCAATTGGACTAAAGTACACCGATCGATAGTCGAGAGCGCGTGAAAGGCGTCAGGAGTCCAGCGATCCGGACTGAAGAAGACGCTCCTGTTTCGCCGCTGCCGTGCAGCAGCATGGCAGCGGCGATGAGATCGATGCCGGGCGGGTTCGAGCAGCCTCAGGAGGTTGTGTTCTTTCCCCTTCAGCCCTTAAACCTGAATCTGGTAATCGGATGGGGTGGAGTGAGCGGTTTTTTGGGGTGCGGAGCAAAACACAACGACGCGGAATGCAACCGCGCAGGGCAGAGCAGTGCCGATGGGCCGAGCGAAACCCGAGGGTGCTCTTATGCTTTAGCCAAACATTCCGCATTCAAGGTGAAGGCGTTGCCACCAGCGGCTATGGTCTTTCGACCCTGGCTGAGCAGTTGCCGCCGCCCGTTTCCGATTAACCATTCACGTACGAAAAATCCATAACTCAGCCGTGGTTGATCAATGGGCAGCCTTTTCATGGCTGTATTTCCGGCAGTGCTCCAGATAACTTCCGGCGTGGTTCGCGACAAGTTCTACGATACTGGACCATAGCCAGGAAGGTGCGTCCAGATTTTTTGCCCGGTTATGTTGAAGTTCTTTTTTCCACAGCTTCTGTGTAGCAACGTCCATCTGCCGTGCATGGGCCCTGCCTACTATAGCGGCGAGATATCGTGCCAGCTTTCGGGCTTCATCCTGAGTCAACTGTTTTATCTGGATTTTCATATCTTGCGGAAGCAACTCCCGTATAAAGACAGAACGCCCCAAAATCTGCCCTGTAATCATCCGATCACCGAGATAAGGCGCCAGGCGACGCGCCCCTTCCAGCACCCGTTCGCCATTTCCCTCCGGCATGCTGCTGCCGGGATACGCAGGCGCCACGGCTTTAACCGCCTCCTTGATATCTATCAGGCAGCGGCCTGTTTTCCCGTTTTTGCCATTTTTAATATCCAGTAGAACGGCATATCGAAGCTTTCCGAGCGAGCTACAGCCTTTTATCCAATAGGCTGCATCAAGAACTTTGGCGGCAGTGTCTTCGTTTTTCGTGCCCGTAGGGGTGATATGACAAAATACGTTTTTCTTCTCGAAGATCTTTTCGATAGTCTTTTTTTCTTCTTTTGAAATGGGCCAGAATTTTTCTCCCACCGGAATGTGCGGCGTAGGATCTTCAATCCGTTCCTTGGCCAGGTCCTTCCAGGACCGGCTTGCGGCCTCTTTTACCGTCACCTTGATCATTTCAGGCCGAGGAGATCCGCCTTTTTCCTTATTTCCGTCAAAGCAATCCTCGTAGCCCGCCATTAACTGCTCGATCATCTGTGTAGTCACAACTCCCGACAAATCAGAATCCCGGGCAGCGGTTGCAAGAGACAGGCCAAGTCGTATCAAGTCATGCGCCGGGTTTCCGATTACAGTCTGATCCAGATCCCTTATCTGTACGTTGATTTTGCCTTCGATATTTCCGATCGGGCCCAGATTGCCTACATGACAATCGCCCGCTATCCAGATAGGCGGGCCCTGGGGTAGCGCGCGCCCTTCGGCACCGCTCAGCCACTCATAAAATTGGGCCGTATTGCCCCTGACAAAAGCATGGACGGAACGGGCCATTTTATGCCTGCGATAGGCCGCGAGGGTCGCGTCTCTGGCATCGGGAGCGGGAGGCTTGCTGGGTGCCCGTTTCATTTAAACCGTCAGGTTCATGCCGTGGCTATCTTCCAGGAAGATCCTGGCTAATACCGGTCGAGAGGAGCAGGTCCGGAATCCGGATGTTCGTTTCTGGTATCGTGATGCGGTTCAGATCCGGTGACGGATTTCGCCTCCTCGTGCGTCTCTTGTTTTTTGTTGCCGCGATTCTCTATTTTTTCTTCGACTCTATTCCCATGGGTTTCTTCGCTGACAAGAATACCTTCATCCGATTCCTCAGGCAGTTGATCCACTGGCTCATCTGCCTTTAATTCATCACCTTTGCTTTTTTCGGATTTTTCCATGAATGTCTCCTGCAATTAAAATTAGTTTGGCGAAAGCTGCAATATCAGTGATTTTCCTGAAGCGCGAGCGCAAGTTCCGTGCGATAGCGCACAGCCCCGGCTATTCAGCATTACCATCGCAATAAAGACAATAAAACCATGCAGATACAATGGGATTCTTATGTTTGCTATCGAACAGAGTTTTGCGCGGCGCATCCCCATTATTGTCGAGCCAGCTTTTTCTTGACGTGGCAGTCATTCCGTATAAATCGAATATTAAGGAGAAGAAACCGATGAAAAATTTACTCATGCTGACAATCGCTTTGATGCTTCCCACGTTTGCAGTCCACGCGGAAACAAGCAAGAAAGACGACCTGAATGATGCAGAAATTGCCCATATCGTGGTTACCGCCAACCAGGTTGATATCGATGCCGGCAATCTTGCCAAGAAAAAAGCATCTCATGAAGATGTCCATGCCTACGCCCATCGTATGGTTGGCGAGCACACCGACGTCAATAAGGAAGCGAAGGAATTGGCTGCCAAGCTCAATGTAACACCTCAGGACAACCCGATCAGCAAGAGCCTGAAGGAAGATGGCAAGAAGAATCTCGAAAAATTAAAGGGCCTGAGCGGCAAGGATTTCGACAAAGCCTATATTGACGGTGAAGTCGACCTCCACACTAAAGTAATCGATGTGGCCGACAATAAGCTGGTGCCCAACGTCAAGAACGAAGAGTTGAAAGCCTTGCTGGTAAAGGTACGCCCCACGCTTGTCTCCCACCTTGAGCATGCGCAAAAAATCCAGGCGAAATTGAAATAAAAGTATAGAAGCAAAAAGCGGAAGGAGGCCAAGTTGTATCGTTTTGCCTGGTCTCCCCCTGCTTGTAACAACCAGGAAGCTGTGCTGGTATTGCACTATTGATGGGCTGAGCGGACCTTCCAACCATGCGAAAACCGAAGACTGCCATCCTCGGACCACATACAGCAAGCTCGTGCGGCCGTCGGTGTTATAGCCCGCTTCGACTATTACCAGGTTGCAGCCGTACCTCTAGCTAAACTGGAGCCACCGGGAGCCATAGCGGAAGGTCCGGATCTGCCTCAGCCACTCTTCCACTATAAGAAATTAGTAGCCACCTCCTGATCCACCCGATTGGCCGGAGGAGCCCGCTCCTTGGCCCGATTGCCCGGAAGAACCCGCTCCCTGCCCCGATGAGCCGGACGAACCCGCCCCCTGCTCCATGGATGAGCCCCCGGACGAAGACCCGTCACGACTCGACCCGCTTTGACCGGAAGTAGAGCTGCGAGGCCTGTCGCTGCCTTGACCTGAAGAAACACCCTGCCCGGACTGCTGCCCCGCCGAGGACCCTTTCTTGTCTACCGGTCCGCCATGCCCGGACATATCGCCATACTGCCCTGTCTGGTCTCCCGCGCCTGCGGCATAAGCCGCACCAGTAGCGCCAAAGATCACAATGCCCGCAAAAACTACAGCTCGGGCCGTTTTTTTCAGCATAAAAATATTTTCCATGATAACTATCTCCTTTGCCAGCGGAATTGCTGA
Source organism: Nitrosospira sp. Nsp11 (assembly GCF_900142705.1). GTDB lineage: Bacteria > Pseudomonadota > Gammaproteobacteria > Burkholderiales > Nitrosomonadaceae > Nitrosospira. Next base: position 90,300 of record NZ_FRBV01000005.1, read on the forward strand.
ATGGAAATACTACTCAGAATACGGACGCGTTCCGTACGGTTTCCCACAAACCATAAAACTCGCAGTTGTTGGGGAACCGGAACGCATCTTTCGGGCTCATCAGAAATTTCAACTCTTTATTTCGCATATTACTGTCTTGCTATTCAGCAAAGAGACCAAATTCGAACTTGCCGCCATGCGCGAGGTAGACGATGCGAGGTAGCCGATTTTATCCTGAAGTCCGGCTCGTTTTATTTCTCTCTCGAAGTTCCCGAGCGGGGATATGAATACGGCATAGTCGTTGTAATGGATGGGAATGGCCTTTCTCCGCACGATGATCTTCATCATTCTGACACCCTCTTTCGCGTCCCTGGTAGCGGTGACAAGATCCAGAAATTGCGGTCCTCCCAAATGCAACAGTGCCAGATCTACGCAAGCCGGTCGGGGGTGATTGCGCAAAATGTGGGCTAACGAACAGAGCGACCGATAACCACGAGCTATCTTCATGAAAACAAGCAATGCGACCTTGTTTGAATTTGAGTAGACGCAATCTGCTTCCGACCACAAATTACAGGTTTATCATATTGGAGATAATAATGCCCACTACGCACAGTACCACGACAAGAAAAAGCCCGGCCCCGCGAACCACCACGCGCAGATCCAAGCACGACGCCATCAAGTTGCTGACCGACGATCATGCAAAGGTAAAAAAAATGTTCAAGGAGTTCGAGAAGCTATGCAAGAAGAATGAGGATGAGGGAAAGGAAGCGCTGGTAGCACAAATCTGCAAGGAACTTACGATACACGCGCAGTTGGAGGAGGAAATATTCTATCCCGCTGCTCGCGCTGCAATCGACGACGACGACCTTATGAACGAGGCGATGGTTGAGCACGCATCAGCCAAGGATCTGATCGGTCAGATTCAGTCGATGGAAGCTTCCGATCCCATGTACGAGGCAACAGTCAGTGTCCTCGGGGAATATGTCAACCATCATGTGGGAGAAGAGGAGAATGAAATGTTTCCCAAGGTGCAGAAGTCGAAAATGGACCTTGAGGAAATCGGCTCTGACATAGCTGAACGGAAAGAGGTTTTGATGGAAGAATGACGCAAGCAGATGCCTGAGGCTCCTGCGGACCGGCTTCGCTGCCATACCGGGGGCAAGCGGGAGCCGATCCGCAAAAATAGAATTTGGCACATCGGCATTTGCCGGATGCTTCATGCATGGCGTATTGTCCCCAAGGCGTAGCGGCTCGTGGCGGTATCCGGGTTTCGTGCGGTAACATCTCTGGCGGGAGTTGAAGGAGGATCACTACGAGGCTGTTGATCTATTCCTGCCCGTCACAGACGCCACCATCCCCGAATAGTCCTATGCGATTTCCTGCCGCCTGGATTCGATATACCGATCCATTGCATCCTCTAAAGTGGGTAAAAGAATCCCTCGTTCACTGGCCAACGCGCTATAAGCGGGGCGAAGGGCCAAAAAACCCATCTCCTCGCGCGTAAGTGCGTTCAGGCCGCTGGGATCAATACATGCCTTTGCAGCGATCTTGAAAGCAAAATCCGCCCAGGTCAGGGGTTCGCCATTGGTCAAATGCCAGATCCCCGCCTCCCTGTCGATAAGCAGGTCAAGGCAGGCATCCACGAGATCCGGCACATAGGTGGGAGAAACAGTAACATCTCTTGAGGCGGCAAACGGATTACCCTGGGCCAAGGCTTCAAGGGCAAGGGTAACGAAGTTGTAAGCGTCCCATGGCCCAAAAAATGCGCTGGTGCGCACTATCAAAGCTTCGGGGCACAGGTCGAGAACCCTGCGCTCGGCCTCGGCCTTGCTTCTGCCATAGTTGTTCAGAGGCGCGACCGTATCACTTTCCAGATAGGGGGACTGCTGCCTCCCGTCAAATACAAGGTCAGTGGAGAACGTCAACAACTGGATGCCGTGCGCCGCGCAAATTTCCGCCAGGACGGATGGCCCGATGGCATTCTCGCGGAAACAGCGGCTCACATCACTTTCCGCGTTGTCGACATGGACATAGCCGCTGGCGTTGACAACAGCCCACGGTTGATGCCGGTCAATGGCTCCCTCGACCGAAGACCTTACAGCGATATCCATTTCCTTACGGCTTAGCAATTTACACGTCAGATTGCGCTGCTCGCAAATTTTTGCAAATGCCCTGCCCAGCGTCCCGGTTGCTCCTGCGATAAGAATCGGCTGCATGGCTCCGTTTCTCGCACCATGGTATTTGGCATGAAGAGAAGCGACGGCTGTGCGTGATGCGACCGGCTTGCAGGTAAAGCGCCCTGCCCGGCGCCACCAGCCCTGCCCTTTCAATACGGGATGAGAAGGGGCGCGGCCAGCGGCCAGTTCCTGCATCAGGGTTGCAACGGCCGTGGCACGCGGGGTAAGAGAGCGCACATCGAATGGCCCGGGCTCATAATAACCTCTGCATTCGGTAACCAGGCAATTCCAGTCGTAAGAACCCAAAAGCGCCCATACCGTAACAGCGCGTATGTCTACTCCCTGCTGCCGTGCCTGCCTGGCGGCTTGCCAGATTTCGAGGAGCCATCGCATCTGGTCTTCCCTGCCAGCGCCCAAGTGTGCTTCGGTGATCGCCAACGGTAACCGATATCGTTTCCAGGCTTCCTCCAGCAAGGGTCCGACACCAGGCATCGAGGTAGCAAGCACCCGCACTGCCTCGATATCGGCAAAGCGATAACCCCGATAAGTACTGATACAGTGCGCGGGATACCGTTCAACACGCTGATCCAGCCAACGGTCGCTGGTAATATAATAGTTGATACCGATGATTTCTGGCGGGCACCTATTTTCCTTGAACCAGAGGAATTCGGAAGGATTGATTCCCGTGCTGGTCAGGTATTCCCACAGTGGATGTTCTTGCCCCACTTTTCCGCACAACAAATCCCAGGCCAGCCAGCGGCGAGTGTTATAAAAGCTTGCCAGCTCGGACATTTCAGGCGTGCTATAGGTCTTGCCCAGATCATCTGTCTGTACAAGCTTGGCATGGGGGTTAATTTGTCGGATAGCTCGCATCGATAGCACGATCGCGCGACACTGGTTCAGCAATGCCTGGATAAATGTCCGCTCGTCACGCCCATGCGGGTACCACAGGCCATATAACCCGCTGAAGCGCGCCGTAGTCAACGGTTCATTAATTGGCGTGTAATACTCCACCCAAGGGTAGCGCTGGGCTACGGCACCGGCAAAAGCGGCAAGTTGCCCTGCAAAACCGGGGTCGGTCAGGCTGGTATGCATCGGCCCGCTTCCATGATGCACCAACCCTGCAATCGGGATAATGCCGCGTGCTTGCAACTCTGGTAATCGGGCATCCGACCAGGACCAGTCAGCCTGGTCAAGCCCATCGGGCGCCGTATGCTCCCACAGAACCGGGTAACGTATCGCGCGAATACCAAGGGAAGCAAATCGCTCAAGATCGCATATCCGGTAGGCATGCCCATTACGATCCATCTGGCTGAAATACTGGTTTGCAACGCGGTTTACCGTGCATTCGAGGCCTCCCCATAGCAACACCTCTTTTGCAAAAACTCGGTCTTCTTTCTCGTTCATGTGAATTTTACCTTTAGCAATTCCTTGAGCAATTTCGTTCCGATCACCTCGTCAACTCTCAAGTACGATGCCCGCTCAGAGTATGAGCGCCGGTCAGACTAGTGAGCCACTTCTGCACTGTCAAGCACCGCCTTCCTGGGCGCAGCCGTTGTCTTCAAATAAATCCAGCGCCATTTTGTTCTCCTCATGATAGTAATGCAGCCTTATGGCAGGTGAGTTGGAGTTATGACATCACCCAACGCCGGGTTGGATTTCCTCTTCAAGCCGGGAAGGAGTGTGAACCGTTTGAAGTCAGCTCCCGAGCCCTACTTGCCTGAATTTGGGGACCATGGAACTCTACTTCGAACTCTACTTGAAACTATTTCGCCGCTTGCAAAGGCAGAGAATGGCCACATGCTAAGGGCCAAAAATTGACCTCTCTGTTCGAAAGCATACATAACTCAGGGATTTGATTTTTCCACCCGCCTAAAAATCGTTGCCCAGCCATACGTACCCTACGATGGCACTGTGGGTTACCGAACAGAACCGAGCGCTCGCTGAGGTTAATGTCCCCATCAAGAAAGCATGCAAGCATCAATAAAGCACAATGGTGGAAACCTTTCATCCTGCAAGCCAAGACCCGGTTAGTAATGAGATCTGATGAATGGGGCAACAGCGAGTACGCGAAGCCAGGGACGGGTTTCATAAATTCGATCACCTGAGCCTGGTCTCGATTCCACTGATGACTTTAGGGAGACCCAATGCAAACACTTATCGTGCTGTCACACCTGCGTTGGGACTTTGTCTATCAACGCCCGCAGCATCTTTTGTCGCACCTGGCGACACACTACAAGATTCTTTTCTTTGAGGAACCGAAGTTCCATGAAAAAGAGCGTCTGGCAGTACTTCCCACACCTCATCCAAACGTAATGGTATGTCGCCCGTATACGCCCGTAAAAGCCGCCGGCTTTCACGATGATCAACTGCCCTATCTCAAGCCGCTGCTGCGTCAACTGGTAACTGATCACAAAAGCCATATCGCCTGGTTTTACACACCCATGGCCTTACCGCTGCTAGCGGAACTGGACCCCTGCCTGATCGTATATGACTGCATGGATGAGCTGGCCGCTTTCAAAAATGCGCCTAAGCAATTGCTGCAGCGCGAAAATGCATTATTTAAAGTGGCCGATATTGTCTTTACCGGCGGCCCCGGTCTGTTCCGGGCAAAGCGTGAACGTCATCCTGATGTTCACTGTTTTCCAAGCAGCGTGGACATCGCCCACTTTGCGCAAGCATTGGACCGCACAGCCGATCACCCCTTACACTTGGGCATGCCTCGACCCCGGCTGGGGTATTACGGGGTGATTGATGAGCGCGTTGATATCGGGCTCATTGCAGAGCTGGCTGATGCGCATCCTGAATGGCAGATAGTGCTGGTCGGCCCGGTAGTTAAAATCAATGTAGCGGGTCTGCCCCAGCGATCCAATATTCATTACCTGGGCCAGCAATCCTACGAATCTCTGCCGAAATTCCTGGCCGGTTGGGATTTGTGTCTGCTTCCATTCGCGCTCAACGAATCCACCCGCTTCATCAGCCCTACCAAAACGCTGGAATATATGGTCGCCGAACTGCCGGTGGTAAGCACCAACATTGCAGATGTGGTGGAACTCTATGGGAAGGCTGTTTCCATTGCTTCCAGCAGGGCCAAATTCATTTCGACATGTGAACAGGCGCTGGATGAAAAACCGGATGAGAAAAAAAATCGGACGGAAATAACGCGAAGCATGATATCAGCCAATTCCTGGGCGTCTACCGCAGAGCGTATGCATCGTCTGATATCGGAAATCCTGGAGAAGCGGTCGAGTTTCAGGCAAACAGCCAGGCGGGAGCGTTCCCGGCGTGATACTGGATCCAAGGTGACAAACTATGAGTGCGTTATCCTGGGGGCCGGGCCGACTGGCCTGAGCGCCGCCTATCATCTTGGAAAGAACGCGCTCTTGCTCGACAAGAATGCAGCGGTGGGCGGCTGGTGCCGCTCTATCCAGGATAAAGGTTTTACTTTCGATCATGCGGGACACATCATGTTTTCGAATGATGACTATGTCCAGAAGCTCTATAAAATATTATTGGGCAAGAATGTCCACTGGCAGAACCGCGAAGCATGGGTGTACAGCAAAGGCGTTTATACACGCTACCCTTTTCAGGGCGCGCTGTATGGATTGCCACCCAAAGTGATCAGGGAGTGTATTGTCGGTGCGATAGAGGCCCGCTTTGGCGAAAGCCTGAGTCACTATGAGCCTCCCAAGGTGGTTGAAGCGGTTGAAATCCGTAACAGCACGGTTTCAGCGTCCGATGCCGGCAGTGATTGCTGCGCGGACGGTACTGTGACAATTCCATCAACTCCATCAACTGCCACTGCATCGGCCTGCGCGTCCTTCAAAAAGGACGGCTCTCAAAACTTCGAGCAATTCATTTACAAGATGTGGGGCAAGGGAATAGCAAAGCATTTTGCAATTCCTTACAACAAAAAGCTGTGGACAGTGCCCTTGAGTGAAATGGAAACTTCCTGGCTGGGTGGCCGCGTGCCATTACCTGATCTTGAGGAAATAATAGAAGGCGCTCTTGAGCCCGTTGCCAAGCCGATGGGACCCAATGCCCGGTTTGGATATCCTTTGAACGGCGGGTTCCAAGCGATGATGTCTGGATTTTTGCCTCATATCAAAGGCAAGATTGAACTGAATGCCGAGATTGTCGAGGTTTCGCCCACTCAACGGCTAGTAACGCTCGCGGACTGCAGGGTGTTCCAGTATGACGCTTTGGTGAGCACCATACCCTTGCCCGAGCTGATCAAAATGATTGGCGCTGAGGCGCCGCAGAGAGTCCAGGATGCTGCAAAGGGCTTGTGCCATATCTCGGTGTGTTGTGTCAATCTGGGTATCGCGCGTGAAAAAATAACCGACAAGCATTGGATTTACTATCCTGAAGATACAATTTTTCATCGTATTTTCGTGCAGGGGAACGCGAGCCCGGGGTGCAATCCGCCTGGTGGTTTTGGTTTGACCTGCGAAATCACCTATTCACCGTGGAAGCCCCTGCCTGTGAACGGACAGGAGCTGATCGACCGATGCTGGCAGGACTGCATCGAAGTTGGCCTGCTGTCAGGTGACGATCGGCTCATTACAGCCAACCTAGTGGATATGCCCTACGCGTACGTGGTCTACGATCATCAGCGTTCGAATAATGTCGCAATCATAAGGACGTGGTTGGCAGAACATGACATCATCCTGGCCGGTCGCTATAGTGAATGGGAATACTACAATTCGGACCATGCATTTCTCGCCGGAAAGAAAGCTGCCGAATCATTGGAACTCGGCGCAACTGCAGCGGCAACTCGCGTTTAGGAGAGCCCGTGCCTAGCAGGAAAGAGAGAGCGGGACTATAACGGAATCACGCGGTTTACCATGAACAGTTTGTTATAAACAGTCATGAGGAGGTTCACATGCAAACAGTGGGTGAAGTAATGACGGCGGACGTGCATACGATAAGTCCGGACGCCACGATCGAAGAAGCAGCGCAAGAAATGCGTGACGGCGATTACGGGGTCATGCCGGTAGGAGAGGATGACCAATTGCTCGGTGTGATAACTGATCGGGACATTACAATCAGGGCGGTCGCCGAAGGCAAAGACCCAAGCACCCCGGTTCGGGATATCATGTCGGAAGGCGTTATCTGGGCACATGAGGACGATTCGGTAGAGGAGGCCGCCCAGCTCATGAGCGACCACCAGATCCGCCGCTTGCCCATCGTCGATGCGGACCAACGTCTGGTAGGAATTGTGGCGCTCGGTGATTTTGCTGTCGAGGGTTCCGATATCGGATCTGTTGCGGACACGCTATCTGAAATCTCAAGCCCGCCATGATCAACATGGGTGGCATCAGCAAGGCATTTACGCGTATAAAACCGTGCGCTGCGATTTCCATGCTTTTATCACCTCATGGGGTAAATTCAAAAAAAAGGTGAGCTGAAGCTCACCTTTTTTTTACTCTGGTTCTATCTGCTTAATTGTTCTTATGACTCTGGGTGCCGCCCTTGGCAGGCTGCCCGGAGGACCCGCCACGGCCGGAAGATGAAGAGTGGCTGCCCGAACCGCTTTTTCCGCCATGCGAGGCTTCACCCCCTTTTCGACCGGCTTCGCGCGCTTCTGCGGAATCAAACTCATGAGCGGTTCCTTTTTCGTGGGCGGCTTTACCGCCTTTGCTCGCGATTTCGCGCTGCTTGTTTTCGTCCATCGAGGCAAAACCGCGCTTGCTATCGCCACCACTACTTTTTGATGTAGGCATTTTTATCTCCTGATATCCAAAAAATAAAGAATTCCCTGTGGCACCACCCCGGCATCCAGTTCTGACGCTTGAAGCGGCGGCAGTGCTGTCGTGGGAAGCTTATCTCCGCTATTAGAAGCTGAGACGTGATCCCATCTTAATGGGCGTAGATACTCTTTTATGTACGGCGGCGAACATAGACCTGAAAAATTAATTCATTTGTATTTATTACACCTGAATGAAAACAGGAACGAAAGCCTGCCTGGTTGTTTCATCCAGTCCGGCGACGGCGGGCAGTGATACCCGCAAACAGGCCAAGACCTAGAAGAGTCAGAGTACCGGGTTCGGGAACCTCACCTCGAATAGGAAGTGAGATAGGTTCATTGGCCAGCGCCACATTATCGAACTCAAATGCGTACCCTGTACTCGATGCAACCACCCTGTTAAAAGCATCGGATGAATTGATGTTTACATAAAATGTGCCGCCAACTCCTTGATTGCCATTAGCCAGACTACTTACATCAAGGCCAGTAAAATTGAAAAGAAATTTGTCGCCATCATAGAAGGACAGCGTGTTGTAATCATCAACCGAACCCCACAGCAAGCCAAAATACTGGTGATACGCATTTAGCTGCAGCGTGACCTGACCAATGCCGGTAGTCAAATACTGAGTCTTATCCGGACCGTCAGCCTGAGAATTGCCAAACAGTGTGCCATTGTTACCGGAAATGAATGGTGCGGCGTACTGCCCGGGTATATCCGGAAGACTGGCTGTGCCGGCTCCCGTACCGCTGAATGTTACGGTGATGCCGCCGGTGGTAGCGCCGCCTGTGGCTGCGAGGTGATCGAAATTTACATAAAATATCGCGCTATCGGGAGCACCGCCAACCGAAGCATTGATCACGGCCGCCATGCTGACGGACGATGCCAAAGCCGCACCAAAGGCAAGAACCCCGCCCACCGCATAAAACCTGATCGCTCTATTAATCATCTAAATCTCCTCTCTTGTTTTTGTAGAACAGCAATAATTCTTATTGTTGCCGCATAATGTCTTAAGCAAATAACGTGCCATACAAAAAAATATCAATTACTACTCATATACTTATATGAATGTAGCTATCCGGCACTTGAAACATGCAAGCTTTCCCGACATCTTGAAATGGGTAATGTGCCTCACGGGGTCAAATAGGGCGGGCCCAACGCCAGATTGACAAGGCCTTCAGATATGACCTCAGGAGTCAATATTACGGATTTGGAGAAGATCTAGATATTGGACCGAAGGACAGGTATTCTGGCCCTGTTCTGTCACGCCCTGCGGCGTGAAGAGCCATGCAAGCTCCTGGTTCAAGGACTTCAGGCATGAGCGGCGTGGGGTCGCGCATCTCAAACTTTCCGGCGAGGGCAGAAAAACGCGCTATATTCCGCTCCATCCCGCTGCAGATGACCTCATCCTGAATTATCTGGAAACGTCGGGTCATGGGGTTAATGTGGGCGAGTCGCTCTTCCGGCCTGTTCGCAACAACCGTACCGGTACCATGAACAAGGCGATTACGCCCAATATGGTGTGCAAGTTAGTGCGTGCGTATTCCGCAGCATTGGGTTTTGAAATTGGAACTCACACCTTACGCGCGACCGCGGCCACCAATGCGCTGGATCATCAGGCGGACATTGCCAAGGTGCAGAAATGGCTGGGGTATGCGAAATATGGCGACAACGCGGATTATGATCACCGCAAGACACGGCCGAAGCTAGTCCGACGTTTAAGGTGAGTTATTAATTAACTCATGAGGCTCTTGCAAAACTTGCTCGATGCGCAGAATTTATTTCACGTGTAGAGACGTGAGACGGGGTTGGGCGCAGCCATTGCTGGCATGATGTGAGTTATCGAGACAAACATCTACGCCCAAAATGAATAATACGCAACGCGGATTGATAATGCAACGGTGGTCGGTGGTTCAGCAGGCGTTGATACCCGAGCTGAGATGGGAAGTGGGTCCGCTCACACCGAAGCTGGAGAAAGTGATCCACGTGCTGGAATGGGTGCGGATCGAAGGATTTGTCGAATCGGCCTGGTGTGGGTCGGCCGTGTCCAGATCCAACGTATTCATGAATGCTGACACATCTTTCGATGGTACGTTCTCACGGCTGGAAACGGTATTGACCGAAAAAGCCAGCAAGTCCAGGAGGTCTTGCGCAGCTGCTCCAACAACGACTGAAGCAGATTCTTGCCGCCCTGCTCCGCGCTCCTTACATACCTTACGCTTTTCCTCGATTGCCATACCGGCGCAGCCCTGCTCCATGTTCTCCACATTCGGCTTGAGATAGGGATGTTCGATATTGACGTGCGCCATGCGGTTCGACACGTATCCATGTGGGAAAACCTGCAATGCCAGCCTAACGGGTGCCGCCGGTGCCACGTGCGACCCGTTTGTCATTGCTGCCCGAATGGCTGCGGTGCGCCATCAGCATGTGTGTGAGTTTTTCCGGATGCAGTGGCTTCGGTGCCTCACTTTGGCAGGTTCTTTTTTTGCAGCTGATTTCCTTTAAGTCCAATAGGCTGCTAAATGGCGGTGATCAAATCCTTGAGCACCTTGAAATTCACAGGCTTGGTCAGATGATAATCAAAGCCGCTCTCACGCGAGAGCCGGCGGTCTTTCTCCTGACCCCAGCCAGTTAACGCTATCAGCTTGATATCGTCGAATTGCGGTTGCTCGCGAATGCGGCGCGCCACTTCGTTACCATCCATGCCCGGCATGCCGATATCCATGAGGATTACGTTGGGCCGGTAATCGGGAATGGCCGCAAGCGCTGCCGAACCACTATTAACCGCCTCAACATGGAGGCCCATCGATTCAAGCAGCATGACAAGCACTTCCGCCGCATCATGATTATCGTCTACCACCAATACGCGCAACTTGCGCGCCGTGGCGTCCGCTTGCAGCGGTTCAGGCGTTTTTCCATGCATAGTTGTTTCCGATAACGGCAAATGTACAATAAATTCGCTGCCTTTATCCTCCCCCTCGCTTATGGCTTCGACAGAACCGCCGTGCATTTTAACGAGACGATAGACCAGGTTGAGCCCAATACCGAGCCCACCTTGCGTTCCCTCCCCATTCCGGCGTTCCTGAGCGAACATGTCGAACAAACGAGGCAGCATCCCCGGCAAAATTCCAATACCGTTGTCCCTCACGGATACGATGGCATTACCGCCTTCCTGACGGGCAGTCAACCAGATTCGCCCGCCCTTTCTGGAATACCGTGCTGCATTGTTGAGCAGATTCGTAAACACCTGCTCCAGGCGTACGGAGTCGGCGTAAACGATTAAAGGCACCTCAGGTATGGATACCTCCAATTTGTGTTCCTTCTCGCTGATCTGCGCCCTGCTTGCCTCGACAGCATTACACAGCACAACAGCCAGATCCGAGGGAGCCAGCCGCAGCTCAACCTTTCCGCTGGTGATGCGCGATATCTCCAGCAGATCGTCCACCAGCCTGACCATATGATTGACCTGGCGGTTGATCATAGGCAGGAGGCGGGGAACATCAACGGCGCCGCCGGGACGCGCGATGATCTCCAGCGCGTTGGCAATCGGCGCAAGCGGATTACGCAACTCATGCGCAAGCGTGGCTAAAAACTCATCCTTGCAGCGGTCGGCATCCAGCAGGGCTGTTTCGGCGTTGACTGCCTCGGTGATGTCTATTGATATGCCGATGTGCCCCGCATACTCGCCGGCGGCGGTAAACCACGGCAACGCATAAGACTTCAACCAGCGCCATTCCCCTTCGGCAGTCTGGATCCTGAGCCGGTGCCGAAAACGTACGCGGTCGCGCAACGCCTGCTCGAACGCTGCCACGTACGCCGGAGCGTCGTCCGGATGAATGACCGACCGCCATCCGGTGGGCATCAGATCCTTCACGGCAATACCGAGTACGTCCTCGAATCGCTGGTTAAGATAAACCGCATCCCCCTTCGTATCCACTTGCCAGGTCAGTGCGGGGGACGCTTCCGCGATAGCGCGGAATCTTGTCTCGCTCTCGCGCAGGCTCTGCTCGGCCCGCTTGCGCTCGGTAATGTCAACAAGATACCCGACGCACTCGTTATCGTTGAGTTCTTTTGCTGCAATCAGCGCCCACCAGCGTGAGCCGTCCTTGCGAAATAATTCCTTTTCATAAGGAGAAATACCGCCCGTTGCCTTGAGTTCCTCCGTAGCTCGGGAAGAAACTGTTCTCCATTCCGCCGGCGTAAGGTCTTCGCAGCGCAATAGACCCGCGCTCGCATCTTCGCGACTGAAGCCACTCATCCTCAGAAAGGCGCTGTTCGCTTCGGTAATCCGGTTATCCTTGGTGAAGAAAATAACACCGACCGTGTCGATCTCGAATGCAGTTCGGAATCGCTCCTGTGCTTCACGCATCGCCTTTTCGGTTTTTTGGCGCGTTTTCACATGCTCGGTAACGTCAATTCCCTGACCCAGGATACGCTGGCGTGTGCCCCCCTCGCACGCGAGAGGGAGATAAATAACGTCAATAAAGCGATCTTCAGGCTGTTGGCCAGGATTAGGAATAACTGTCACAGGTAATTCGAATTCCATGAACGGCTTTCCTGTTGTCAGCACCCTCTTGAGCTTGCAACGATAATTGCCGTTCTCCGCCTCGGGAAGCGCTTCAAATAGCGGGCATCCCAGCAGTTCGCGGTGGCCCACCAACTGGTAGTACGCGTCATTGGCAAGCTCGAAGACAAATTCCGGTCCTTGAAGCACATGCAGGAAAGACGGCGCATTACGGAATACTTCTTCCAGCAGTTGTATTCGTTTCGCTTGCAGCGCCTCTTTGAGGCGATGACGTTCCGATTCCCACGCACGTATTTTGATTACTTCGGTCTTCTCGCTAACCGCCACAAACACGGCGCGCGCCCCGCCTGATTCAGTAAGGGCTTCATCGGAATGACTGCGTGGAAGGCCGATATCCTCTGAAATAGGACTGAAGGTAAACTTGAAGAAAGCCTCTTCAGGTGCATCCGTCCGATTGATAACGAGCCGCTGATCATCAAAAATAAATGATTCCCGCCGTTTCATCACACCTTCACAGATAGACGACAGAAAATCCGATGCCTCGGGCCAGCATGCGGAGACTGGCTGCCCCAGACCCATGGGATGTTTCGCGCCCATCAAGTCGCGATAACCGTCGTTATAGATCTGTATGAGCTTCGGCCCGCATAATAACAAGGCAGGGGAAGGCAGCAAAAGCATGAAGCTAACTGAAAACTGAAGATTCAGGGGCCAAGTAGAGATTGGCCCGAGGTCAGATTCAGCCCAATCATGATCAAAGATAAGCTCGCCCATTTCGCTGCCGCGCAACCAGCCCGGCATTTCTGCCTGAATCATATGTATCCGCTCCTCCGTTTCAACTTCAGCCTCGATATTTGATATATCGATTGATTACCAGATATACAGGAAGAACGTAGCCAAACTATTTTTCCACTTCTCGCTACCTATGCAGATTAGCATAATCTTGCGTTTTGCCTGGTTGCATGCCGCGAACTTGGGCATTATTCCCAAGAAAAAAAGAAATTATGCCATATCGTGATGATTTTCCCGGAACAGGGCACGATATCGCCAATACCAATTAGGAACAGGTCCCATATATACTAATGCCTTCCTGGTTATGTAACGAACTGATCCGAAAATGGTATTGTTCGGTCTTTTGGAATTGAATCGGACTTGGGGAATCTCCCGTCCGGCGATGCCTATGATGATAAAACCTACCACGTATACCATTGTCAAAGAAAGAATTAACAAGGCTCGGCGCCTGTTGCTTACCGTCGCTTTATAGCTGTTGCCGGATTTGAAAAAAGGAAAGATGCAATGATGGAAGATAATGACGAAAGGCAGCCGCCCTTCCGTACCTTGCAAACTTCCGATACCATTCTTCATGCGAGTGAGGTTGTCGAGCACGAGCTCAAGCAGGTCAAGGAAGCGTTGGAAGAGAAAACCAGGCAACTTGACCATTCGCTGTCTATCCTGCGTGCCACCATAGAATCGACAGCCGATGGAATCCTGGTTACCGACGAGCATGATAATGTACTTCGCTTCAACGAGCGGTATCTGGAGATGTGGCAGATCCACCCCGCCATTATCGATACGGGGCAACACCTGCATCTTCTGAAATTCTGCTGCAAGCATTTGGCGGATCCGCGGCAATTCCTGGATAAGCTGGAGGAAATCTACGCAACCTGGCCACCGGACAGTTATGATTTGCTGGAACTGGCCGATGGCAGAGTGTTCGAGCGCTTTTCAAAGATACAGCACATTGAAGAGCGGCGCGTCGGCCGCATCTGGAGCTTTAGAGACATCACGGCACGCAAGCACGCGGAGGAAGCCCTGCGCGAAAGCACCGAGCGCTTGCGTTTCATGGCTGAAGCAATGCCGCAAAAAATATTCACCGCCCGGGCGGACGGAGCCCTGGATTATTTCAATCAGCAATGGAAAGATTACACAGGCCTTGCCCCCGAGCAAATGGCAGGCTGGGAATGGACAAAACTCATCCATTCCGAAGATATGGATGAGAGCCTCAAGCGGTGGCGGCATTCTCTGAACACAGGCGAGCCTTTCCAGATGGAATGCCGTTTCCAGCGAGCCGACGGGAATTATCGCTGGCATTTGATCCAGACTCGGGCGAGACGCGATGCGAGAGGAAATATATTGATGTGGGTCGGTTCAAATACCGATATCGACTCTATAAAGCGGGCAGACGAGGAAAAAAAACAACTTCTCGAGAATGAAAGAATCGCGAGAAGCGAAGCCGAGCGCGCCAATCAGTTGAAGGACGAATTTCTCGCTACCTTGTCTCACGAGCTCAGGACGCCGCTCAATGCGATCCTTGGCTGGTCGCAGCTCATATTGCAGGGAACGATGGGCAAGGAAGACATCCAGCGAGGCCTGGAAACCATCGAGCGGAATGCGCGTGCCCAGAACAAGCTTATCGAAGACCTTCTCGAAATGAGCAGTATCATCTCGGGAAAGGTAAGGCTTGACGTGCAGCTACTGGATTTTGCGGACATCGCCGAGGCCGCGGTTGAATCCATCGCGCCCGCGGCCGAGGCCAAAGGGATCCGCATCCGGAAAACCATCGACCCGGCTGCCGGATGGGTTTCAGGGGACAATAATCGGCTTCAGCAGGTCATCTGGAACCTCCTTTCCAATGCGGTTAAATTTACTCCCAAGGGCGGTACCGTAGAGGTTATAGTCGAGAGAGCGTCTTCTCATCTTCACGTTGTCGTGAAGGATTCGGGGATGGGCATCAAACCCGAGTTTCTCGCCTACGTTTTTGACCGTTTCCGTCAGGCTGACTCTACACTCACGCGAAATCACGGCGGCCTGGGCCTGGGGCTTGCCATCGTGAAGCAACTCGTGGGACTTCACGGAGGAACGGTTCGAGCGGAAAGCGACGGCGAGGATAAAGGGTCGGCGTTTATCATCAGCCTGCCGCTCGCTCCCATCAGCGAAAAAAAAGACCATCGTTCCGCAGCGTCCACGCAAATTACCTTTGAGGATGGACACATTGCGCTTCCCGGCGTAAAGGTACTGGTCATTGATGACGAACAGGATGCGCGTGAACTCATCAAGGAGGTGCTTACGCTATTTCAAGCCGACGTGATTACCGTAGCCACCGCCGCTGCGGGCCTGGAAATCCTGAAAAACCAACGGCCCGATGTGATAGTAAGCGATATCGGCATGCCCGAAAAAGATGGATACCAATTCATTCGCGAAGTCAGGAGTCTTCCCGCAACCGACGGTGGGAAAACGCCCGCCATCGCCCTGAGCGCGTTTGCCCACTCTGAAGATCGGACGAGAGCGATAACTGCCGGTTATCAGATGCATCTCTCGAAACCTGTCGAATCGCATGAACTGGTCGCCGCCATTAAAAATCTGACTGGGTTGATGCGAAAACCAGGTGTGCGGGAACATCGCTAGCGGGTCTTGTTTTGAACCGGCCCTTTCCGCTCGAGAACTCACTTGCCGCGACTCTGTTTTGATCTCACCAAAACCTGCAGGGCAAAATAGCTGGTTTTATATCAGCCGCTCCCGCCATGAATCGACTATGAGCAACCGACCATGAGCAGCCAACCATGCGCCGCGTGATTTTGCTCGGCGTGCTCGCCTTTTTTTCCTGCATCGCGGCCATATTCGTGGTCGCCGTTGGGGTTGGCGAACTTCTATCCGGCGCGGCGCCTACTGCCGTCAATACGCTATCCACCGATTTCCCGGTCGAGCCGGTACAGATTCCCGTTAGTACCCTTGCAAGAGAGGAAAATTCCAGTGTGCACGGCTGGCTGGCGCGGGGAGTCCGAGGTGGCGGCGCCGTGTTGCTTGTTCATTCGATTCGGAGCAATCGGGTCGAAATGCTGAGCCGCGCCAAGTTCCTTAATGAGCGAGGGTACAACGTTCTCCTCATCGATCTCCAGGCACATGGCGAAACGCCAGGAGACCGGATCACCTTCGGCTTGCGCGAGTCGGAAGACGTGGAAGCCGCAGTCGCCTATCTGCGTAATACTTTCCCGGGGGAGCGGATCGCGGCCATCGGGGTTTCACTCGGGGCGGCCGCGATCGTACTCGCAAAAAATCCGTTGCGGCTGGACGCGGTGGTGCTCGAATCGCTCCATCCCACCATCGAGGAAGCTGTTGAAAACCGCTTGAGGCTCCATCTTGGGCAACTCGGTCCCGTTTTTTCTCCACTCCTGTTATCACAGTTATCGTTTCGTCTGGACGCCTCTCCCGATGAGTTGAACCCCATCAGCCGGATAGGCGATCTAAACGCGCCATTACTACTGATTTCCGGCACAGACGATCGGCATACCACAGTGGCGGAAGCCGAACGTCTGTTTGATGCCGCCGGGCAGCCGAAAGAAATCTGGATCGTCCCTGGAGGGGGGCATTTCAATATGCACGCCTATGCGGGTAAAGAATACGAGAATCGTATATCCGATTTTCTTCAATGGTACCTGCGCAAGCGGGACTGATTTACTTTCGAGCCAGGCCATATCCCACCAGGTTAGCGCAATGAAAATCCCGGGGTTCCCGAAGTGGCTAAAGCGGCGTCAGAAAAGAAACCCCGCCCGCGCCCACCGCGGTGCAATCCCGAAGCCGTTGCGCAAACTGATTTCCCTGCGTTTCACTGTCGTCGCCAATAACTCGTCCTATCCGGTTCTTATGGAAGCTCGATAACTGTTTCCCGAAGGGAATGACAACGCGCGTATCATTCCCATACAACATGTCATGCAGCTTGGGCAGTTCGTGCCAGGGTGCCGTAGGCCTTGCGTGGTGCGCATTGTGATAGCCGAAGTTGAGGGTAAGAAGATTCAGCCACGGATGGCGAGTCGAAATCAGGTTGCTGAAGGTATGGGATTCCTCGTAGCCCCGGTCGCCTCTATGCCTTGCCAGATCGCCACTGCTGCCGAGCGCCGGAACAAGAGCATAATTGTGTTGAAGCGCATCCATGAAGCGCAAAATCGTCAGGAATATCGCGTAGGCCAACAAATAGCACGCATAAGCCAGTGGAGAATGCAGGAATACCATCAGAAGCAGGCTGAAACGGATGATGGTTATCCTGATTACCCGGGTCCGCTGGTCCTTTTTTTCCTTGAAGATAAATGGCGCGAGGATAAGCATTCCATGCATAAGGAACTCGATAACCGGCACATACAACCATTCCAGCGCCTCCACAGTGCGCCGCTGAATCGGGTGACGCGCAAGATAACCCCTATAGTCGATTAAAATAACATCGGCGTTATCCACGTGGTGCCTCATGTGCGTCGTACGCACATTGTCATACGTTGCGTAACAACCGCCAGTGAGCCAGTTCAACGCGCGGCCCATCAAGGCATTGTGGCGCGGTGACTTGAACAGCGCGTTGTGGCCTAAATCATGAATAAGATAGGCCGCTATCGTCATCCCATGCGCCATGGCGAATATACCCAGTATCATTGGAATCGGATGCACGGAAAGGATGAGCGCGGCCCCGCCAAAATAGGAAAACTGGCAGTAAAGGAAAGCTAAAAGGTTTGGGCGCAAGCTGCCCGAAAGGCGAAAGTAGCTCTTTTCAATTCTGTTGAACATGATTGGGCATTCCCGACAATATGCAGCTTTCCGTTTTCGATATATTTTTTACCTTATCTTCAGTAATTATACATGTAAAATTGCATACAAATAAGAATAATCACTGCAATGGATATAGAAATGGTAGAAGCCGCGAAGAAGAAAAAATCTGAAGAGAAATGAGCAACCCGAAAAAACAGGCAGACGCCAGGCGCCGCCAATTCATACACCTGCAAAATGATACGGATCAGTATTGGATGGATGTTCTGGGAGACACGCTTTTCCACGACCTGAACTACTACGACCTCTTCACGCGGATGTGGTTAAGGTTCAACGATGCCAATGACACCAGGTTCCACAAATCGGAGCTGTATCAGCTCATGCCGAACGTCAGCCAGCGTACCGCGATAAAGTATATTCAGATTGCGATCGATCACGGCTTGCTCATCGAGCACGTGGATCCAGATGACCTGCGCTCCAGGCGCATCACAATGTCAAGTGACCTCAAGCGTAAAATCGAGCTTTTTCTGGATTATTCGATATCGGTGTTCGAGACACTACCTCTGCCGGCGCCTCGGCAGCAGCAGCGTAACAGGTGACTCGTAGCAGGTGACGACTTATACCAGAGCAATCGGGTAATCAGCTCATTCGGCGGTTCACGCCACGCAGCGAGCCCGACAATTAGCCAGACTCGCGCTCCGTGGCGGCCACGACAGCGTGCGTAATTTAAAGCTGCAGGTGATTTTAACGATGAGCACGCTCGCACAAGGTAGTCGCGTGGGAGTTTCCAATCCTAAGCAGGATCATGGGTACAATTTCTACGCCAGGCCCGATCTCGTCACACCGGACTGAGGTACGACTTAAGCTCAGCGGCAGAGATGACCTTGCTCATAATCTACTCGGGGGTCTCATCGGCCATCACCACCCGTGTCATATATCGCCGGCGGGTTTGTCGCGTACGGGTTATTGGCGCTGTCATTGCTGTAGGCGCTGCCATACCGCCCGTATGGGTTATTAATGGAATCGTCGCTGTACTCGCTCCCATAACGGCCATACGGGTTGCTTGTCGAGTTGGAATCGTATGGGTTGGCGCTGAGATTGCCCAGATACTTGCCGGTTTGACGGTCCTTCAAATGTGGAGGCTCGGCTTGGGCAACGGTAACTGCAAACGTAAAAAAAATGGCAGAAATGATAAATGGCGGTTTCACAGCAGCTCTCCTTTTTCGTAGGTCGGGCTCCGCCCGACATCATTTTTACGATTGTCGGGCAGAGCCCGACCTACCTTGATGGAATTTGCATGGACGGCATTGTTGACCACTTCTGGCACGCGCAACTATCACCAATTATCAGTATTTATCCGACAACCACAGCACTAAAATTTCCTCCGCCTGCGCCACTTTACGCGCTGTCAAGGCTGGGCTTAATGTGCCATAGCGTACAGAACAATTCCGGTTTATGTTCAACGATAGGCATCATCGCTTATTCTGAACAAAAAGGAAAATACCATGAACACGATTTCTGTCTGGCGCGCGACTGCGCCTGAAGCCGGCTTTCCAACACTTCAGGAAGAGATTACGGCCGATGTGGTCATCGTCGGGGGTGGTATTACCGGCGTTACACTCGCGTTGAATCTGGCTGAGAAAGGCACCTCGGCCGTGCTGCTGGAAGCGCACAATGTCGGCTTCGGCAGCACGGGTAACTCAACAGGCAACCTGTACGAGACCATCAGCAAGGGGATACATCATATCGTTGACCAATGGGACAGCGATACGGCCCGTGCGGTTGCTACTGCCCGTCGCGCAGCGGTGGAACAGATCGACCAGCGGGTGCGTAAATTTGATATCCCCTGTGCTTTCCGCCGCTGCCGCCTCTACCGTTATGCCACCTCCGAGAACGCGCAGGAGTCCGTGGAGAGAGAGTACCAGGGATCGCTCAAGGCAGGACTATCCGTCCATCTCGAAAAAGCGCTGCCCACTCCTCTTGCGCCGCCCTCCGGGCCCGTGCTGGCGCTGGATAACCAGGCGCAGTTTCATCCGCAGGCTTATGTTCGCGGGCTTGCGCGCCAAGCTGCAAATCAGGGCTGCCGTATCTACGAAAACTCGACAGTTATCGAGGTGGATAAAGACAAGCGCGTAGTGCGTACAGACAAAGGCAAGGTAACAGCCAGGGAAATCGTGTTTGCCACTCACTCGCCGAAGGGCGTGCACCTGGTGCAGGCAGAGATGATTGCGAACCGCGAATATGGGCTCGCCGCACGCATTGCCAGGAATTCCTTTCCCTCGGGAATCTTCTGGGGCACCGGCGTCGAACGGCTGTCGATTCGTAACGTGGATGTCGATGATGCAACATTCCTCGTCTGCGTCGGAGAGGAACACAAGACGGGACAGGAAAACGCGAAAATCAGCCTGGACCGGCTCGAGTCCTCCGCGCAGGCCCATTTTAACGTACGCGAAGTGGCGTTCAGGTGGTCCGCGCAGAATTACAGCACAGCGGATGGCTTGCCTTATATTGGGCGGGATGCGACAGGATGCTTCATTGCTACCGGTTTCGCGACCGATGGTTTAACCTATGGAACGCTTGCTGCATCGCTCATCGCTGACCAGATCGCCGGGCGCGATAATGTTTTTGCCCCCCTCGTCAAAGCAAGCCGTTTTTCACCGCTGAAGGGAGCCAAAGGCATGGCCGAGGAAACGGCGAGCGTGGTGAAATCCCTCATCAAGGACTACGTGATCAACCGGGAGACGACGCAATTATCGCAGCTAATGCCCGGTAAAGGCGCGATCGTGGAGTTCGAGGACGAATCGCTGGCGGCATATAGGGCTCCTGACGGGACCTTGATTGCGGTCTCGCCGGTATGCACGCATATGAAATGCAAAGTGCACTGGAATAGCGTCGAGACAAGCTGGGACTGCCCTTGTCACGGCAGCCGCTTCGCGCCCGACGGGTCAGTGATCGAGGGTCCTGCGATAGAACCGCTGGAACGCAGGTTTCTGACAGGACAGTAATCAAAATAAAGCATTCTGTCCTGCATTGAAGGTGTAAGCAAGATCGCCGATTACAACCGGTTCGGCGTGAAGACAGCCAGGTAAGTTGGGGTGAAGCACGAACCCCCGCATTTCAAAGCGAAACTGAACATCGGGGTTCCAGCGCTACCCCAATCCACAGGCGGCAGGCCCAGCCAAACCAGCTCGCCGCGACTCTGAAAATCCTCCAGCGCACGCAGGATCATCTGTTCAAGCACTTTTCCGAACGCCTGGTTCGCCGGAAAAACCTGAACATTGTCGGGTACGCTCATGTTGCCGATAGCGGTATGAACGGCATGCTGGATGCCCGTGCGGCTGAACGTCTTTCCATTTACGCTGATAAACATCGACAGCTCATAAGCGTCCGTAATCAGTTTTCCAACCATCCACAGCGGAATTCCTGTGCGGGATGCTTCCACTGCAACGGTGCCGCTGTCGGCAACATTGTTCAGTACGATCCTGATTTCGCCATCTTCCTGCTCCGGCCCCAGTGAAAGCTCATCAACGGGATAAATCACGCCAGTGTCCCTGAGTATCCGGCCTGAATAATCTCTCAGCGGGACCTCTCCCATGGGGAAGCGTACGCCATTTCGCTGAAACTCGACAACAAGCTTCAGCCGAAGCGGTACGTCTCTCTTTTTGATATCCTTATAAGTTACAGGCAGAAATGAACTTCCTAAAAACGACCGTGGCGACGCGCATCCCGCAAGTGCAAAGGAGACAACGACAGATGCCAATATTACGTGGCGGCCGAGATTCATGAGGTGCTCCGTATGGGTACGCGAGAGTGTTGGCTGTAGCAATGTCGAGGTTAACCCGTTATCCTTCATGCTGCAACTTTCTCCACCCCCGTATGGATTCCAGATGATTTTATCTCATGTATATACCCAGATATGAATCCTCAAACAACCCCTTATTGTGCAACGCTGGGATTTGACAACACGCGAATCCGGGAAGTACTTTCCATATTGGGACTCAATGCGGAGCATGTCGCGCTCGCCGAGCGCATGCGCACCGAGGTAATAGCCGGAAAAGCCGACGAGCTGGTGGATTCCTGCCTTACGCCGCTGGCGCGCAGCCGGGGCTTTACGCTGATCGAGCGAAATATCGGTATCGAATCCTTCAAGAGAGCCTGGATCGAACGCTTGCAGTACTACGGCCGGAACTTTGATACCGCCGAGTATTTTAGAGACCGGCTTGCAAGCGCCGCTGCTTATGCGCGCGCGAAAATTCCTCTGGGCATTTTTCAGGTGCAGCACTGCCTTATCCAGCAAGTGCTTATAGATAGCCTATCGGTTAAATTCGCGGATGTTGCTTCAACCGCCCGACCTCTCGTAGACTGTGTTTTGAAGCTCTCATCCCTTGATTTATATCTGACGGCGGAGGGTTATCATTTGCCGGAAGTTGCGGAACTGCAAAAGGCGCTGGACAACCTCCGCAAAGAAACATACCGGTTACACCAGGAGGCCTCGATCGATCAACTCACGGGCCTGATGAATTATGCCGGCCTCATGGAATCTCTTGAGCATCAGGTTAACGCCGCGCACGCGAACCTGCATAAGAGTCAAAGGGGTTTTCCCGGCAATATGTGCCTGATCATGATCGATCTCGATTTATTCAAGAAAATCAATGATACCCATGGGCACGTCGTCGGCGACTTCGTGCTCCGGCATGTCGCGAGCCGAATTCAGGCGGCAGTACGCGATTTTGACATGGTAGGCAGGTTTGGCGGGGAAGAATTCGTTATTATCATGGCCAATACTGATCTGGAACTGGCAACCGTCGTTGCCGAGCGCGTACGTAAAGGGGTGATGGACACGCCGTTACATCTAAAGGAGCTGACTATCCCGGTAACCATCAGCCTTGGCGTCGCAATGCTGAGGCCGGATGAACGCAAGGAATCATTGCTTGAGCGGGCGGATGTGGCAATGTATGAAGCAAAGAGCGCCGGGCGTAATCGCGTAATAATTGCGAAAGATGCCGACGATATCAGAACCCTGCCGGAGTTATAGGCGCCCCTGATTAAAGGCCCATTAACCTTTCAACCGGACCGTCTGCAGCGTATCCACCTTGTCGCCAGTAGCGCCGGAGGCGGATAACAACACAGCCGGATCATCTTCCTGCGCCAACCCATGCGCAAACAACCACTCTCGAGCTTGTGCGAGACAAGCCCCGGGGTCCGCTCCATCATCACGCACGTTGACAACGAGTGGCGAAATACCGCGGACCAGTGCCAGACTTCTATACAACCGCACAGAATCAGCGACCATGACAAGCGGCGCCTGGGGGCGAAAGCGCGCAACAGACAGCGCCATCTCCATGGATTGAACGGGAGCAATGATAGCCCGAGCACCGAGACGGGCAGCCAGCAGGCACGCCGCAAAGCTCAGGGCGTTTCCTGCGTCGTTCGCAGGGCTGGCTGTTTCCGCCGAATTCATCCAGTCTTGCGCCATGCGGGCGCCATACACCTCCTCGGTGGCGATAAGCACGCGTTGGAGAAATCGCACTGCCGCCACCGGGAAGTCGCCGATGGCTGTCTCCGCTGAAAGCATGACAGCATCCGTCCCATCCAGCACGGCATTAGCCACGTCAGTAGCTTCAGCACGCGTGGGATGCTCGTGCTCCACCATCGACTCGAGCATTTGCGTAGCGGTAACAACGGGTCGACCTTGAGCATTAGCTACCGGAATAATGCGCTTCTGCACAATCGGTATTTCGGCAAGATTGGTTTCGACGCCCAGATCGCCACGCGCCACCATTACCCCGTCGGACGCTTCCACAATCGCGTCAAGATCCTCCAACGCGCGGCGCTTTTCTATCTTGGCCATCAGCAGCGGTTTGAGACTTGGCCCAGGGGGAAAACAAGCCCGCACCCGTGCAAGATCGCCAGCCGATTGCACGAATGAAACACCAACCCATTCGGCCTCCTGCGACACTGCGAATGCGAGATGCCTTCGATCTTCGTCGGTCGGAATCAGCATGTCTATCGCAGATTCCGGTAGATTGATGCCGGACCCGGAGCGAACAGTGCCGCCGATGCGCACCCCGCACACGGCCCGGGCTGGGTTTGCAGCCACGCTTTCCACGCTGAGCTCGACCGATCCGTCTGCCAGGAATACCGGTTCCCCGGTTCGCAATGCCTGAAGCAACCCGCGGTTTCGCACTGGCAACAGACAGCAGTTGGCGGTCGCACTGACACTGTCCGCCTTTGCATCCTCATCCGCCTCAGCCAGCGTGACCATCGTTCCTTCCTCCAACTTACAGAAGCCTTCCGGAAGATCGCCCAGGCGGAACTTGGGACCGGGCAAGTCCATGAGTAAGGCCACAGGTTGGCC
Organism: Nitrosospira sp. Nsp11; assembly: GCF_900142705.1. GTDB lineage: Bacteria > Pseudomonadota > Gammaproteobacteria > Burkholderiales > Nitrosomonadaceae > Nitrosospira. The sequence goes on from NZ_FRBV01000005.1 coordinate 114,609, forward strand.
GAGCGCGTGTGCCGCCTGTCGGACCTGCCGAATGCGCCGCGCATGGTCGGCATGATCCCCATGCGATGTATTGATGCGCGCGACATCCATCCCGGCCTCGATCAACCGTTCGATCACGCCGGGCCGGTCCGTCGCCGGACCCAGCGTGCATACAATCTTGGTCCGCTGCCAGTTGGATTGGGTCATATTTGCGACAGGTTCAATAGAGCAGGGATTTTGATATTCCCGGATAAGTGGATAACAACCGGTATCGGACGATCCCGAATGAATCGATAGTACTCCTGATCTCGTTCAGGTCGATAGTCTTGTCCGTGGGTCTTGATCACAGCATAAATTCATTTATAGGTTCAGGGTTTGATACAAGTTGGCTAGCTGCCCGTTCTTGGCCAGATTTTCGGCATCAGATGCAATATTATTAGCGCCAGGACAGCACCCAGAACGGCTGTGGCTTCCCGCCCAAGCCCCGCGGCGATACCTATCGCCACCGTCAGCCATAAACCTGCGGCCGTGGTCAGCCCTTGCACTGTTTCTTCACTGGTGCCTTTAAGAATAGTCCCGGCGCCAAGAAATCCCGCCCCGGTGATTATCCCTTGAATTACGCGCGACAATTCGGCGTCTGACATATGCATTTGCTGAGGAACGACGACAAAAAGTGCGGCACCGACAGAAACCAGCATGTGTGTTCGCATCCCCGCCGCCTTGCCGCTTTTCTCTCTCTCCCAGCCCAGAAGGGCGCCCGATATGGCGGCGATCGTCAGACGCAAAATGATTCGGACAAATTCCGTGATCGTTGGGAGATCGGAGAATTCGGCTGCCAGCATATTAATAGCTTCCCGCCACCATTCATGCATTGCTTCTTCTCTCCTTTTCTAATAATGGATTTGCGTTTTTACGCCCCCGCACCATTAATGTTCAAGACAGCTTTGATCCGGAACGGATAGAGCTGGCGCCTCCAAATTACCGCAAATCAGCGGCGCTATATCTCAGCCTGAATCTGTAGCTGCACCGCCCTGAAGACACGAAGGACCGAGGTAGTTTTCCGCTATCCTGTCAATTCTGACAAATTAGAAACTTTCACAATTAGAAACTTTCGAATGGACCTCCAAAGCAATCGAGGATGCCCAACCGATATGCTGTGTTCGCCACCGAACCGACCTCATCGGCTGGCTCAGGCAGACTCATCACCCATAAGCTTCACGAAGAGGCTTGAGGAATACGTCGCATCACCAGACTATCCCAATTATATATTGCAGGAGATCAACATGACTTACGAACACAATACTCAAGGCTTGGATAAAATAATGCCGGAAAGTAACAGTCCCGCTCCCAGATATATGGGCGCCACCTGGCCTGTGGGAATGGATGTTTACACTCAGAAAGGCGAAATCCTTGGTGCAATCAAGGAAGTAATGCTTGATATGGAGCATGCCAGCGTTGCTTATGCAGTGCTCGCCACCGGAGGTATCTTGGGCATAGGCGAAAAACTTCATGCAGTGCCATGGCGCGCGCTAACGCTTCAACTCGAAACCTTGGACAGGCGTTTCATACTGGATATCGAGAAGGAGCGCCTTGAATCCGCCCCAGGGTTCGATAAGGACAACTGGCCGGATATGATCGATGAGTCCTGGATCAGCCAGACCAATACATACTACGGTACCCAGCATTACGAGTCACGCAGGGACGATTAGGCGGGCAGATAGGACCAACGCTGCGATTAGCGGACTTGCTGCCGATATCCCCCGGAAGTCCCCCTGAAGCTACGAACTGCACGATAATGCCGAACAGCCCGCCTTGTGCCGCGCCCACTCCGGCCGCCGGCCCGCAAGCTCGTCATGCTCGGGCTGTTCGTCATATGGACGTTTCAGAACCTCCATGAGCCGTGTAATGACAGAAGCGTCGCCGCGCTCCAGCGCTTCAATTGCCTGCTGAGCGAGGTAATTACGCAGTACATACTTGGGATTCGCCCGGCTCATCCGCTGATAACGCAGATCCGGAGGATTATCATCCAGCCGCAGCCGCGCAATATAACGGCGCAGCCAGCCGGCCAGGCGGCCAAGCTGCGCAGGTTCGAATGCTCGCTGCTCATCGTAGAATGCCTTCCGGAATAGCTCCGCCAATGCCCGGTCATCAATATGATCCACATTGCCGAGATTGCCGGAGTTGTCCATCGCCGAGTCGCCCATTGTTCCGGCTGTGCTTCCGGGCGTGCCATTCACAGGAATTTTCATCAGGGCGCGAAAGAACAGCGTCATATCCGTCTCGACTTGTTGCAGCAAATCGAACAGCTCGCCGATGAGCGCATCGTCATCTCTATGGTTCAGTGAAGCGAGTCCAAGCTTGTCGGCCAGCATTTCACGCCAGCTGTTATTAAAGGTTTCGCCATAGACCGCTAATCCCTGCTCCAGCGCGGCGTGATCCCCGATCAGGGGCGCGAGCGCGTTTGCGAGACGTATAAGATTCCATTGCGCGATTTGCGCCTGGTTACCAAAGCAGTAACGTCGTCCCTGGGCATCCGTGGTGTTGGGTGTCCACTGAAAATCGAAACCTTCCAGCCAGCCATAAGGGCCATAGTCGATCGTCAATCCCAGGATCGACATATTGTCGGTATTCATCACGCCATGGACAAAGCCTACGTGCATCCAGTGGGCAACCAGCAAGCCGGTGCGCCGGCAGATCTCCTCGAACCAGCGGGCATAAATCGAAGGTACGGAAACAGGAGAAGATATCGAATGTGTAGAAGAGGAAGGTATCGGCAGTTCAGGAAAATGCTCTCGTATCACGTAATCCGCCAAGCGCTTGAGTACATCGGGCTCATCCTGCGCGGCAAGTATTTCGAAGCTGCCGAAGCGTATGAACGAGGGCGCGACACGGCAGACGATAGCGCCCATCTCGGCCTGTGGATTGCCGTCGTAGAACATATCGCGCACCACCGATTCACCCGTTGCAACCAGGCTCAATGCGCGCGTCGTCGGCACCCCGAGATAATGCATGGCTTCGCTGCACAGGAACTCGCGGACTGATGAACGGAGCACCGCCCGGCCATCTGCGGTGCGCGAATACGGCGTTTTGCCCGCGCCCTTGAGCTGCAGCTCAAATCGCCTGCCGTCATGGCGCAGTATCTCGCCCAGGGTGATGGCGCGGCCGTCACCCAGTTGCCCCGCCCAATGGCCAAACTGATGACCGCCGTAGCGTGCCGCATAGGGTTGCATGCCGGGAAGGATACGGTTGCCACCCAGTACCTCCGCCGCCATGCCTAAAGGCGAGCCCGGCGGCAAGATGCCAAGCATCTCCCCCACGGGTTCGGCCCAGGCGAGCAGCCGTGGCGCGCATACAGGAGTCGGCGCGACGCGGGTATAGCATGCTCCGCGCACTGCACGGGGCACATTATTCGTTACCGGGTCACCCGGGAGGCAACGCACAAAGCTGTTGTCGAATTTCGCATCGCACAAGTCCACGAGCTCAGCGCGTTCCAGGGCCACATCGCTAAGCTTGAGATTTTGCTGGATCATATAGTCCTCGGCATGGAATAGAGGTTCCTTGACAGGTGTCCATAGTAGACCTAAATTCATTTATAGACATGAACAAGGAGAAAAAGATGCCTAAACTGACGGACTACGTCAAAATGGCAGCGGATGAATATGTGCGGGAAGCAGGAAGCACCGAACTGGATACGCGCTGGATCGCGGAATTCTTTCAGGACTCTGGTGTGCAGGATGCATACCCCCGGCAGGATCTGGTCGCTTTCGCAGGCCTTGTGCAAAAAGAATTAACGAAAGAAAGCGAACGAGCGGCAAAAAAAGCAGACCTCCAGCTTGACAAGGTCATCCGCGGCGTCAAGCTCCCCCGCAGGCCATAAACGCTCGTTCATCATCCACCATCACGAACCCGAACCGCTTCGAGCAGGAAATCCTGGATCATCGAAGTCCGGACCCTGCACTCACAGGTACTGCACTTGAGTCGAGTACAGTTGGGCGCAAAGGCCAGCGGTTCAACAACACCGGACCAAATTTTCACTTCCCGCCGCCCGCTTCAATACCGCAACAATCTGCCCCACTGAAAACCGTTTCTTCTTCATTGCAAACAGACCTCCGTTCAAGGTCAAGTTTGCCGAAAAATTGACTTTCTGTCTGGTCCTGAATTCCCACATCAGATCACCATTTTTTGGCATATTCCGGGGATGCTGCAGCCAGGATTCAGGGTTCTATATATAAATAAAATATTATGGTTACAATCAAAACATGTGACTTTTATTTATAGTAATACTGAGTACAATTCGAACCATGGACCGCATTACGATGAAGCGGCTTTCAGTTCATCCATTTCATTGGAGTCTACCTCATGCAAAAAGAAATAAGGAAGTTTGTAGCGGCTATATCCATGCTGGGCCTACTGGCAGGCTGCTTGGAGACCGGTGCAATCGAAGCGAAGAAGGACGACACAAGTTTGTCCGCACAAAATATCAGGCCTTTTGTCGACCACGACGGCCTCGCCAGGCGGTATGAAGACCGGGCCAGCAAGCTGCTGGAAATAGCAGCGGAACACGAGAAACGGCTCCAGTATTACAAGGACAAAAGCTACCTCTACGGGAAATCCGGGCGGGATTCACAAGCGCGTGCCATTGCCGTGGTGCAAAAATACAAGCTGGCGGCAGAAAAAGCCGCTGAATCTGCTTTTCACCACAGGATGGTGTCGAAACTTGCGAAACGCGATTATATTGCTTCGACGGCGTCACATTGATTTGGGTTGACCCAGGAGCTCAGCGGTGGCTGGAACTGGATGAAACAGTACGGCTTGATTCTGCGGCACTGGCCGCAGATTAGCTGTTCGCAGCTTATCTCCTTTCCGGATATTTTTGCCTCTCGAACCTTAAAGAAGTCACTTACTCGTTATGACCAGTCCCAAACGGGACCGCATCACTTTATTGAGTCAGGCCCAACTTTCGAGTCATAAATGCCGCTATATATTGAAACGCCACTAGTTGAATCCCACTCGATTAGCCGTAAAGTGGGTCAAACCATCTGGCTGAAAATGGAGTCCGCGCAACCATCCGGTTCGTTCAAGACCAGAGGAATCGGGTATGCATGCGAAGAATATTTTAAACGAGGAGCAAAACGCTTCATTGCGTCATCGGGCGGGAATGCAGGGCTGGCAGTTGCTTTTGCTGGACGGCGCCTTTCGGTACCGGTAACCATTGTAGTGCCTGAGACAGCCTCGAAGCGGGCGGTGAATTTGATGTATTTAGAGAATGCGGAAGTTATAGTCCACGGGAAGTCTTTGGACGAAGCGCACCGATTTGCACTATCACTTATGCAACCTGACGATGCATATATACATCCTTTCGATGACCCGCTGATTTGGAGAGGTCATGCCAGTCTAATTGATGAAATATTCCTTGCTGGTCTGAAGCCTGATGCGATCGTTCTGTCAGTTGGGGGCGGCGGCCTCCTATGCGGTGTCATAGAAGGATTGAAGCGGAATGGAGGTGCCGATGTGCCTGTCATCGCTGTTGAAACTGAAGGTGCGGACTCCTATGCGAAATCCTTGAACGCGGGACGCCTTGTCGAGCTTGCAACCATATCGAGTATTGCGACGACGTTGGGAGCACGCACAGTTTGTGCACAAGCATTGGCATACTCAAAAAATCACCGAATCGAAAGTGTTGTGTTGCCGGACAAGTTGGCCGTTTCCGCTTCTTTGCAGTTTTTGAAAGACCATGGAACCGTCGTTGAGCCTGCTTGCGGCGTTGCGCTCGCTGCAGTGTACGAAAAAGTTGCAGCGTTATCAGGGTATAAAACGATATTAGTTATCGTATGCGGCGGTGTTGGTTCTACCGCTGATGACTTGGTTGAGCTGTCACGTCGGGAATGCGACGTGACATAATGTTGTGCTCCCAAGGTCGACATCGCCAAGGTCAGGAATGACTTGCAAACGTGAAACGACTTTTTTTCGGAGAGCGTGGAAATGGACAGGTTTGATCTATTTCTGGCTGAAAACCTCTCCTGAACCCCCCCCTGAAACTGACTCTCCAAAGAGCTAAAGCCGAGTTCAGTTTCACATCCGGCATCTCCAATCAGGCATTAATTCCTCCCGGCGTGGTGGGGTTCGCGCCTAAATACTGACCAGGTAGAGAATGTACCGGCAAGCAGTCACTTAACCGTGTTATCCACAGGGTTTTCCAGTAATTTTGTGAGTGGTTGAGCATCTCGACGTTTGCATTAACTCGATGCCTTTCATGGCGCATGACGCGCCGCATGTTTCACTCGCACAATCTCCACAATGCGGCCCTCCGCCAGCACACGCTAAAAAATGATGTAGTTCGACGCACCAGCTCGTGCACAGAGTCCGGCGGGTCGGACCTTCCGGTGCGGCGTAAGCCCCGGGTGCTGTGCAAGCAGCTTGGTCCTTTCGCGCAGCTCCTGGCCTATTCACATGGGCGACAAGGCGAACACCGTCACCATATCGCCCACGATGCTCCATGAGCATCGAGAGTCGGCAAGGCTTGGGCCGAAGCGCTCGTTGCCAGGTTTTCTCGTCCGCGTCAGCCGCCCGATATTTTTTAGCGCCGCCGTTTCGATTAACCTCGTGACTAATGGTTGATAGCACCCTCCCAAGCTTTGCAGTGATTTGTCGAAATGAGCAGCGCAAGACAAGACCCGTTGAGATCTCCTCGCGCTCCATAAGCGTCAAACCACTAACTGATCTATTGAATCCACCACATCAAACTTTAAGCCCCGTCGAAAGATGCAGTTGACAATCACCTAGGTGATGCACTAGCATCAGGTGCATCACTATCGGCTCCATAGAAGAGAAAAGATATGCCTACATCCAAGCCACGTATAACCATTACGCTTACCGAGGAGCAACACGCCATTTTGCGTCGGATCAGCGGGGCGAGCGGGCAAAGCATGAGTAGCGTGATTTCGGAATTCATGCTGACGGCACAACCCGCGCTGGAACGCATGGCAGTTGCGCTTCAGCAGCTCAAGCAGGAACGCGATGCTGACCGCAAGCTGGTCGCTGATATGCTTTCAAAATCTCATGCGGACCGCGCCCACAAGAAAGTATCGGCGCTTCCCCGCGCGTCGCCGCACGCCCTCTTCGAAGCGATGGAACGTGCGATCCCCAGCGAGATAGAACCGGACGCGATCCAGTTTTGCGCAAGCGTAGACTTCGTCAGGCCAGATTCAGACATGGCTGCTGATTTCCTTGCAGATGATGACGTTGGTTCCGCCTACGATAAACAGAAGCGCAGCACGTCCCCAAGGACGCGCGACGCTGTCAGGAACGCCAAAGGAGCATCAAAGAGGGCAAAAAAATAGGGAAATTTACCGGGATCAGACAGGCGTAACCCAGGCTTTTTTCAACCCCCGGCACATTCCGGTAAACCAGCAGCAGTTACCTTCGGAAGGAATGATCTATATGTCTCCAACCAAGCACCACGATATTCCCGTATCGCCGGATCATTCACACCCTGCGGCGGCCGGTGCCGGAATACAGCTGGACATTAAACCGGCCTCTGCCGCATTTGAAGCGAAATACCTCGCTCGCGACATACAAGCCGGCATCATAACCGGCGCAATGGCCATTCCACTGTCTGTCGGCATCGCGTTGATGTCCGATTACCCCATCAAGGTTGCGCTCGCAACCGTCGCGTTTGCATGTTTCATCGGCTGGATTAATGCTTTTATCAAACCCGGCAATTATATTGGCGCACCTGGGGTCGCCGCAGGCCTCGCGCCTGTGCTGGCGATGGGTGTTGCGAACTTCGGGATGGAAAACATGGCGTTCGTCATTTTCCTGACCTCCGCGATGCAAGCCCTGATATGGAAATTCAACTGGCAGAAGTATATCTTGCTGGCTGTGCCAAGTTATCTTGTCGAGGGCCTCCTGGCAGGGGTTGGCCTGAAGATAGCGCTAAAGTTCCTTACGTTTACTTACGAGATACCGGCAGAGCAGGAGTCGGCTGAGGTATTCTGGAACGGGGCGCGTATTCAGATGGCGCTTGTTTCCCTGGCTGGATTTGTTGCGTTTTTGTACCTGTTCTCCAAATACAAGGACAACAAACCTGCTGTACCTTACTTTTTGCTGATCGGCGCGAGCATTGTTGTAGCGCAGTTCCTGCCCGTCCCGATGCTGCACGTGGATAACGTGGACCTTATGCTCGCGCTGCCGCTGCCGCATTTTGATAGTGCCTTGACCTGGGTTTATATAATCAGCTTTGCGGCAATGCTGGCTGTGATCGATGTTATTGAGCAGGTCATGAGCAATGCCGCAATCGAGAAAATCGATCCGCTGGGACGCAAATGCAATACAAACAATAGCCTTCTCGCCATGTGGATAGGAAATATGGGCGCAAGCTTCTTCGGCGGCATGACCAATCTGGACGGCTTGGCGAAAAGTACGACCAACAAGCTGGCGGGTGCCAGGACCAAGTTCTCGGTGCTCGTAATCGGAATCGTGATCACCTTCTTCGTCATGAACTCACAGTACCTGGAGTATCTGCCCAAGTTTTCGCTGGCCGCCATCATGATTTTTACCGGCTGGAAAATGATTATGGGGCTTTGGCATGTGATCCATTACGGGCAATATGCGATGGTCCTGGCTACGGTGTGTGCCTTGCTGGTTTATAAGGTGGGAATTTTCGAGGGGCTACTGATCGCTATGGCGGTGCACGGCCTCATCAATTATGTTGTCTTCAGCCAGGCGGACAAGATACCGGGCAAGGTCATCATCAAAAAATACCTCGATAAATTTTCCTCAAGTGGGGGCGGGGCAGACTAGCTGCCCATAGGGCAGTAAAAGGGGTCAGCTCGCGAAACGGAAAAAATCGTACGTTAAGCCTCGATGAATATTCGTAGCGAGAGGAATTTGCTTTGTTCGAACTGCTTTCTTCGCCGCGTTGACCCTGCAAGACGCCCTCTCGAACCAACAGAATAGATTTGATTTTCATGAAGCATTTCGAGATCCCTGGCTGATTTCATCAAGGCAAGAAAGGAGCGAGAAAATCGCGATTTCCTCACCGCTCGACAGGCGAAGCAGTAACCTCGTACGTGACAAAACGGGCATCCAGCCATTTTGTCCACTTAGCGCCCTTGCGCATCAGATCCGCCAAGCATAGGGCGCTTTGCCGCCAACCTGCACCAAATACAGTACCGGAGTTTATGGCGGTGGAGGTGGAGGGTTTCCAGGCGGCGGAGGCGGCGGCATCGTAGGGTTCGATAAAGGTGGGGACGGCGCCCCTAAAGGCTGGTTACGCGAGTTATCCATGACCTGGCCGGATACCGGTACCCGATTACCTTTACCGTACATGCATTGGATATAACCCGTATCGTATCGTTGCTGGCGGATATCGCCTGAATCACGCGCGGTGCCGGTTCCCATCAGTCCACCCAGCAAGAGGCCACTACCCGCGCCAATCGCAGCACCGGTTCCCCCGCCGAAAGCCCCACCTGCCGCCGCGCCAACACCTGTACCGATGGCGGCAGTTCCCAAGCCGCTGAGTATCGAGGCCCGATTCGGCGTCTCTCCTCCAATTTGCGCACTCGCGTACTGTTTGCAGTAGGTATCGTCTTCTCGAAACTGATCGAATGTTTTGCCTGAGCCAGGCAATGCCATTACGCTGGGGCCGCTGGGAATGCTTGCGCACGACGCCAGGAAAAAAGGCGCAAGCAGTGTCAACAGTAAAGGCGCGCCGTATTGCATCTTTGTCATGGTGGATTCTCGTCTCAATTTTGGCTGGAAGGTTCAGGCGCTACCTGCAACCAGCCATCAGGGCACTTTTTAACGTAAGGGTAATAGCCTTCAGGATTTCTGCAATAGTGCCAGTAATTGATTTGTGGCTGCGGCACAGCTTGCTGGGGCTGCGGTTGCTGTTGTTGAATATATATTTGCGGAGCCGTTGGCACAGCCACTACGGGGGGATAGGCATAGTACGGGGCGCCATAACCATAACCGCCATAGCCACCGTAGCCACCGTAGCGAAAACCACCATAATAGCCCAGGCCATAACCCATCCCTAATCCTAGTCCATATGCACCGAAGGCATAGCCCGGATAAAAACCTCCCCCATAATGATGGTGGCCACCCCCATGATGGCCGCCGCCGTGACCTCCGCCATGGCCACCCCTTGCCCACAAGGCGGAGCCGGAAGTCAGCCCGAGCCCAAGGACGATAAGGCATACTAATTTAATTTTCACATAAGCTCCAGTTCTGTATCAGCGCACCTTCGCAATTTAGCTTAACGCATCAAGCCCGCATTAGTGAACACATCAATATCATTTCATTTGGTTAGAACATCAATCGCTCGCGGCGTTCCAAGGCCCGGATGAACCGGGTGAGAGTACTGTTGCGTCGCGCTGAATGAGCGTAGGCTATGGATATTGATAGTACTGCCTGGATCGGAACCCAGGATTTTTGGTGGAAACCCGGGCAGAGCAACCATGCATCTTTAGCAAGCTGTTCTTTTTCGATTAGAATTACCACATCCAATCTCCTGCGAACCCGCTTTAAAGGAACAATTATGACGCTGTCATCACTATCTCCTGAATATACCGCCATCCGCAACCGGACACTGGAACTGGTCGAGCCGTTGCTGGATGAGGACTGCTGCGTACAGTCGATGCCCGAAACCAGCCCGGTCAAGTGGCACCTGGGCCATGTGGCCTGGTTCTTTGAAGCCTTTGTGCTCCGGCATTATGAAAAGCCGTTCAAACCCTTCCATGATGCGTTTCTCACCATGTTCAGTTCTTATAATGCCACCGGCCAGCCCCATCCCGATCCCAAGCGAGGACTGTTCACGCGGCCTTCATTGCTGGTAACCCGGGATTATTGCCAAAATGTCTCCGAACGGATGGGCCGGCTTTTAAGAGAATCCCCCGAGGATAAAATGCTGCGCATGCTGGTTGTCCTTGGCCTGCATCATGAGCAGCAGCATCAGGAGCTTATACTCGCCGATATCAAGCACCTCTTATCGCAGAGCCCGTTGAATCCATGCTATAAACCGCCGCAGGCGCCACAATCGACATCGCACCCGGCAGCACCTCCTCCGCTTAAATGGCATCATTTCGATGGGGGTCTTGTAGAGATAGGCTACCAGGGCGAGGGGTTCAGCTATGACAATGAATCTCCCCGGCACAAGCAGTATTTGCAACCCTACCAATTGGGATCGCGATTGATAACTAACGGAGAATATCTTCACTTCATGGAAACGGGCGGGTACGACAACCCCGCAGTATGGCTCGTGGAAGGATGGGATTGGATGAAGACCAACGAGCGTAACCATCCCCTATACTGGCGCCGGAATGACGGCGGATGGGACGAATTCACGCTCAGCGGCCCCATGTCGCTGAATCCGAGTTTGCCCGTCATCCACATCTCGTTCTACGAGGCAGACGCCTTCGCGCGATGGTCCGATGCGCGGCTACCTAGCGAAGTTGAGTGGGAGAATGCCGCCTCGCAACAGAAAATAGAGGGGTGTTTTGCCGATAACAACCGTTTTCATCCTTGCTCTGCGGGTACCATCGCTGATGCGGCTGATAATGGGGAGCTTGCCCAGCTTTATGGCGATGCGTGGGAATGGACGCAGTCGAGCTATTCGCCCTACCCCGGCTACAACCCGGCAAAAGCGAATGCCAATGAACCCATGTCGCAGGTATGGGATGAGGCGGTGGGCGAATACAACAGCAGATCGATGGTGAACCAGTATGTGCTGCGTGGAGGCTCCTGTGCAATTCCGAAGGCGCGGATTCGCGCAAGCTTCCGCAACTTCTTACCGGCGAGCACGTGCTGGCAGTTTTCAGGTATCCGGCTGGCGCGCGATGTCACCTGAGAGCCACGTCGGAGAAGCTGAGGAACGAATGTTCAGTCTGTTGAAGAACATCGCCTTGAGTGCTGCCTTTATCGGACTGGCGGCAGGCTGCTCCACTACCCAAAAAGCAACCTCGTCGCTCAATTTCAGACCGGATATGTAAAGTTCTACCTGGATATCTTCAAGCTGCCGTCAGAGCAATTTGTCCAGTCCACGCCCGTGTTCCTTGCCGAGACCTATTACAACAATCATACGTTGCTGCTTTTTGTATCGTTTACCCGCACCGATCTCACCGCTCCGCCACAAATGAGTATTTTTCGCAAAGCGGTCAATACGGGAGATATTCCGCTGGAAAGCGGGAAATAAGCCAACGCGGTCAGGCAGCCCGGGTCTCGGTTACTTCGAAACGTCCACAACCTGGCCCGTCAAAAAGGCGGCCGTCATCAGTGCCATGGTTCGCGTACCAACCACGAGCGCCCGCTCATCGACGAAGAAATTCGGACTGTGGTTTGGCGCCGCCTTTAAAGGATCCTGACCTTCGGGCGTGATGCCCAGAAAGAGATACAAGCCAGGAGCCCCTTGCGCCAGATAGGAGAAATCTTCGGATGCCCCGGTCAACCGCGCAACGGCAACCTTGCCGTCGGCAGCCTTGCGAATGATCGGCTCCATCTTTGCAGCCAACGCAGTGTCGTTGACCGTGGTTGCGTAGATGGGTATGACCGCAACCTCAGCCTTCGCTCCGGCGCTCTCGGCAATGTGCTCGGCGCTCAGCTTCACATCCCGGCCGACCTGGTCGCGAACGCTTTGATCGTAGGCCCGGATAGTGCCCGACATGTCGACGCGATCCGGGATGATGTTCGGCCCGCTCCCGCCTTTGATCATGCCGATCGTCACGATTGCGGGGGACAATGCCAGATTCGCCCGCCGACTGACGACGGTCTGCAAACCTGCAAGCACTTGCCCTGACGTGACGATCGGATCGATCGTATTCCACGGCATGCCACCGTGGCCCTGACGGCCGTGGACGCTGATCTTGAGCATGTCGCCACTTGCTGTGGTCGCGCCCGTGCGCCAACTGATCTCGCCAGATGGCCCCGGCATGACATGAACCGCAAAGATGGCATCCGGCTTAACGTTCTTGAAGAGTCCCTCCTCCAGCATCAGCTTTGCCCCCCAGCTTTTGCCTTCGCCGGGCATGACGATGCTGGAGCCTTCCTCGGCCGGCTGAAAAATGAACATCACCGTTCCCGGCAATTGCTCCTTCATGCCTGCAAGGACCTGGGCTGTCGCCATCAGCATCGCCGTGTGTGCATCGTGGCCGCACGCATGCATGACCCCCACCTCGTCGCCGTGATAAGCTGCCCTCGCCCTGGAGGCGAAAGGCAGTCCCTCAGGCTCCGTGACAGGCAGTGCATCCATGTCGGCGCGCAGTCCTACGACCGGTCCCGGTTTTGCGCCCTTCAGAATGCCGACGACGCCTGTTCTGCCCACTCCGGTCCGGACATCCAGACCCAGACGCTTCAGGTGCTCTGCGACAAGTCGGGATGTGCGCTGCTCCTGGTCTCCAAGTTCCGGGTGCTGGTGTATGTCGCGACGCCAATCGATCAGTTGCTTTTCGACTGCCGCCGAGCGTTCGCGAATTTGCGCTTCCAACGATGCCTCCTGGGCTTCAGCCGATGGCGTCCCAACTATCAAGAGCGCAACCACCAGCGCCCGCATCTTGAAGCAAACATCTGCCGCAAAACCGGTTTTCTTCATCGTCAGCCTCCTTGGATCCAGAAAAGCTACAAGCGAGTGCCCAAGCGTTTCAATCCGCTGCATCCAGCGCCTGGGATATATCCGCGATAATGTCCTCGATGTGCTCGATACCCACGGATATTCGGACCAGGCCTTCAGAAACCCCGGCTTTTTTCAACTCTTCCGGATTGAGCTGGCGATGGGTGGTGGATGCGGGGTGGCAAGCAAGCGATTTCGCATCGCCGATATTGACCAGGCGCAAAATCATCTTCAGCGCATCGATGAACTGCGCGCCGGCGGCAGCCCCGCCCCTGATCCCGAAACTCAGCAGGCCGGACGCTTTTCCCTTGCTTAACCGATTACACAGGTCATGATACCGGTTGCTTGGCAATGCCGCGTAGTTGACCCACTCCACTTTTGGATGCTGCTCAAGGAATTGCGCGACCTTCAATGCGTTTTCGCAGTGCCGATCCATTCTCAGGCCCAGCGTTTCCAGCCCTTGCAGTAGCAGGAAAGCGCTGTGCGGCGACAGTGCCGCACCGGTGTTGCGTAGCGGCACCACCCGGCACCTCCCAATGTACGCTGCGTTTTCGAAAGCCTCGGTATACACGACCCCATGATAGGACGGGTCGGGCTCGTTCAAAAGCCGGAAACGCGCTTTGTGCTCCACCCAGTCGAACTTCCCTGAATCGACTATCGCGCCCCCTACTGTCGTGCCATGGCCACCGATGTATTTCGTGAGGGAGTGTACGACGATATCGCCGCCAAACTTGAAAGGCTGGCATAAGTAAGGCGTGGAAACGGTGCTGTCCACAATGAGCGGTAAGCCATGCTTGTGCGCGATATCAGCCAATTTTTCAATATCGACGACATTACCCGCGGGATTCCCGATCGATTCGCAAAAAATCGCCCTGGTATGGTCATCTATCTGTTTCTCCACCGCGCCATAGTCATCATGCGAGACCATGCGCACCTCTATGCCTTGCCGCGGAAACGTGTGGGCAAACAAGTTGTAAGTGCCGCCATAGAGCTGGGCAGTGCTGATGATATTGTCGCCAGCGCTCGTAATGCACTGGATGGCATAAGTGATCGCCGCCATGCCGGAAGCCACGGCTAGCGCGCCGACCCCACCCTCCATCTCCGCGATGCGCTTTTCCAGCACATCGGTGGTGGGGTTCATGATGCGCGTATAAATATTCCCCGCCACCTTCAGGTCGAACAGGTCGGCACCATGCTGGGTATTGTCGAAGGTGTAGGAAGTTGTCTGATATATGGGAACCGCCGCCGCTTTCGTCGTCGCTTCGGATTCATACCCATAGTGCAATGCCAGCGATTCTAATTTCATATCGGCCCTCTAGTTTTATCTGGATAAGTGATCCATTGTCATATGGCTTCCGCGACTTTAGCAACGACTTCAGCAACAATTAGTACTTAGGCGGCTACATTCTAAAACCAGCAAGCGTTAAGCCGGTCAAGTTTCCTGCCGCCACTTGCCTCTTGCCACTGGAAAAATCCTACAGGTTTTCCATCAATAACGAAACGACGCCCTCCGACATTTTTTTCATATGTCTCCATCATATTCCCGGGGTCTTCGAGGTACTCTTCAAATGATCGGCCCGGCAGGCTGTCATTCCTGGCAGGAAGGTAATCATATCGCTCCCACAGTTTCTCGCCTTTTGCTGACATCAACCTGCCGGTGACTCCCAGTATGGGTCGATACTCACTCGAGAATCCATGCGTTTGGGTTATACCGTAGACTTTTACCTCGACTTCAAATCTGCCATCCGCATCGGTGGCGGCAGTAGTAAATTGCTTATCGAGAAACTTCGGGTGTTTTTTTACCTGGCTCTGGAATTCCTCAAGAACAATATTGCCGATATCGATCCCATTACTCTTCATATAATCCGTTATGAGCTGATCATTAGTCTTGATCGCCTCCGTAAGAAGCACCCCTATCACCCCAAACGCCAAGCCTGCAGATTGCGCCGGCCCATGGTAATAGGCTTTGGGAGGCACTTTGACAGCACTATCGAAGCTTATAGTCCTGATATCGGCCTCGTTTTTGCCAGCCAGCTTGGTAGTGGAAGCACAAGCAGTAAGCAGAAAGCATAAAACCCAGACCAGATAATTTTTTGTCATATTCCCCTTATTTTCTTTTATTTTCCTCTCTCTCGATACGCTCCCGTGCTGGATTAAACACGTGCGTGTCGAGCCTGCGAGCCCAGAATTCTATCAAATCTGTCGTATCTGTCATCATCTGCGGGAAGGAAAACCGGAAGAGACACGTCGGGCAGCAAAGGTGACCTGCAAGCCGTGCGATTCCTGGCGGCAGGCACAAAAAAGGGAAGGACGAAGGCCGGGAATCGAGGATGAGCATTGGAACGGGGAACCGGCGCATCGACGTCCCGCGCTTACTCGCGCTTCTCTCGTACCACCCCGATCAGGTCACGCGCGGCAAGCCCTATGGCAAGCGTGGCAAAGATGGTAGCGAGTGATTTTGGGGAAAGGCGTTTTTCGAACCCAGGCGTGAAACGTTTAGGGATAAGGTGATAATCGATTACATAGGCGGCCGTTGTCACCGCCGCTGCCCCGAGGATAGGCTCCGCCAACGATGCCGGCGCCGTGCGGCTGCAGGCGCGGGCGCGGCCATGCTCTGCAGAGTGTCGGCCAAATAACTTTTCATAAAACAATGCCCAGAATATTGCCGAAGCATGGTTCAGCAAAAAACCGGTAAGCGTATATTTTAGTGAAGGGCTATCCTGAAGCGCCGCTTCATCTCCCCATATGATATGACTCGTCGCGTTCAGGGGCGCGTAATATGAGCCCGTTTCACGCTTTCCTTCCACTAGTGCAGCGGTCGCGGTTGCCAATCCACTTATGGTTCCCGAGGTCACTGCGCGTTTGAGAAAGCCTTGCGATTCCTGTTTTTTTCTCATATTGCTCACCTGATTTGATACTGATAATTGGCTCGTAAGATCATAACTGCCTCCACCATGCTACCCCCGAAGACGTGAAACTGCTGTTCGGCCGCGCACATACGCCGGAATGACAGCCTGTCAATGGTGAAAGCAATTTATAGAGACAGGAATATTACCGACTCGGGCTGGGCCTGTACCGTGCCGTTTGTAGCCTCCTTCACCTGGTTTCCGGACTCTCGCCCTGATGCGCTGCAATAACGGCCGTGCCGGTCCCTGCCTCGGCTTCCGGCGGAGGTGTTGGGGAAGATCCGGGCAATTGCGCCACCACTTGCCTTTTCTGGGGATTGGCAAACTGGATGCCCCGTTCGCGGAAGCGCTGCAGGATGAGCCGGTTAAAGCCGCGCTGCACTGGCCATCGGCCTCTATCCATCGTGCGTATTTGCCCAAGGATGGTAATCATTGAGCCATCGACCTGATCCACCCCCCAGATATCCACATCCGCGAGGATCAGATCCTTAAATCTTGGATCGGCCCGCATCTCTTCGCCCACGCTCGTGATCGCCTCAAGAACCTTGTCTACATCCGAGTCGGGCGTTACGCTGACTCTGACGGAGGCGTTGCCAATGCCGCGATTGACATTGGTGACGGTTGAAACGGAGCTGAACGGCACCACATGCAACGCGCCATCGGAAGCACGTAGACGCACGGTACGTATCGACAGGTGCTCGACCGACCCCGACACATCCGCCACCGTGATGAAGTCGCCAACCTGAATGGCGTTTTCCATCAGAAGGAAGAGGCCGGTAATGAAATCCTGCACCAGCTTCTGGGAGCCGAAGCCCAATGCGACACCGATAATGCTGGCGCCCGCCAGCAGCGGCGCAATGGTAATGCCTAGCTGGTTTAGCGCTGCGAGCAGCACGATCAGCCCAATGATAAAGAACACGGTGGCCCGCAACATGGGCACTAAAGTGCGAAGACGTGCGGCCCGCGCAGCATCCCCAACCTCCGTCCACTGGTCGATGCGCTGGCACATCGCTCTGTTGAGCGCTTCCCACGCCATGAACGCCATCATGCAGGTAACGGCGATCGTGGCGACAGCAGAAGCAAGGCGGCGCCCTACTGACCCGCTTTCAAACCAGGAAAGGGTATCCACTCCCCACACTTGCAGCAACGCAATGAACGCGACGATGCCGATCAACGTGGAGACCGCGCGATACACCAGCAGGTGGTAAGTGTTTTTTGCGGCGGACTCGGGCAGCGTAACCGCAGGCTGGTCGGATTGGCCCAGCTGCGCCCGTTTGTTTTCTATATTTTCGATGAATGCGCGGTCAATCGCGCCCAGAACAAAAATTGACACCAGACTCGCGCAAACGATTACCGCCGCGGACCAGGCAAAGACTTGAAGCACGTGCTGAAAACCGTTCTCCGCCCCTGCCGACCACAGTAACCACATGGCGACGATAACGAATGTCGCGACAAACGACCAGCTATCGGCCAGCATCCCGCGAATTCCCAACAAGTCCTGGCTATCTGAAGCGGTACCACGGATAGCCGCCGCCGTGGCTTTCCGGCTGCGGAAGACCATGATCAGCAACATCACATGAACAGCCAGGCCGACCAACCGGGAAAGCGCAAGATGCGTATCGGAGGTCGCGCCGGTTTGCAGGGCGATATCGGCAATGGCGGTGCCAAATACCGCGACCACGACAATTCGCCGTAGCCAGCGATTGAGGAAATCCGCTGCGCCATCGCTGATGTGCATGAGCCGAAGACGCTGCCCGAGCGGTGAGGCCATGAGATGAACCACGCTCAACGCTATTCGCGTAGTGGCGAACGCGCCGACTATCAAGATTGTAGCACTGTAAAACGGAGTGGATCGGCCCCCGAACGCATTGAGCAATACGATGGAGACAGCAACAAAAGCAGCCAGCGGAAGCAATTCCAGTACCCAGTGCGCGACTGCAAACGGCAGGCGGCGCAGAAGGCTCCAGTGGCGATCAGCGGCGGGGACCTTTTGCCTGGACTCAACAGTTTGTTCACTCGGGGAAGCCGGACCAGGGACCGCTTCCCCTTTCGGTTGTGCAACGGCCGGCTGCCTGAAGGCCTGACGGGCAGCCGCGCGATCCTCGACCAGCTTGCGAGGACGACGGAGCGCGAACGCCAGCAGCCAAAACGCGAGAAGCGCTCCAGCCAGTGTAAGGGCTGTTTCCGCCAGTGCATCGAGCACCACCGCGCGGCGCTCCGGTACACCCAGGTTATACTCCCACCAGTCGCCCACGGTCCTGATCTGAAACAGCATGCGCGTAGTGGATCGCAGTTGATCAACAACGGCATCCACGCGTTTTGCCAACAGGTCAAACACCTGGGCAATCAGGCCGCCTTTCGCCAGTTCTATAGGCAGTGCTTTTTTTTCCACCGCCGGTTCGGCAGGCTCTACAGGCGTAGCAGTTGCAGCGGGCATGGTTACATCGAGCGGTACTCCGCCCGTGGCTTGGGCTATTGCGCTCAAGGTTTCTTCGAGCTCTGCTCGTTTCCTGTCATCCTGAAGAATGGCAAGCGTACGCTTCGCTTGTGCCGGGGTCAGCTGTGCTGGCGCGGGTTGTGCCGGGGCGAGTTGTGCGGGCTCGGCGCCGGGTTGACGAACCTGTTCATCCGCGAGTACCGTGTTGAAGAAGGGGCTAACCAACGATAAAACGAGCGCCACCAGCAAGGCGGCAACTGAATTCATTTGGAAGAACATGGGCAAAGACACCGTGTACAGATGAGGGAGATGCTTGTGCCGCAGCTGGCGAGGCAGCCCGACAAGACAAAGCAGAGCGTCCGGAACGGTCCCAGGTACGCGCTGTAAAATCGCCGGCGCATACACTTTGTTGCCGTCCCGACGCATCGCGGAAGTGAAGTTACACCTTTTTCATCCGCGAAAGAATTATTCCATCCTTGATACGCAACGGGCAGGCCGGCGCACCGGCCGCCCGTAACTGCGGGTTCATTACATGGACTGAGTTACATTGATAAAGTTACGTTCACCGAGTTACGTTGACAGAGGCGGCTCGATTTCCCTTTCAAAATGGCGGTGCGCGGCAATCGCTTCAATGAACTGCGGCAGGATATCGTCAAGGTTGCCATCCTGAAAATAAAGTATTCCAGGATCGAGCTCGCCGGAAGGGAGCGTCAATTTTACACCTGCGCTTTCGATCATGCTCCTGCCATTTCCCAGTACCAGGATGGGCTTGCAGTGGCGATACTGGTCCTTGATGAATTGGGTAGCCTCCGCGGAATGCGCCAGAACCTTGCTACCTTCGCGGAAACCGGGCACTACAAGGGCATCAAAAAGAACAGATGGCATTGTTTCAAAGGTGGCGTCGACTTCGATCGCATCACTATCGCCGGCTTGTACGGCGCCGAGGCGGGCACCCACAAAACGCGGCACGGCCTGCTCGCTCGAGAGCCCGGCGTATAACGCCGCTGCGGACTTCCCATCTACCCCATCCGCGACCAGAATTGCGATTCTGCGTGTGCGGATGCTACTCTCGCCCGGCCGGGCAAAAAGCGAAAGCGCGGGCGACGACATCACTTCCGGCACAGGTGGATTTTGCGTTGCCCTCGGTTGAGCAGGCGGAACACGCATGCCAAGTCCATCGGCGACACTTTCCGCCAGATCTTCTGCAACATTGACGAGCAGCGAAACCATGCGTTCCCGTATCGCGGGTGTTTGCACCCGCGTCAGCTCGAAACGAAACGCGTTGATGATATGGGCTTTTTCGATGGGGGCCTGGCTGTTCCAGAATAATGTTGCCTGGGTATAGTGATCGGCGAACCGCTCCGGCTTCCCACGCACCTTATCCCCCTCCACCGGTTCGCGAAATGAGGTGAAACCGGCTGCGCCGGCCTGGAATGGACACCCTCCTCCCAGCGAATTCGGCTCATAGGCAACACGGCCTCGGTTGATAGCCTGGCGATGCATTCCATCCCGCTGGTTGTTATGCGCTTGCGCCACCGGAGAATTGATGGGTATTTCGTGGAAATTCGGCCCGCCCAGGCGCGATATCTGGGTATCGACGTAAGAGTGAATGCGGCCTGCCAGCAGCGGGTCACTACTGAAATCCAGCCCAGGCACGATATGCGCCGCGCAAAAGGCAACCTGCTCTGTTTCCGCAAAGAAATTATCCGGGTTCCGGTTGAGTGTCATTTTGCCGACAGGCATAACCGGCACGAGCTCTTCCGGGACTATTTTCGTCGCGTCCAGCACATCGAAGCTGAATTCGGCGGCTTGCGCTTCAGTAAAAATTTGCATGCCAAGCTCATATTCCGGGTAGGCTCCGCACTCGATCGCTTCCCACAGGTCGCGGCGGTGGAAGTCGGGATCGGCACCGGAGATTTTAACCGCCTCGTCCCATTCAAGCGAGTGGGTCCCGGCAAGCGGTTGCCAATGAAACTTCACAAAGTTTGATGTGCCATCGGCTGCCACCAGCCGGAAGGTATGAACGCCGAAACCTTGCATCATGCGAAAGCTGCGCGGTATCCCGCGATCCGACATCGCCCACATCAGCATGTGCATGGATTCCGGCATAAGGGAAACAAAGTCCCAGAAGGTATCGTGCGCGGTTGAAGCTTGCGGCATGGCGAAATGAGGCTCAGGCTTGGAGGCGTGCACCAGGTCAGGAAATTTCATTGCGTCCTGGATAAAAAATACGGGAATATTGTTCCCCACCAGATCCCAGTTTCCTTCGTCCGTGTAGAATTTTACGGCGAAGCCGCGTGCATCCCGCACCGTGTCGGCCGAGCCGCGTTCCCCAAATACCGTTGAAAAGCGCACGAATACAGGAGTTTTCTTTCCGGCGGCCGAGAACAGGGAAGCGCGGGTATATCTTTCCAATGACTCGTAACATTCAAAGTATCCGTGTGCGCCCGAGCCCCGCGCATGTACGATGCGTTCCGGTATGCGCTCGTGATCGAAATGCGTGATCTTCTCCCGGAGAATGAAATCTTCCAGCAGAGCTGGACCGCGATAGCCGGCTTTCAAGGAATTTTGATTGTCGCCGACAGGCACACCCTGGTTGGTCGTCAGCACCCGGCTACTTGAATCGGCCCGCACCCGATCGAGCGATTCATTGCCGGCGTTGAAGCCGGGCTGTGGATCGCCACTGCCCGTTTTATCGGAGCCATTCATTTCGGTTAACGTGCTCCCCGTCGTAGCGGGATCGGCAGGCTCCACCGTCTGGCCTTTTTCCGGAACGCCGGAAACGTCTCCGTACTCAAGCGCCTTGTTGGTATTGTAAGGCATCGCCGCAGCCAGTTCCTGCGTCGCGGCAAGCTTGGCAGTGAAATCATTCGCTGGCGTGCCGTCCTGATGGGCGGGACCACCGACGGTAGAACAATTGTCTGTTTTATCGGGTGCTTTCATAGATCTGCTCCTGAATGTAATCGAGGGATTTTGGGTTAACGACCATATTGATCTCTCCACGCAGCGGCTTCCGTGCGACATCATACATAGGGAAGCTATTTCTTCGCCCGATTGCGATCCATGGATAACGGGTTCAGCCACATCCTCATTTCCACCAGTCATCGTTGCCCCGGCCTGCTTTGAAAGGCTGCCCCGCGCGCAACTGCTGCAACCACGGCGAGCAGGCAGAACATTTCAAGTTGAGCGTGAAGTTGAGGGTGAAACCGGCGGCATTCAGGATTACATTTTTTTTCTTAGACTTACTGACATTGGCTGGCAAGTGTCCATGTGCTTACATACCGTCAGCGGGCTGCTGCGCCTAATGTGTTGCTTCGTACGGAAGCGAAAAGACAATAGGAGTACAGTCGCCGGCAGAACTCGCGTTGTGTAGGCGTCCTTTCAGATGCATCCCCATTCTTCGCGATTAAAACGATGAAACACGATGAAACACGATGAACCTGAGCCCCATCGATAGGGTCGATTGCCTGATCATTGGCGCAGGACCCGCTGGTTTGACGGCTGCAATCTATCTAGCGCGGTTTCGCCGCACGATTATGATCGTGGATAACGGATTCAGCCGCGCCTCACTCATTCCCGCCAGTCATAATTGCCCAGGTTTTCCTGAAGGGGTATCCGGCACGCAACTGCTGCATCTGTTGCGCAAACAGGCAGAGCATTTCAATGTGAGTGTCGAAACGGGCGAGGTTACAGCCCTGAAGCGAACTGGCAACGCATTCGAAGCGACTACTGCGGGCAGCGTCGAAAGCAACGGAGCTTCTACAGCGGTGCATGCAGCGACCGTATTATTGGCGACCGGCACAGCGGATAGAATCCGCAACATCCCTGACTGGATAACCGGCGTCAAGCGCGGCGTCATTCGCCTGTGCCCTATTTGCGACGCCTATGAAGCAAAGGATCAAAGGATTGCGGTGCTATCCTCTTCGGCGCAAAAAGGGATAAAGCACGCCTTGTTCTTGCGCAGCTATACTCCCGCCTTGACCTTGATCCTCTCTGAAGCGACGCTGCAAGAGGCCGAGCGAAGAAAACTTCGCCGGGCAAATATTGATGTGATTGAGGATAACCCCCGCGATATTCGCGTCATCGGGCAGGCCAAGCCCACGATTACTCTCTCGGACGGAAAAGAACTTTATTTCGACGTCATCTACCCCATGCTGGGCGAAAGTCCGAGATCGGCGCTGGCAACCGAATTAGGCGCCAGATGCAATAAAGAAGGGAAACTCGTTGTTGATCGTCATCAGCGTACGACGGTTCCTGCTTTATACGCCGCGGGAGATGTGGTTGACGAACTGAACCAGATCAGTGTGGCTGTCGGGCATGCCGCGCTCGCGGCGACGGATATTCATAACCGGTTGGACCGGTCTCGCACCTAATGAAAGCTGTAGCGGAAGAACCGTTGCGCCTGCAGGCCTGACAAACCCGAAAATGGACAGGCCCGAGCTATTACGGAATGGCAGGCCAGATCAGTGTAAGCTTCTCATGCTGCCCCTTCTGAATGTTCAGCTGACGGTAAAGCTTTATCGACTGGTAGGTGGCCGCCAGAGAATATTTTCCCGGGGGAAGTTTTATCAGCAGGAAAGGACCCTCCGCAACCGTATCCAGCACAATCTTGCCCGATTCATCGCTAATTGTTACCGGGACATCACTGATATATTCAGCGCGAGGTGTGCTTGTTTGTGCCAGTTCAAGCATGAGTGGCCATGAAATTGCTGCCTTCTTTATAGCATCCGATTCATCCCCGCCGATACCGCCTGAAAGAAACTCTGCGTGACCTTGCGACCGTGTCGGCGGCAACGATGTGCTCGGGCTCAGGTTATCGCTCTCAGCAAATCCGCATGTCGAAAATACGGCGAGAAATGTCAAGGCTAAACCTGCTTTCGTGAATTCAGTTCTCTTCATCAACCACTCCTCATTAATGAAAAAATTCCTGGCAGCAGCAGCACGTCCTGCCCGCACATGCCAGCCCTATCGCGCGGTTCGGCACATTGAGCCGGCAACCTTTCACGCTAATGCGATCGCCCACTCAAGGGGATTTACCGGCCTTTTTGTCTTTGTCGCCGGAAGGATTATCCCCGCCTTTCCCGGGATTCTTGCTTTCAGCGGCTGAAGGAAGCGAGCAGTGGCCGAAGCCGAAAATATCGGAAGGTATCCCCCTGCAATCGGTATCCTCCAGGCCACGTTCGATGTCATCCGCCGCCTGCCCCATCACGGCACGTCCTAGTTCGGTTTCATTAGGATTACCGGTTGACGCGGCGCCGGTCGTTTCGTCCCGTTCGTGCGGAAGCAGAGACTGCCCCTCTGCCTTCTCGTGCCCCTGCTGCGCGGAATCCGCTTTATTAAGCTTTACGTCCTCTGTTACCAGACCGGTTTCTGTGCAATTCGTTTCCCCCGGTGGCGCTTCCTTTCCTGGGTGCCTGTCAGCGTTGGTCATCACTTCCCCTCCTCTGCATTGTTTAGCCTATGGCCCACTAGCCTGTACTTTGCCGCGACTACGATACAGCATTTGCATTTACTCGCTGTATGCCACCGCACATAACCCGCATTGCCAGATAGTCGCGAGATCGACCATACAAATACAGCAAGAATACGTCAATACACCCGAACTTATGTGCGCTGGCGTACTGTTCATAGAGGGATATTCGCTTATATTTGTTCAGGGAAATACGCAACAAATTGACGTCTAAATGACGTCCGCACATGAATCGACCGTGTTGTGAATCCTCGCTCTCAGTGATTAAACACGCACGTCTCTTTGCGTTTCGGATTCAGGCTGCGCTTTGATAAAAATTATGCATTGTGATTACCCGCCATGCTCCCTGTGTATGCGCGATTGGAGAGGTATACGCCCTTGCCTTCAAAACTGAAACCCGAAAAAACAGGTGGCTGTGCTCCTCCAGGGCTTATCGATTTTGCTGTTGAAGAAAAATCCCATCATCGCTTGGCGCCGAGGTATGACGCCGCCGCTGCTGGCATGCGTAACACACCCAACCAGCAAAACGGTGAGGGGGAAGCATAGACACTTTCATAAGTTCCGGCTAATCGTGAGCGGATACGAATATAAAGATTGCCAAAGTGTTTGGAATGGCATCTCGCGATGACGAACCGGGCCACCTTCGGTAAGTGAGCGCACCGCGATACCACGCAATTAAATAGCAGACATCAATCAATCAATCAATAGGAGATCAACATGAACCTGAAACGTATCCGACAAATAATTATTGCGGCAATTTGCAGCTTTTCCTTGATCGGCATAGCGGCAGCCCAGAAAGATATGACGAGTGCTCCCGGAACGGGTACAACCGGCGAGGATATGAAGAGCGCTCCGGGAACCACTGCTGCCCCCGGCGCCATTACGACTGCCCCGGGAACGAATACGCCCGCTGAAGGTTACCACAGCGCTCTCGCGCCCACTGCGGCTGAGTCCGGCCTCATTGCCACTGGCTGGCGCGTATCGAAACTCAATAAAGCAACTATTTATAACGACGCCAATGAGAAAGTTGGAAAAATTGATGATTTTATCGTTACCAAAGATGGCTCCTTGACTTTTGCCATTGTTAACCTGGGCCGATTCCTGGGGTATGGAAATTATCTGGTTGCTATTCCCGTAAATAGATTCTCTCAAATCGTTCCCAAGGCAATTCTTCCCGGGAAGACCAAAGCTGATCTGGAAAAGCTGCCCAGATTCGAATATAAGCTCATCCTGGGGAAATAATATGACGTCCGGGAGTTGTCTCGGGGCCTCCCGGCCGTGAAATCTTTTTTCCTGCTTCACATTGGAAGTCCGCATTCCAGCGGGAAGTTTTGGCCAGTTCAGTTGCGACGCGAGGAGGAATGTGCGCCGCAACATTAAAACGCGCTCAGGTATAAAGTCAGCTCGCTGAAGCAGGTGGCGCCAAAGCGATGGGGTGAAGCGCAAACAAGATTTCGCCAGGCATGTTCTCGCACGATTTAATTTATAGAAGCTTGCTCAATATTGGAATACAAAGATTACTAAAAAATAATGGGTGTTGTACGCGATGCTTCGCAGGACGACATCAGGCGGGGTACAGGAAGTGGGCGCACCGCAAGGCCGCGCAATTAGATGGCAAACAATAGGAGACCAACATGAACCTGAAGCGTATGCGAAAAATAATTATTGCCGCAATTTGCAGCTTTTCCTTGATAGGTGTAGCAGCAGCGCAGACGACCGCTCCCGGAACGGATACAACGCGCACCGATATGAAGAATACTCCTGGAACCAATGCCGCTCCTGGCATGACGAACGCTCCCGGAGTGAAACCAGACCGCAGGCCGATGCGGGGTCCTGCTCCCGGGCCCACTGCTGCTCCGGGTGCCATTACGACAGCTCCCGGCATGGATACGCCTGCTGCCGATAGCAACGATGCCGTGCGGGACCCGGTCCAGTCCGGTCTTATTGCGAGCGGCTGGCGCGTTTCGAAGCTGAAAAAAGCAACTGTCTATAACGACGCTAACCAGAAAATTGGAAAAATTGATGACTTTATCGTTACCAAAGATGGTTCTTTGACCTTTGCCGTTGTTAACCTGGGTAGATTTCCGGGCCGTGGCACCTATATGGTCGCGATTCCCACGAATGACTTCTCACAAATCGTCCCCAAGGTCATTCTTCCCGGGAAAACCAAAGCAGATCTGAGACAGCTGCCCAGATTCGAGTATAAGCTCGTGCTCGGGAAATAATCTGACGTTCTGGAGTTGCCGCGGCAGCTTCAGAACGTGCGATCGTTTTTCATTTTTCAAATATTGAAAGTTCGCGTTCCAGGAGTATCAGTTTTGGCTAGGGCTTTTGGCCAGTTCATTTGGCACTTCAGGAAGAATGTGTGCCGTAACATTTAATTTAGAACACGATCGGGTATAAAATCAGTCCGTAAAGCGGCGACCGTGAAGCGTAAACAGATTTAGCGGGCGATGTTCCCGCACGATGCAATTTATAGAAGCTCGCTTATCGATGGAATACAAGGATTATTACAAAATAATGGGTGTCGCACGCGACGCCTCGCAGGACGACCTCAAGCGTGCGTACAGGAAGCTGGCGCGCAAGTACCATCCGGACGTAAGCAAGGAACCACAGGCTGAAGCTCGCTTCAAAGAGTTGGGCGAAGCCTATGAAGTTCTCAAGGACCCTGAAAAACGGGTTGCATACGACCAACTCGGCACGAACTGGAAAGCAAACCAGGAGTTCCGGCCGCCGCCGGGCTGGAATGCCGGTTTCGAATTTTCCCAGCAGGGGTTTACCGGGGGGGACGCTTCGCAGTTCAGCGATTTTTTCGAATCATTGTTCGGCCGGGGCTTTCACTCACAGGACAACCGGTCCGGCAGCGCGCCGGGCGCTGGCCGAAGCCCATCTCATCACGCTCCGGGCGAGGATCACTATGCAAAAGTAATGATCGATCTGGAGGATTCCTACACGGGCGCCACCCGCACCATCTCTTTGCAAGTACCCGAAGTCGACGGTCAGGGACGTGTATCGACGCGCGAACACAAGCTCAACGTCGTCATCCCGAGTGGTATTCGACCCAAGCAGTATATTCGCCTTGCGGGACAGGGCGCATTGGGCCAGGGACAAGGCAAACGCGGGGATCTGTATCTTGAAGTTGAATTTCGCCCGCACCCCTACTATAGGGTGGAGGACAACGACGTCTATCTCGATCTGCCGGTTGCGCCATGGGAAACCGCCTTGGGCGCCACCGTGAAAGTACCTACACCCGGCGGAACAATTGAACTCAAGATACCTCCGGGTTCAGCGACAGGGAGCAAGTTGCGTTTGAAGGGACGCGGCATCCCCGGCAAAACGCCGGGCGATTTCTATGTCGTATTGCGTATCGTATCGCCGCCAGCCACCGATGAAACGGCCAGGTCGTTCTACCGGAACATGGCCGAGCAGTTCAAGTCTTTCAATCCCCGGGCCAAACTTGGAGTGCCACCATGATGGAGGAAAACAGAGGGCCGGATATCCGGCCTGGAAGACTCCCCGAGGCGCAGGCTGAGCTCAGCGCAATCGTTATCGATGAGCAAAACGCCCTGACGCTGTCCGAGCTTAGCCGCGCCTGTGCCGTACAAACCGGCTATATCATCGAATTGGTAGACGAAGGCTTGCTCACCCCGGAAGCGGCGGAAGAGCATGAGCCTCAGCGCTGGCGCTTTACGGGCACGCAAATGCGCCGCGCCAGAGTGGCGCTGCGGCTGCAGCACGATCTTGGCGTCAACCTTGCCGGCGTAGCACTGGCTCTGCAGCTGCTGGATGAAGTTGAAATGCTGCGAACGCGGTTAGATACCGAACGCGGTTAGGTACGTTACACCGGATGACCAGTGATTGAGATTGATAGCCTACTCGTTAATCTGCGCTTAGTCTGCGTTAGTCTGACAACGATATTGCAACATTGAATCTGCAACATCGTGCTGCCGCATCGGTTGGCTCATCTCTCGCCTGTATCATGGCTTATGCTGCAGTCGTCTCCTTGATTTTCTTGACACCAATTAGATAATATGCTAATAAGTTAGCTATCTTTCTTTATGGAGAAAATCAGGATGAGAGGCAGCGGCAATGCGGGTTCTTAAAGAAAAAGACAGAATTCTATATGACAAACTGGTTCGTCTTGCGGGCGGTAACTCGGGGATTGTAATTGAGGTTCTTTCCAACCCGCATAGATCTTCCGTCGACCTGAGAACGGCTATCAGAGAAATTGAAGAACTACGTAATCGCCAAAGCCGCGAACCCGCTTCTTCCATTTCCCAGGCAGCGACTGCTTAAAACTTTGAACGAGCCCGGGGCGCGCTGCGCGCCGAAGCTTATTCAACAATTCCCCCATTCCTGACCACTCATGTCCATTGCCTGGGCAACAGTTGTAATCGTTGTCCTGCTGCTGCCCGGATTTGCCTTTTTCTGGGGACTTTACGCCCCGAACCAGGTCACGCGAGAAGTATCCCCCGCCAGTCCGCTGGCACAACTGGCTGGTGTCGTCGTCATCAGCTTCTTTGTGCATGCGTTTGCCTATTTAATCATCAACACAAAGCTTTGCACGAGCCCAAATTTCTTTTTGGAACCGCCCTGTGTCGATTTCGATGAGCTTTCCGCCCTGCTCCGCATCGACGCCTTCACGCAATCGGGTGCTGGCCCTCACGTATTCCAGCACATGCTTGACCGGTACGTTGCGTGGATTCTCTTCTACTTCCTGGCGACGGGCTCCCTAACGGGTGTGACCGGGTTCGGGGCCGGTAAGCTGATTGAAAACGGCCATCTTCGCGGATTCACGCGCCACCGGTATTTGTTCATGCTGGAGAGAGGAAGAAAAAAGAAGGCATCCGAACTCGTGCGGGCACACGTTTTATCCCGTACCCAGAATTCGAATAATGTCGTTTTCTATGATGGGATAGTGCAGGATTTTTTTGCGAAGGCAGACGGCACGATCAGTTATATCGTCCTGCATGATGCAAATACTTCGGCAATAGAGATAACCGCGAGCGGCGCCACACATTCCCCAACATCGATTCCTCTCGACATAGGCGGCGGAGGCCGTGGAACAAAACCTTTTCTGGTTATCACCAGCGATGATATCGCGAATGTATATTTCGAGCCGCTCAACACTGTAAGAATCGAAAGTGGCGTTGATACGGATATTCTGGACAGAGCCATCGACGAACTGGAACACTTGAGGAATCAGAATCACTTCGAAGCGGCAGAATGAGTTCCGGGAGGCAGAATGAGTTCCGGAAACTTGGGTACCCGGAATCTTACCTTTCGCACCCGTAGTCAAGGGTTGCGAAAGATATAACTGTTCCAGCGCAAGACGGTCGAAAAAAGATGCGTGTCCTGCTCATTAAAAGGCCCGCCACCCTTTAAATCAAGTGTTTTGCTGCCTCTGGCTCTGTACCTCCAGACTTCGGAACGCACTCGCTACAGCGACCATAAAGAATAAGATCATAACTCTCGACGATGAAATCGGCGGGCGCCGGAAGATTGTTATTCTTGATCCTCTCATGGATATCAAAAACCTTGCTGCATGAACTGCACTTGAAGTGGTAATGCTTCCCTAGCCTTGTAAGCTCGTAGCGGTCCGCCTCGCCGGGAAGTTTTACCGGCACGATCCAGCCTTCGGTGATCAAATCCTTCAGCGTCCGGTAAACCGTCGCAATACTCAGCGACGGCACGACGGCCTGCCCCTCTACTAGAATTTCCTGTGTCGAAAGTGGCCGCCCGACTTCTGTAATCACACCAAGAATGGCATTGCGCTGCCGGGTATTACGCTCCATGCATCTTATCCCGATAAAAAGAAATATAAGTGGCGGTAGAGGTTGAATGCCTGAGTTTAACGCCGCCGAAAAATCCCTTGAGCAATAATCAGCCTTGACCATATGCTATTGATAAACTATTATCAATAGCGCGATTCCCCGGTATAAGCTCGGCTTATGCATTGGCAATGACACGACTACAATTTTATCTTACACCTACACATGGAGAAAGTATGCTTTCGAACGCGTTATATGTCGGCTTGGCTGGCTGGGCGGTTATGATGGTTTCCTTCAATGTCTCGGCATCATCACGGCATGATGAAGGTATCGGCTTCTACATCGGTTACGATGGGCTAGCAACTATCGCTTCAGGCACTTATGCCGGGTTGCCCAATCCCAACGCGGACCATCTCACTCTATTGCTCGATCACGGCGAGCATTTTCACGGTATCGGCGCCTACAGCTACAGCGGGCAGGCATCTGCCCCCGATGTACTGCCTACCAATGCGAACAATCGTGTTCCGGAAATTTCCTCCCTCGAAAGTCCCTTGCCACTTGAAATGGGCAGCGGACTCTACGATGGAACATTGCGCAGCACCGTTGGAAGTTCGGAATACAGCCATCTCGGCATTGCGTCGATCCAATCTCTCTCGGGTCACGCTTCGGGAAGCATGGAGGACATCCTGTTTCAGAGCAGCAGTAATCGCTGGTCGGGACCGTTGAACAATGTGGAGCTTGGCCTCAGGCTTGTTGAGAGCACGGAGGGGTTGCATGTGGGAACCGAAGCGACAAAGGATATCTATGGCACCGGTGATGTATTCAACCTGGGCATGAGTAATAACTTCGAGTTCAAGCCGATCTACTGGGTCGACGCATCCGCTCCTGGCGGCATCTATTCTGCGACTTTTGAGCTGCTGAATACGGAAACAGGCTCGTCCATTAAGGATTCGGGTACTTTCCATCTGGATTTTGCTGTTTCGCCGATTCCGGAACCAAGCACCTACGCCATGCTTCTCGCAGGCCTGTTCTTTGTGACGTGGGCAGCGCGCAGGCCCCGGACAAGAGCGACAGAGTTTCATCGGCGTGCCAACCATGATGAGTGAGATTGTAATGACAACAGTGGAAAAACGTTTGCCGGTGACGGTACTCTCGGGATTTCTCGGCGCAGGCAAGACGACCTTGCTTAATCACGTCCTGGCCAATCGCGAGGGGTTGCGCGTAGCGGTAATCGTAAACGACATGAGTGAAGTCAATATCGATGCCTCTCTCATCGAAAGAGGCGCCCAAAACGCAGGTGCTGCTTTATCGCGCACTGAAGAAAGATTGGTGGAAATGAGTAACGGCTGCATTTGTTGCACCTTGCGCGAGGATTTGCTTACAGAAGTACGCAAGCTCTGCGCCGAGGGTCGTTTCGACTATCTCCTGATCGAATCGACCGGAATCGGTGAACCGATGCCTGTCGCAGCAACATTTGATTTCCGGGATGAGGATGGCAATTCGCTCAGCGATATCGCCCGGATAGACACTATGGTCACTGTGGTCGATGGAGTGAACCTTTTGCGGGATTTCTCCAGCGAAGATCTACTGGCCCAGCGCGGCGAAGTGGCGGGTGATGAAGACAATCGATCTTTGGCTGGCCTATTGACGGAGCAGATCGAATTCGCGGACGTAATCGTGATAAGCAAGATAGATCAGGTAACACCAGGCCAACTCAATGAAGTCATGGGCGTGATCAAGGCCTTGAATCCGGAAGCGGAAATAACGTACGCCAGGCATGGCGATGTTCCGTTGAACGAAATCCTCAATACAGGCCGGTTCGACCTAGATCGTGCCAGCAAGATGGCGGGTTGGTTTAAAGAGCTTGCCGGAGAACATACGCCGGAAACAGAGGAATTCGGCATTGTCAGTTTCGTCTTGCGCTTGCATGCACCATTGCATCCCCAACGTTTTGCAGCCTTTATCGAGCGTCCGCTACGGGGGATCCTGAGGGCAAAAGGCTATATATGGCTGGCAAGCCGTCCCGAATGGGCAATCTCCTATTCGCGCTGCGGCAACATCGCCAATGTGGAGCCCGTGGGGCGTTGGTGGGCGGCGGTGCCAAAAGAGCGCTGGCCAGCGGAAGGAAGCGAAGAGCGTGCATCGATAGAGCAGAACTGGCGACAGCCATACGGAGACAGAATCAATGAAGTCGTCTTCATTGGTCGCGATATGGATCGGGATTTGATAAAAAAAGCTTTTTCCGAATGCCAGCTTCGGTCTTATGAAATCCGCAAGGGCCTGGATTACTGGCAGAAGCTGCCAGACCAGTTTCCGGAGTGGGTTGCGGCGGCAGCGCTCGCGGAAGAGGCAGTGGAACACATATGAGCGCGATAATTCCACAGGCTTTCGATAAGTGGCGGCAGTAAGTTGAGCACGACTGCGGGCTTCCACTTACTCAGGAATTCATTCAAAAGCGATTAACCGTATTTCGTCAGCCACGGCATGAGGAAACACTCCGCTTCATTCATCATTATGGAGAAACGCACTTGAAAAGAATCCTGGATTATAAGCGTGCGTTTAACAAGCTTTTTAAATAATGGGCCGCACGAGGCTGATGGAACCAATGGAAGTTCGCATGTTGGCACGCCAGCTTGGCTTAACTATGATATGTCATGAAAACTAAGCACTCCTCTTCCGTGGAGCACGCCATTCGCGAGGTCCCGTCCGGGGAGTACATGTGCGCGGCACAATTGGCATTCTTTCGTTTCCGGCTGGAAGATGAGCGGCGCATGTTGCTGGACAGCGCCAAAGGCACGCTCGAGCAGATGCAGGCTATTGTTTCGGAGTCGGATTCAAACGACCGGGCAAGTATGGAGGAGAAATTTTCCCTTGAGTTTCGAGTGAGGGACCGCGAGCGTAAATTGCTCAAGAAAATCGAAGACGCCCTCCTGAGTATCGAGGATGGGACGTATGGCTGGTGCGTGGAAACCGGGGAGCCCATCGGCATCGCGCGCCTTTTGGCGAGATCGACGGCGTCGCTCTGCCTTGAAGCACAAGAGCGTCACGAACGTTACGAGCGAAGTTATCGAATCTAGTGTCCAGGGAAGGTGTCGCAATCGACGATGAATGATGAACTCGCTTGCATTGGGATGGGTGGTCCAAATCTGCTGCAGGATAGTCGCGAGGCCAGCTTGGCTCAAGCGATGGATAAGCATGCCGAGCCTTCTCAAGCATCATCGCAAGATCAAATATCTCATCCGTATGCATGCACTACGGCTGAGCCCGTTGAACTGATACGGATATTTCATCCGCTTATCCAGGTTGTCCGGTGGCGGCGGCAGGCTGATCCTGGTATGGAGGCTTACTTGCAGCAGACGCCGGTAGATAGCCATTTAAGAAATGGTTTTCGTACCGTTATTCAGGCTGGGGAGAGCCTGGAGCTTGATTTCTTGCCAGACCTTCCGGGCCGACGAGCGATGGCTCAGGATATTTCGCTTATTACTGATATTTACTCTGAGCTTCTTGGTTGCGATGAAATCGCCCTACGCCTGGAAGTTTCCAGCAAAGCCATGTGCCCACGTTTTCACGTGGATCGCACAGGCATCCGTCTCATTTGCACCTATCGTGGACAGGGAACAGAATGGATAGACGACAAGTGGGTTGATCGTAGCAAGCTCGGGCAAGGATCGCTGGGTCTTGCCGATGATGCGTCTGGCTTGTTCGATGCCAGAACCACGGTTGAGGCAGCCTCACCATTCGACGTCTTGCTCTTGAAGGGCTCGTTGTGGCAGGAGAACATTCGAAAAGGTGCAATCCATCGTTCACCCTCCGTCATTGCCGGGAGCGGACTGCGCATTCTCCTTGTGATGGATGCACTCTGGACTTGATAAAATAAGCCTGACTTCTCCCCCGAAGCTTTCCGATCCATTCAACGGTCGCTGATCGTACGAGTGGGCGCTGCCGCTCTCCGCTTCCGCCTTTATGTACGAAAACGAACGGACGAGCGGCTCAACTACCCATACTATCCAGGCTTGATATTCGCCCCTATGAAAGACGGGGCAATATCCCCATGGAACGAATCAGGAGCTGATAATGGAAAAGGAACCGTTGATCAAGTTAACCTGGCGCGGCCATGAAACGATCGAATCGATACCGCCGTTGCTGAGTGATGCGCGGCAAATAGAAATTATCCTGCCAACCAACTATAACCACTCTTTGTTTTGCGCGCTTCATCCTGGCGAGCCTCCAGCTCAGTTGGAAGAAATTAATACTTCGGGTGGCCCGGAGCTTCTCGCTGCCATCGCGACCGTCAAAGGACTGGAAGAGTTTATTGCACTCGCAAGAGCGCTGACCACAGCGCACATCGAGGTGCATGTCGTCAGTCCACCCAGTGTGATCATCAAGCCCGTCAAGCATCCCGACGCATAATGGCGCATTCCGCCATCCTGAAGCCAGGCGTTAACTGTTGGCGCATCGAACATGCCGATCGGGCCGCATTTCTTGTGGATGGGGCTGAATTTTTTCGGGCTTTTCGTGAAACAGTAAAACAGGCACAGCGTTCGGTATTGATCATTGCCTGGGATATCGACAGCCGCATCGATCTTGTTCGGGAAGGCAAACCCGACGGACTGCCGGTGAATTTGAGTGCTTTCCTCAATTGTATGGTCCAGCGCAATAGCAAACTCCATATCCATGTGCTGGACTGGGACTTCACCATGATCTTCGCGCCCGCGCGGGAGTGGATGCCGCTTTACAAGCAGGAATGGAACGGCCATCGGCGATTGCACTTTTTCCTTGACGATCAGCATCCAACGGGCGCGTGCCATCACCAGAAAATTGTCGTGGTGGATGACCAGGTGGCGTTTGTGGGCGGGTTGGACCTGACAACCGGTCGCTGGGATACGCCCGAGCATCGGCCTGAGGATCCGCGCCGGCGCGATCTGGAAGCAGAACCGGTACCACAGCCCTATCATGATATTCAGATGATAGTTCGCGGCCCTGTTGCAGCCCTGCTGGGAGATATCGCGCGCGAGCGATGGTTTCGCGCAACCGGGCAGAAGCTGGCTGCTCCGGAGCGCCGGGCCGGCGCCAGCTACTGGCCTGGCTACCTGGCGCCGGATGTGGAAAACATCCAGGTCGCCATTGCCCGTACTATTCCAAGATATAAAAACACCGCAGAGGTGCGCGAGGTGGAACAGCTTCTGCTCAATGCCATCGCCGCTGCCCGGAATACAATCTATATTGAAGCCCAATACTTCACGGCGGACAAGATCGGCGCCGCGCTGGCAAAACGCCTGGAAGAACAAGACGGCCCCGAAATCGCCGTGGTGTTGCCTGAACATACGGATGGCTGGTTATCGCAGAACACGATGGATGTCCTTCGGGAACGCTTATTGAGGCGGCTGAAGGCGTCAGACCGTCAGGACCGTTTCCGCCTGTACTACCCGTGTATACCCAAGCTTGATGGGAAATGCGTCAATGTACATTCCAAAATGATCATCATTGACGATCAACTGGCACGCGTAGGCTCGGCGAATCTCAACAACCGCTCGATGGGGCTTGATACCGAATGCGATCTCGTGCTTGAGGCAAAAGGCGAAACGCACGTTCAGCACGCTATCGCGGCTTTCCGCAACCGCCTGTTGGGGGAGCATCTCGGCGTGGAGCCCAGCGAGATCGTTGCACGCCTGGCGCAAGACGACTCCCTGATCCGTGCCATCGAGTCACTTCGCGGTACAGCGCGTACCTTACTTCCGTTGCCGCTTCGCGTAACGGCCGAGATGGATGCTTTGGTGCCGGATGCCCAGGTTATCGATCCGGACCAGCCTATGGACGCCGACCAACTAATCGACGAGTATGTGCTTGGGGAAGAACGCGAACCCGCCCGCTATCATATCTACCTGGTCGCATTCATCCTCGCATCCATCCTGGGATTAACCACCCTATGGCACTGGTCGCCGCTTCGGGAGTGGGTTAACGTAGAAACATTGGTAGGCTTGGCCGCCGAATTCGAGCAAGCCCGCGGCGCCCCATTATTTGCGCTTGGCGTTTTCCTCATCGGCGGCCTGATTGCGTTTCCGCTTACGGTACTTATTATTGCTTGCGTCCTGGTGTTTGGCCCATGGCAGGGTTTTCTTTATTCGCTGATCGGCGCGTTGTTGAGTGCAATGTCAACCTACGCGCTGGGCCATTTGCTGGGCCGTAATACCGTACGCCGGTTTGCCGGCAAAAAGATTCGGGAACTGAACAGGCGGCTGGCTTATCGGGGAATCATGACTATCATTATCGTTCGCATCGTTCCACTCGCGCCGTTTTCGGTCATCAATATGATTGCCGGGGCCTCGCAAATTCGCTTCCGCGATTTTGTCTTCGGCAGCGCCATTGGATTGCTGCCGGGGATGGCAGGAATATCGTTATTTACAGATCGGCTGGCTGCCACGATCCAAAAACCTGATTTACCGGCCTTTGCGGTCTTGGCAACAGTTGTCGCTATCATTATCGTCAGCGGCTGGACATTCTGGCGGTGGGAAGAACGCAAGCGAAACTCCCGATTGAGAGCGCACGCCGATTGAAAAATACCTGACGTGGGTTTGCAGCCCGGCAAAAACACTGTGATATTAAATAACAGCGCGGCAGCTTGCTCGTACTGCTATTCTTCATGATAGAAAGTTTATTCTTTGATCATTACGTAATTTATGCACCTTACGCTGGTTACATACAATATACATGCCTGTGTCGGCACCGATGGCCGCTTCGAACCAGCGCGCATCGCAGGCGTGCTTCGTGAGCTGGACGCAGATGTAGTGGCGCTGCAGGAAGTGGACCACCATCATGTCGACGGTCATGACCTGCTGGATTACCTGGCTGCGAAAACCGGCTTGACCGCCATTGCCGGCCCTACCCTGCTGCGTGAATCCCGGCATTATGGAAATGCGATATTGACAAAACTCCCCATTTTGACAGTGAATCGCGTGGATCTGACCCTTCCCGGCCGGG
Source organism: Nitrosospira sp. Nsp11 (assembly GCF_900142705.1). GTDB lineage: Bacteria > Pseudomonadota > Gammaproteobacteria > Burkholderiales > Nitrosomonadaceae > Nitrosospira. Next base: position 151,753 of record NZ_FRBV01000005.1, read on the forward strand.
AACCGCGCGGGGCGCTTGATGTGACCCTCGACGGTAAAGAACGGCATGTGCAGGTGGTCGCAACCCATCTTGGACTCAAACCCTGGGAGCGGCGCCAGCAGGTTCGTCAGTTGCTCAAGCTGTTCGACATTGGCTCCAAGGATATTTACGTGCTGCTGGGCGATTTGAACGAATGGTTTCTCTGGGGACGTCCGCTGCGCTGGCTACACGGCCACTTCAGATCCACGCCTCACGTCGCAACCTACCCGTCGCGCCAACCCTTCATGGCCCTGGACCGGCTTTGGGTGCATCCGCGTCGCCGGCTCGCAAAATTGGAGGTCCACGCCAGCAGCCTCGCACGGATTGCTTCCGACCACCTTCCCTTGAAAGGTACTATTGAAATTTAACTCGCGAAGATGGAGAGATTTCACCTCATCCTGGGGTTTTCTTGTGCTTTATATCGCGGTGCTACAGTCTCGTTATCAGCCTGCTTCGGAATTCTCATAGCTGAATTCGGGAATTGGCGCGATTGGGATACATAGCCTCAGCGGGTCATCAGGAAATGGCTCTTCTCAGAGGTATACCGTGGACACCGTGCAAATACTTGAATAATTGAATAATTGATTGCTCTCACTCCGCGATGGCAGGCTCTCACATGGCCCGAACTTGCAGTACTTTTGGACTACGTGTACAACCGCACAGATCGCTTGCGGGGGGAAGTACATCATTTTAAAAGAGGTATGATTTGGTGCTGTGTTCACTCAGCCTGTATAGATAAAACGCAGACAAATTTTCTCTCACGGTCGAGCGAGTCTTCCGCCAGCTCAAGTATCAGGCCAGGTAGAGCTCGCGAATGAAAAAAACTTTCGGAACGGTGATGGTGCGGCATCTACTTGGAGGAAATTAAAATGTTAAAAAAACTTGTAACGATCGCTGCGGTTACCGCAGGCGGACTCATGCTGTCAAAAAAAATCAGGAACTCTCGCGGTTCTGAAAACACGTCGATGATGGAAGATTCGATCGAGGTTAATTTGCCGATAAGCACGGTATACAATCAATGGACCCAGTTCGAGGATTTTCCCCACTTTATGAAAGGAGTATGCGAAGTACGGCAAATTGATGACACGCATTTGCACTGGCGCGCAAAAATTGGCGGTAAAGAAACGCAATGGGACGCTGAGATCACAGAGCAAGTGCCGGAAACGCGAATTGCCTGGCGCAGCACGAGCGGCGCTAAAAACGAAGGCGTCGTCAAGTTCTACAAGATATCCGATTCGATAACCCGGATCGTGCTGCAAATGGATTACGGTCCCAAGGGTATTATTGAAGAGATTGGCGATGCGTTGGGGCTGGTAAAGATGAGAACGAGCGGAGATCTCAAGCGTTTCAAGGAATTTCTTGAAAACCGCGGGAAAGAAACGGGAGAGTGGCGCGGCTCCGTCGCCCAACACTAGCATTCCAGACAAGCCCCTGAGTTCACTTACGGGGACGGAAGCAGCTTTCCCTGGGCAGGATGGTCGGAAGGCAAAGAGGTGGAGATACGCATCCGCCGACTCTTGACCACGAAATTGCAAAGTAGCTCGCCAAGTAGCGCGCGCAGTAACACGTCTTTGCTACTTCAATCCGTACCACCTTTCATGGTGTTCAATCCGGTAGCGCTACCCCTTTTTCACGGCGTTCCTCAGGTAACCTCCTCACATATCTCCAGGGCGGGCAGAAGCGCTCCACTGGCAACAGCTGGTGCAAATTCCGCAGTAGAGTTTTCATGGTAGAGTTCATTGCTCAGTTTTTTACTCGACCTATCAAAGCAGGGGATCAACATGAGAAATCTGCTCTTTTTGGCTGTTGGGCTGGCCGGTTCCGCATTTTCCGCTGAACAAAAGATCGGCATCGACGATGCGCAAATCGCTCACGTCCTGGTCAGCGCCAACGATGTGACTGTCGAGGCCAGCCAGCTGGCAGGGCTTAAATCATCCAGCGAGGAAGTCAAGGCGCTCGCTCATCAAGTTGCATATGAGCACTCGAACGTGAATCAGGCGGTCGCCGAGTTGACAACCAGGCTTGAGCTGGCCTCCCGGCATAGCCCGATCAGTCAGGAGCTGAAGGCCGATGGTGAAAACCGCCTTGCCGGACTGAAAAGTGCATCTGACGACGAATTTGACAAGGCATACATCGACCAGGTAGTCGCTTTTCACCAGAACCTGCTCGATTTGATTGACAATACACTGATGCCCAACGTCAAGAATCAGGAACTGGCAGCGCTATTATTCGGCTTATTCGCGCCCCTGTCCGACCATCTCGAGCGCGCCCAGCAGATTCAGAAATAGCAGAATAAAGCTTGGGCTTGGGCAATCCCAAGCTTATCCACTGCATGAACTCTCATGCTCGGCCTCCAATTACGAGAGCATCTTGAACCAGGCGGATGAATACAGCACATCCTGAGCAAGATCAGAAGATCTTTTACCAGCAAGAGATTGAGAACGTATTGATCGTGCTCGCCATAGACGCGCAGCGCGGCTTGAGCGAGGGGGAAGCGCGGGCACGGCTCGATAGATATGGGAAGAACGAGCTGGAGGCCGAAAAACCTGTTCCCCGGTGGAAGAAATTCCTCGCCCAATTTCAAAATGTACTGGTTATGCTGCTGCTGATTGCAACGGCGATCTCCACGGGATTGTGGCTGTACGAACGCGAATCGGCGTGGCCCTATGAAGCGACCGCCATATTCGCGGTCGTGTTGCTGAACGCGCTCATGGGCTACATACAGGAATCACGAGCGGAGGAAGCGGTAGCTGCGCTACGCCAGATGTCGGCGGCGCACGCACATGTTATTCGCGATAGCGCCCAGCGAAGCATTCCTGCAACCGATCTCGTGCCCGGCGACATCATTCTCGTCGAGGAGGGCGATACCATTCCCGCGGACGCCCGGCTGATCGAGTCCGCTGCGCTCCAGACGGCGGAGGCGGCGCTCACCGGCGAAAGCCTGCCTGCATCAAAAGACACGCTTACGATCAGGGAAGATGTCGAACTCGGCGACCGCCGCAACATGATCTTCAGCGGTACCGCGGTGGCTTCCGGGCACGGGCGTGCGGTGGTCGTGGCAACGGGAATGCAAACTCAGATGGGGCACATTGCCGGGATGCTGAAAAATACGCCGGCAGAGATAACACCGCTACAAAAAGAACTAACGCACGTAGGCAAACTGCTGGGAATCATCGTTGTCGTTATCGCCATTGTGATGATAGCGGCCATTATCACTGTCGAAAATGTAAGCGGCGCCGCGGCTCTTTTCGACGTGCTTATCCTTGGGGTAGCGCTGGCTGTCGCGGCAATACCCGAAGGTCTGCCTGCGGTGGTAACCGCCGTCCTATCCCTCGGCGTACAGCGCATGGCAGCCAGAAATGCCATTGTCCGCCACCTCCCGGCCGTCGAAACGCTCGGCTCGGCAACTGTCATCGCCTCCGATAAAACAGGTACGTTGACCAAAAACGAAATGACCGTGCGTACCATCGTCACCGCAAGCGGGCGTATGTCCGTGGGCGGCGTGGGCTATGCACCGGAAGGAAAGGTAGCCCAAGTGGGTCCGCATGAAGATGAAGAGCCCGGCCCATACGAAAACAGGATGATTGAGGGCATACTGCGAAACGAACTGGAACAAGCGCTTACCATCGCCGACCGCGCCAATAATGCCGCTTTACAAGAGCATGATGGGCACTGGAGCGTACAGGGGGATCCCACGGAGGGAGCGCTCATCGTAGCGGCGCGTAAAGCAGGACTGGAAGTTGGGGTGCTCAATGCGCGTTTTGAACGTGTTGCCGAAATACCCTTCTCATCCGAGCGCAAGCTGATGACGACAATTCATACCGACGACCTAAAGCGGGAGCAACTGATCGCATTCACCAAAGGCGCGCCGGACCTGCTGCTTGGGCGCTGCTCTTACGAGCTTGTGGGAAGCGAGACAAAAGCTTTGGAGCCTGATCGCCGTGCAGCGATCAGGAAAATGAATGAAGAGCTTGCGGGCGAAGCCTTACGCACCCTCGGGGTTGCTTTCCGCTTGTTGCCGCCTGACGCTTTCCAGATCGATGATGTGGACGAACGCGTCGAGCAAGACCTCGTGTTCGCCGGACTGATCGGCATGATCGATCCACCGCGTGAAGAGGCAAAGGAAGCCGTCGCCCGCGCTAAGAGGGCCGGAATACGCCCGATAATGATAACCGGGGACCATCCGGTCACTGCGGGGGTTATTGCGGCCGACCTTGGCATAGCGGGAAATGCGCGGGCCGTTACCGGCGCCCAGCTTGAGAGGCTTTCGGACGATGCTCTCGACCAGACGGTAAAAGAGGTATCGGTTTACGCGCGCGTCAGCCCCGAGCACAAGCTGCGCATCGTAAAAGCGTTGCAGCGAGGCGGTGCGGTGGTGGCGATGACTGGAGATGGCGTAAACGACGCGCCTGCCTTGAAGACTGCCGATATCGGCATAGCAATGGGCATCATGGGGACCGATGTTTCGAAGGCTGCTGCCGATATGGTACTTGCGGACGACAACTTCGCTTCAATCGTTGCGGCTGTCGAAGAAGGACGCGCCATTTTCTCCAACATCAGAAAGTTCTTGCGCTATCTTCTGTCGTCGAATATCGGTGAAGTGTTCACCATGTTCTTCGGTGTGCTGTTGATGGATGTCATCGGGCTGAAGGCCGAGGGACAAACCATAGCGCTCCCGTTGCTGGCGACGCAACTCCTGTGGATCAACCTTGTGACGGATGGCGCACCCGCGCTAGCCCTTGGCGTCGACCCCGCTGACGCCGGTGTAATGCGCAAGACGCCCCGGCCGAAAGGCGAAGGCGTCATCACGTCCCGGATGTGGTTTGGCATCCTGTTCACTGGCATCGTGATGGCAACCGGTACCCTGCTGGTGCTCGACGCCAGCTTGCCCGGCGGGTTCATGGACGGTTCGGGCAGCATGCGCTACGCGCAGACGATGGCGTTTACAACCCTGGTGATGTTTTCACTTTTCACCGTTTTCAACGCCCGATCCGACGAGCAGAGCGCATTCGTCGGGCTATTCACTAATAAATGGCTGTGGGCCGCTGTTATGCTGGCGCTCGTGTTACAAGTGGCAGTGGTTTACATACCCGTTCTGCAACAGGCGTTTTCCACCGTAAGCCTGAGCTTTGGAGATTGGCTGCTTTGCGCGGCCGTGGCAAGCTCGGTGCTTTGGTTGCGTGAACTCAGCAAACTGATACTGCGCATGGCACGGCGTCGTCGTGGTTAACAATTTGATTATCTACAAGGTCGCTTCGCTGTTTGACCTATCGGCAATTTCTCGCCCCGCTTGATGGACTCTACCGGCAGCTATGCGCGCCATCGAACAGACAGCCGCACGTGAAAATTTATAATCAGTGCCTTATCGATGCCGTTCACCATTCCCCTGGCGACGCTATCCCCGCAGTTGGGCTCATAGTCAGCCAAGTCACTTCAGGTGATGGGGAGTGAATTTTGTACGTTATGACGAACAAAACAATCAGGGGGAATAAATATGTCTGAATTAGTTGTAGTGGGCTTTGAAAACGCCGAAGAAGCCGATCGTGTACTGTTGAGGCTCAGCAGGTTAAAAAAAGAATACCTTCTGGATCTCGAGGACGCGGTGGTCGTCGTTCGCGATGATGAGGGCAAGGTCCATCTCAAACAAAGCATTAATCTCGCTACCGCCGGCGCGACGTCTGGTTTTCTTTCCGGTGGCCTCTGGGGCACGCTGGTCGGATTGCTATTCCTTAACCCGTTTGCCGGATTCGTACTCGGCGGCGCTATTGGCGTCGGAGCAGGGGCACTGTCAGGCTCTCTAATGGATTATGGCATCAACGATGACTTCATCAAGTCATTGGGCAGCACCATTCCGAATAACTCTTCGGCGCTTTTCATTCTCGTGCGCAAGGCACAGCCGGAAAAAGTCCTGGCTGAACTCTCCGGCGTTACCGGCAAGGTACTACGTACATCCCTGTCTCCTGATCAGGAGAGGAAGCTTCAGGAAGCGCTGGCGGGCTCAACAGGGGCAGCCAAAACATAGCCTTTTGAATTTTAGCCGAGAGCCGATTTGGGTTCCGGCGCAATGAACGCAATGTTCATAATATCTTGCTCGTCGCCCGAAAGCTGTTTATACAGCATCCAGGTAATGCGTTTAACCCATGCACGGAAGAAGTCAGGGGCCTGGCTGACTTTTTTATAAACTGCACTCCCTGGGGTTATCGATAAGGTTATATTTACGCCTGGCAGTCAAGACCCGGCGATCAAAGCATGGATTTGGCCTGGTCGAGTATCTTGTTGCATACTTTCTTGATCGCCTTGGCCTTCAGGCCAGCCATACTCAAATCAACGCTCTGGCCGCCACTGCCAGTAAGGAGGCCATTCACGCCGTTGATATAGTCGGGGTTGTTCTGGGCTGGCTGATCCTCGCTACCGGAAAGTTTTCCCATCAACTGATCCTTGACGGGAGCGGCATTTTCACCGCTCAGGTAATTATTCTTGACGCAGTATTCGATAACCCCTGCGGCATTGCCAGTACTTCCTGCCGTTATGGATGACAACGACCCCAGGGAAGAGGCTGCGCCGCCGATATCGCTCCCGCCCATGATGCCTTTCAATTGACCCAAGTTTTGCGCTGCAACGGAACCGGAGAATATCGCTATAGCAATGCTGCCGCCTAATAACAAGGGATGACGCCTGGAAATATTCATTCGATCTTTCCTCCGGAATGTTAACAAACTGCTGTGATGAGGCGCATCATGGTGCCGGTAAATTCCGCAAGACCGCGATCTGGCGGTACCAGCGGGCAAGAACGGCTTCCGGCTCGTGCAGGGAAAAAGTCAAGCCGGACTCCACGTCTGCATAACGCGACAAATGCTTGTGTATGCGCTGTACCTGTCCTTCGAAAATAGCGAGCGCAACGCCAGCAGCTTTACTCTCACCCAGCTTTCGCATTTTCATCCTTATTTCACACATGCCGCGGTCGAGCGGCATGGTCAGCGTCGAGCGGCCGTCATGAGCCATATTGGTGGCAGTACCCGAACTCGGAAAGATAATGAGTCGGATATGCCCGTCCGGCAGCACTAGCATCTCACCGGCGCTGAGCAGGGCGACGTGAGGCCAGCCGTCCGAATCCACAGTAAAGAGCTGGAGAGCAACATTTTTGGTGGCCAGGTCTTCCCCATTCAAATAGATGGAAATTTCATGGGGAATGTCAACCCGCGATATTTCAGTTGGCGGCAGGTAAAGCGGGTTGGCTTCGCTCATGTTGGTTTCGTCCGCACTGATAGGTTACAACTTACCACTTAAACCTAGCACAGGCTCAATCCATCGTCAACGTAGATATCGGATATTGCGATACCGCGAAGTACGAAGTCTATGGCGAAAGCAGAATGCGATTGCGCAACGGCTACGGGAAGCCGCAAAGATTAAAAAAGCCAATCCTGTTTTAAAGCTACCGGATCCATTTTCACATACGCGAAATAGCTACATAAAATTACCCGCTTGCGCTGGTTGCCGATAATTTAAGGTGGCTTCGAGGATTGACTGTGCTCGCGGCGTGTTGCCGCGCATTGAATTGCGGCCATCGGTTACGATCTCTTTTGCAATAGCATAAATAGCAGCCTCGCCATTTAAGCCAGGGCAATCCAAGAAATATTTTTCTTGCTCTACCGGCATCCCTCCCGGCATGTATAAGGCGAGTTTTTTCACAGCCTGGTATGCGAAAACAGAAAAGACACGAACAATGATGAGCAGGATGAAACAAGCTCATACGCCAGCTCATCAATATCCTGATAAAATTCAGCCCCTTTTACTTTTCCTCAAGGGCGTTGCATGAATCCAGTCTTTAATCGATACGTGTCCGGTTTTTTCATTGCGCTGTTTCTCTCAGGATGCGCCATATACACACCGAAGAAGATGTATGAAAGTGAAATAAAAAGTAAAAAGGATGTTGCAACAATTCTTGGGCTGAATTACAGCGAGACCTGGAACTACCATATACGGGTAGCAGTGCAGAAGGTTGACGGAAATGCTGTATTTTCCAGCTGGCTGCCGGAATTGATCCCGTTTGTAATTGAGGTTGATCCTGGAGCACATTGGCTAGGGATATTCGCAACTTACGGGAACGGCATGCACTATGTCTTTCATCCAAAACAGCCAACAATTCAAGTAGACGTCGAAGCAGGACAGGTATACCAGATAGATGCCCAGAATATGGGCGCTTCCGCGGTATACGTGTTGCGGCACATAGGAAGCCACGAGGAGTACGAGGACTACCTTTTAAAACATCCGGAATATAAGCAAGGCGCATTTCTTTCCAAAATGGAATACAACAAATAATTTTTACCGCCTCCATTCCAAACTGACTGCCGCTCCGTCCGATTTCACAATAAGTAAATGCGCAGGAAATTCCTGCACGCGCTACCTCATGACCTGTTTTTGCACATGCGAAAACAGAATAAGTATCAGGTAAGCTCTAGCAGAAAAGCCCCAAACTCGGGCGGTCGGCTTGGAATGTATTATCGGCAAGGAAGAAATGGGATGTTGACATGAAAAGTGCGACCCCAGTAGTCCGCTTGCGGCGTTCGCTCTGGGTTAGAGCGACTGGAGCTGATAAAATGTTTGTAAAGCTGGATCTGCCACAAGGTAATCATTTATTTCGGGATAAGCGGAGCAAGGCTTTATTAAAGCGACTAGAATCTGGCGGATGACGCCTCTCAATTGAATCCGGAGTACCGAATCTAATGGTCCCATCACCCAAACAGAGACTTATCGTAGGCATAAGCGGCGCTACCGGGATCATTTATGCGGTGCGAGCCCTCAAAGTGCTTCGTACCATCGGCATCGAAACACATCTGATCGTCAGCCGTGCCGCCGACCTGACGCGGGCGTACGAAACCGATCTCAGCAGGGAGGAACTGGCCGCCATGGCCGATCATGCGTACAACATCAAGGACGTGGCAGCCCCGATCTCATCAGGTTCGTTTAAGACGATGGGAATGCTCATTGCCCCCGCATCGATGCGGTCGGTCGGAGAAATAGCCACGGGCGTTACCTCCTCGCTCCTGACGCGCGCTGCCGACGTCGTACTCAAGGAACGGCGTCGATTAGTGCTGATGGTCCGCGAAGCACCGCTGAACCTGATTCATTTGCGCAACATGGCAACCATTACAGAGGCCGGTGGAATCATCTTTCCCCCCGTGCCCGCGTTCTACTCAAGGCCCACCACACTGGAAGAGGTGATCGATCAATCCGTCGGGCGGGCTCTCGACCAGTTTGGCATCAATACGGATATATTCCCGCGATGGGGAGAAGGCCTCCGCAACAAGATGACTCGCCAAAATGAGTAACACCATATAGCTACCGCTCCTTATCTCACCCGTCCCTATCATCGTCAGGCTCATGAGTATTTCCCGGCTTTAGCTCCCCTGTCGAGCCTCAATTCGAGGTTGTCCCCCTCCTCCAGCTTCTGTCGTTTGCCCGGTAAAGAGTCGTCGGTGGGATTTATTGTTGACTAAGCCACTGCCTCCCCTCCGTATTAGGTTCTATGACGAAGCCCTAAGCACACGGGTGAGAACGCCCTAAGGCTTGCAGGGAAACACGATACGAATGGGAAAAGAAATTCCTGAATAAGTTGCTTATGTGCGCTGGCGCGCAGAAAACCACAATGAGTCAGGGGAGAATTGATGACAAGTGGACGCGGCTATCCAGCTTCGCGTTATTCCATCAATAACCCGATATTCAAGGAAACGAAATGAACAATATCATCTGGTGGGTAGGCTTCATTGTTATTCTTCTCGCTGTATTGAGTTTCGTCGGGCTGCGTTAAGGAAAAATACCTCGGTGTACTTGTGTACGCCGAGGGGAATTCCTTGTTCTCGAAGACATGGTCAGCGGACAAAGGCGGAAGGATCACGCTGTCAGCAAAAGCGGACTCTGACCTGTCAATGTAGCCGACGGAACCGCTGGCCGGCCCGGCCTTCGTGCCGGGGCTCCGCCAGGCGCTTACCACGGGCTATACGTCAAGAGCATAAAACGGGGTCCCGCCCCTCCCCCTTCTCTTTTACGCCTCATTCACCCACAGCATCATCACGACTGATTCCCAGGACAATAAACACCTGCATAAATTCCCGACCACGAGGCAGGGCAATCCTCTACTCGTCAATTAGCACAACGCAGAGTCAGTTGGGACTGGGAAGAGTGGGCACCGTTCTGACCCCTTCGCTTGACGTTCCCCACTTGGCGTTGGCTTTCACGTTATTTTCCGCGCGGCTCGCGTTCACGCAATTGGGGGTTGCGTCAATGCTGCGCGGACTATTCTTGCATTCATTCAGCTTCGCAGCACGCTCGGGGTCATTTGCTTCATACCAGTCAACCGGGCGGACTTCTTCCTGCGGCTGATGGGTTTCACAACCCATCAGCGTCATTAGCAATAGCGCCCCCACTGCCATGGAAACAGCCGTCACTGTCTTTTTTGTATTCATGATTTTCGCTCTTTAATATGCGCATTAACAATTCAGACTCGTGCTCTCGGAGGATGCGTAAGCATAGGGCCTGCTCTACTTTTCCTGCACCAGGAACACAAACACATCCTCGATCGTGTAGCTGGCAGGTGGATGGAGGCTGAAAACCGGGCTTATCGGGATCAACGATGAGCCCGGTTTTGCCCTACCCCATCCTTTGTCATCAGGACAACATCCGATAAGGCCGGGGGCAGCGACGACCGGAGGTCTTGTCTATTTCATTTTGAGCATTACATGACACAAATTGTTGCTCTGTGCGCTAGCGAACCTATAGGTGAAGATGCGGTTGGGCTTACATAACCACGCCGCCAGCTACGCCATCTCGCCAACCATCGGGCTCCGCAACAAATCACGACTCTCCATTTCTTTTCGCAAGATATCCATGGCCTGGTTATGGATCATATCCAGCGCGTCATAGCCCCGGTTGCGCAACGATGCTGCCTTGAGCATCCCGCACGCCATCGATTTTCTGAGTTCGCGCAAACCTGATTTTTCCCCGCAGTAGGTGCGGATTATTTGTTCCGTGCCTCTTCGGCTGTGCATCCCCGTGCCAAAATTTGCGGTCAGGTGGCGCACCAGCAAATCAAAACCGCTCGCTTCCCTGCCGAATTGGACGCTTATGTAAGCCATGTGCAACGCGGGCAATATGCGTTCGCACAGCCCGAGTATCAACGCCGCTTGAGCGTGCCGGTCGTATGCGGTCAGCTCGCCATTGGCGCCCTCCCCGCCCCCATCGGTTCCACGCATGGCATTCACGGACGAGATTTTCACGATCGGCCTGCTGCAGGTTTCATAAGCCCATCCAAGGGCGTGCTGCGGATCATTAAATTTCATTGTCATATTCCTTCTGGTTGATCTGGTTGATATAGCGCACAATGTTTCCCATGCTTCCGCCCTCTCCCGCAATATTTCGTGTGTTGCGACGCAAAAAAGATAGTTTCTTCATATCGACAGCCATGACACGACTGCGCCTGCCTGCGAGCGGCAACCTCTTCGGGATTTCCGTATTCCCAGCGCTCGAGATTCGCGGAGGCGTTGCCTGCTTTGGTCGCGCTGGTCGCGCTAGTCGTTACTCTGGCGCTATTCATTTTCCTCCGCTCCGATGTACCGGATGTTCCTCATGCACCTCGAAGGTTGCGATATTTCGGGTATTTCTCCTTGTATCCATTTGTTTTTACCTTCTCCATGTTTAATTATGACTTCACAAACTTCCGTTGCCCCTTTCTCGACACCGTACCGATCAACCTGCCTTTCTTTCATATTTCGCCTGCCCATTTCGGCTATGCAATCCTTCTCCAATAGCCTCGTCCAGACCATCGCTCATGCGTTTCAAACCCAGCGCCGGCTGATCCGTTCCTCCGTGCAGCACCTGCTTAGCCAACTGCTCGTTCCCGATCAACAGCGGCCGGTCATTGCGGAAACCCTTCAGGTTGTTATGGGCTGCCGCGATGCCGATTAGTGTCGCCGGGTAGTGCGGACGCTCGCTGCGTGAACAGAAGCCCCGGTAACGGTTCTCGAATTCCTTTGCCACAAACGGCCATTCATCTTCGGCTTTGGTTCCAAGCGCAATCCAGCCGCCCATGTCATGGATCACCCGGTGGATCAGCGCGTCATCGAACACCACGTCGCAATAAGTTCCCGCCTGCCGCACGGCCTGATCGACCTTGGCCCAGGCTCTCAGCGCGGCATCCTGCGTCGAGCCTTGTAACATGCGGATGATGTCAGCGGGTTTGGGCGCAAACTGTCCCGAGTCCGGATTCGCCAGATGCCGGTTAAAAGCATCCACAATCGCGGCCAAGTCATACCTCTTGAGCGCCGTCCACCATACATCCAGCGCAAAAGTGGATACGCTTTTGCCATAAAACCCCATTACCCCGGCAATTCCATCCTGAAATTTCTGAAAATCATCAGTTTGCATGCTGGGCATCCCCTGATTGCGGCTCTCCAGCTTCCGCCAGCCTCAACTCCGGCGGCAGCCATCCTTTCGTCGCAGCCCTGTTCGATGATTCGAGCAATTCCTGCCTGTTTGGCATCCGCCCCTGATGCAAGACCAGTTTTGCGGCCTCTTCGCGCTGGCGCTTTACCGTACCTATGACGTAAGCAAAACTCTCCTTTCCCTTTGCAATGGCATTTTTCGCCGCCTGCACAAACTCATCCTCCACCGCGCCTGCCTGCAATAACGCAAGCAACGTCGGATGATGAGGATTGCTGCCTTGCACCCCATGCCGGGCCAAAGCCTTGCAACAGGCCCCTGCCGCGCCCGGTGGCGCTGAACTTCGGCTTTCAGCTTCAAAGGGTTGGATGGGGCTGGAATGGACGTCGCAAATAACCGGGGAAGTCACACCAGACGCGATGTCGGATACACGCACCTGCTCTTCTGGCGAGTAAATAGTTCGTGTAGAACTACAGTCTCTATCTTGATTGGGTTGGTGCTGGTGCTGGTGCTGGTGAGCTTTGCCACCGGGCTCCCCAACGGGTATTGCGGCGGTTATGTTGCCGCAACCCATGGATAACCCATCGGGTATGCCCCGGGTTTCCTGCCGGGTTTGCTGGAAGGATTCTTTTGGCGGACGGCCGCCTTTTTTGCCGTTGATACGTGCTGCCTCTATTTTAGGCCGGGCCTTGGCGATCTCGCGGTCGGCACGATGGTTATGGCGCAATCCATCCATCTCGGAAACAGGAAAAAACTGATCGGCAACCACCTTCACGGCGTGCTGCTCAAGCCGGGTCATTGCCCTGCAAACCCTGTAGAGACTGGACAAATCCTTGGGCAAGGGCTTTTCTACGCTAAAGTAAGTATCGAGCAGCATCGTGTAAGCCCCGTGCTCCGCCAAAGACAAGTGTGCTGTGTCCCGCTGATAGTCGCCGCAATATCGTTCGTAATAATTCACGAAATAACTCCATTTATTCGCTGTAACTGAATATGAATCCGGTAATCCGGCTGGTCGGATCGCATAATGAAACCTTTTTTAATCGGCGCTCTCCAATAGAAGGCATTATTACAAGTTTAACTTGTTCAGTCAAGTTATTCTTGTAAGCAGATTGCAAGAGTTGCTTGTATTATGAATGAATGGATATTGCGAAAATAATTCGGGAGGGGCGTGAAAAGCTTAACTTGAACCAGTCCCAGTTGGCTGATCTGGTTGGCGTATCGCCGCAGGCTGTTCAACAATGGGAGGCGGGCGCAACCCAGCCGCGCGGAAAAAGATTGAACAAGATTGCGCAGATACTCAAGCTGTCGCCAACGGTGACGCATTTCGGTGCGCCCTCGGACGCACCGGCGGCGCCTGGAGTAAAACCACATGGTGAACGCAGGGGCACAAGAGCCGGCCCATCCGCCAAAGCGGATCCTGAAAAACGCAACTCGGATCATGATCCGCTTATCGATCAAGTTATTGAAGCAATGCGGCGCATGTCGAAAGAAGACGCTGCCCGCCTGGTAACAATAAGCAAGGCCCTTGTCGGCGAAGGGTCTGTGGAAAGGGCGGAGGCTATGCCCGACCTGAAACCATTGCCTGTTCCCGATCTAGCCGCTCATCCGGCACCCGCTTTTCCTCCGCGTCGGATGTCCCCGGCAGGAACAAAGGGTCGGGGAAAGACGGCAGTCAGATAGAAGGCTGCACGATCGGCATCAACTGGACAGGCGGAAATTTGACAGGCGCCGAGGCTAGCAGCCTGTCGGACTTGAAGAATCTCAGCTAAAAAGTGACTGGGCGAGCGACAGATTTTTAAGGATTTTGAAGGTCAATAGCTATTCTATCGGCAAGAAAGCGGCGAAATATGAATCGGCCAGACGTTTTTGCAGCCAATCCCCTTAAGTCCGCAGGTTGCTGGTAAGCTGCCGAAGAGAAGCCAGGGAATAATAAACAACCACAGTGCAACCGACCTAACCAAGACCATAACAATATGAAATCCTCCAACGGTATTCTCCCCTATGACAGCACAGAGATGCTGTTCGCTTTTCATGTTTCGGAAAAGGCTCGCGCCAAACGAGAGAAATATATTATGCAATTCCCTCCACAATTGCGCGAAGTGGAAAAGCGTAGCTATACGCTCGAGCAAGCGGTAAAGGAAATTCTTGCGGATGTGGCCGAAGTCGCCCTGCTCATCAAGGAATTGGAGAGCTAGCACGCCTGGGCCCGTCCATGCGGGGGCTCTTCCGCTTACCGCGTAACGCCTTTTAAAAATAATTATTTGTATCTTTTGGAGTGCACTATGAAACCCGCTATTGTCGCTTTGCTCAGCATATTAGTCCTTTCTTCATGCGCCATGGGGCCAAAAATGAACCGCCTGCATGAAGGCATGACAAAATCCGAGGTCCTGAGCGCTGTCGGTAGCCCCGATGGCTACCAGCGCAGCGGCGAGTATGAGGTATTGCTCTACGTTGACCGGAACACCACCCCCTGGACTTTTTTTGGGGGTTATTATCGCGATGTCTCGGATTATTCAGTCATCTTACAAGACGGCCAGGTAGTGGAGTATGGCCCAGGACGTACGCATCAGCGCGACTCCGAGGTGTCGCCTTTCGTAAGAATACCAAGCCGATAAGCTTCGTTTAGTCAAATCCGCAATCCCTCAGTTCGAAACTTGTAGTGCGGGCAAGGCGCTACAAGTTCTCCTTGACAATTACAAGATTAACTTGTAATATGCTCTCCGTGCTGCAACACCTCAGTTTGTTTGGTCCAGGTGTTTGCAGCATCCGCGAAACAGACGTGTAGCCCGATCCGGCATAGCCTCGATCCAGTAAGCCCCCGGCGGCGTGGAAAGACAAGCGGTCGCGTGAAGGAAACGCACAAAGAAATGTCCAGGCTGTGCCTGGCGCGGAATTGAGCCCGATTTGAAAGGGCAAACAACGTAAACTCGAGGGAAAAGCGTGATGACGGAAAACGGGGCCGGGCGTTGGATGAACTGGATGGAGATATGGACCGAACGCCGCCCGGCTCCCCTTAATCTCTCAGATAGCGAAATACTGGACTGGTTAGGCGAATACTGCGACCAGGCAATTTATAACCGCCCTACCCCGCAATATGGAGGCGGCTTCACCTTGTATTGCGACGAGATCAAGACAAAGGGCGCGACCCTGCGCGAAGCGGTTTGCCTTGCGGCGGCGAAGTGGAATGAGGTTAATGAATAAGCAGCCACAGCGGCTACAGATATTCTGTAGATTGTGCGCTAACATAAAGAGCCTGTAGCGCAACAATGGTGTTTTAGCACATAGCACAAAAAAAATTAACGGCTAAGCGCATGAAATAGTGGCGCTTCCGCAGCCCTCTTATTCCCTATAGCTGATTTGAGACAGAAAACCTTCGCTTGGGGAGGCGATTACTTCCGGCTCTCTTGAAGCAACGATGGGGGGCGGGGGCGTTCCGAACCGCTTCCTGCGGGCTGCGCGTTCAACCACTGTGATGAATACATAATCCGGCTTGAAGGTTTCCACCAGGCGGGCAAACACTTCCGGATGCGCCTCGTCATAATGCAGTTGCAGTGTTTCGGTAAAAGTGGCAGCCATGAAGGGTGACATCGCCGTCCCGAAAGAATCGCGTAACCACAACACTCTCTTCTCATTCAAGGCATGTTTCGATTTAACGAGTAATGGACGCCGCGCGGTATGAATTTCAGGGTTGCCCCCCGATCGCTTGAGGCTGCCCGTATCGAAATCGTAATGCTCGGTTTCGATAGCGCGATCACTGATAATTTTGATGACCACCTCTGTATCTCGCAACGTTTCCTTCAATCTCAGGAATTTCGCCAAATCCCCTCCCTGGCGCTCAGTCACCATGAAACGACGTATCGGTTGCTCGGTAAGCCGCCGCAACCCTTCCTCGGAGCGAGCAATTTCGGTTTCGAAAGCGCTAAAAGCGACCCATGCGCCAAGGCTGTTCCAATGCGTGTCTGTTTTGTAGTAGAGCGATTCGGGAAACTGAGACTTTGCGGCTCGCAAGGCCGTTCTGGTGTCAACATAGAGCCCCTCGCTGACATTGGCCAGCAACATATCCGTTGCAGAGTGGGCAGCAGGCTGCGCCCAGTCCGGCAGGAACTCGGGATAGATCGTCCCCTTGTCGGGTCCCAGCATGACCCGAAACATGCTGACGCCTTTTTGATTCAGCCACTGGCTCCAGGATTCGGTCGCACTCCCTATCAACCCGGCTATTTGCGCGTCCTTGGCCGTTGTCCCGTGACGTCCCTGGGCGACGGTTTTGTTGTACTGATCCCCGAGATAAAGCCAGTCTTCTTTTCCGATGAACACCTGGCTCGGATTAGTGGAAATCCCATGGGGATAAGAAAAACGGCTCAGCAAAGCCAATGCAAAGTCGAAATTGTAGAGTACGGATTCGCTCCACCATTCCTGCCCTTCATTCTTCTGCCCGTTCAGCATGCTCAGGTTGATCACGGGCACCACCGCCAATGCAAGCAAGGCAACGCAAACGAACATTAAAACTCTTTTTTTCATGCGGGGGCCGCTTAGACTTAAAAATTGAAGTAAAGAAATATCGAGCTCGTCGTTACCATCGTGCAATACATGGCAACGCAAAACAACAGCAGCGCGCCCGATAGTTTTGCGGTCCCATAGCCGTCCGCCATCAACTCGAAGGAGTTCTTCCGGCTGATGATTCCCAGTGTAAGCAGGATCGCTGTGAAGCAGAATACGTTCGCCGCAAGACCAGCAGGCAGCCACCTCAGGAGATGATCGGAAAACCAGCCGCCCCACATGAGGCCGCTGGTTTGCACGTCCATTGCCGAAAAATGAAAGAGCGAGCCCACATCCGCCATTCCACGCATGACCCTGAGTGCATCTTCCAGGGTATTGGCTCGAAAGAAAATCCAGGTAAAATTGATGAAGTTGAATGTCAACAGCCATGCCAATGCCTTCGGCATGCGCAGGCCCAGCCCGCTCCATGCCCGATGCAGAACAAGTGCAACACCGTGAAATGCCCCCCACATCACGAACATCCAGCTTGCACCATGCCAGAGCCCGCCCAATATGAAGGTTGCCATGAGGTTCAGGTACACCCGGGGCGTGGAGCAACGATTGCCGCCAAGCGGAATATAGAGGTAATCGCGCAGGTAGCGGCTGAGCGTAATGTGCCACCTTCGCCAGAAATCCTGGATATCCAGTGCCTGGTAAGGAGAATTGAAATTGATGGGCAGCCAGATGTTGAACAGCAATGCCGCCCCGATCGCCATGTCGCAGTAGCCGCTGAAATCGAAATAAAGCTGAAAGGTATAGGAAAGGCTGGCTCCCCAGGCACTGAAAAAATCAAGCGCTGTTTCACCATCGAACCCGGCATTTGCCCAGATTGCAAAAGTATCGGCGATGACCACCTTCTTGAACAAGCCGATGCTGAAGATGAACAGTCCGAGGGCAATATTGCGGTAGCGCACCGCGAGGTTCCAGCGCGATTTGAACTGCGTCATCATCTCATGGTGATGCAGAATGGGCCCTGCTATCAAATGAGGAAAGAAGGTGACAAACAGTGCGTAATTCAGGAAATCATATTCCCTGGCTTCGCCGCGATAGCTGTCGACGAGGTAGGCGATTTGCGTGAATGTAAAAAAACTGATGCCGAGCGGCAGCAAAATGTCGGGCAAGGCAAGGCCAACATTGAAAGCGGCATTGATATTGTCTGTCAGAAAGTTGGCGTACTTGAAATATCCAAGCAACCCAAGGTTTGCAGCAATTCCGCCAGCCAGAACAAGACGGGGCGGGAACCTCGAATATCCTGCCGCAGAGTTCGAAGAAAGATGGGTGCCGACAGCGAAGTTAAATAGTATGGAGCCGACGAGAATCGGCAGGTAGGCTATGTTCCAATACGCATAAAAAAAAAGGCTTACCGCCACCAGCCATGCCTTGCCCGCGAGGACAAGCCGCATTCGAATCAACGCGAAATAACCGAGGAACGCGATCGGTAGAAACAGCAGAATGAACGTCGGGGAGCTAAAAATCATCTGTGTATCGCTCTTCCATGGATTAGCCAGGCACGTTTTATTGCGCCGGCATTTTTACAGACGATCCCACGCTCGCCTGTATCTCATCAATCTTCTCCCGGGCCGAGTTGTGCTAGCGGAGCTCCTTCCAGCCTCGCCTTGAAAAATAACGCCTCGGCAATCATAAAAAATTCTGACGCGGGTAGGTGCTGCCGAGACAAGCCCGGCCAAGGTATACCCTACAATGGGGCGAGAAGTCGTTAACCCCATCTGCGTCTTGCAATATTCGGATACGATGCCACTGAAGTACCAAGTACCAATCCTGATATAAACCTGACCAGCGCGGAATGGGCAAGCGGCATGAAAAATGAGGCTGGCTTAAATAGGGCTGAATCAGGCTGCACGCCACCCCGACAGCTTATTCTGCCCTGCCGGAAAATTATACGCTTTTGAAGCCCGACGTCGAGGGGCTATTTTAAAATATGCCTCTGCACCCTTCTCAGCGTTATGGCGCACCTTATATAGGATGGGTGGTGGAGCGTAGTGCAATCCATCATTCTGGCAGTTATTTTGCTACTCTCATACCCTACTCATACCCTACCACGCAGGCATCGCAACGGTATCCGGTCGTGGTTAATGTTTAATGTAACTGTTGCGTGCTTTTGATGGGTTGCGCTACGCTCCACCCATCCTACTTAAAACCGCACAGAGGCATATTTTAAAATGCGGCCGATGCCAGCAATAAATGCCAGCAATACCGGGCTATCAGGTGTGAATCATCCATCTTCGGCAATTCCGGCAAGGATCCCCCACATCGCGTCTTTGGATTTAATGCGCGGGCTGGTGATCGTCCTCATGGCGCTGGATCATGTGCGCTGGTATTTCCTGGATGCCGATTTCAGTCCTACCGATCTTTCGCGCACGGATTCGGCCCTGTTTCTGACCCGCTGGGCGACGCATCTTTGCGCGCCTACCTTTGTCTTCCTGGCCGGCACCAGCGCCTTCTTATCGGCGGCTCACAGTACGGATCGCCATCAGCTTGCCGCCCGGTTGTTCACCCGGGGGCTCTGGCTCGTCATTCTCGAGCTTACGATTGTCCGCCTTGCGTGGTTTTTCAATCTGGACTATAGCCAGATGGATCTGCAGGTCATTTGGGCCTTGGGGTGGTCGATGGTCGTGCTGGCCGGGCTTGTCTATATGCCATTGTGGTCGATAGCCGTGTTGGGTATCGGCATGATTGCGGCGCACAACCTGCTGGATGGTATACGGCTCGAGGACTTCGAGATGGCGGATGGATCGCTGGGGTGGCAGGGATGGTTGTTAAGTGTGCTCCATATTCCGCGCTTCCCGGTGGGGTATCCCCTCATCCCCTGGATCGGCGTCATGGCTGCGGGCTACGCCTTCGGCCCTTTGATGCTGACGACGTCGAAGACAAGGAAACAGCTGGCGCTTGCAGCTGGCGCGGCCCTCATCGCGGCCTTCGTTATTTTACGGGCCTACAATGCCTATGGCGACCCTTCGTCCTGGTCTACTCGGGAAACGGCCTTGTTCACGCTTTTTTCCTTTCTGAATACGACAAAATATCCCCCTTCCCTGCTGTTCCTGCTGATGACCTTGGGGGCCATGTTCATCCTGCTTTCAGTATTCGAGCGGCGGCATGGGCTCGTGGAAGATTTTTTCATCACCTTCGGACGCGTGCCCCTGTTTTTTTACGTCCTCCATCTATACGTCATTCATGGGCTGGTTATCGTATTTGGCTATGCGATAAGGGGCGATATCGATTCATTCATGACGATTCCGGTTTTTTTCCCACCCTGGTGGGGCTTCAGCCTCCCCGTCGTCTATCTGATCTGGGTTGCGGTAACCGCATCGCTCTATCCCGTTTGCCGATGGTTTGCCGCTATCAAGTCAAGGCATAGGGGAAGATGGTGGACCTATTATGTATAGACATAGTGATTGATCGTCAGATCACTTGCACCCGCTGCTCGCCACAAGCAGCAATACCTCACCGGCGACGACGGTATATCCCGGTCACATAGTAATGACCGTTTTCCCGAAACGG
Organism: Nitrosospira sp. Nsp11; assembly: GCF_900142705.1. Lineage (GTDB taxonomy): Bacteria > Pseudomonadota > Gammaproteobacteria > Burkholderiales > Nitrosomonadaceae > Nitrosospira. The sequence goes on from NZ_FRBV01000005.1 coordinate 172,261, forward strand.
TCCTCGGCCTGGTTGAACTGATAGGCATAGGCATAGTTTGCGTGATCGAAGGGAAATGTGCGGGAGATCACCGGGCGCAATCCGGAAGTGGCGATGGCAAGATTCATTGCGCGGAACATCTCGGCAGAGCCCACATTGATACCGTACATACGTATCGAGCGCAGCATCAACGGTAAAGGATCAATTTTCCCGAAACCCGCCATCAGCCCGATCAGCGTTACCATTCCGCCAAAACGCGCCGCCCTCAAAGAGCGCTCAAGCGTCTGTGCGCCCCCAACTTCCACCACGATATCCACACCTCGTCCATCGGTCAGCTTCATGACTTCCTCATCCCACTCCGGCGTATTCTCATAGTTGATAAGATGATCGGCTCCCATTGCCTTGGCCTGCTCCAGCTTCTCGTCGCTGCTTGAAGTCTGTATAACGATTGCACTATGCAACTTGGCGAACTGCAAAGCGAACAGGCTTACCCCACCTGTGCCCAGCAGGAGCACAGTCTGGCCCGCCCGAATGCGTCCGGCCTTGACCAGCGCATGCCATGCGGTCACGCCGGCGTTCGGCAGGGTTGCCGCTTCCTCGTAAGTCAGGTGCTCTGGAAACGGTATGGCTGCACGTTGGGGAAGCACCACATATTCGGCGAGCATGCCATCGAGTGGTCCACCAAGCGAACGTTGAAAGATTTCCTGCGTCAATGGGCCCGATACCCAGTCGGGAAAAAAGCACCCTGCAACGCGATCGCCTACCTTGACGGTTGTGACGTTCATCCCGACCTCAACCACATCACCGGCGCCATCCGAAAGCGGAATCACGCAATGCTTCACCCCGGCGGGGTACTGGCCGTGCGCCACGATATAATCGCGAAAATTCAATGAAGTGGCGCGTACTTGAATCAGCACCTCGTCGGGGCCCGGTTCGGGTTTCTCCAGATTACAGCGCAACATCAGGCCGCCTGTGCCGCAAGTTTCTTCAAGTTGAAAAGCTTTCATCGGACGATATCCCCCATATGCTCTACCGACAATCTCCGCTCAAGCCGGCATCCCTGGCAGCGCGCCTCCTGGCGTCAATCACGGCTGTTGCCGGAACCAGAACTTCCGGCATGCTGCATCTATTCTTCTACCATCGCCTGCCGCCGCCGTATGTGCGTTAGTGAACGAAGTAATAAAGCTTCGTTTGCTAAACTTCGGTTTTCCAATTTAATGAGGAGTGCTCTCATGGGCGACGATCTTTTTCAATTCCCGATAACCGGATGGGAAGTAAAAACCGAGCCAGTCGACGGCCTGCTCTCTATCCGCTTTCCATTTTTATCGCATGAGCAGCAAAAGCTGGCCGAAGCCGACCCCGGCAGGCCTTACGTCATGCAGGCGGAGCAGGCGCGTGAGTTCCGGGACGCGTTATCCAGGGCACTCGAGCGAATGAGCGACCAGGAGTATGCAGCTCCCTCGTTCATGGGAATGCCAAACGATCTGTCGATTTACTGATCGCGTCGCAATCGTTGCGCAATGGGGCCGTGCAAAACCGGGCCAAGTCCAGCTTTTCCTGTACCTATAGCAACACACCCTTCGCGCGACCCCTGAAGTGACACCCGAAGCTCCGTCGAACCGGCTAGACCGGCCTGTGGACGAGGCGTACGACCATGTGCTGGGTCCGCCGGATGCCGAGATCACGCTGGTCGAATACGGCAGCTATGGCGATCAGCCTTCGAGCGCGGCCCACGAGCGCGTCATCAAGATGCGCAACCGGTTCGGCAGACGTTTGCGCTACGTATTTCGCCACCGCCCCATCCCGGGAAACGATATCGCCCGCCACGCTGCCGAGTTGGCGGAGTCATACGCCGGTGATCCAGCGCACTTCTGGAACGTGCATGTCGCGCTGATGGCGCGTTCAAACAAGCTGACCAAGGAAGACCTCAGCACCCTCGCCGCGGATTTGAGCCTTGGTGCGAATACCGCGTCCCAAGAAGACAACACTGCTGCCCGAGCCGCCGCACGGGTGGATGCGGACATCGAAAGTGCGGCCGAGAGCGGCGTCACCGTTACACCGACTTTTTTCATCAATGAACGGCGCTACGACGGCCCGTGGGATACAGGCTCTCTTTCCGATGCGATGCTGGGCTCACTGGGGCATGTCGTCCACTCGGCTGCGCTGGATTTCGCTAAATGGGCGCCTTCGACCGGCATCATGCTGCTGCTGGCGACAGGGCTTGCAGTCATGCTGAGCAATTCCACGATCGGCCCGGACTTTAATGATTTATGGAATCTGCCCCTGGGATTTACTTTCGCCGGCGACGGGTTCGAACTCTCCCTGCGGCATTGGATAAACGACGGGCTGCTTGTCATCTTCTTCCTGGTCGTCGGTTTGGAGATCAAGCGGGAATTCACGGTGGGCCACCTTGCGAGCCGGCAAGCCGCGATGCTACCGGTTGCCGCCGCCATTGGCGGTATGGTTGTGCCCGCCATGCTGTATCTGATACTGGTGCCCGAGGGTCCAGCAGGGGCGTGGTCACTGGGCTGGGGCGTACCGATGGCAACAGACACCGCCTTTGCCGTCGCGTTGATTGCCATGATGGGCAAACGTGTCCCGATAGAGCTTCGCGTTTTTCTTACTGCGGCCGCTATTGTCGATGATATTGGCGCAATCATCGTCGTGGCGATTTTCTATTCCGGCAGCCTCCACTTCAGCTATCTTGCCAGCGCGGCCGCAATCGCAGGATTGCTGGCGCTACTCAATCAAGGCGGCATATACCGCGCGTCTCCCTATGTCTTCCTCGGTATCGGTTTATGGGTATGCGTATACTCCGGCGGAATACATGGGACCCTGGCCGGCGTTATTCTCGCTGTCTTTATTCCGACCCGGCCGCCGCCTAATCTTCAAGCCCTGATGCTGCAAGCCGATGCCATCCTGACCGCCGAAACGCAGCGCGGCAAGGAAGTTCTGCGGTACGGGCCTTCCGAGCCCTCTCTGGAAGCGTTGGACGCGATACATGACCGGCTTGAATCACCCGCCGACCGCATGCTCCGTCATGTCGCGCCAAGGTCGAGTTTTCTGGTGCTACCGGTGTTCGCCCTGGCTAATGCAGGGGTAGTAGTCGATACCGATGTATTCAGCGGCCACTTGCCATTGATAATGGGTACGACCGCGGCACTGGTGGTCGGCAAGCCACTCGGGTTTATTGCCGCCACCGCTGCCGCAGTATGGCTGGGTATCGCAGCCAAGCCGGACAATTACTCCTGGTGCCAATTGGCCGGCGCCGGCGCGTTGGCCGGAATCGGCTTTACCATGTCTCTATTCATAGCAAGCCAGGCTTTTCCCCAGGAAAGCGATTATGCTGCCGTCAAGATTGCAATTTTCGCAGGCTCGATTTTATCGGCGATCATTGGCGTAGCGATATTGTGGAATGGGCGATCCACCCCGGATTCCCGGTAGAAAACCAAACCGCCGTGCCAGGTGCGAAACGCGCGTACCCGCCATGGTTTCATGTCGAAATAAGAGAGTCCCGCGTTATTGGCTCATCGGTGAGGTACCGAACAGACCAGCAGCGCTCCAGAACGCAATGTAGTTGTCTTTTCACAAATCGATCACCGGTCATTTACCCGCAAGCAACTTTTCTTGCAACAGGAGGCGCGATCATGACAACCAAGAAAGCATGGGCAGTCTGGAAGGGCGGAATCAAAGACGGAGGCGGCACCATTTCCACCGAAACCGGCGTACTCAAGGAAGCGCCTTATGGTTTCAAATCGAGATTCGAAAATGGAAAAGGCACGAATCCCGAAGAGCTGATCGGCGCTGCGCACGCCGGCTGTTTTTCGATGGCGCTTTCTTTAATGCTCGGCGAGGCGGGCCTGACGGCGGAGAAAATCGAAACGCACGCCGACGTGACGATTGACAAGGCAGGGGAAGGGTTCGAAATCACCGCAAGCCATCTTACCGTATCGGCGAAAATTCCCGGCGCGGATAAGGCCCAGTTTGAGGAGATTGCCAACAAGGCCAAAGTCGGGTGCCCCGTATCCAAACTCCTGAAGGCAAAGATTACGATGGATGCCAAACTGGAGCCCTAGCAGCCTGCCCGACTTAAAGGAAATCGGCTGCAAAACTGCGATTCTTCAAGTCCGACAGGCTTCTGGCACCGCCAATCATACCGGGAAGTGCGGGGCTGCAGCGCGGCAACCCGAACCTGCCTATGATTCCAGCTTGGCTGGGGGACGATAACGCTGTTTTTCAGCCTGGTTTAATAACCGTGATTACTGGCGATGTCAGCACTGTCCGCAGTATTCACTTTATTCGCGTTAGCGCAGCATAACCAGCAATCTGCGCGACATAAAGATATTTATGTCGCGCAGGCTGAACGCTCATCTTGCAATAAGTAAAAGATAGCCCGGCGCAGGATCACTGCCGCCGGGCTATAGGCATCGCTGCCTTGGGAGAAATCAGGTTATTCTCCCAAGGTGCAATCTTACCGGCTTTCGGCAGGTTGCCTATTGGACTGAAGTACACTCGGGAACCAGGCTTTCATGGACAAGAAATGGATATTGCCAGCTTGCTGCATTACAGTTTTACTCAACCTTTCCCTCGACACCGATCCCTCCTTTGCACAAAAACCGCTAAAGCGCGGCGCCCAGTCCGCATTACAGCCTGCCGTAGAAACGGGGCGCCCGGAAGCATCCGGTAAAGATTTGTGGGCGCTTACAGAAAGCGGATTATTCAATGGAGAGCTGCACCGGATTTCGATTCGCATGAACCAGGCGGTCTGGGATCGGCTTCATGAAGACGAGAAACGCAACGAATGCCGTAAGGCCGCCCACGCCGGGTGGGCTCATGTACGCGACTTTACATTCAATGATGTCACCATGAAGGATGTTGCGATCAAGGTACGGGGCAACAGCTCGCGCTGCGTTCCGCGCTTGCAATTCAGTGTTTCCTTCGACAGGGCAAATGGCGTCTACACCCGGCAAGGAACCGAGGACTGGCACGAGGTCAATTACGACGAGCAGAGCGGGGCAGCAATGAAGGGCCGAACCTTGCACGGCCTCCAGGAACTGAGCCTGCGCCGCAGCTACAACGACTCAAGCAGCGAGCATGACAGCGGTAACGGTATGCTCGCACGCGAATTCGTCGCAACATGGGCGAGCGCCAGGACGGAGGACATCGCCAGAACGACGCTTCGAGGTCCTCCCACTTACCGAACGGCTTACGCTCTCGTCGAGTTCCGGTTTTGCGCCAACGATGCGGACAATGCTTGCAACAATCGAATTGTTCGCGCCTACCTTATCGCCGAACCACTCGATAAGGGTTTCTTCAAAATGCGTTATGACGACGAGAAACCGACCTTTTTCTCGATGGCCCATGGCTGCGCCCTGAGGGTCGACAAAGGGAATGAAGGCTTTACCTATCGTTGCATTGAGCCCGAATACATGGATGGTAAAAAGATCGGAGAGGCCAATGCGGAAGACCTGCTGAAGGCCATGGCTCACATCAACGGAACCGAAGGCCTGAAGGCACGCCTCGATGCGGCGGACAGCCCATCGGAACTCGGCAAAGTTCTCGATCTCGGTTCGATCATGAATTACGCGGCATTCGCAACCACTGCGGGCCATTGGGATAGCGCCTACGGGAATTTCAATAACGATGTGCTGTACTTTCATCCGCCCAGCGGCAAGTGGAAGCTCATCGCCTCGGATATGGATGACACATTCGACTATGATGGCGCCAGCGGCACAGCGCGCAGCTATTCCTATGCCGAGGTTGTCAGCGCCCCACGCATACTGTTCGATGAATTGTTTGATACGCCCGAGCTCGATGCGGAATTCAGAAAGCACCTCGGCAAATACCTGACCACGCTCTACGGCTCAAATGGCTCGGATAGCCCGCTCAAGAACAAGATCCTGGACGCGCGCGACCGCTATATCATCAAAACCAACGATGAACTGCCCAGTACCGAGCACCAGAATATCGAGCGCGCAAAAGAGATGATCGACTATGCAAGGCAACGCTTGCGCGTGCTGAGAAATCAGCCGCGGCCACCAGGACCCGAAGGGCGAAACTAGATGAAAGGGGCGGAAACAGCGTGAACGAACGGACTGCCAGCCCATCGGCAGGGACGATTAAAGCAGCCGTGCCAAAAGCGCCTGCGCAGCTACCGGTACTTACCGCCTGTGCTTATATTTTTACCGTGCTGGGCTTGGGCAATGCGACCTCTACCGCCGCTGACGCTGCCGGAAATCCGAAGAAGGCGCTGACCGTCACCCAGCAATATAACGTGCCTATTGCAGAGGTCTCCGGACTCGCCATCGTGCGGTCGACAAAAAAGGAAAGCAAAGAAACGGATGAGGATGGCGTCAACCTCTACGTTGTTGGCGATAAAACCCACGAAGTTGCCCGCTTTCGCTTCAGCGGCATGGCGGACGCGATCATTGATGTGCATGATGCCGCGCCTGTCATCGGCAAGGATAAAAAAGATGTGTCCGGGTGGGAAGCCATCGCGGCGGACGGGAAAGATACGATCTGCATGCTGAACGAAACCCGCAGCGAAATTTCCTGCCTTGACCTTGGCTTGCAGCAAGACCGGGGGAATTTCAGCCTGGATACCTCCAGCATCAGTGACCTCGACTCAGCCTGGAAAGCACACTCCAACTCGCGCGGAGAAGGGATGATACTCATGAAAAAGGGCCACGTCCTTGTCCTCAAGGAAAAGGAACCACCCATGCTGGTCGAGTTCGGCCCCGAGGGGGATGTTCCCATGGGTTATGGCCCGGCAACGTTTCTTCAGGAAGACGACTCCTTCGTCGGGCTTTCGGATAAGGCTGATCAACAAAACCAGCCTGATCGCCGTGCGTACCCGCAACGCCTGGTAGCGCTGAAGACATGGAAGTTTTCCGCGCGCTTGAGCGATCTCGCCAAAGATGCCAGCGAGATCACGCTCGGGCCCGATGACAGTGTCTACCTGCTATCGCAAGAGGGATCAGCCTTGATCCGTCTGGAAAAGACACTGAAGCCTGATGAAAACAAGGTCGGGGTGGATCACGGCGCTTACTGGAATCTTCCAGCGGGACTCGAAAAAGCCGAAGGGCTGGTGATCGACAACCACATGCGGCCATGGATCGGCATCGACATCAAGCAAACCCACAAGCCCAATCTTTTCCGGCTATCGCCCATCGAGGCAGCAGCGCCTGAATAGGTGGCTTTGATCCGCCTTGCAGCCGTCAGACTTAAAGAATTTCAGCGAAAACGTGATTGGGTGAAAAGCAGGAGAATACACGTACTGGAGAACCGGATATGACAAAGAAGAAAGTTGAAATCAAGTGGTTGAGCGAACCGGAAGAACACGACTACCCAGCGGCCACGTCATATTTGAGCCTGCTGTATGATGAGTCCGTTATCGATGCGTATGTGGAGAAATTGAAGCGCGCTTCCACATCGGTGTTCAAGGCAAAAGACATTTTCAGGGCATCCGGTCTCCCGCTGGTTGGGGTCAGCAACGCACACGTCGAAAAAGATCAACAGAAAATAGAGTCAGGGCAAGCGCTCGCTCCGCTTCTATTGATACGAGACTCGACCAATGGCAAGGTCATCATTGCCGATGGTTATCACCGGTTGTGCGCGATCTACTCGTATGATGAGGACGCTATCATTTCCTGTAAAATCGTGTAGGCAAGTTTTCGATTAAGCGGAGCAATAGCCAGTACTCGGCGTGGCGCTGACTGTCCGGCTTCCGCTATGGCACTTTGAATCCTAAAGGGAGCCGGGCAGTCCGAAGTCGCTGATACATTTATCACTGCCGCAACTCACGCTTGAGAATTTTGCCGGTGGCGCTGGTTGGCAGGTGATCACGAAACTCGACGTGCCTGGGATACTTGTAAGCGGCAAACTCCTCCTTGCACCAGGCCACGAGTTCCTTCTCGGTAGTTTCCATGCCGGCTTTCCTGACAACAAAGGCTTTTATTTCCTCGCCCAGTTTCTCGTCGGGTATACCAATTACCGCTACCAGCGATACCGATGGATGGGTCATCATGACGTCTTCCAGTTCGCGTGGATAAACGCTGTAGCCGCCGCGCAAAATCATGTCTTTTTTTCGGTCGACTATCGACAGATAACCCTCTTCATCAAGGATGCCGATGTCGCCGGTATGAAACCAGCCGTTACGCATGGCTTCGGCCGTGGCCTCGGGGCGCTTGTAGTAGCCCTTCATGATGTTGTGGCCCCGGATCAGCACTTCCCCTCGCTCGCCTGTTGAAACTGGCCGGTCATTATCGTCCGCACATATGATATCCACGCCCCAGAGTGCTTGGCCGACCGTACCCGGTTTGGAGGGCTTGTCCATATGGTTGAAGGAAGCGACAGGTGCTGTTTCCGATAAACCATACCCTTCCATGATCCTGACGCCAAACATTCCTTCGAACTGTTTCATCACTTCCACCGGCATCGGCGCACCGCCGGAAGACGCCAGCCGCAGGGAGGCCGCAATCGGCGCGATGTCGATATTATTCGCGGCAGCGTAATGCAACAAGGCGTGAAACATGGTGGGAACACCCGTCCAGAAATTCACCTTGTCGCGTTTCATCACTTCCAGTACCGCACCTGCCTCGAAGCGCGGCATGAGCGTCAGGGTAGCGCCAGCCAGCAGATTCGCGTTCATCTGCGCTTGCTGGGCAGTGGCGTGGAACAGGGGCAAAGTAATCAGCACGACATTTTCGGCATCCGCACCCGTTTCCATCACCGTAGCGACCAGATCACGCACAACCATCGCATTCATCAGCAGGTTCATATGGCTTAACTCCGCACCTTTGGGCTGGCCGGTGGTTCCGGAGGTGTAGAGTATGACAGCGGTGTCGTCGGCCTGCGGCGCATGGGCAGCGAATGTCGGCGGCTGGTTATGCATCAACTGCCCCAATGTCCTGGCCTCTTCGATAGGCGTGGGTGATGCCGGATTGGCCGTGATGACAATCATGTGCTCGCATTGCGGCGCTGTGTCGAATGCGGTTTTGCCCATCTGGCCCATCGGCAACTCGGCTGTGCCTTCAAAGCAAAGAAACGCCTTGGCTTCGCTATCTTGCAGGTGATAGGCAATCTCACGCGGCTTGAGCAATACATTAAGGGTGACTACTACCCCGCCTGCCTTGATTATCCCGTAGTAGGCCATCGGAAAATACGGCAGATTCGGGCACGACAGGGCAACATGGTCGCCCGGTTTGATACCGAGGTTCACCAGCCCATTGGCAATCATATTAGCCATCGCGTTGAGCTGACCGTAGGAAAAACGCCGGTCATTATAAATAATCGCTGTGCGATCGGAACGCTTGCGGGCGTGATCTTCAATAATGGAAACCATGCTGAGTGTCGTTGCTGCGTGGGCAATCATTGAGGCTAGCTCCGTATATAATAGAAAATAACCCGAGATGCCGGGAATCCGCACGCCAACGCCACCAGCACGACCGACGCGACGATAGGTGGCAGTTGCGCGACTGCCTCATCAAGATATTCATGCCAAGCCGCGGGAAAGCGTGACGATCATTGCAAATAACGTTGAAAAACGCTGAGTTTAACCTCGAAAGTGCAAGGTAGTGTTCGTATTATTTATTTTTTTACGTTTACTCTGAATTACAAAAAGAGATGAACTAAAATATCAGATACCAACGTCTATCGGATGAAGTTTTAAAAAACCACCAGGAAAGCATCCCGCCGGGATTGGATTTCATGGAATGTGTGTGAAAGCCTTGATTCCGATTTTTCAGCCGGAAATCAAACTCGTTTATTTCACGATTCGTTACTGATGGTTCAAGTGATCTTCGCTACCTTCCTTTGTAAATCCGTCGGTGAATACCTTTGTTCCGTGTGACAATAAGCCCGACCCATCATCTGGAAAACAATAAACCCTATGGCTTCATCCCACGAAAACGTCAGCATGGCTGTATTTTGCGACTTCGAAAACGTCGCACTTGGCGTACGCGATGCGAAATACGATAAGTTCGATATAAAGCCGATACTCGAGCGTCTCTTGCTCAAAGGCAGCATCGTCATCAAGAAGGCCTACTGCGACTGGGATCGTTACAAGAGCTTCAAGTCCACAATGCATGAAGCCAACTTCGAGCTGATCGAAATTCCGCATATACGCCAGTCAGGCAAGAACTCGGCCGACATCCGCCTGGTGGTGGATGCTTTGGACCTTTGCTACACCAAATCGCACGTCAATACCTTTGTCATCATCAGTGGGGATTCCGATTTTTCGCCGCTGGTCTCCAAGCTGCGCGAGAATGCCAAACAGGTGATAGGCGTCGGCGTCAAGCAATCGACCTCTGACCTGCTGATCGCCAACTGCGACGAATTCATCTTTTACGACGATCTGGTACGCGAGAGCCAGCGGGCGGCCAAACGCGATACAGAGGAAGTGCAGCCCGAGACCAGGCGCTCGCCCGATGAGGAAAAGCACCGCAAGGAAGAACTGGAAGCGCGCAAGAGCAAGGCAATAGAAATAGCGGTGGAAACGTTCGATGCGCTGGTATCGGAGCGCGGAGACAGCGGCAAGATTTGGGCATCCGCGCTAAAACAGGCGATCAAGCGGCGCAAGCCTGATTTCAATGAGTCCTACTTTGGCTTCCGCGCCTTTGGCAATTTGCTTGACGAGGCACAGCTGCGCGGTTTGCTTGAACTGGGTCGTGACGAGAAATCCGGCACCTACGTTTATCGCAGCAGCGGCGGAACGTTGCCCGGCAAGGCCGTAGCCGAGCAGGCGCCGGACGTACCGGTCGCGGAAGTGGTAGCAGAAGCGAAAGCCGACGCCAAGCCAGTGGAGGTCGTGGAAACCCGCGGCAAGCAGGAGACGGCCCACCAGAAACGTGGCAGCCGCAAACCGGTGGAAAAAAAGGCAAAGACCGGGGTATCAAAGACGACTGGCAGGCCTCTTTCGCCAGAAACAGCCAATGTGCCTGACGGACCTGATTTGGCTGCTTCCCTGGCAGCGCCTGACTCGACTGCTTCCTCAGCCAAGCCGCGTGCCGCCGATGCGCCTCTACCCGATGCAGCGCGGGCAGCACAAGCGGTTGCCGAGCCAACGGCTCAAGCCACGCCTAAGGAAGCAGCACCCAACCCCCCCCGCAAACCTGCTGCCCCCACCCGTCGCAGGCGTAAACCGGAAGTAGCGCCAGACAGCACCACTTGAGCATGGCCAGATACTTTCTGGCAGCATCGTATTACCGCTATAACGGCAAAGAGTATCCTCAGAGACGCGCTGATGCAGTTGCCGCACAGCCTGTTGTACCGTGTCACCGATGGCATGCCCATAGGTGTTGTTAACCAGTTTAAAACGATCAAGATCACTAAAGATTATCGCCAAAAACCAGTTATTTCGTCTGGCAGAGCAATTGCTTGTTCGATGCGAACAGGTAAATTTTCCAACTTGGTTATACCAAACGCAAGGAACGCTTCAACCGAGATCTCTACCAGCATGCAACTCTCGAGAGAGAACATCGGATTGATTCTGCGCAGCGGAGTCAGAGGTGGACTTATGGTTCATATCTCAAGGCATCTCGCTGACAGTCCAATACGTATCAATTGACCGCATGACTTCGACGAATTGCCAGTAGTCAACGGGTTTCGCCATATATCCGGCCACGCCGAAGTTAAAGCTGTTTAGCTTATCCTGTTGTTCGTCCGATGTAGTCAGTACCACCACGGGAACTTGCCTTAGCTGCTCATCATCTTTTACCGCTCTCAGGAATTCGACGCCGTTCATGATGGGCATGTTCAAGTCGAGCAAAATGATGCAGGGCTTTTCGTTGTCCTCATCCCTGAGGTAATTTAGCGCGTCCTCCCCGTTTTCCAGGTGCACAACTTTATTTGTAACGTGAACCTGCTTGAGCGCGCGGATAACCATCATCATATCCACTCGATCATCTTCGACGAGGAGAATGGATTTGTTCGTAACCCTCACGATATTTTCTCCTTTGTCATACATTACCTTCCCGCTATTCGCTGCTCAGTAACCTCTGAACAGTATAGGAGATCAGATTAATACTAATCGGGATCTCATACTGTTCGGTGTCTCACACTCATATTTAAACCCGTAAGCAGGGATTTCGTGGGTGCGGTACCGAACATATTCCTTGCATGAAGATTGGCAAAATGCGCCCAGTCCTGAAGCCCAGGGCTTTTTCTGACTGATTGTATCCCTGCCGGAAGAAATGTTATGAAGAAACGAAGATACGTTGACCTGTATGGTTACACGCAGGATGAGTTTGACTGCTGGTTGGAAAGCGGTATTAACAAAAAGCTCCGCTCTGCGGGTAAGCCCAGGCTGGAGCTGGACAAGGACATTGTCTTCGCGGTTTATAAAGATGAAACTCGCAAACTCCCTCGCCGTCGACTCCGCGAAATGCGAATTGCCGCCTGATCTCCAGTTAGAGGCACTGTAAGATCAGTCTGTTGAAAAGAGGTGACACGGGTGGCACTTGAATGAATGAGGCAATAAGCAAGTGGCTAAGAGTGGCTAAGCGTGGGTCCAAGGTATCGAATCGCGAGAGGAGCGGATGGAAGCCATGGACAACTCGTGGGAAGCTGAAGGCTTTTTGCGTAGCGTTAGCTATTGCACCGAAAACAAGGGACCCGAGGACCTACTCCTCAGGGTGTTACCGACAACTCAATTTCATCTGCTTTATTTTGTCACAAGCAGATTTTTAACCTCTTTCACTCCAGCCACCGCACCAGCCAGTGCTTTAGCCCTATCGCTGCTTGGCCACGAATCGACTGATCCGCTTAATGTCACAACGCCTTTTATGGTATCAACACCGATTTGTAGCGTTTTGAGACCGGGCTCGGCAAAAATGCCTGCTTTAACCTTGGTCGTAATCTCGGCATCATCAATGGTCACACTGGCTTTCTCGCCTTGCTCGCCGAGTTTTTTACCGATTTCATCGGTTGCTTCATCTATTCTCTTGCTGGCTTCACCGCTCATCTGATCTATTTTTTTACCAGCGGTTTCTGCGGGGCCCGGCTTGTCACATGCGGTAAGCCCAAAAACGAGTAGCATCAAGGAGATCCCGATTAATGTGAAATTCTCTTTTACTTTCATTTCGGTTCCTTTTTAATTTTTATACCGCCAAAATACATCCTCATTGATCGGCGGACCCAATGAAGAATACCACACCCCCCCACTCCCCTCCGATATTCGTAAATCCGATTCGTGGGCTGCGTGCAATACCGCAACGCAGTCCTACGGTTTTTGCCTCGTTCCCGGCATGAGCAACCTCACCGCTGCCATAAAATCCAGGCCGCCTCCAGCGGAACTTCCGCGGCGTGGTGGTGGGGTATGAGCCGAACGGTGTAGTCCGACTCCGGACGATCCGACGGCACGGATGCATGATAGGCAAAACCCGTGGCTGCGGCTATCAGTGGATGCAGCCGCGTCATCTCGTGGCGCACGGGAGTGCCGCCAAAAATAGCGTCCGCATACAGCTCGACCCGCACCGACTCGGGATCGAGGTCATTCAGATATACATGAATTACAAATTTGTGATACTCGCTGTCGGTCTCGACCCTCAATTCGCCGAAACGCAAGGCAGACCAGTTATGCTCCAGCGCATGCCGCCAGGTTTCCACCTGCACACCCAGCGCGCCGTTGTCGGCGCTCCGTTCGCCGTACGCGGCCGCTGCCGGAAGGTAATGGCGCTCGGTATATTCGCGCACCACCCGGTTGGTGGAAAAACGGGGCGTCAATTGCGCCATGCTCTTGCGCATGCGCGTGACCCAGGCGGTGGGAATACCTTGCTCGTCGCGAGTATAGAATTCCGGAATTACCTCGTGCTCAAGCAGATCATAAAGGGCTTCGGCTTCAATCGCATCCCAGGCGGGATCATCGCCATGCTCGTTCCCGTCGCCCAGCGCCCATCCCACTTCTGGGGTGTACGCTTCCGCCCACCAGCCATCGAGTTCCGACAAATTGATGCCACCATTGACAAGTACTTTCATTCCGCTGGTTCCACTTGCCTCCCAGGGCCGGCGGGGGGTATTGAGCCAGACATCCACCCCCTGCACCAGTTGCTCGGTCAAGTGCATGTCATAGTCGCTCAAAAAAATGACCGAGGCGCGTGCGCCGGCGCGATGGATGAAACGCATCCACTCCTGGATCAACGCTTTGCCTGCCTCGTCCGCCGGGTGCGCCTTGCCGGCCATGACGAGTTGTACCGGGCGCTGCGGATTAGTCAACAGCCGCAGCAACCGCTCGGGATCGTGCAGCAGCAGATCCGGTCTTTTGTAGGTCGCAAAGCGGCGCGCAAAACCCAGAGTCAGCGTATCGGGGTCAAACATGCTTTTGGCCGCCTCGACCGCTGCGGGCGGTTCCCCCGTGACGGCAAGTTGCCGGGTGAACCGCTTGCGGATGTACTCGACAAGCGATTTGCTCGCGACACTACGAAATCGCCACAGATCGATGTCGGAAACACAGAGGATATTCTGTTCCAGCATTTCCGTAGTCCCGCCCCAGCGATTTTCTCCACAGGCCTGTTTCCATAGCTTGGCCGCCGGTACCGAATCCCAAGTCGGTACATGAATACCGTTGGTTACATGGCCCACAGGGACTTCGCTCGCCGGCCAGTGCGGGAAAACGGGTCCGAAGAGGTGCCTGCTCACTTTTCCGTGCAAGCGGCTCACTCCATTTATCGCCCCGCTCCCATGGATAGCGAGATAGGCCATGTTGAAAGGCTCCGTTGCGTCGTCCGGATCGCCACGCCCCAGCGCCAGCAGATCTTGACAAGTTATGCCCAGCCCCGTTCTGGCATAGTCGGCAAGATATCGCTCGATCAGATCCGGGTCGAAGCGGTCGAAACCCGCGTCTACCGCCGTGTGCGTGGTAAAAAGATTGCCCACGCGAGTGATGGATAACGAGGTCTTGAAGTCATGCCCCATCTCCTCCATGCAGTGCCGCGCGCGCTCCAGGACGGCAAAGGCGGCGTGGCCCTCATTCAGATGGCAGACTTCCGGCTTGATGCCCAGTTCAACAAGTAATCGCCACCCGCCGATGCCCAGCAAGATTTCCTGCTCGAGCCGCAGCTCCGGGCCGCCTCCGTAAAGCTCGCTGGTGATGCCGCGGTGAGCGGGATAGTTTGCCGCATCATTGCTGTCCAGCAGATACAGCTTCACCCTGCCCACCTGGACCTGCCAGGCACGCAGCCAGACGGAATAGCCCGGCAATTTGACCTCGAGCCGCAACCACTCCCCGTTCTGGCGGCGCAACGGTGTAATAGGCAACTGGCCGGGGTCGTTATAAGGGAAGAGCGCCTGCTGGACGCCGTCCTTGTCGATCACCTGGCGAAAATAGCCCTGTTGATAGAGCAACCCTACCCCAACGACCGGCACGCCCAGATCATTGGCGGCCTTGAGCTGATCCCCGGCTACATTGCCCAGCCCGCCCGAGTAAATGGGGAGCGCTTCATTCAGCATGAATTCCATGCAAAAATAGGCAATGCAGTTCAGAGGAGATACTGGATAGGTTTGCTGAAACCAGCCGGGCGCGGCCGCCGCCTCATGCCTTTCCCGCGCCAGCTCGGCGACGTCCTTGCTGAACACGGGGTCGGCAAAGACGCTCTGAAGTTTTTCTCGCGACACCGTTTGCAGCACGACCCATGGATTGCGCGTCAAATCCCATAGCCCCGGGTCCAGTTGTTCCCATATATGGTCACCACTGTGATCCCACGACGTTCGCATGTCCAGCGCCAGATCGGCCAAAAAATTGTATCCGTCGACATCTTTGGTGGGATGAAGCCGGTAGAGCGGTTTGCGGTCTGACGTCTGGCTTGCCATATATTGACCTCCCGGATTGCTGACGATGGAATTTCTGCAATAGTCACATGTACTGCAATAGTCACATGTAATATGTAACGCAATGAAAGATTTCGGTCAAGAAACAGTTATGTATCATCAAAACTGAACCATAGCAGATATGCAAGGTTGGCGAATAGCCGCATATCCCCTAATCCCGTTTGGCTACGCGACATGCGAGCTTGTTCTAACCCAAAATTTAACCCGCGCGAGGCGTACAATCTGTCGAAACGGTTGAGAGGGGTTTACTCTTCCCTTCCATTCCGCAGGGCTTTGCTGCATGCCGATAGGCCAGCGCACAGGTCCTTCCCGTACTATACTTCGTGCTTGACACCATCTACACAAACAGATAGTTTTAAACGTGTTTTCAGTCGGTTGGCTAACGGGATACCACGTGTTTTTAATCAAGACAGGATCGCGAATCTCTGTTCCCGGAAGTCGACGGATGGGGAAGCTGGTTGACGGCCTGGATTAATACCGGTGCCGGCGAAGATCATGTCGCCAGACGACGGCGTAGCCCTTTCCGTGCCGCGCCGTCATGTGAAACATCGCCCGCCATCGACTCCCGGTAGAGCAAACATGCCTCCCAACGGATTCCGGCGATCATCCCATTCACATCCAGATACGTCCAAAAAAGTAGAAACCCATGACATCCGGCGCTAATTCAAAGCTCCTCGCCTGGGACTCCTCTGCCATTCCGCCCAAACTGACCGTGCGCGGCGATTGGACCCTTGACAACTATGCCGCGCTGGGACAGGAAATCGCCCGGCTTCGCGCCGAAGTGGCGGATCTGGCTGGGGCGCAGAGTAACCAGGTTGACCTGAGTGGCCTGGGCGCACTAGACACGGCAGGGGCTTCAAGGCTGCTTGAATTGCTCGGCGTCGAACTCGCCCGGAAACTATCCGGTCCCGGTTCAGTGCTGACTACGGAACGCGATGCACTGTTGCGAACAGTAGCGGATGCGATGAGCACCACCGATAAAATCCAGCACACGCGGCGGCGCTCGGCGGCAATCGAACTGCTCGAGAGGATTGGGCATGCCATGGAAATCTTTCGTCAGCAGGTTCTGGCGTTGCTCGGATTTACGGGTCTCACGCTGCAGGCCCTGACCCATACCATTTTGCGTCCAAGGCGCTGGCGTATCACTTCGGTCGTGGCCCAGATTGAAGAGACTGGCCTGAACGCCGTGCCCATCGTTGCCCTGCTCAATTTCATGGTCGGGGCGGTAATCGCGTTTCTCGGCGCGACGGTGCTGGCCGATTTCGGCGCCAGCATCTATACCGTTAATCTGGTGGCCTACTCGTTCCTGCGCGAGCTTGCTGTCCTGCTCACCGCTATTCTGATGGCTGGCCGGACGGCGAGTGCCTTCACAGCCCAGATCGGGTCCATGAAAGCCAATGAGGAAATTGACGCCGCACGCATGCTGGGCCTGAGCCCGGTTGACCTGCTGATATTGCCACGCCTCTCGGCGTTGTTCGTCTCGCTGCCTATTCTTACTTTCGTGGGCATGATCTCGGGCATATTCGGAGGTGCGGTGGTCTGCGCGTTGACGCTGGATATTTCCCCGGCGATGTTCCTGTCGATTTTTCAGGAACAGATTGAATTGCGGCATTTTCTGGTGGGTATGTCCAAGGCGCCCGTATTCGCTTTTGTGATCGCGATCATCGGCTGTCTCGAAGGTTTCAAGGTCAGCGGCAGCGCACTGTCGGTTGGCCAGCACACCACTTCCAGCGTGGTCCAATCCATTTTCGTCGTTATCCTTCTGGATGCGCTGGGCGCGCTGTTTTTCATGGAGATGGGATGGTAAGCCCGACTGCTTCTCCCAACCGCGATGTGATAATTCAGGTCCGCGATCTGACAAACCGTTTTGGCAGGCAGACGGTACATGAAAAGCTGAATCTGGATGTTTATCGTGGTGAGATACTGGGCGTGATCGGTGGCTCCGGCTCAGGCAAGTCGGTACTATTGCGTACGATAGTTGGATTGCAGACACCTGTGTCAGGAAGTGTATGTGTGCTTGGCGAAAACGTCCACAAGTTGACGCGTAAGCGCCGATATCAGCTGGAGCGGCGGTTTGGCTTGCTTTTCCAGCGCGGCGCCTTGTTTTCTTCGCTCACCGTCATCGAAAATGTCGCTGTGCCGCTCATTGAAAATGCCGGCCTCAGCCGGGGCGATGCCGAGCATCTCGCGGAAGTAAAACTTGCGCTGGCAGGATTGCCCGCCAACGCCGGCGAAAAATACCCCGCCACATTGTCCGGGGGCATGGTAAAACGTGCTGCGCTTGCGCGTGCGCTGGCCCTCGACCCGGATATACTCTTTCTGGATGAACCTACGGCGGGCCTTGACCCGATAGGCGCCGCCGAATTCGACCAACTCATCATGACATTGCGCGACGCGCTGGGACTGACTGTTTTTATGGTGACGCACGACCTTGATACGCTCTACACCGTCTGTGACCGGGTTGCGGTACTGTCCGGCAAGCACGTACTGGTGGCGGATACGCTGGATGTCGTTGAAGCCACCGATGACGCCTGGGTGCAGGATTATTTTCACGGTCCACGCGGACGCGCGGCGCACCAGCCCGGACGCCCCCGAATGCAGGAGGCCGGTTGATGGAACCTCGCGCTCACCATGTACTGATCGGGCTCTTCACCGTTATCGCCGTGGTGGTTGTCTCGCTATTCGTTTTATGGTTAGGGAAATCTCCCAGCGATGCCCAGCAGCGATATTATATTGTCATTTTCAACGAAGCCGTAAGAGGCTTGTCCGTCGGCAGCGCCGTGCAGTACAGCGGCATAAAAGTGGGCGATGTGGCCGGGCTTGAGCTCGATCCGCGCGATCCGCGCAAAGTACTTGCGCGAATACGTGTGCAAGGCAATGTCCAGATCAAGCAGGATACCCAGGCGCGGCTGTCGTTTACGGGCATCACCGGAAACTCCATTATAGAACTTAGCGGCGGGTCTCCGGATAGCCGCAGACTGGTGGCGGCGGAAGGCGAAGATCCTGTGATCGTGGCCACCCCTTCTCCCATTTCCAAACTGCTGGAGCAGAGTGACAGTACCATGGCTGACATCACCGAGCTGATCCTGAGAGCCAAGGACGTTTTGTCACGCGAAAACGCGCAACATTTAAGTAAAACGGTCGAAAATATAGCGCAGGCTTCCGGAGCGATAGCCGGTCAAAGCGAAAACTTCAAGGTGCTGGTGAAGGAATTGACGGCCGCCAGCAAGCAAGCAAACCTGGCGTTGCGACAGGCTTCGCTGATGATGGACAATGCAGACGCGCTGATCAACAATCAGGGCGCGCGTACTTTGGACAGCGTGGAGCAGACGACGGCTTCACTGGCAAAAACCAGCGCCACCATCGACCAACTACTGCTCGACAACCAGGAAGCGCTTGGCAGCGGAATGCGGGGTTTGAACGAGCTGGGGCCTGCCCTGCAAGAGCTGCGAAAAACGCTGGGTTCAATGAGCAGGATAATGGGTCGACTGGAGGACAACCCGGCCGATTATCTGACCGGCCGTGAAAAAATTCAGGAGTTTGAACCATGATGGGTCGCGCGCTTCGGCCACAATACTTTTTCCGTTTCGGTCTGATGTCGGGTATGGCAATGGTATTCTTGTCTTCCTGTTCGATACTGCCTAAAGCCGAAACGCTGGAGATCTATCAACTTCCCTCCTCTTCGATTCCGCGCTCGGCCCCGGCAAACAGCCTGCCCCGGGCGCTGCGCATTGCTACCCCTAAGAGCAGCCAGGTGACCGACAGCATGCGCGTGCTGGTACTGCGGCAGGACAACCGGATCAGTGCTTACAAGGGCATACGCTGGGGCGATCCTGCGCCAATTTTATTGCGCGATCAACTCGCGAAAGCCTTTCGCGCTGATGGCAGGTTCAGCTCCGTGAGCAGCGGCAACAATAATCTTATGGCCGATCTGGAGCTCGGAGGTGACCTGACCGCGTTTCAGGTGGAATACAAGAACGGCATGCCTGCCGTGAATATCCGATTTTATGCAACGCTGGTGCAATCCGGAAGAAACCGGATCGTAGCCACGCGCAGCTTCGAAATCATAGAACCCGTACAGGGCAAGGAAATACCGGAAGTCATCGCGGCATTTGGAAGAGCCACCGACCGGTTCGCCGCGGAGATAATCGACTGGACGCTGCAATACGGACCGGCTTCGCAACCCGCCGCGGATTAAATTCCCACGCCACGATACCTGTGATTATTCAGATTGCAACTCGTTTAGTTTTATCAAGACCAGATTGTGGCAAAGTTGGCAACAGTTGCGAAGGAGCTGCAAATCGATGTCGGATCAGCAGATCCGAGCCTCCCGACACTGCCTCATCCACTCTGTTTGTGTGGTACCATGACGCCCATTAAGGTTAGTCCCGACAGCATCAGGACGTAAGGAACAAAGCAGCGAACGCTACCGTTACCGTTAATCTTCATGACTGCATACTTCATTAAATGCATCGTTGTCGAGATAAAGCGGGTTCATATCTGCCGCCGATAAATCCTGTCAAGGCAAAACAGTCAAACCCCCGCACTGCCCCTATCCAGTTTCCCGGTGAAGGACACACCCCGGCTTACCCGATGCGGGCAAAGCCGGAAACGGCAGCTTCCGCCTCCTCCAGCTGGCACCCTTCTGCTTGCGTCGCACCATTGCTCCCAACAAAGCCAGGCCAGCCAGCATCAGGGCGTAGGATTCCGGTTCGGGGACAACGCTAATTCCGCTACTGAATGTGAGTACCTGCCCCATATTGGTGATATTGCCCGCAGTCGCCAGAACAACCCCGGCCGGCAGGTCAACCAGCGAGTTGAGGTCGGTCATATCCACGCCATTGGGGCCGGTGATGAATGCATGGGCATCGGACGGACTGGTGGCCGTGTATGAATATCCTACCACCTGCCCCGCGTCATTGATGCTAAAAGCATAGCTAGCACCCTCCCCAAGCGAACCAAGATCGGTCATGCCAACACCATCGGAGCCGGTAATGAAAGCGTGAGTCCGGAAAGCGTCAGACTGGACGGGCGCGAGTGAATATCCCACCACCTGCCCCGCAGCGTTGATGCCAGAAGCCTCGCTGCTATACCCCCCCAGTGTGCCCAGATCAGCCATACCGACCCCATTGGGACCGGTGATGAAAGCGTGAGGCACGCGGCCGGCATCGTAGGAATTCCCCACCACCTGCCCCGCATCATTGATATCAACAGCCTCACTCCTATCCCCGGCCAAGCCCAGCGTGCCGAGATCGGTCATGCCCACGCCATTGGGACCAGTGATGAAAGCGTGGAGCTGGGAGTTGTAGCTACCGCCTATTCTGGACCATCCCACCACCTGTCCCGAAGCGTTGATGCCATTGGCCAAGCTGTCGTCCCCGCCTAAAGTGCCAAGATCCTTCATCCCCACGCCATTGGGGCCGGTGATGAAAGCGCGTGTCTGACGGTCGGCCGTAAATGAATACCCCACCACCTGCCCAGCAGCGTTGATGTCCGTCGCCTGGCTATTTCCGCCCAGCGTACCCAGATCGGTCATGCCCACGCCATTAGGGCCGGTAATGAAAGCGTGGGACTGGTCGGCGTCCGCGCTGTAGGCTCCCACCAACTGCCCCGCACCATTGAAAGCGGACACAAACCGGTTTCCGAGGTAGGTCGCTGTGCCGGTTTTGAGGTCGATCAGGTATTCCTCAGCGGAAGCGTGGGTCCCAAACGCGAGGCCAATACTCAAGGCTGCGGCCAAGACAAGGTGGTGTATTCTACTGTTAGCGATAACTTTCATGATTTCATTTCTCCGTGAATGTGTCGTAGGTAAGTCCGCCACCGCACGGGATGATTGAGGCTACATACATCTTGCAAGCATAGCTCCGTCCGGTTCCAAGGCAGGTGGCTGTCCTGCTGTGTTCGAACAAGTGCGTTCCTGGCCCCGGACGGGGATGAACTGCGGGCCGTGCGTGATGGTTCGCCTGCATGGCCTCACCATTGGTGCTTGCCAGGAACAGCGCGCCGCCGCTGCCGATAATCATCCGCCGCCACGCCCTAACTAAGATGAAATACCGCCCGCCAGCGCCTCTACGCCAGCGATAACATCGAACAATTCCTCATCGATTTTGCTCTGCCGCAGGCGATGGAATGTCTGCCGAAGATCGGCACTCAATTGATCGATATTTTTTTCGGCGCGTTCCATTGCCGCCAGGCGGCTCGCATTTTCACTCACGAGCGATTCCGCGCACGCACGAAATAGTGAAACGAACAGATACTCCCGAATCAGTGCGTGCAGCATCGCCTCACCGTTGCCCATTACCTCCGGCAGCTTGTTCGTTGGCCAGGGGATTTGCGCGAATTCGCTCCGCCATGCATCGTCCAGCGGCAACAGCCGCTGATGGGCAGGCGCATATATCGCTCCCGATCGAGAGCTGTTGTAGAAGAGATAAAGCTGCCTCACTCCGTTTCGGTTGCGGCCGGTTGGCCGGGCTTCGCCTTTTCGCAGACTGGGCGTCAGGCTGGGCCCTGCGCTCGACATCAGTGTCTCCATCAGGATCCGGCCCACCAGCGGCGTGATCGCCTTGACCGAAAGCGGAACGGTAAACAGCCCCGCTACCCGCAGATCCATATGCGCGCTCATATCCGCCAACCGATCATGCAAACGCTCACCCATCACCCACACTCTTATTTTGCCCGGCAGGGCTGCCAGCGTCTGAATGGCGTAATCGGCAATGACTTCGTTGAATTGGCCCACCAGCCCCTGATCCGAACCGAATAGGACCGCGCCGATGACATCCTTCTCCCGGTTTATTTTCTCTCCCGCCACAGGTGATAAGGGCGATACGGGCGGCGATATCGTGCCGGTGCGGAAACAGACGCTCAAGCCAAGCTGCACGGCGCGATAATAATCGTCCAGTGCCCGTGTTGATCTTTCGTATTGCCCGATGCTTGCCGCTGCCATCGCCTTCATGGTGCTGACCACCGACCGCAGCTCACGGGCTCCCTCGATTTTCCGGCGCAGGCTGGCGAGGCTATCGCTCATCATGTGCCTCGCCTGCTCTGGATTCAAGTTCCGGCGATGACTGAAATCCGGTGAGTGCCCTGCGCAGGTTTTGCGTGATTGATTCACGGTCCTCATCGCTCAGATTTTCAGCAATTTCGATGCGTGCACGCACCTCGGCAGGAATATTCGCCGCTGCCTCCCGCACTGTTCGTTCGGCATCCGCCATGCGATCAGGCGGCACATCGTCAAATAGCCTCGCGGTCAGCGCCAGCAGCACACCGATCTGCTCGATCATTGAAACCGGAGCGGATTCGAGTTGCCTGAGGCAGGCACGAATGCGGCGCCCATGCTCGATAATCCGGAGGGTATCCTTATCCAGCCTCGCGCCAAATCGGGCAAAGGTCTCCAGCTCTTCAAACTGCGCATAGTCCAGCTTCAGGTCGCCTATCACCGCGCGGTAAACGGGGCGCTGGGCCTTGCCGCCGACACGCGAGACAGATTTGCCGACATCGATAGCGGGCAATACACCCAATGCGAACAACGCCGGGGAGAGATAGATTTGGCCATCGGTGATGGAAATCAGGTTGGTCGGAATATAAGCGGAAATATCCTGAGCTTCCGTTTCGATAACGGGCAACGCGGTGAGCGAGCCGCCGCCCAATTCTTCGCGCAGATGGGTTGCGCGCTCCAGCAGCCGCGAGTGAATATAGAAAATGTCGCCTGGATAGGCTTCGCGTCCGGGCGGCCGGCGCAACAACAGGGACAGTTCACGGTAAGCGCGCGCGTGATGCGTAAGGTCATCGTACACGATCAGCACATCGCGGCCCTGCTCCACAAAATATTCCGCTATGCTGGTTGCGGCATAGGGGGCAATGTAGATGAGGCCCGGTGGATTGTCTCCCTCCGTCACCACGACCACCGTGTAGCGCATCGCGCCTTTTTCGCGCAAGGTGGCGACCACCTTTGCTACGCCGGAGGCATGCTGGCCGATAGCGCAATAAACGCACAGTACGTTCTCGTTTCGTTGATTAAGTATGGTGTCGAGCGCGATGGCGGTCTTGCCCGTCTGCCGGTCGCCAAGAATCAGCTCGCGCTGTCCGCGGCCGATCGGGACGAGTGCATCGATGGCCTTGATGCCGGTTTGCAAGGGCACGGTGACGGGTGCACGGTCCATGATGGATGGAGCGGCGCGTTCGATGGGCAGGCGCTTCGAGGAGACGACCGGCGCCTTGCCGTCCAGCGGCCGTCCCAGCGGATCGATTACCCGTCCGATCAACCCGTCGCTCACAGGCACATCCATTACATGGCCTCTGCGTTCCACTTCGTCGCCGGTATTCAAGTGCGAGTAGTCGTCGAGCAGCACCACGCCGATTTCATCGGCATCGATATTGAATGCAATGCCATATGACTCACCGGGAAACTTCAGTACTTCCTCGAAGCCCACGCCGGGGAGTCCCGATACTTTTGCAATGCCGGCAGCAATGCTCGTGATCGCACCTGTCTCGCGCAAGGCCAACCGCGGCTTGGAAGCTTGCCGTACTTGCGCCATCTGCGTGAATACGCCATCGAAGACGCTTTGCAGGTTTTTGGTTACCGCATTCATCGAATATGTGCGGGGGGTTTGAGGTTCGGGGTGTCCAGGGTTTCCGGGTTGTCCGGGGTGTTCGGTTTTTTCTTGCCCGCGTTCTTTTCCTTTACCGATGCCTCGGCTTGAGGCTCAGCTCCGAACTCAGGCTCGGTTGGGAACCCAGGCCCGGGCTCAGGCTGGGCTTCCGGTTCAGCTTTCGATTCAGGTTCCGCAGGGTTCTTCAGAAGCTTGCCTATCTCCTCCTCGAGCGACGCAAGATACCCGGCAATATTCCAGGTAACTTTATGCCCGTTGGCAATGAGTTCAATGCCGCTGATCAAGTCCGGCCTGGCCTCGAACCGGACTGGAATTCTCGTTTCCAGGATTTCATTAATCGCCGCTTTAATCGCATTTTGCTGTGTAGCGGGCAAATCAAACGCGCTCCGGATTAGAATTCCTGCCGTTTCTGCTGCCGCTGCTGCAGTCATGGCGGGCGTGGCCGGCAACGGCTGCGCCGACAGCCTGGTTATCGAAGCCAGGCTCACCTTTTCCTCGGGGCTTAGCGCGCGCAAACGTTTGATAAACGCGTCCGCGATATGCGCTTCAAGCGTGGTATTGGCAAGATCAGCCAGCACCTTGCGGGCAATGGCAAATACTTCCGCGCCTATGCGACGGGAGAGTACTGCCCTCAAGTCCTGATATTCCCTTTTCAATGCTTCTTCCCGCTGCGCGCGCAGATCGTCCGAATCCGTGCGGGCGGCGGCAATCAACCGTTGGCGTTCGGCGTGCGCCTCCTCCGAAGCCGTGTGTAGCAGTACCGACCGCTGCTGTTCGAATTCGTCGTTCTTTTGCCGAAACTCGTCGCGCTCCTTTTCAGCTTCCCGTTTTTTTTCATCGGCAGCGGCAAGCTCTGCGGCGATGCGCTTTTCTCTCGCGTCCAGCGCCCTGAGTATGGGTTGATATAAAAAACGTTTCAACAACCACACCAGGATGAGGAAGTTTACGATTTGCGCAATAACGGTGAACCAGTCTATCAGCACGACCTATTTTCCGGCAGCCTGGGCAATAACGTGATTCCAGAACGGATTGGCAAAAATAAGAATCATGGAAATCACGAAACAATAAATAGCCAGCGACTCGATTATCGCCAGCCCGACAAATAACGTACGGGTAATGGTCGCGGCGGCATCAGGCTGCTGCGCCAGCGAAGTCAGCGCCGTCGCCACCGCCTTTCCTTCTCCCAGTGCCGGCCCAATCACGCCGATGCTGATCGTCAAACCAGCCGCGAGGATCGATACGATTGCGATAAGGGTCATGCTGTCCATATGCTCTCCTTCTCTTTATCTGTCAGGTTATATTTATTCGAGTCATGTTTATTCGGGTCGCGTTTATTCATAATGATTATGCGGTCGCCGCTGACATTGAGGTATCGCCTTTCCCGCGAAAGCGGCAACCATTCCGTCAGCGTTGTGAAGTAGTTTTACTGGATAAACCTGGTGCGATCTCATAAGTTTTGCAGTCATAGGTCGTAGTTCCGTAGTTCGTAGGATGGGTGAAGCGACGCGCAACCCATCAAATCCCCCCGAAATAAATGGAACGACCATTGCGCTTCCTTCTGCCCGCCCTACATAAACAGGCGAATGCAAATGAGAATAATCTATAGGCATTATCCTCTCACCGTGTTTCCGGTCTTTTCATCTCCGGGTCATCGGGTCCGTCCAAGTCATAGTCCTGCTCGGCATCCTCCCTAAAGCTCGAGGTGGCAGCCGCGATATAGACCGTCGCCAGAATACTGAAGATGTAGGCTTGCAGCATACCCGTCAGCAGACCAAGCGCGCTCATGACGACCGGAAAGATGAACGGCGTGACGGTCAGCAAGATCGCAAGAATCATCGTGCCGCTCATGATATTGCCGAACAGGCGAATAGCCAGGGCCAGGGTGCGCGAGAACTCGCTGATAACGTTGAATGGCAGCATGATGGGCGTCGGCTCAAGATAGGATCTGAGGTAGCCGCCCAATCCCTGCTCCTTTATGCCATACAGCGGCACAGCAATGAATACGCAGATCGCCAGCGCCGTGGTGGTCGAAAGCGAGCCGGTCGGGGGTTCGTACCCCGGAACGACAGTGAAGAGCGTCGCCACGACGATAAACATAAACAACGTGCCGAGAAAGGCGAAGTATCGCCGCGGCTGGCGCAAGCCTACTTCTCTTATCTGGTTGTGGATGGCGAGAACCACGACCTCAAGAAGATTCTGCCAGCGGGCACGTTCCAATCCTATGGATAGGTTACGGGTAATGGCTCTTGAACCGATAACCAGCACGCACATCAGCCCCCAGGTGAATACAATGGTGGCGTTCAGTTTCAAAAACCCGTACTCCCAGAAAATGATGTCGTCAGGGCTAAGGTGCATGGCTGGCCTTCCGTTCCAGGTGGTCGAGGTCTGATTTATCCGGGCCTGCAAGCCGCGTCGCAACCAGCCGCGTAATGATGAATCCAAGCAGACCGGCAAGTAGTATTTGCCAGCTTTCGCCCGGCAGGCCCAGCAAGAAATAAAATCCCGTCATGACCGCGCTTATCCGCAGCAGCGTGCTGCCAATGAACCAGAGTCCCGGATTCCGGGATGAAAAGCCGCGGCGCACTGTCCACCACAAGCCGCCGAAAAAAAAAGCGCCCAGCAAAATGCCTGCCGCCAACGACAACACCAGACCCCAGGTTTCACCCATTCGATCCTCCTATTGCTTCCGTTGCTGCCGCTGCTCCCGTTAACTTCGTTCTACCGTTTATTGACGCTCTCGTGGCGCTCCCCCTCGTGGCTCGCCCTATCCTCTCTGGCCAACCAGTACCAGGCATTCAGGCAACCCGTGATCAGGCCGATAATGAGCAGGGTCAGCGTCCATGAGTGATTCATCGGATAGTTTTTATCCAGCCATATGCCCAGTGCCGCACCCAGCAGTGTGGGCACGGCGACCGACCAGCCGACCAGCCCGATCATGCCCAACCCGGACCA
Organism: Nitrosospira sp. Nsp11; assembly: GCF_900142705.1. Lineage (GTDB taxonomy): Bacteria > Pseudomonadota > Gammaproteobacteria > Burkholderiales > Nitrosomonadaceae > Nitrosospira. The sequence goes on from NZ_FRBV01000005.1 coordinate 199,623, forward strand.
GATTATTTGTCTGGCCTGATGCTGTGCCTGTTGTCCTTTGAGCTTCCGCGTCGCCGTCACCGCTACGCGCCGGCTTAATTCCGACTCGCTCCCGCCTGTGGAGGCTTTCTCCTCCGCTTTTCCTCCTGTTTTTCTGCCTGCCTCATCGTTCATGGTGAAATTCGATTAAACGGCGAATAAAGCCGCTTTCCATTTTTGCCATCATCAGGCGCGCATCCCGCTCCTGTGCATCAAGGTTTAAAAACGCGTTCACCACGGTCTCATGTAGCGTAGCCAGGTCAGCGCCCGTTATCGCATTACGTACGGATACCAATACCTCCACACCGGTTTTTATCAGGATGCCCTCGTCAACCGCCACATAAACCTCACCCTCTTCTTTCGTTTCAAAAGCGAGGATACCCGGCACAAGCGCCGCCACGCAGTCGAGCCGATTGGGCAGCAGACCATATGACCCACTACTGGTCTCGGCAACAATGCGGGCTACCTCAGTCTTTTCAGCGAAAACTCCGAACGGCAGAAGTATCTTGAGGTTCATGACAGTCAGAGAGCCGCATTTCGGTTTGGGCTGGTGTTCAAGTTCGGACTGGGGTACATGTCCGGCTTTACAGGCGAATTTCCCGCATGGTTCTTTCTTTTCGCCTCATCGGCCCCGCCGATCATATATAGCGCCCCCTCGGGAAGATCCTTGAATTCATCTCGCAAGATGCGCTCGCAGCCATCCAGCGCATCCGCAAGACTGACCAGTTTCCCCTCGATGCCCGTAAACTGCTCCGTAGTGAAAAACGGCTGGGTAAAAAAACGCTCCAGCCGCCGCGCACGTGCCACGATGCTTCGGTCTCCCGGAGACAGTTGTTCCAATCCCAGCATGGCGATGATGTCCTTGAGCTCGGCGTATCGCGCAAGCGTGTGGCGCACCTCCTGTGCTATCTGATAATGCCGTTCACCGATGACGCCGGGCGTGGACATTTTGGAGCCGGACTGCAGCGGATCGATGGCCGGATACAAGCCCTCGCTCGCGCGCTTGCGCGAGAGGACGATAGAGGCGGAAAAATGCGAGAAGGCGTGCACTGCCGCAGGGTCGGTAAAATCATCCGCTGGGATATAAACCGCCTGGATCGATGTAATGGCGCCGGTTTCCGTATTGGCGATCCGTTCTTCCAGTTGCGCCAACTCCGTGCTCATCGTCGGCTGGTAGCCCAGGCGCGACGGCATCTGGCCCATCTGCCCGGACACCTCCATGCCCGCCTGGATAAAGCGGAAAATATTATCCACCAGCAGCAATACATCACGATGCTCGTCATCCCGGAAATACTCGGCCATGGTCAGCGCGGCATGACCCACACGGAACCGGGCGCCGGGAGGCTCATTCATCTGGCCGAACACCATCACCATGTTCTCCAGCACCCCTGCTGCCTTCATGTCACGGTAGAGCTCCTCCCCTTCCCGGCAGCGTTCGCCAATGCCGCAAAAAATACTGACGCCCTCATGCTGCCCGGCTACGTTATGGATCATTTCGGTGAGCAGGATGGTCTTTCCGACACCTGCTCCACCGAGCAAGCCGGTTTTGCCCCCGCGTTCCAGCGGCATCAGCACATCGATGATTTTGATACCTGTCTCGAAGATTTGGGATTTTGTTGAGCGCCGCGCCAGAGCGGGCGATGCGTGGTGAACCGAACGCCATTGCGCGTTGGCCGGAGCAGGCCGGCGATCGATTGCGTTGCCGAATACGTCGAACATGCGCGAAAGGGTCGCCTTCCCTACCGGCACCATCAGCGGCCCATGCGTATCGGTGACCTGCATGCCTCGAGCGAGACCTTGTGTGGGCGTTAGCGCAATGCCACGCACGTGATGGCCATCAAGCTGCGACAACACTTCAATCGCGATTTCTCCTTGCTTCCCTGCACGCAGCAATGTGTGAATAGGCGGAACACGCTCAAACCGGATATCCACAATGCCGCCGCGCACGGAAACAATCGAACCGAATTCCGAGAAAACAGCCGTAGTACTCATATTCCCCCTCGGCAGACAAGGCGTCCATATTCTCCGATTAACTGCTGTCGTTCATCGATGCTTTCATCAGTATTTATACGGCAGCTATTTCATTCTAGAAGGAATAGATAACGCGCGCAGAGAAAAGCCAATCAGTTTTTTTCTTTCGTCCAGCCTTTCGTCCAGCCGTGACGGACCGCCGCCAAGTTGCACGATATTATGCTTGTTGAAAATATATTGCATTTGAGGCGTCACCCGATAACGCCATCCGTTGGAGCGGATTTCGTTATTAAGCTCGCACCCGACAGTGAAGTAGTCTGAAAAACGGTAAAACACGTTGTTATTAATCAATGGAACGGCTTCACCGGAGCGGTCCCCCTATCAATCCAGCGAAGTTGCTGTTTCAGGATAATACGTCGGTCCCCAAGCTTGTTCCGTGTGCTTCCACACCAAGCTACACACTAGGCCATCTTTCCATAGTCGTCCTCGTCCTGGTCAATGCACCGGCCTGCGCGGCTAGAGTCGATCCATCAAGTCCATACTATGGCGGTACGCTCTCGATGTTCGGGCACCACATTGTGCATGGGCACGTCACCTTCACCAGACCATTGTCGGGTGCGCTTGCCGCGACGCAAGCAGGCAACCTCCTCAAGGCCCACACGCCGGTTAACATCCAGGTGGTGCCGGAACACAATAATCGCGTGGCAGTTGCGTCTTGAGGTGGATGAGCCGGGTTCGTCCGCCCGTGCGCCACGGTCGGGCGAGGTGGAACGCGTCAGTTTGATTATGTACCGATCAGCCATTGAGAACATTGACAGGATCGGCTACGGAACCCGATGGTTTATAAGACCGTATTTACAAGACAGGAGAGCTTCTGGCGGCACTCTCGCGGAGGTGGAACGGCAGGTCGGGCTCCGCCCGACTATCAAGAAACGGTGTCGGGCATAGCCCGGCCTACCAATCGTGTATCTTCGATGCCACCCACCCATGGAGGGGTGGAGAGGAATAACCCTTTATTCCGATGGACCTACTGTTACAGGTCAGCCGGCAGGTCGGGCTACGCCCGACATCGTTTCTTGGATCGTCTACCTTACCTTATCTTTGATGCCAATGCCGGCCGGCAGATTCATTCAAAGATGAGCCCATCACTTCAATTGCTCATGAAGCAATCTTAATATGCGGTTTGCGTCACTCGATTTCTCTGGTTCGCCATCGCTATTCAATACCTTGACATCGGTGCTTTCTCCTGCCGCTCCGACTTCACTTAGCTGGATGCGGTATTTATCCCGTTTCTCGTCCTTCTCGTCGCGCCAGAAGAGAAGTTTCGAGAAAAATCCCGGCCCGGCACCACTGTCCACGTCAGGGTTGATATAGCGCACGAAATAAATCCCTTGCGAGCGATTACGATCCTCGACGGTAAAACCAATTCGGTCAAGCGCCAGCCCAACCCGTCGCCAGCAGCGGTCAAAAGCCTCATCCACGGTAAGCACGCCGCCTTTTTCACCCGTCAGGCGCGCGCGCTCAGGCGCCTTGCCGGCGCTGGCTACTGACGTTCTCGCACGTTCTTCCGCCACACCGAAACGCATCATCAAGCGGGAAAGCATCTCGGCCTCAAGGTCCGGATCGGCTGGACGGGGTTGCCAGCGAGTACGAATATCACCCTCCATCACTTCATCCATGCCGCGGTGGCTGATGTAAATCTCGGTGACGCCATCCTCTCCGCGCTCAAGGCGGGTGCGAAACTTGTCGCGCTCGGCGGTCGAATACAGGGTATCCAGAATTTTACCCAGCGTGTTACGGATAATATCCTCCGGAATCTTCGCACGGTTTTCCGCCCAGTCGGTTTCCATCACGCCGGCCTCGGGCATTTCAACCTTGACGATAAAACCCAATTCCTGCCAAAACTCTTTTACTACCGGCCATATGTCCTCAGGTTCACCTGCCACCACCAGCCAGCGCTGAGTACCGGAGCGCTCCATGCGCACACCACCCTCATCCAGCGTGGGTAGAATGGAACTGCCGCCCCCGGTTACGGAGCCTTTGTTGCGCTCTTTGTCGTAGGCAGAAAAAGTTGCGGTTCCCGTCGGGTTGATATCCGGAACGATATAGCGCTCGTCTGAACCGGGCATGGTCAAATCGGGCGGTATCTCCAAGGGCGGAAGTTTACCCGCCGACTTGTAATTTATTTTCTTTGCTTCCGGTAGCAGATTGCATCCTGCCACGGCCACCGCTAAACATAGCGCGACCATTATCCGCCATCTCATGCGCAACGCTCGATCCCTCGTAAATTCCGGCCGGTCATTTATATGGTTATCCCGGCCTTGTCCATCGCTTCTCTTACAACTTGATGATATTGATCCGATAATGGAGTCAAAGGCAGACGAAGGGTAGCACCTATCAGCCCCATCTGCGATATTGCCCATTTTACCGGAATGGGATTCGCCTCGACAAACAAATCGAGATGCAGCCTCAACAATTTACTGTTGGCAAGACGAGCAGCGGAAAGGTCTCCCGCAAACGCCGCAATGCACATCTCGTGCATCAGCCGCGGCGCAACATTAGCTGTTACGGAAATGATGCCATGCCCGCCCAGCAGCAGCATCGCCAGGGCACTCACATCATCTCCGCTATAAACCGCAAAGTCTTCCGGTGCTCGGCACAGCAGATCGAAACCTCGCCCCATATCGCCGGTCGCATCCTTGATGCCGACAATATTGGGAATCTGTGCCAGCCGCAGCACGGTGTCGTTGGCGATATCGGCTACCGTCCTGCTGGGCACATTGTATAAAATCTGCGGAATATCGACCGCCTCCGCTATTGCCTTGAAGTGTTGATACAAGCCTTCCTGGGTCGGCTTGTTGTAATAGGGAACCACTGAAAGACTTGCATTTGCGCCTGCGTTCTTCGCGTAAATGGATAGATCGATTGCTTCCCGGGTTGAATTTGCACCGGTCCCGGCGATAATCGGCACTCGCCCCGCAGCACGCTGTACGGCCGTCTCGATCAGCAGATGATGTTCGTCGAAATCCACTGTCGGAGATTCGCCTGTGGTACCCACCACCACGATGCCATCAGTTCCTTCCGCTACATGAAAATCGATCAGGGCGTTGAAACGCTCCAGATCCAGTTCGCCATTGTCATGCATGGGCGTGACGATAGCGACCAGGCTGCCTTTTATTGCAACAATACTCATGACGGATCCATCCAGGAAACAGTAAAAACCATATTTTACCCGAATCTCGGCGCTACCAAGAATATTCGCCGCGACCCGGTATTAATCCGGCGTTAATACGCGCAAGAGTCACCTGCTCATGCAAATCGTGCTTTCGGACAACGCGGGCATGGCTGGGTTCCTGGATGACCTGAACAGGGTCCACCCGGATGGGTGTGGGCTTATCCAGGTCATCCGTTCGCCACCATTAATTGCATTACCGGATAAAACTTACTACTATAAAATCACATCTGTCACACAACGGCGGTGCGCCAGGGCAGCGATTATAGCGATCCCCTCGCGCTGAAAAATGGCAGTGCCGGTGAGCAACCTGGTGGCGCAAAAAGCATCCGGTTATTCTGCAAGGCCAACGGAAAAAGAATGAGCTTCTGGGGATGATTTTCCTGAGCGGCAAAGGTGGCAAAGATCGAAGAAATCGGATCCAAAACCGGAGACCGAAGACTGAAGAAAATAACCAGCTATCAGGGAGGCGCCATGGCAAAAGCCAACCCGATCCAGGTACAAAAATTTTTATCCGGCATGCATTACCCCGGCGGACAAGGACGAAATTGTGAATCACGCCAAAAAGCAGGGGGCCGATGACAATATAATGCAAACGCTCCAGCAGTTGCCGGATGAGAGTTTTGAAACCCCCGCCGACGTCAGCAAGGCAATTGGTCAAATTGAATAGTTTTTGCCGATATGCCGAGTGCGATTCCACTGAAAGCGAAGACGGAGACGGCGTTTATGTCGGGCAGGTGGCAGGATGATCACCGCAAGTAACTGTGGCAGCGTACCTGTCTAGCGCGCCGGGGAAAATCGCCGTTCTCCACGCCAAGGCGCTGGGCGATCTTATTGTCGCCTTACCTGCATTAGGGGCAATAAAAGAGACTTACACGACCGCTGAGTTGGTGCTGCTCTCAAGGCCCTGGGTAAAGGAATTCCTGGCGATGCGGCCTTCCGCGGTCGATCGTGTCATCAACGTCCCGTCGCTCACCGGCGTGAACAATGCAGTTGAAACAACGGATAAAGTCCAGAGCGCTGGCGCAGGTTCCGGTTCAGTCGAAGTTGAACTGTTTTGCGAAGCCATGCGGGCTGAAAAGTTTGACCTTGTAATCCATATGCAAGGGGACGGCAAAGCCGTTAATCCCTTTATCAACAAGCTCGGCGGCAGACTTACAGCGGGCATGCGCAATCCCCCGGCCGAGCGCATCGATCGCTCTATTCCTTACGTACATTATCAAAGCGAGGTTTTACGCAACCTGGAAATCGCCGCGCTGGTGGGTGCGCATACGACCCACCTCGAACCCCAAATCAATGTGACCCCAGCGGATGAGCAGGAGGCCGCGTCCATTAGAGAAACCATCAAGGGGAAGCCTTATGCCGTGGTCCATTCGGGTGCTGATGATATCCGCCGCATATGGCCCTCGGATAAATTTGCCGTTGTAGCAGATAGCCTGGTTGGGAAAGGATATGAAGTTGTCCTCACCGGCACGTCAAAAGAAGAAGGCATCATTACCAACGTCATGCGGTCAATGGCTCATACCGCCATTCCATGCACTTCACTTGCGCTTGGCGGACTCGCCGCGCTCCTGAAAAAAAGTGCATTGGTCATCAGCAACGATACGGGGCCGCTTCATCTGGCGCGAGCGGTCGGTGCACTGACCGTCGGTATTTACTGGGCGCCTAATGTACTCAACTGGGGCCCGCTCAGCCGAAAACGCCACCGTCTTGCAATAAGCTGGCAGCTTGAATGCCCCCGCTGCGGCATCAAGCCGGTTTCGCCATGGCCATTCCAGCCCGTGGCACCCGATTGTGATCATCCGTACTCGTTTGTCGAAAGCATCCCTGTTGCAGAAGTGCTTGGGTTAGTCGACGAATTACTGCCTGCCGAAAAAACTAGCGGAAATTCTTGAGAAAACGGCTGACCACCTGCTGCCAGTCGCTTGCAAACCGCTTTATGCCAAATCGCTGGTTTGCATAGTCTGCGGCATTCCGGCTCAGTTCCCGTGCGTGCGCAGGATGATCGATCAGATAGCGCATCCGCTCGGCAAGCCTCTCGGCATCGGTGTCCACATAACCAGTCCTGCCATTTTCCACCGCTGTCACCATCTCCGTTGTGGCAAGGCCAACTATCGGCAGACCCACCATCATCGCTTCACAGACGGACAGGCCCAGGCTCGTATAACGAATCGGATTAAAGAAGAAACGATAGGTCGCCATCAGAGCCGGCAAGTCATCGTGGGGCACTTCGCCAATGCCGCCGAGTTCTGCTGACCCCATCCCTGCCAGGTCCAGGGGGATTTGTTCACGGATTTTCTCGAATACATCCAGGCCCAGCCGGCGGCCGCGTTTCCCAATATTATTCACCACGACGATGCCTTTCGGGTTCTCGCCGGTATAGGTCACGTTGTCCGGCACCATTACCCCATGGTCGATAACCACCGCCGGCGTTCGGTTGTTGTCCCACATCAAGCGATTGAAGCTCGTCACGTGAACCAGTAGCATGGCCGGGTCGTCCACCCAATGCCTGGTATTGGTAGGATGTTCTTGCGGCGGGTCGTGCTCGAGATAGATTTTTGGCAGCCGGCGTTGGGACTCGGATAATATCTCGTACTGGTCAACTTCGTAATTCTTGCGGTGTTGAAACAGTATGGCGTCGAGTTCGAGATCCTTTACCTCGCCGGCGGGAACATCATGCACATTTCCCCCCCACGCAAAACCCGGCGCGCGGCCGCCATATCCCTCCCCCTCTCCTTTGGGGAGATAGAACTCAAAGGGCGCCTGCGTAAGGTAGTAAAGATAATTACCGTGAATATGCCAGGTAAGAACTTTGGGTTTTCTTTGATTTATGGGTTTCTCCTTTCGTTTTCCAGTACTGCTTTGGTCGCCAGGATAGTGGCCTCGGGTGTGGTGGCAGCACGTCCCGCCACAACCCGGTGGCGAACCTGATCAAGCGGGCCCCAAATCAGGGGATCGGTTGTGGTAAAGATCGTTACACTGGGCACATTCACCGCTACCGCCAGATGGGCAACGCCCGTATCATTGGAAATGGCCGCTTGACTACCTTTCAGTAACGCGGCGAGCGATCCGATATCGGTTTTACCCGCGAGGTCAATCGCCGTGCCTGCCATAGCTTGCGTAACTGCCAGTGTCAGCGGCCTTTCAGGGCCGGTGCCCGTCAAAACCACTTGCAGGCCCTGCCGAATGCAACTGTCCGCCACGGCTGCTAAATGCCCGGCTGGCCAGGGCGTCGCGGAAACAGCGCCCGGATGCAAGCAAACATAGGGCTGGTTGCTGATAGACCGGTATTCTTTCAACGCCTGTAGTTCTTGATAGTCCGTGTCGAATAACGGAAACTCCATGGTGGTGTCCGGCTGACCCATGCCGAGAAACTCCAGCAAACTGAGGCTCTTGCTCAACTCAGGCTGATGAGCGGGATACGGCATGAAAAAATCACGATTGGGCCAGTATGTCTCCTCGCTCGCAAACCCAGCGACCATCCTGCCACCGAAAAGGGATACGAGGACATTGGACACGTTGCCTTTGCCGTGCATTTGCAAGACCAGGTCGTATTTTCGCTTCTGCATATCGACTAGAAATGCTGTGATTGCTTCAAGCCGAAATTCGCATTCCGGTAATCCCGGAAAACCCGGGAATTCAACAAAATTATCGATGTAGCGGTTGTAGCGCCTTGCCAGCTCTCTATTCCACGGCAGGCCGATATAATCGATGCTGGCTTGCGGAAAAGCTCGCCGGATAGTTTTCAATGCAGGGGTAAACAACAGGAAATCGCCTAACTTCAGCGCTCGGAAGATGGCAATTTTTTTAATTGGCAGACCACATAGCTGGGCCATATACTTCCTGCTGATATACCTTATTGTCTCTTCTATCCCACAGTATTACAGACAGTATACATAAAAGGCACGGTCCTATTTCTGCAAGGTTTTCCGATTTATTTGATTGATGTTTTCGCCATGCTGCTTGATCCACTAACAACATATTATGTGGCGTCATCAAGGGCTTAAAGCGGAACACAGATGGTAGGATGGGTGCAGCGAAGCGCAACCCATCGAGCCACAGATGGGCACAGATAGCACAGCCAGGTTGATGCCTCCGCCTCAACCCATCCTGCGAGCTAACTGATGCCGGCTTCCGCCGGTATGACGTTTGTAATATTTTCTCTACAACCAAACAGACAGCTAAGAAAGGAGCTTTCATGTTTATTACGAGTCCAGTATTTCACGATCGTACCGATGTCCCCACGCGCCATACGTGTAACGGAGAGAATATCAGTCCTGCCCTTGAGTTTCGAGACTTGCCCGCCGGGACCAAAAGCCTCGTTCTTATCGTGGAAGACGTCGACGCAACACCTGACCCATGGATTCATTGGCTCGTTTTTAATATCCCCCCAACGACAGCATCGGTATCAGCCGGTCATATTCCTGAAGGCAGCACAGAAGGCATCGCGAATGGCGGTACTCACGGCTACGAAGGGCCCTGCCCCAAATACTTCAGCGGCACCCACCATTACCACTTCCGGTTGTTCGCCCTCGATACCGTACTTGACTTACCTGCCACCGCCGACAAAACCCAGGTAGCGGCGAGCATGCAAGATCACCTTATCGATTCTGCAACGCTCGTCGGCTTATGCGAGGGGACAAAAGCCGAAGCGTAAGCTCCTTGCAAGATAATTCAAACAGCAGAACGTTTCTGTCGAATGTATGTTTCTGAGGAAGTTAATAAGAAAACATGTCAAGGTAGCGTTTTACCGAGTTTGAAATCGGTCGAGCCACTTCTTTCCAACACGACGCTTTTCAGAAACGTTATTGTGACCCTCAACCGGAATTCGCCATAAGCCTGCCTGTTTTCTCGTGTCTATCCAGTTTCCCTAAAAGAGCCAAGCTCCAAACCAGAACTAAAGAAATGGAAAAAACAAGGAAACGATAATGGGTCGTAGGAAATAAAAGCATATGCGTTATGTTAAAAACAAAAGGTATCCCAAGTAGGCAATAAAAATTAACATCGGCTTTAATCTCATCCCGCTTCAGCCATAGCAGGTAAGCCGATAATACATATATCACTGAATGCGAATGAAAAATAAGATTCTCCAGCAATAACGCATAAGGTATCAGGTAGTCGCCGGCTTTGTGAGAAATCACGATATCTGCGGGATAGGGGGTAAGCGAGCCGACGAATGTGAAATTAAAAAGAGTCAGATACCCATAATTACCATGTAACTTATTAATTAAAATATAAAAAGAAAGAGATGACAGAATGGAAAATAGTGAAAGAAATCTGTTGCCATGCAGATAGGTATAACCCATCAGGAGACCTGATAGCACTATAAAATCCGTTCTTATTAATGGAAGAAGTGCCGCAATCAGGAAAACCAGTCTTCCTCCTGTCATTAGACTGTATATTCCCAGAAGGGAAAAAAAACATGCCATGGCGTCGGGTGTGGAGAGGGCTGCCAATTCCGTATATCCGGCCACCGCGACGACAACTGGCAGCATTCCTAACGGCACAGCCGTTTTTAAGATAATCAGCCCTAGCACGAATACAGATAATGACGCGAAAATTGCGCTTATTACATACGTTGACTTGGCGTAACTCACTCCGATATTTTTGAGTAATCTAATCAGTTCGATGTACCCAACCCTTATGGAAAAGAAAGGAATTTGCTGTTCCAGCGAAGAGGGGTCTGCAAATACCGTTTCCCTGTATTTTCCTGTTGTGAGTTGTGTGAATGTTTTACTGCGAACCTCTTTCCTGATTTCTTCGTAAGTTTCCCTGGTTAAGTCTGATCCGCGATAGCCATCTTTGGAATAAGATGCAGCAACGTATGCAATCATGTCCCAGTTATGATGGGGTTTCAGGAGTCCGTATAGCAAGATGATTGCCGCGGTTGCTGCAAGGATCCCATATCTGAAAACCATCAAGAAGCTCCAGAGGAGTTAAAGGAAGAATTGGAGGAATATAGTGGGCTCCAACCTCAAGGTGACTGTAAAGAATCCTTAAGGTCATTTCATTTTGGCCGCAGCGACTAGGGTGCCTTAAAAGGGTAGCACAAGCAATCGCGTCACCAGCCGCCCTCTGAATCAGTCGGTGTCGTCAAAGTCGGGGTTGCCGACGTTGGTGAACAGCTCGATTCGAGAGAAACCTTGGCCAGCTATTAGAACTGGGTATGGCGACGAGGATTGAAATGTCGCTTCAAGTGTCGCCTATAAGTACCCGATTGGAAGTAGCGGGATTCCCCAGCGGAAGAAGGGAATTCACGGAGTAATTTTACCCATGATAAATACGTCATCAGGATAAAAGGAGATCGTTGGGAATGGACTACATGCTGGCACGGTTAGCCCCGCCCCAGCATGAAATCTTAAACAGATTGAATATTGGATGCTTGCTTGCCCTTCGCACCCTGCGTAACCTCAAACGCTACTTTTTGACCTTCTTTGAGCGTTTTGAATCCAGACATGCCGATTGCCGAGAAGTGCGCGAATAAATCCTCACTGCCGTCATCAGGGGTAATGAAGCCAAAACCTTTGGAGTCATTGAACCATTTTACTGTCCCAGTTGCCATTTTTACTTCCTTTAAAAAATTGGGCGCGGAGCCCGATAAACATATCAGTCAAAATGAGACCTCGTTTTCAGGTCTGGCCGCATTTTGACAATCCTTAAGCGAGAAATATGTTCGCTACCGCACGTACGAAATCCATGCCCTCCTCCGGCCATGCGTTTTTTGAATTATTAGCAATACATTCGTGATAGTGAAATACTGAAATACGGGCTGCAACTAAATTTTGAGAGGTTGGTGATCCAATCAACCAGAGACAAAAGGACGTTTTTTTGTTGCCCGCGCGGACTTGCTGGATGCGGAACCGGTTACTCCGCGAAAGAAATCAACCAGTTCGGGCACATGGTGATCGAACATGAAAAGATGTCGTTGCTGCCAAACCCGCTCGCGGATCGCATGCAACTGCTCGCGGTCTCGTAATTGGGTGGCAAGCTCATCCACCTTGTCGAAAAATATTCCTGTATTCAACTGCCTTGTCAGTGTTTGCGTAGCAACGACTGCACCGTTGTTTGCCTTCTGCAGCATTGGCAGACCGGCTGCCGCAAGGGTGCTTAATCGGGCCGGATAGTTGAGGTCATCCCAGTTTGCCCTCCGGATTTCACCTTCATTGCCGCTGTCAAAGAGATGCAGCCAGCCTGCGTCATATTGGGAAAACTCCTCGGTCCAGCGGCTTTGGTCTACGTTGGGATGCAAATGCAGATACCCCGGCACCATCGCCTGGGTTTTTTCAATCCACTGGAGCCACTGCCCATGGGTTATCTCTCCGTAAAAATGGAGATGGATGCCATGGCCGGCCAGCTCCGCCACGTGGTGCGGATGCAGGCCGATCGGCCGCCCCGGTGAGACCGTATGAATTTCGCCGTCGCCATCGATGGAGGAACGTAGCGGTGTGCGCGGCCGGTCAAACCAGTCGCGCTTGGGCAAGTCGCCGTCCAGCACGTGAGTCGGCTTGCTCAGCGACAGGCCGGGAACGATGGTGTCGAACCAGTCCCGCATTTCCGGGCTCGAAAAGATTTGCCCATCCGAATACTGGTGCAAGTCGATCAATTGCGGCCAGGTTCCCTTTTCCAGGCAGATGAATGGCCCTTCCTTGAAATGCCAGACGAATGGAATGCCCGGGGTCGCCATCAATACCTCATGTGCAAACGGCACTGCCTGCCAGTTAAGCAGCGCATAGATGACATCCGGCTGGACCTGCTTTATCGCTTCGCGCCAGCTGTCTCGCGGCAGATCCTCGACGTGTCCGAAAGGCACCGGTCCCACCGTGTTGTACCAGTGGGGATTCTGCATCCACAACCCATAGAGCTTGTGCCCTTGCTCTTCCAGCGCAAGCACGCGGTCGGCGTTATACGCCAGTTCACCGACCAGAAGTATTTTCAGTCCATCGTCGGCACGGGGCGTGTCGGGACGTTCCCGCATCCTTCGATAGTGGCTCGCCTCATCAATCGCGTGGCCTACCGACGTATGAAAACGCATCGGTTCTCCCACGCGGTAATGCGAGCGAAACGGGTTGATGCCGCCTTCAGGTTCCTGCATGATCTTGTGCCGCTGCATGGGATGGGACACCCACTCGCAGGTGATATTGCTGCTGCCGGCAAAAATGCCGAAGGGCCTCAGCATCGCCCAGTAGAGCCGCTCCAGGTCATCCGACTCCAGTTCCGCGCGCTCCAGCCAGCGCGCCGCAGTTTTTCGATGCATGCACTGCACCAGTTGCAATGGAAATCCGGCAATCTGCCCGCTAGCCTGCCGATTGTAATGGTGGCGTATACCGGAATAAGCCAGCACGGCTTCCGTCTGCACCTCCAGGCACGTCTTCAGACTGTACAGATGGTCCTGGTAATAAACGTCGTCGCTGGGCAAATAAGCGATAAGCGACGCTTTCGCTTTGGCAATGCCTTCATTCAAGGCATTGCCCAGCCCCTGGTTTTCCGCCAGCCGGTAATAATGGATGCGCTTGTCGCTCAAGTATGCGGATACCACTTCCGCTGTTGCATCCCGCGAGCCATCGTCGATAACGATCGCCTCCCAATCGGCCAAGACTTGCGCCTGCAGGCTGTCAAGCGCGCGTCCGATGAAGCACGCCTGTTCGTAAGCCGGGATCACTATGCTGACAGATGGAGAGTATGGCTGCGGCATGATTTATCCTTCTTGTGGTTGCGACCGGGAGCCCCTGGGATAGCGTCCGTGGATAGATAAGTATAATCACAAGGGGATTATCGATGGAGGTTTTTGGTATGCGTCGGCAATCGGACGGACTATTCAAATTTTCTATTCCCTACCAGCATCGGTACCGAGCCTCATCCATCACGGTGTCCTTGTTGGTTGGCGGCAGGCGCGGGAATATGTTTTTTTTAAATGTCGCAGGGAACGCGGGACACGGGAACTACTGCACCGCATGTATTGTGATCTCCATCAAATAGCCATCAGGGACCAAAAACCAGGAAAACCGCAGGGAAGCAGGCTATGCTTTTAGGGAACTGCTTCTTCAAAGGAGAAAAATCATGTTACATGCCGAAGACCCAACGAGCGCGGATCGCGTTCGCCACTCAACAGCAGCAGATGTGAACCGCGAAATAGATCACCAAACAAATAGCAACATTCGGCGTTACGCCAACAGCAGCCCGGAAGTCATCGATAGGCGCATCCAGGAACTCGATAGAGAGTGGGACGTCGAGCGTGCGCTTGAAGTCAATGCCGCGACAGTGGCCTTGACCGGTCTTTTGCTCGGCGTAACGGTTAACAGGAAATGGCTGGTGTTACCAGGGGTCGTACTGTCATTCCTGCTGCAGCACGGGCTTCAGGGATGGTGTCCGCCATTGCCCATATTGCGGCGTTCCGGCGTACGTACACGTGGGGAAATAGACCGGGAAAAATACGAGCTAAAAGCGTTGCTGGATGGAAGGTAATCTTTGGCAGGTAGAGAGGGATTACGAGAGGACGGGTTTCCTCAGCAATGAGGAGGATGATTTCCGCATAGCTATTTAAAACAAGGGAGATATGCGTTTATCATCCAGGAAGAGCCCGCGATCACTCCTTCTGAATGGATTGTCCAATCCCTCCCGTCATAGTCCGCCACTCTCCCTCCCGATGCCCTGACTATGCACACGCCCGCTACCATATCTGTTATTTTGGTAGAGGGACGGAAAAATAAGTCCAGCCTTCCGGTAGCCACCGCGCCGAGAGATAGAGACGGCACACCAAATACCTTTACCGCGCGAGCCAGTTCCAATACTCTCGAAAGTTGCTCAAGTGTCCGGGCCCGCGTGCCCATGTCGGAGGAAAAATCGAGGCCGACAACAGCTTTCGATGGATCGGTTTGGTTGCCTGTTTCTACAAGTTCCGCGTTGACTCTTGTGCGTCCACCTTCCTGAGCGCTGTACAAGGTGGAGTGGACAGGATCATAAATGACGCCGAGAACGGGTTTCCCATCCCGAAGAAGCCCAATTGAAACCGCAAGAAGCGGAGGATAGCCGCTCACATTTTCTGTTCCGTCAAGCGGATCAACCACCCACTGATCGCCTTGTTCGGCAATATCTCCACCTTCCTCTTCCCCGTAAAAACCGCAGGGGTGTATTTTTAGGAGTCTTTCTTTTAGTAGCTGTTCAGATTTTCCATCCGCGCCGGTTACAACCTGCCGCTCGGATTTAAATTCGTGCGCTGCTCCTCGCGCATAATGCGCCATAACGATCTGCCCTGCGCTCCTCGCTATTTTTTCTATTTCTTCAATAAAAAAGTCTTCTTCAGCGGCGGTTTTGATCTTCAAATTCTCCATGCCATGGGTTTGTTTAATCAATATCAAACATTGCCGATCGGTTATATTGGAGAGGATATAACATAAAATCACGCGCACAAAAGCACATATCGAGGTTCGGTATGGTTTTCAAACCACCCCTCTACAGAGCAACTGATGTAGGTCGGGCTCTGCCCGACATCGTTCACGTTCATTCGGAGACATCGAGTTTATGGCGCACGACAAGCCCCCATCGTCGGGCGGAGCCCGACCTACCTTGAATTAACAACCCGCTCCTCAGCATCGAACGTCCTACCCGATAACCTCTTCATCAACTCTTGTAGTCCGTTTCTCCTGAACATGGCTGCGAGACGTTATTTCCTCTCATAGCGCCAACTCTTTCGGTATATCGAATTTCCTGTTTACTATGGTAGTAGGCGCCTCTTGATGGTAGGCTCCGGAGGGAATAAGACCGCAGCCTCCAAAGCGCTTCATCACCCTGAGTTGTGCAAGAACATCTTCGCCTACATGCTCTTCAGGTATTTCTTTCCAGAATTCAAATCCGCCTGTTTCACGCAGCTTTTGCACGTCATACAGTACGCACCCCCCCACCCAGGCAACCTTGTATTTTCTTTGCCTATTAGGCGAGAGCTGCATTTTTTCCTGGACATGGAGAATATTAGCGGCATTATGGAGGGCATGACGCTGCCAGCTGGCATGCTGGGGAGTGACAAGTTCCGGCTCAACCGGGCCTTCCCATAACTCGATTGCCTGCTGGTGAGGCCGATAATCATTCCGATATGACAAACCAATGAGCGCTTGCCCGACAAATCCTATGTCTTCCTCTTCCTGAGCTTGCAGCATATTTCCCATGACAAAAGGTTCCAGCAACACATCGTCATCGAGATAAAGGCAGTAGCGCGATGCTACGGAATCCAATAAAAATTGACGCTGCTGAGCCAGACCGCGCCGCGGCAGGTTGACCAGTTGCCGCACCGGATGCCCCTTTTTCTCAAGCAGGCGAATGACCGTCTGGACGGAAGCGTCGTGATAGACGAGCGTATTACTCTGGTCGGAAATAACGACGTCAAAATCCTGGTACTCCTGGAAGCAAAGCCCGGTGAGCGTCACTGCAAGCGCACTCGGGCGGTTATACGAGGGAATCAGTACAGTAATTCTTGCTTGCATTATTTATTCCCGTGAATTCGTTGACAGCGGCCTCGATCGCTTCTGGCGAAGCCCGGGGAGTTGCCAGACCCGGGAAAGACTGGAGCAGGCGGTTCTTTGTTCGCAACTCCGGCAGCACCTCAAAATAAAGTACCCGATTCAGTACCTGCCACGGTGTGTGCTGTGGATTCGTCATCGCATACAGCACGACGACCGGCGTCCCGACGGCAGCTGCGATATGCACCGGGCCAGTATTATTCGAGATTAAAACCGGCGCTGCCGCGACCAGTGCAATAAGCTCAGCGAGAGATAGCTCACCTGCGATATTGGTGGCAGCATGGCTGAGCGGGCGCGCAATTTCGTCAACGTAATCCCGCTCGCTGCCGCTACCGGTAAGTAGAATCTTGTAGCCTTGCCTGGTTAACGAGCGGCAGGCAGTAATATACTCAGCAGCGGGATAACGGCGCTTTTCTTCGCTTACTCCCGCATGTAGCACCAGCCAGGGCTCATCCGGTTCGATGCCGATCGCTGCCAGCCTGCCTGACACCTTTTCGCGGCTCTCCTCTGGAATTTCCAGCGAAAGCCTGGTGTCGGATGTCAGCCCACCCGCCATCCCGACCAGGTGAAGCTGGCGTTCAACCTCGTGGATAACATAGTCGAAAGGTTCTTTATCGGGCACCCACTGATTGATAAGCTCGTAAGGATTTTCGCGGCAATAGCCCAGGACCGGCTTGATACCCGCGTAGTAGCACAACATGGCTGCTGGCAGCGGATTCTGGCTATAAGCGGTAAAGATTGCCGCTGCGTCGAATCGCCGGCTTGCCAACTCGTCGGCAAGCGCTTGCAGCTGCTGCTTTCCGCCGGTTTCACTCGTTTTTACCCACGGAACATCAAACGGGATAATGTCGTCGACCTCCGGAATATACGCAGCAATCCCTGACCCCGCGCTTGATGTCAGCAGGGTTATTTTCCTGCCTTGAGCAGATTCTTTCAGCGCGCGCATCGCCGGCTGGGTCATCAGCACGTCGCCCATATTGTCCAGGCGAATGCAGAGTATATTCTTGTGGTTCTTCCACGCCTCAGAGAACAATTTCTCGTATCCTGTCAAGCGATCTGCTTTATCCGGGTAATGATATGGGTGGTGGAGCGATCCTGGACGAAGTGCATTATCTCCACTTTTCCGCCATACCCCTGGACTACCGGCGCTTCCGGCAGGCTTTCGACTGTGTAGTCGCCCCCTTTTACGTACACATCCGGGTGAATGATGTCCAGAAGATGACCTGACCCCGAAATCAGTACCGGTCTAAAGTAGAAATTTCCGACTCAGTAGGCCTGCCGGGCAAGGCATTTTCCCTTGCCTGGCGGGCGAAT
>NZ_FRBV01000001.1 GCF_900142705.1 Nitrosospira sp. Nsp11
TTGCATCTGTCTGGCATGGGCATAGCGTCCATGCTTGGCCAGGGCAACTTTGGATAAGCGTCGATAGCTTTGACGAAGCTCGATACCCATGCCTTGGGCCATTCTCACCAGTGCACTTCGGGCTTTGTGGTAGAGCCTGGCATCTGTCGGAAATGCGATGGCTTTGTCTTGTACGGTGGTGTCTACATTCACCACTGCAAACGAGGTGAGGGATACGGCTTGGGTGGCAAGTCCTGTCCGGACGGTGAGGCCAAGCATGAATTCGCAACCCGCCTCGCCAATCCGATGCCGAAACCGGGTCATTTGGCTGGGGTCTATCGGCAGGGTGTGGCGGAAGTATTCTTCCCCGCAGAGGTGTTGCCAGTAGGGGTTCTCTACCCAGCGTGCCACAACGGTTTCGTCCGATTCGTTGAAGGTGTGTTTGAGATAGTGCAATCCAACCATGAGCCGGATGGGGATGCCGGGGCGGCCTTCCTCTGCGTACAGCCCACCAAAGCGGGTTTCTACTGTATTCCAGTCAATCTTGTCCGCTAACCGGTACAAGGCGTGACGTTGGTCCAGTATCTGCTCCAACCGCAGGCGAAACAGGTCGTCGCAGGTACTCGTCTCTTGCTTTTTAGGCTTCATGAATTCACCAGAAATCAGAGGGAAATAACGCCAATTCTGGCAATTTCCTCAGACCTTGTATACCCCTCAACGTTAATATCTGCAAGGCTTACGGACGTATTTCAGGGACGACTACTTAACGTGTTTCAATACTAGATCGGTGGGGTCAGTGCAGCGTAATCAACCGTTATCAGGTCAGCCAATTATTATCAGATCAGATTAGGCCGCCAAAGCACCACTTCTGGATGAGTGATCCGGCAAAAATATACCGGTATCAGGGAAGCAGCGAAAACGTCTTTGCTCTACCTCCAACGGGCTGGTTTAAACGTTCCCTATAAGTCTACTGGGGGCGATTTCGCCCCCCGCGGTTATTTTCCCCAATCCTAGAAAACGTTTAGCTTGGTCGTATAATCGAATCTTTTGTCCCTCAGATAAAAGATCCTGCGAGAAATAGTTGCAGATCACCCGTCCTTGAAGCAAGGATGCCGCCGCCGCAGCATCCAGTGTAGCGGTCGCCAAGTCCCGCATGAAAATATCGACCGGAAGCAGACAACAGTCTCGCTGCGGCAGCGGCATAGCTTCAAGCGCATCCAGCGTATAAGCTTGCGATAAGTCAAAATTATCAACAATGCTTCGGCGCAAGCGGGTGAGATATGCCCCACCGCATCCGAGCGCCTTGCCTATATCTTCAGCCAGTGTGCGGATGTAAGTACCCGAACCGCATTTGACCAGGATGCGTAAATCATTCCCCTCGATGGCCTCGATATGCAAATCATGAATGATGGCTTCACGTGGTTGCCGCTCGATTTCCAATCCTTCCCTTGCGTAAGCATACATGGGTTTCCCTTGATGTTTCAGGGCACTATACATCGGCGGCACCTGCATGATCGTGCCGGTAAACCTTTTCAGCACTGCCTCGATCTGCTGCGGCGCCAACTGCAAATCCCCGGGTTCTATTTCGCTTGCAACTGAAATTTCACCTTCGGCATCGCCGGTTGTACTGATATAGCCCAGCCTCAGCGTCGCGTCGTAGGTCTTGTTCGCCCCAAGCAATGCCGACGAAAACTTTGTAGCCTCCCCGAAGCAAATGGGCAACAGCCCGGTTGCCATCGGATCAAGCGTGCCTGTGTGACCGGCCTTACGCGCTGCAAAGATGCGTTTGGCTATCTGCAACGCTTGATTGGACGAAATGTGCGCTGGCTTGTCGAGCAGCAGGACGCCGCTGATGTGACGTTTGACGCGTATGGGCTTTAGAACACGATTTAGTATCAATAGAAGTGACCTAAACCTGATCGGGCACAGATCAGGTATCGTCCGGTTCGTTTGCCGGCGCTTCTTGCGCTACGGCTTCATCTATCAGTTGGGATAAACGCACACCGCGCTCGACCGACTCATCATAAATGAAATGGAGTTGCGGGATTACTCTAAGCTTTAATCGATGCATCAGATGGTTGCGTAAAAATCCAGTTGCGTTCTCCAATCCTTTACCGGTTAGAAAATTGTCACTTTCGCTACGCAACGTGGTGTAAAAGACTTTGGCATGCGCGTAATCCTGACTCACCTCGACACCGGTCAAGGTGATCATGCCAATACGCGGATCGTTGAGGTCATTGCGAATCAAGTCGGCGAGTTCACGCTGAATCTGGTCGGCTATCCGCAGCGAGCGGGAATAATCTTTAGGCATGATGATCCCATCCGGTGCGGCAGTTACAAGCTACGCGCAACTTCGACGATTTCGTATGTTTCCAGTTGATCCCCCACCTGGATGTCATTAAAGTTTTTCAGTGATAAACCGCATTCAAAACCCGCTCTCACCTCTTTCACGTCGTCCTTGAAACGCTTCAGCGAGTCGAGCTCGCCGGTGTGGATGAGTTCGCCATTGCGTATCAGCCTGGTTAGCGACCCGCGCTTGATGACGCCTTCCAGCACCAGGCAGCCGGCCACCGCGCCCACTTTAGAGATGCGAAATACTTGGCGTATCTCTACCAGACCCGTAACGTTCTCCTTGCGGTCGGGGGTCATCATGCCCGATAACGCTGCCCTGATTTCGTCAACAGCTTCGTAAATAATACCGTAGTAACGCACATCTACTCCGGTAGAACCGATGAGCTTGCGCGCAACTGTATCCGCGCGGCTATTGAAGCCAATCACAACGGCTTTGGACGCGAGCGCCAGATTGATGTCGGATTCGGTAATCGCCCCCACCCCGCTGTGGATAATATTAACTCTGACCTCGTCGGTGGAAAGCCCTTGCAGTGCATGCGTCAGCGCTTCGTAAGAACCCTGCACATCGGCTTTGATGATAAGCGCGAGTACTTTGACCTCACCCTTCTGCTCAAATACATTTTCCAGCTTGGCCGCCTGTTGTCTGGCAAGCTTTACGTCGCGGAATTTGCCTTGGCGGAAAAGCGCGATTTCGCGAGCTTTGCGCTCATCCGTTAACACCACTACGGTTTCGCCAGCAACAGGAACTTCTGACAAGCCTTGAATTTCCACCGGAATGGAAGGTCCGGCCTGGTCCACCGGCCGGCCGTTTTCGTCGAGCATTGCGCGCACTCGGCCAAACACTGCGCCTGCCAGCAATATATCACCACGCTTTAAAGTTCCCGATTGAACGAGTATTGTCGCCACCGGGCCACGGCCTTTATCCAGGCGCGACTCGATGACGATACCTTTCGCAGGCCCATCCGTTACGGCCCTGAGTTCCAGGACTTCAGCCTGGAGCAGTACGCTTTCGAGCAATGAATCGATGCCTTGGCCAGTCTTGGCGGAAACTTCAACGAACATCGTATCGCCACCCCAATCTTCCGGTACGACCCCCTGCGTTACCAGTTCTTGCCTGATACGTTCAGGATTGGCATCAGGTTTATCTACTTTTGTTATTCCTACCACGATCGGCACTTTGGCGGCCTTGGCATGATGTACCGCCTCGATTGTTTGAGGCATTACGCCATCATCAGCCGCCACGACCAATATAACCAGATCGGTAACTTTTGCGCCCCGGGCGCGCATCGCGGTAAAAGCTTCATGGCCGGGCGTATCCAGAAACGTGACCATGCCTCTTTGAGTTTCCACATGATAGGCGCCAATGTGCTGAGTAATGCCGCCAGCTTCTCCGCTTGCCACACGTGTACGACGTATGTAATCAAGAAGCGAAGTCTTGCCGTGATCAACGTGGCCCATAACGGTAACTACCGGCGCACGTGGCTCTGTCTTCATTCCCGCTCCGGGTAGTTCCGTGTCCGCAAGAAAGGCTTCAGGGCTATCCAGGGCCGCATATTTGGCGACATGGCCCAGTTCTTCCACCACGATCATGGCAGTTTCCTGGTCTAGCATCTGATTGATAGTTACCATGTTCCCCATTTTCATCAAGGTCTTGATAACTTCGGCGGCTTTAATTGACATCTTCTGTGCGAGCGCCCCGACGGAAATGGTCTCAGGCACCATTACCTCATGGACAATCGGTTCGGTGGGTACGGAGAAGCTATGAGCGCCCTGATCTTCCGTAGTAGCTTTACCGTGTCTATCTCTGCGCGTACGCCAACCCTTGACGCTGGACAAATCGCTTCGCGTCTTGAGTCCTCCACGTTTCTCGACCCTGTCATCTTTCCAGACCACTTGCTTGGTCTGCTTCTTTTTCTTCTCGGCCTTCGCCGCCTTCTCTTCCGGCTTGACTACCGGCTTATGCAATGTTCCCTCGGTTGGAGCAGGCTGGGCCGCCTCAACCGTAGGCGCCACAGTTGGGGTACCGACAGACGCAGCGGGTACGGGTTCAGGAGTAGCCGCGGGTTCGCCCGGGGTTGCGGCTGCCGGCTCAACTTCCTCGATGCTAGCTGCCGGCTTTTGCCGTTGTTTTTTTTCCCTCAGTTCCGCAGTCTGCCGTGCAATCAATTCAGCCTGTGTTCTTGCTTCCTCTTGCCGCAACGCCTGCTGTGCCGCATCAACCACCGGCGTGAGAATCGGCGCAGTAGTCGCAGGCGGAACGAAAGTTGCGGCTGGCTCCGCCGCCTTTGTCTCGGTCGTTAAGTCGCCCTTTACGAATACACGCTTCTTGCGCACCTCCACCTGGATGCTCCGGGCCTTGCCGGTGCTATCCGACTTCTTGATCTCGGAAGTCTGCCGACGCGGAAGAGAAATCTTGCCCTTTTCCTCGTTGGCACCGTGGATTTTGCGCAAATAGTCGAGAAGCTGGGTTTTATCGCTTTCGGTCAGACTATCTTCAGTCAGATGCTTGCGGATACCAGCGGCCCGGAGTTGCTCCAGCAGCACTGCAGGAAGCACACCCAGTTCACTAGCGAATTGTTCTACGTTCATTTGAGACATTGATAACCTTTAATAACCTATGCCCTATCTGCCGAGGCAAACCACGGCGCGCGCGCCGCCATAATCAACTGCCTGGCTCGTTCAGCATCCATCTCGACCATTTCAATCAGGTCATCCACAGCCAGATCGGCAAGATCCTCTTGAGTATTCACTCCTTTGGCCGCCAATTCACGCGCTGTCTGGCTATCCATACCTTCCAGCGAAAGCAGGTCTTCTGCTATATTCTCCACTTTTTCCTCGCTGAAGATCGCCTCCGTCAAAAGAGCGTTACGAGCTCGAGTGCGGAGCTCATTGACCGTCTGCTCGTCAAATGCCTCGATTTCCAGCATTTCGTTGAGCGGCACATAAGCGACCTCTTCCAGCGTGGTAAAACCTTCCTGCACGAGAATATCAGCCACTTCCTCATCCACATCAAGTTTTTCCATGAAGAGGTGCCGGAGTACGGAAAATTCCTCTTCATTTTTTGCCTGTGACTCTTCCATCGTCATGATGTTGAGTTCCCAGCCCGTCAACTCAGACGCAAGCCGCACATTCTGACCTCCACGTCCAATAGCCTGGGCAAGGTTATCCTCATCCACCACAATGTCCATGCTGTGCTTTTCCTCATCCACCAGAATGCTGCTGATTTCGGCGGGCGCCAGCGCATTGATCACGAAGGTAGCGGGATCGTCGGACCATAAAATGATGTCCACCCTTTCTCCCGCCAACTCTCCTGTCACCGCCTGCACCCTCGAACCCCGCATACCTACGCAGGTACCGATCGGGTCAACGCGCTGATCGTGAGATTTGACCGCAATCTTGGCACGTGAACCTGGGTCCCTGGCTGCAACTTTGATCTCTAGCAGACCTTCCTCAATTTCCGGCACTTCCAGTTCAAACAGTTTTACAAGAAACTCCGGTGCAATCCGTGACAATATCAACTGCGGACCGCGAGCGGTCCGGTCTATCTTGTATAAATAGGCACGCACTCTATCGCCGACACGCAGATTTTCCTTCGGGATCATCTGATCGCGGGGCAGCGCCGCCTCAACCCTGCCGGACTCGATGATCGCGTTGCCGCGTTCCATCCGCTTGATGGTCCCGGTAACCATGTATTCTTTACGTTCCAGAAAATCGCTCAGGATCTGCTCGCGCTCGGCGTCGCGAATTTTCTGGAATATCACCTGCTTCGCAGCTTGAGCGCCGATACGACCAAACTCCACCGGCTCCAATACTTCCTCGACGAATTCATCCAATTGGATTTCAGGATTGCGCTGCAATGCTTCGCTCAACGGAATTTGACGGGCAGGCTCTTCCACGGCATCGTCCGCCACTACCTGCCAGCGGCGTAATGACTGATAATCGCCTGTCTGGTGATCAATCGACACGCGCACATCAGCGTCTTCGTGAAAACGCTTTTTTGTCGCGGATGCCAGCGCCAATTCAAGCGCGATAAAAACAATGTCTTTCTCGACATTCTTTTCGCGCGCCAGCGCATCCACCAAAAGTAAAACTTCGCGCGTCATGTTACCTCCAGCCAATCTCTCTCGAATAATTACAATTTTGGAACCAGACGAACCTTCTCAAGATTGTTTAGATCCAGATCAAGCATTTTTCCGTCCACTTCCAGCTTTAATACCCCGTCGTTCACTTCACGCAAAATTCCGACGAAATTTCTTTGACCCTGTAACGCCACACGTAGCCTCAGTTTAACCGACTCACCCGCAAAGCGGATGAAATCAGCGGCCTTTTTCAGCGGCCTGTCCAAGCCGGGCGATGAAATTTCCAGCCGATCGTAATCGATGTTCTCAACCGCGAGCAAGCGGCTCAGATGATTGCTGACGGCCCCGCAATCATCTACGGTAATACCGTCGGGTTTGTCAATAAACACACGCAACATCTTCCCTCGCGCAGACCGCTCCACGTCGACGAGCTCATAGCCCAGCCCGGTCAAGGTCGATTCGAGCAATTCATACAGATCCATAGTGCCGGCACAAACAAAAAATGGGCTAGAAAGAGCCCATAGTCATTGCTATTTTAGCAAAATTTTATACTTAATGAAATAGACCCCTGTTGAATTATAACTGGTTGCCCAGGGAATATCTGTTTCCGTTTAGCGCTAATTCAGCGGTTCGGTACATATTATGAATTTATGAATGATACAATTTCACCGATCTCCCAAATAAAAACTCATCGGAGGCGTCCCGTGGCCGCAATCAAATCCATTCTGCATGAAACGCGCATTTTTCCACCGGACCCGGTGTTTGTTAAACAAGCTAATGTGGCGGGCATTGAAGCTTATCACGCCCTCTGCGCCGAAGCTGAAAAAGACCTTCCTGCATTTTGGGGCAAACTGGCACGCGAACACATATTGTGGCACAAACCGTTCACCCGCGTATTGGATGAAACGAACCATCCTTTCTTCAAATGGTTTGATGACGGCGAGCTGAACGTTTCGTTCAACTGCCTGGACCGGCACTTGGCAACCCAGCCAGACAAAATCGCGATTATTTTCGAAGCGGATGACGGCTCAATCACCCGTTCCACATACCGTGATCTTCATCGTCGCGTTTGCCGGTTTGCCAATGGTCTGCGATCTCTTGGCATCAGGAAAGGCGATCGTGTCATTATCTACATGCCGATGAGTATCGAAGCCGTAGTGGCGATGCAGGGCTGTGCCCGCATTGGTGCGACTCATTCGGTGGTATTTGGCGGCTTCTCCTCCAAAAGCATTCATGAGCGTATTCTTGATGCAGGTGCAGTGGCTGTCATTACCGCCGACGAGCAACGGCGAGGCGGCAAAGTCAACCATTTGAAAGCCGCAGTGGACGCAGCGCTCGCCATGGGTAAAACCGAGTCCGTGAAATCAGTCATTGTATATAAGCGCAGTGACGACAACCTGCAATTGCAGGCACGCGACATCTGGTGGCACGAATTGATCAGGGACCAGAGCGACACCTGCGAGCCCGAATGGGTCAATGCCGAGCACGCGCTATTCACGCTCTATACCTCTGGCTCCACCGGCAAACCAAAAGGTGTGCAGCACTCTTCAGCGGGTTACCTGCTGGGCGCGATCACAAGCATGGAATGGATTTTCGATTACAAACCCACCGATATTTTCTGGTGTACCGCCGATGTGGGCTGGGTTACAGGACATAGCTACGTTACCTACGGTCCGCTGGCAGTGGGCGCCACCCAGGTCATCTTCGAGGGAGTTCCCACTTATCCCGACGCCGGTCGCTTCTGGAAAATAATTCAGGACCATAAAGTCACCTCATTTTATACGGCGCCCACTGCGATCCGGTCGCTTATCAAACTGGGGCCCGAGTTGCCCGGAAAATATGATCTTTCCTCTTTGCGCCTGCTCGGTTCGGTAGGTGAGCCGATCAACCCGGAAGCGTGGATGTGGTATTACACTGTTGTCGGCCAGTCCCGCTGCCCGGTTGTGGACACTTGGTGGCAGACCGAAACGGGCTGCCATATGATTGCCCCCATGCCCGGCGCGGTGTCGCTCAAGCCCGGCTCCTGCACGCTGCCCTTGCCCGGCATCATGGCAGCCATTGTGGACGAGGCAGGTCACGACCTGCCTAACGGCAAGGGCGGTTTTCTTGTCATCAAACGCCCGTTTCCGCCGCAGGCACGTACTTTATGGGGCGACCCGGAGCGCTTCAAGCAAACCTATTTTCCCGAAGAACTTGGCGGTAAGTACTATTTGGCGGGCGATTCCGCCAACCGTGACATGGATGGCTATTTCTGGATAATGGGGCGCACTGACGATGTGTTGAACGTTGCCGGTCACCGTTTAGGCACTATGGAAATCGAATCCGCACTGGTGGCCAGCCCCCTTGTCGCAGAAGCTGCGGTGGTGGGGAAACCCGATGAAATCAGGGGCGAAGCCATTGTCGCATTCGTGGTGCTCAAGGGCGAGCGCCCGGAGGGCGAGAATGCCCGCAATATTGCAATGGAATTGCGTGACTGGGTATCGAAAGAAATCGGTCCTATTGCCAAACCCGATGAAATCCGCTTCGGCGATAATCTCCCGAAAACCCGTTCAGGCAAAATCATGCGGCGTTTGCTGCGCACGCTGGCTATAGGTGAGGAAATAACCCAGGATGTTTCTACGCTGGAAAACCCCGCGATACTTGAACAATTGAAACAACCCATAGCATAGCAAGGGTTTGGTTTTGGATAGCTTACCGATACAATTAACTTGACGAATAATCGCCTTCATACCCAAGCAGAAGCATCAACTGATACTCCGACGCTGCCCGTCCGCGTGCCTCAGTTCATCGACTACGCTAATGGTATTAGCGCTATCGACGCGGGCTATCTCCGCACGGGACTGGCTGCGATTCACCTGATTGTCGAAGCAGGAAAAGCGGCGCTGGTGGATACGGGAACATCATCTTCCGTAGCCGGCCTGATGGAAATCCTGCACAAAAAGAATATCGACCCTGCGGACGTAGCGTACGTTTTCCTGACCCATATACATCTGGATCACGCTGGGGGCGCGGGCGAATTCATGCATCGCTTTCCCAATGCGAAACTGGTGGTGCATCCCCGCGGTGCGCGACACATGGCCGACCCCGCCAGGCTGGTTGCAAGCGCAACGGAAGTGTATGGCGAAGCGGAATTCAAACGTGTCTATGGGGTTATCCGTCCAGTGGAGGCAAATCGCATCATTGAGGCACCCGATGGATTCAGCCTGGATTTCAACGGCAGGCCATTACTTTTTCTTGACACGCCAGGCCACGCACGTCATCACTACTCCATCTTCGATAAGCAAAGCCAGTCTTTTTTTACCGGCGACACGTTCGGCATCTCCTATCGCGAATTCGACGTGGACGGCATGGAGTTCGTATTTCCGACCACTACGCCGGTGCAGTTCGATCCGATAGCCGCGCATGCCTCGTTGCACCGGATCATGAGTTACCACCCTTCTTATGCTTTTCTTACACACTACGGCCGCATCGGCCATTTGCCGCGCCATGCGGCCGAGATGCACGATTTGATCGATGCCCACGTGTCGATAGGCAGGAAACTGCACAGCGCTCCCAACAGGCATTCCGCACTAGTAGAGGAACTTGGAGAGTTGCTGTTGCAGCGAGTTATCGCACACGGCTGCAGATTGCCGGGGGAAGAAATTCGCTCTCTGTTAAGCCTGGATGTCGGGCTTAATGCACAGGGGCTGGAACACTGGCTGGATCATGCCGGAGGAAGTTGAAGCCGATACAGTATCGCAAGCAAAGCCATAGGGATGCCAAGGCAAAGGAAATCCGGAAATCTGAAGCTGAACATTTCATCGAACCGATTCCATCTGTCTTACTCTCTCAAAAAAACATATTGCCGCCGCTGCCGCCACGTTCAGTGATTCCGTTCCACCGGGCATAGGAATGCTGATTTCGTCAGTGATTACTTGCAGCACCGCATCAGACAAGCCCACGCCCTCGTTACCGAACACCAACGCGATCGGCCCGGTCAATTCGGTCTGGTAGAGACTGTTTTTCGCTCTCAGGTTAGTGGCGATTACTTTACCGCCAAACGCACGCGCCACTTCCGCCAGATTGGATTGTTCGTGAATATGCAGTAAAAAGTGCGCGCCCATCGCGGCGCGCAGCGTCTTGGGCGACCACGCATCCGTACAATCATTGGATAAGTAAATATCCGTTGCTCCCGCGGCAGCGGCAGACCGCAGTATGGAACCAACGTTTCCAGCGTCTTGCATGGCTTCGAGCAACACGCAAAAACTTTCATTTCCTCCGCCCTCGTTTTCATCCCTTACAGGTTTATGTATGAGGATGGTTTCGGCCGAGGGGATGCGTGCCAGCGCCATGATACCGGTCGGAGTCTTGACTGGAGAAATCTCGCGAAACAGCGAATCGCTCAGCATAACAAGGCTCAAACCTTCCCTGGGTTTCCATTTCTCCAGCAAGCGTTTTATTTCCGCGCTTTTCCTGCCTGACTCGCTCATGATGAGGGCTTCCGGCTGCCCCAGTGCGATATGATAGGCGGCGACCAGATGTATGCCATCGAGCAGTGTCAAGCCGGTTGCTCTGCGCTGTTGCGCAGACCCGGCCAGCTTGATCATTTTTTTAAAGAATGGATTGTCGCGGGAACTGATAAATTTCATGGCTGGACGCAAGTAACTTCAGCGGCTATCTGTATCAGCTGCCCTTATCTCAGCCTCATCCGCTTGTCCGAATGGTTCCATCGGAATCATCTGGTATCTGACTTCCAGAATTTCCAGTTCTTCAGTCCCACCCGGCGCGTGCAATGTCACCACGTCCCCTTCCCGCGCCTTGATCAATGCGCGTGCCATGGGTGAAATCCAGCTGATGTAGGCTTTGGACGTATCGATCTCATCAACACCTACGATAGCAACTGTTTTTTCGTCGCCTTTCTCATTGGCGAATGTAACGGTTGCGCCGAAAAAAATACGGGTTTCGTCATCTCTGGGGGCGGCCGGATCCACAATTTCTGCCATATCCAGGCGTTTGGTCAGAAAACGTATACGCCGGTCGATTTCGCGCAGGCGCTTTTTTCCATAGATATAGTCGGCATTCTCCGAACGGTCGCCATTGCTGGCAGCCCATGATACTGTAGCGGTCACATGGGGACGCTCTTTATTCATCAGCCATTGAAACTCGTCCATCAGCCGTGCATGGCCTCCGGGGGTGATGTAGTTTCTGCTGCCGGCCGGTAAAGAGGATGTGGTGTGGATAACCTCCTCTTCAAGGTCATCAGCGGGTTCTGTTTCCTTGGTAAACGCTTTGCTCATATGCTGATGTTGCGCCAGAAAATATTGAAATTCAGATATTGATATTTTAAAAAAGCTGACCTTCAGGTTCAGGCCCACTATTATTAGATCGTTACAGCGCCGTAATGATATCCGCTCTCAAGTAAACCAGCTTATCCTGGCTACTCAATATATGAATAACAGCGCGTCTGTCTGGCACCGTCTTGCTGCAGCGCCGCATCATGCCATGTTTCTGGCGGGAGCTCTGCAAGGTGTGTTCACATTGTTGTGGTGGGTACTCGATCTCATGGGGCGTCACGATATTGCCGGGGCTCCATTGGAATGGAGTATAGCGCCGATCTGGGCTCACGCCTTTTTGATGATCTACGGTTTTTTCTCGTTCTTTATCCTGGGTTTTTTATTTACCACTTTTCCCAGTTGGATGAATGGAGAAAAAATTCAGCCACGGCACTTTGTCACCTCCTGCTTGCTGATGGTTGCGGGCGTCACACTCTTTTATCTCGGCCTGGCGACTGAAAAACTGATCGCTACCGCAGGCGTGGCGGCGTTGCTGGCAGGATTCAGTATAGCGATTTACGCGCTGCTGCGTGTTCTCCTCAAAGCAAAGGATAAGGATAGGCGCCATGCAAACGCAGCCAGCGCAGCACTCATATCCGGATGGCTGGGGATAGCCGCTTACCTGCTATGGTTGCTGACCGAAAATTCCCTAATGCTGGATTTCTCACGCAATGCCGGAATCTGGTTTTTTCTGCTGCCGGTTGTCATGACGGTGAGCCACCGCATGATCCCGTTTTTCTCGAGCCGGGTGCTGGAGGATTATGTCCTGGTAAGACCCTACTGGATACTCTGGCTGATGCTCACGTTTTCCGCTGCGCACGGCATATTGCAATTATGGAAAAACGCATTTCCCTATCTGTGGCTGTTCGACTTGCCCTTGGCCGCTTGCGCCGTATACTTGTCTTTTACCTGGGGGTTATTGCGCAGCTTCAGGGTCCACCTTCTCGCTGTGCTGCATATCGCTTTTGCGTGGCTCGGGCTTTCCATGCTGCTATATGGAACGCAAAGTCTGGTGTTTTTTATGAGCGGCGGCGAATTATTGGTATTTGGCCTCGCACCGCTGCATGCGCTGGCAATCGGATACTTCGCCAATATGGTGCTGGGCATGGCTTCGCGCGTCACGCTAGGGCATTCGGGAAACGCGCTGGTGCTGGATAAATTTACCCGGCTGCTGTTTATCGGGTTTCAAATCGCGGTTTTGCTGCGGATATTTCCCGATCTTTTGCCTGACGCTTTCGGTACGGCCACCATGACCCTATACCTGTTGGCAGGTCTGTCCTGGCTGATCTGCTTCACACTCTGGGCCGTTCGCTATGCTCCCCTCTACTGGCGACCGAGGATTGACGGCAAACCGGACTGACCGTTATTTTCATGGCAACGACTCATGACAACCACGTCAGCGGGGCAACGCAGTCATTAATTGTTTCTGGCAATACGCTGCGCTTCTTGCGTAGCACCCAGCAGTCCGATTTTTGGATTCATCACCACATGCACAGGGATATCCTCCATCAATGAGGAAAAACGTCCTTTGTCACGAAACGCTTTCATGAAACGGCCTTCTCTCAGCTTATCGATAATTCTGGGGGCAATGCCGCCCGCCACATACACACCATTACGACACAGCCCCGCCAGCGCCAGATTCCCTGCATAAGCACCATAAATCTCAACAAATAAATCCATCGCCCTGATCGCAATGGGGTGCTTGTGGTTGAAAGCAAGGTCTGCCACTTGCGCGGCGCCATCAGGCTTCAGCCGCACCTGCACAAGCGCTGGCGTGTTATTACAGTCGGTTTGCAGAAAATTGAAAGTATTTGTCAATCCCGGTCCTGATAGTATCCGCTCGACCGATACATGGCCAAATTTCTTTCGCAAATATTGGAGCAAGCGATCCTGTAATTCATCCGCGGGAGCAAATTCCATGTGCCCTGCTTCACTGGACAGGGGTATATAGCGGCTGTCTTGCCAAATAAGCCACGCCACACCCATGCCTGTACCAGCGCCAAGCGTAACCCGAAGCTCCATGGCAGAGGGCTTCCCCGTCTGCAGCGTTACCAGGTCACTTTCGGGCAGGGTTTCAATACCCAATGCCACGGCCTTGAAATCGTTGATGAGTTTAACGACAGGAATGGAAAATTCTTTTGTGATAGCCGCGCTATCCATCACCCAGGGCAAGTTGGTGAGACTTGCCACCTGTTGCGTGATGGGCCCCGCCACCGCAAAGCAGGCGCTTGCGGGACTGGAGCCAATACCCAGCGTCATTGTCTCCCCCAAGAACTCCTTCAGCATATCGGAAAAACACGAGTATTCCTGACTGGCATAACGGCGTTCGCACCATACTTGGGCGTTGCCGTCCTTTAGTTCAGTTGCCTGTAGCAACACCTTGGTTCCGCCAATATCGCCGCTAATGTAATATCCGGTCACGATTTGCTCCAACGTGCGGCAGGGTCCTGACGATAAAACAGTGCCAACTGCTCATAAACCCGAGGAAAATGCAGTTTTACCTCCAAGGGTATTTCAAAGAATGCCTCGCTTATTACCGCGAAGAACTCTGCGGGATCTTCGGCCGCATAGGGATCCACTTCCATCGCCTCATCCGCATCGACGCGTCTGCAAAAAGCCGCATAAGCTTCACTGAAAGCTTCGCTCCATGCTTGCCGGCTCATGTCCGCATGCAATGGCGGAAATCCGTTGGCATCGCCATTCAGCATGTCGAGTTTATGCGCAAACTCGTGTATTACGACGTTATACCCCACCTCGGCGTCAGTAGTGGAAGCATCTTCCCAGGAAAGTATCAGGGGCCCGCCGAGCCAGGATTCTCCCGATACGGCCTCGGCCGCATGATGCACTACGCCATCTTCGTCCACATACTCATAATTGCGTATGAATTCGCCGGGATAAACGATAATTTCGACCCAGCCGTCGTAATAATCGAGGTCGAGATTCAGGATCAGAATGCAAGCCTGCGCTGCGATCAGCACGTGCATTTCATCGGTGACGATCAGCCCGTGCGCGCCACTTATCTGCTTTGCATGAAGAAACAGCGTGGCGTTTTCACGCAATCGCTCTAACTCATCCGCATCAAGGCCACGCAAAAATCTTAGATGCGTAACGGCCTGTTGCCAGATATCATCAGGTATAGATTCATTTTTAAGGATGCGGCGACGATACCAGGCTCTAAAGTTCGAAAGCATAGAGATTCGGAATCAACCATCGCCAGGTTCCAGCACAGGGGTTTCAACTTGGGGGACTTCCAATTCCACCGCGTCGATCCGGGCAAAGCGCTGGCTGATCTTGCGGCTCGAAACGTGTACCTCTTCCACATCCTGATTAGCCTGGCGGATATGATCGGCAAGCTTCTTCATGCGCTCGTCGAATCGCGCAAAATCCTTACCAAGCCTGGAGAGCTCGTCCTTGATGATATGCACCTGTTCGCGGGTTTCAATATCCTTAAGCACTGCGCGCGCAGTATTCAGCACCGCCATCAAGGTTGTCGGTGAGACTATCCATACCTGCTTCTGCATGGCGTAATCGACCACATCGTAGTGATAAGCATGGATTTCGGCAAAAACGGCCTCCGCCGGAACGAACATCACCGCGCCGTCACAGGTTTCCGGCGGCAGAATATATTTACTGGCGATATCGTCCACGTGCTTCTTCACGTCTGCCTTGAATTGCTTTTGAGCCAAGGCCCGACTGGCTTCATCCGCATGGCGGTCAAACATGCGATGAAAGTTTTCAAGGGGAAATTTTGAGTCCACCGCCACCATGCCGGTCGGGGGAGGAAGCCGCAACACGCAGTCGGCACGGCTACCGTTGGAAAGCGTGTGCTGCATTGTATAGGCAGCGGCAGGCAGAATATTGCGAACCAGCGCTTCCAGTTGCACCTCGCCGAATGCGCCGCGGGAACGCTTGTCACCCAAAAGTTCCTGCAGACTCACCATATTGGTGGTGAGGCTATCTATTTTTTTCTGCGCCTCATCAATAGTCGCAAGCCGCGTCATGACGCTGGTAAAAGTCTCGTTTGTCTTTTTGAACCCTTCGTCAAGACGCTCGGTAACATGGCCGCTGATCTGGTCCAATCGCGACTCTACCGTGCCGCGCAACTGCTCGGAAGTTTTACCGAGCGCCTCCGATAATCGGTCCCCCTGCTTCGCCAACCCCTCGTGCAGGTCCTTGAGCATGTCGCGGTGTTTGTCTTCCATCGACTTCGCCTGATGCCCCAACAGTTCGCGCACCATCGTCGAAAGCATGCTGAGCCTGATCACCAGAAAAGCCATGGTGACAAGCAATATGGCGGCGGAAGCAATAATCAGCAGGGTTCCGGGCATGATGTTGTAGAGTATACCGGAGAAAACAGGACAACTGGACATATGGAAAATACGACCAGGGCGCCACAGGAGAAATTCGCCTCATTGAAAGGCAATTCGGCATCTACAGCGCTTAATCAATCAGATCAGGGGCGCAGTTCTGGTTTGTCCTTTTTTGCAACAGAGCCAAATTTCTTAATGTCTCCGGCTCCAGAAGTCTGACTTAGGCCAACGGCATTCGTGCTGATAAAATTTATTGCGTGTTTCAAGGTAACTGTTGAAATGATTTGTTATATCAAGCTGGTAGGATGCAAATGCATCTATCGTATTTCGAGTCAAGTTATTTGCAATAAGACTAGCCGCTTGACACGCGGTGGAAATTGCAAAACCAATACCCATTGATGATATCGGGTCAAACGCGCTGACCGCATCGCCAACCGCGATAAAATTTTTGCACGATGAAAAATCCGTTATCTGTGACGCAGCATTGCGAACCCAAGGCTTATTTGAGCATATTGACGCGCCCTTAACCCGCATCTTGACGTGATTCGTTTGCTGTAACAGAGCTGCCCAGTTATCGCCTTGATGCAGTTGATGATGCGATACGATATCGGCATCGGAGAAAAAAGTTACCACAATCGTATTATTGGGTAATAAAGCACTATACCACCACCCCAGTTCGACTGCCTCAATTAAATATTCATGGGCAAGCATGGTTTGCGGGTCATGGTTAAAAAAAGTTCCTACGCCCACCAAATTATCCAGCTTCCTTGGGGCAGCGCCTAACCGTTTACATATGCTTGCGTTTCGGCCGGTTGCATCTACTAAAAACTTTGCCTCGACATAAAATACACCTTGCGTAGGATGCTTGAGTTGGATTCGCCAACCCCCATTATCAAGTCTATCAATTAATATACACCTGGTTCGTGGAAATATGCGTCCTCCTCGATGAACAACCTGTTCAACCAATTTAAAATCGAATCGTTCACGATCCAATTGAAAACTAGCCTGCTCGGTCGTGAATATTGAATCACGGCAATTGGGTCTATCACTGCCCCAATACGATGTACCACTGTAAGAGGGAATAAAACTTCCCTCGTCAAATTCGTCTTTGTCAATTATCAAATAATCCATCAGGCTGAAAATGCTCGCCGAAACCTGCTCTCCCACGCGAACCTGGTTGAAATCAGACTGCTCAACCAATATAACGTCAGAGCTTGAGTAATTAAGGAGAGCAAGTGCGACGGAGGCCCCAGCAGGGCCTCCGCCGAATATCAGCGCATCGGTTTGATGAACAGCGCTGTCCACCACCCGTTAACGCCTGCTGCGCGTACCGGAGCGAGGCATGCCTAAACCACCACTGGCAACTTCAATGGGTTTAAATGCGCGTTGTTCGAAAAACTCCACCATTTTTGCAGCACGCAGGCTCTTGGCTTTAATTACCTCTTTCTTTTTTTCGATATAAAAAACAGGAATCTGGGTCTCGTTGTCTTCTGGATTTCCGCTTATAAGGCCCACACCCACGTCTTTATAAGCGAACACCTCATGGTTGCGCTCTGTTTCTGTGAAGTATGGGAAGCCCGTATCTTGCGGGTTAGAATCCCGAATAAATGCCAATGCTGACCAATGCTCCACCATTTGCACAAACGTATTAATGCCGCGCGCGTAATTCATTTGCTGCCCTGCAGGCATATGAGATTTAGCCTGGCCTTCGGCGGTAAGATCGCCGGTTAATACATCCCAGGGGCTTTGTGGTGGCCACCAATACGTATAGTAGGTTGGTGGCATTGGTACTTTCTGCTCTGATTTATTCACGTTGGGGTCTGTAAAATTTACGTACTGAACCGTACACTGAAAAAAATCAGCTTGCCATGGGCACGCCATTCTTTTAGTTAAATCACCGGGCTCACAGCCATCCCCTTCGCACTCATCCCGCGAAGGTGACAGACCCGTTTGGTTGTATCCATTTTTACCTTTTTGATCCTCGATAACATAAGGCGCAGAGTAGATATTCTTGTTTTGTAAGCTCCAGGTCACTTCTATACCCGGGCACATCGGCAGCCCAACGCAATTACCCACGCCGGCTTCATCCATTACATCAACGTTGTAAGGCTTAAAAACAGGATCGCTTACAAAATTTCCATTGGCCCATTGGTTCAGTAAAAAATACTGGGTTTCGTTAAGCGCTAAAAATTTTTCTATGATGTCATTACTCACCGAATTACTGCCGGAGTTCAATGGCATTTGTGGAAAATGCCCTCCCACAGTTTCCTTAAACAATATTTGCTGCGGTTGATCGGAAGACGGGTTCTGCTTGTCGTCTGGCTGCCGAAAAAACGAGAAATAGTGGTGGCGATTGGCTTTATTCGCATCGCCGCTGTCAGAAAAGTCAAAAACATTGGATGAAAACGCCATCATGGATTGAACATTAGCCACCCATTGATAGCGCCCAATGCGTTGGATAATCGGCAATATGTCGCGCTGATAATTCGCGTGGAACGATTCACAAAAAGCGCCGTTGATGTACATCTCTGGAACCAGGTTAAAGTACCGAACGCCTACATCAAACATGGTGTCGCTCAGCGTAGAAATATTTACAATCTCCGGCGCGAAATCTGGTGAACCAACAATTACCCACGCCTGTAATTCTTGTGCGGGCGAACCGTCGTTAAAGGTGATTTTGCAATAAACCGGTCCATCCGCGATATCGTCGTGCCATGTGTCTGATCCACCATAACTGGTAAGAGGCGCATTGCCACCGGCGTTGCCGTATGCGCCTAAAACGATCAGGCGGCCTACATCGTCTGTGACCAAGTTGCCCAGTGTGGTTACGTGAGTACCGTAAAGAACGACTTCTGACGGGTACGTCGCCGGATAGCCGTCTGGTACAGAGCTTTTATCAAAACCAATCGTTTGACGCGCCCCCGACACGCTTCGCGGTCCTGGGTCCACAATCAGCTTTCTGCGATCATCATCTTTCACATTAGGGTTACGTAATGCGACGCCACGACTTTGATAACTATTATTTTCACCATAAAGCAAGTTTCCTTTTAATTCTGCATATTGGTACCAGGCGGCTTTTTTATTGGCCAAATGTACCGTCCACTCGATGGATTCGACATTAGCGGAATTCAATGTCAATTCGCTGCCATCAGCCTGATACACTTTAAAAGGCTGACCTTGCCTGCGTACCTGACCAACGTCATCTTTAAAATGGACAATAGTGCCTTGCTTATTGCCATATTGATCCGCTTCAAAAGGTAAACCACCGATCGATTCTGGTGATAGACAAAACTGACCTTTGCTACTCCCTAAACGTGCTACCCCAATCGAGGGG
Organism: Nitrosospira sp. Nsp11; assembly: GCF_900142705.1. GTDB lineage: Bacteria > Pseudomonadota > Gammaproteobacteria > Burkholderiales > Nitrosomonadaceae > Nitrosospira. Next base: position 19,367 of record NZ_FRBV01000001.1, read on the forward strand.
TGGATCTTGCATTGCATGACAGCATCTCCATTTTGTAATAAATGAATAAAACCACTCCATCAATAAAACCCCACTAGCTAGATCCAGCTAACGTGCCATTAGCCCAATTATGCTTTTCAACTTGCCCTGCTCTATGGTTGAATTTATTGGACGCTTCCCGAAGTGTTGAGGCTGGAGAGTGCTGTATTTGCCTCTGCCCCGATGCGGATTGAGATTCCCATGTTCGTTTCCTTTTGTCTTTTTGTTAATGTTCTTTATCTCCTGTCGCGGACGCTTGATCATTTTTTGACCTCAAGAGTTGATCGAGTCTAGTTGCTTTCCTTGAGCGCCAAATCGAGAATAAGAAGCAATAAACAGCTTCTGTTTGACCATTTGACCTGCTCACGGGAATTAAATAGAGAAGGCATTCGGATCGATCCTGGCCTGCGTGATGCACGCAGAAGCGGGCTTCATGGGCAAGCTTTGGAAAACGTTGTTGACTCAACAGATGACGAGCGGAGGGGTATGGGCAAAAAATAACGACAAGTGGCGATCGCATTGGATGCCGCAAAGGGTATCCAGAATGTGGTGCACCAATCAGGAACGAGACCGGAGTAACACCCTCTCCGAATGACTCGGCAAAGGATCAGATTTCACTTGAGAACACGGACATGGCTGCCTCATCGCGCCGGGATCTCGGCGAGCTTAAACCCCTCCGTAAGCGAATAATCCACTTATCAAAGGTGCTTATGCAAATTAGACCCCCACACTCCATTGTTATATAGGCCGTTGATAAAATGGAGGATTGGCGGGAACTCGAAAATTATCTCGCACGCGGCTTGAAGGATCGGATTATCGCGGCGGTGCTAGAAGCGGCGTCGGCTGACGGTTCGAACGGTATTCCGCAAAAAGACTGGCCATACGCTCGGGCCTATTATCCGGTATCCTGCCAAACGTCGCAGCATGTCTCTATTCAATTGCTTAGCTTCCATGAGCAGAGCAGATCCGATAAGGGACAGTGGCTTGGCTGAAAATGAGAAAGTCGCAAAGGGAGTCCGTTTCCTTGCGACTCAGGATCAGGCCTACACAAACACTCTTGCGGCATGCGACATGAATCCGAGCAAACCCAAACCGGTTAGCAGCGTTGCATAGGTCTCGGGCTCCGGCACAGCGGTGAGCAATTGGTCGCAGTCCTCGGATTTTGGACACGAGCAACCCCACCCCAATCTCATCAAATTAACGGGCAATTATTGCGCCGACTTGTTACCTCATGCCTGTGGGATAATACCGCTCGCTTTCCATCTGGTGCCTTTGCCATTTGTTCTGACGTTGCTTGACGCGATCCTGATAACTGCTGACTTCTTCCGTATTTTCCTTTTTTTCAGACCGCTCCTTCCTGGCTTTTCTACCTACGCGACGCCTCTCGTCGGCAGCTTTCCGCTCCTCACCCGACCTCAAATCCTTTGGCCTCACCTCGTCCGAAGCAGAGTCCCACGGTCTTGATTCCCATGGTTTCGATGCCGACGGCTTTGGATCCCATGGTCTCGCCTCCCACGGTTTCAGCTCGGGATTTTGCTGCCCTCGCTGTTTTACCTGATTCTTGTCTGGCTCCTGCTGTCCCAACCGGGTGTCTTCAAATGCTGTGGCAGACTGGGGAACCAGCATCATGAAGGCAATAAGCGCTGTGCACTGAACACACAAAATTTTCATAATTGAGCTACTCCCCTGCTATTGGTTCACTTCGTTATTTATGGCCCGCATTATGAACGCGGCAACCATCCTTATCTATCAAATTCTTCCTGCAACGGCAGATTCTCTTGCGGAGGATAAAAAATTCTCAAACCATCCGTTTGCGCCCAGGGAGTTATCAAATGTACCTTCCGTCCCTGTGTATTGATGATATCTTCAACCCGCACTCCACGCATGGTAAGCGCATCGGCGATCAACGAACGATGGCACCGCCATGGAACAGCTTCAGCACACATCAGCGCACACCGTTGGTTCCCGGCAAGCTCCATCACATCCTGCACGTTCGCGGCGAATTCAGGCGTTTGCATGTAATCCGCATATCCGCGAAAAGACGCGTTGCGCCAGGCACCGTTGATCGAATCCTTATGCGCATGCCGCAATCCGCCAAGCCCTGGCATATGCGTGTATTTGATGCCCGCCAGTTCCAGAGAGCCGGGCAGCGTTTCCTTATTGAACTGCGGATTATGCCGGGACCGCGGCACAGTGCGCACATCAAGCACGTGCACGACCTCGTTTGTCTTTAACAGATTGACAAATTCATCCAATGGGTGTGTTGAGTGCCCGATTGTGCATATCAAAGGTTCGGACGCCCGCTGCTTTTTACTCATGGCGTTAGCTTCTTCCCCGCTCGCTGTTATCCTCTATCGGCACGTTAAGCACCGGAAACACTCTTATCATGGAAAACATCGAAGAACAACGAAAGTAAGTCCAGCACTTACGTTAACATTCTCTTCTTATCCTCGAAACAATTGCAGAGAGCGGACGAGGCTGCCTACAGGTATCCCCGCATGCGTCAGCCACACGCTACTGCAACGCCTTTCCTGCCGGCGGTGCTGAAATGCACCCGAAGCGGGATGCGTTGAGTTCCACGTCGGCGCGCTCCCACGCCTTTTTGAAACGCGCCTCAATGAGCGCTGCCTGATCATCCTTGTTTTGCAAGCGCAGCGCTTGCAACAGGCCATAAAATGCCCACCCGTTGTTACGATTGCGCCTAAGGTCTTCCCAATACACCGTTTCCGCTTCGGCTGGACGCTCCGATTCGAGCAGGATAGCGCCCAGCGCCAGCCTTGGCGGAGACTGCCATTCCGACGGTTCCGTATAAGCCAGGCTATCCTCAAGGCGGATTGCCCGTTCAAGATGCGCGATAGCGGTATCGAACTGCCCGCGAGCGGAGGCGATTTCGCCTGCTAGCACTTCGGGACCAATACTCAGTACGGCGCGCGCGGAATTGAGCGAGAAGAGCGGCCAATCCAGTGACCCGCTCTTCATGATCTCACGCAACGCGTCCAACTCCTGCTCGGCTTGCTGCAACTGCCTCGTCGCGACAAACGCAAGGCCACGTGCGTAATGCCAACCGCCCTTCAAAAACGCATTCGTCGACGGTGGCGCGGGCTCCTGGAGAATCTCATTCCATTTTCCGAACCTCGCATACGCCCAGTACGGCACAATCCGGAACACCGCTGTCGCCGGCACCCCCGCCAAAGCCGTGTCGTTGACGATTCCCGCTACCTTCCGTGCCGATTCGATCGCCAACCGGCTTTGCCCATCCGCCGTTGCTGCAAACCAGAGAAAGTGAATATTATGGGGGGTGTACATTATCGGGTACATCCCTTGTGCATGGCGATGGGCCAGATACGCCTCATCGGCTGCCATCGCGAGCTGATTGCTCTTGATCGAGTCAGCGTATCGGCCCACCCTCTGATAGATGTGTGATGGCATGTGCACCACGTGCCCGGCCGCCGGCATCAGTGTAAGCAGCCTATCCGCCGCTTTTTCCGCCCGCTCGGGCGTGCTGGTCGATTCGACGAGATGGATGTAAAAATGTGCCGCGCCTGGGTGGTTTGGATTTCGTTGCAAGACAGATTCGGTCAGTGCCACGATTTCAGCGGTTCCCTCTAGCGGATAACCGTCGCGCATCCAGTAACCCCAGGAGTTGAGATCCATCATCGACTCGACATAGAGCACTGCAATATCGAGGTCGTTTGTAAATTGCTCATGCACATCCCGCATCGCATCCGCATAAGCTTTATCGTTCGCCTTTCGCTGCTCGGGTTTGCCGCTATAGCGCTTCTCGATCGCGCTGATAAGCGCCCGCTCGCGGGGCGACGCTTTCGAACCAAGCAAGGCGGCTTTCCGCACGAGCTCCAGGGCGAGCGCCTCGTTCTCCGGCGCCATTGCTGCATTGATGTTGGGGCCGAGCACGAGTGCCTGCCCCCAATACGCCATCGCCAGGGAAGGGTCAAGCCGCGCCGCTTCCCGGAAAGAGCGGCCCGCCTCGGCATGGTTGAATGCGTAGGACAGGTTCAATCCCTGGTTGATATACTTTTGCGCCAGCTTGTTTCGTGTGCTGACGGGAAAGGTGTGCGAGCCAAGGTTCAGCAGCCTCGGCACGGCTTTATCGTCAGTGTCTGGCTGATCCCGCTGTTCGTGATGCTTATGAACGGATCCGGGGGGCATGGATGAACCTGACTCTTCCGCCTGTGCAAACGTGGTAATGCCTGCAGTCGTCGCCACCAATCCCAGCGTGATTAAACGAAGAATAAAATGAACTTGCATAAACGTTCCCCCCTGATAATCGTTGGTCCAGCAATCGGCGGCGCAGCGTCGGTTATTTAAGACATTATGTACCGGTAATAAAAACTATAGACGAAAAACAGGGCTGCTCAAGGGACAGACGGTGTCCGAGATAAGTTTGACATAAAATGTAAGGCAAGCTGCCGCTGCTGTAGACCCGCGCTCTCTGATCGCGATCACGGAAGTGAACGCAAGTTTTTCAGGCATTCCAGACCGAAATGAATGAAGGCCAGTGCCGTCAGCACTGGTGCGAACAAGTTTAGAATAGGGATAAATTGTACCAGACCGGTCAGGAGCCCCAAGCCCCACAGTAACGACCGCTGGGAGGAAAATATCGCGCGCATTTCGTCCTGGCTAGCGTGCTCCGCCAAGGCGTCATAACGGAACAGGCGCTGGTTCAAATACGCCGTAGCAATAAATGGTATGACCAGGCCTGCGCCGATTAACCACAAAGGAAGCGTGATCAGCCAAATAGCGACAAATATTCCGAGGGCAATCAGCGCATTGAGCAGGCTGCCAGCGAAACCGCCACCGTTTTCGCGCTCAAGATGCGGGTAGTCACGGTCAGACACCAGATGAATCAAGGCAGGCATCGCGAATAAGGCGGTGATCACCAGCGCGGTAACGAAAACAAGCGGCACAAACAGAATCAGATGTGTGATTGCCTGAATTCCGTACGCAACCCATCTGGGTTCGACGCCTTCGAGCCAGGTTTGAATGCCGATCGCCGTGAGGCCGCTCGCAATCCATCCCGAGAAAGTACTCCAGAACGCGATGCCTAACAGGAGCCACAACAGGCTAGCCGCCAGGATGGGCCAAATGACGATCCATAAAACCTGAAACTGAAATAAATCACGGAACGCACGCGAAAGCGCTTCGAATACCGAGGTCACGCGTTCTCCTTCTCAGGTCTTGTTTGATATCAATGCATCCGTTAATTTTCGCCGAACCTTTACAGTGGGTTGGAAGTTACACGGGGCAATCGCTTATCGCCTCGATGTCATGTCCAGGCTACCTCGGCCCCGCGCCCATCAATCTGTAAATTCCAAAATGTAACATCGCCGAGACACCCCAACCTGAGACACCGCAACAAGTATCCGCGATAACGTACACTATTCATTGAATCCCACTTTCGCAACCCGGGTCCAACTCGTATGCAAACGAGTTGTACCAGGTGGTGCGCTCCCAGATTTCCTCGCACACCTCGCCGCAGATTTTTCGCTCGAACCCGCACATACCGCCCAATTTAAAGCGTGCCGAATATGCACCGGCAGCATCGCCTCCCTTGAGTTCGAGGATAACCTGCCCGTTCAGCTCAGAAACGTCCAGAGAGCGCGTATTGGTAATATCCTTATAGAATTTTTCGGGGATGACAAATTGTTTACTGTCTATGAAGACGAGAAATGTTTCAGTAACAAACTTTGGGATACCACCATCCACGCCCCATGTGCCCGCGTCAACTTCGTGGCATTCTCCGCTTTTGCATTGACGCTCACGGAATGTGACAGCAACCTTTTGGCCCGAGGGCAGCAGATACGTTTTCTCCTGCGCAAACGGCATGGCCTCGGTTTGTGCAAGCGCACAAAAAGACCATATAGCGGAGCCGAGGAGCAGCATTTTAAAGAAACCCAACATGGGAAGACGACCATTAATTCTTGTTTTCAACTGGGCTCCGTTCGCGCTTCCAGCAGCCGTCGGACTTGAAGAATCACAGCGAAAAAGTGAATGGGTAAGGACAGATTTTGAATATTTGAAGGCCCATAGTTATTCTACTGGCCGAAAAAGCCACGAATATGACTCGCCAGACCGCTTTTGCAGGCGATTCCCTTCAAGTCCGGCACGCTACTACGCTATTTCCAGGAATATTTTTTCGCTTTCCGCCGCAACCTTCAGTTTTTCAAATAGTCGATTGAAGGCCCATCGGCTTTCGCCGACGAAATTATCAGTTTTGGTCTCACCGACCAATATGCATCCCTCGGTGTTCGCGGCCGTATTTCCGCTATGTATCCTGACGCCTTCATAATTCGGCACATTAAGAAGAAGCGGAAGCTGTTTTTGAAACCGCTGTGAGAAATTGATAATCACTTCATAGCGGCCGGATGGTATGGCTGTCTTTCCGGCAATTTTGACGGGTCTGACTTTATCCTCCAGGGTGTAGCACTCAAATACGCCATTTACCGATAACTCGCCAATCGTGCTCTCTTCAGAAAAATCTGTCCTTTTAATTTGCAACTCCATTTTTGACTATCCTTATATTCTGGAATATAACGGAATGGAACGATCAAGTGTAACGGACGACTCTGATGATCGAGGCTGAAATTTTATAAAAATTTCTTTCGTGTAATATTAAAGGATAGAAGAACTTGTTTCCCTGCGCCAGGTAGTGCCCTGAGGTCCATCCTCCAGCATAATGCCAGCCTCCAGTAATTCCCTGCGAATACTATCGGCCTCACTATAATTTCTGTTTGCCCGGGCAATGAGGCGTTGCTGAATCAGTTGCTCGATACGTTCCGGTGTGAATGCAGGATCACCTGCGAGTCCGGCGTCCTGAAAATATTGCTGCGAATTCTGTTGCAATAATCCCAACACTCCGCCCAACGCTCTCATTAGCGCCGTTTCCCGTGATGATCCGGTTTTGTTGACCTCATTCGCGAGATCAAACAGCACCGCTATAGCATCGGACGTATTGAAGTCATCATTCATCGCTTCCCTGAAACGGCGTGCATGAGGCTCTTGCCAGTCTATGGCGGCCACAGCCTCGCCGGCTTCATTTCCTCTCAGTGCAGTGTAAAGCCGATCAAGCGCACGCTTGGCATCTTCAAGATGTTGATCTGAATAGTTCAGCGGGCTGCGATAATGCGCCCGAAGAATGAAAAAGCGCACCACTTCCGGTTGATAGCGAGCAAGAATCTCGCGTACGGTAAAAAAATTGCCCAGCGACTTTGACATCTTTTCATCATTGACGCGCACAAAGCCGTTATGCATCCAGTAATTCACGAAAGGATGGTCATGCGCGCCTTCGCTTTGCGCAATCTCGTTTTCATGATGAGGAAACTGCAAATCCTGTCCGCCCCCATGTATGTCGAAGTGTTCGCCGAGATAACGCTCAGCCATTGCGGAGCATTCAATATGCCACCCGGGACGCCCCCTGCCCCAGGGCGAATCCCATTGCGGCTCATCGGGTTTGGCGGCTTTCCATAATACGAAATCCAGCGGGTCCTCTTTGTATGGATCGATTATTACGCGTTCCCCCGCACGTAAATCATCGAGCGATTTTCCGGAAAGTTTTCCGTAGCCAGGAAATTTATGCACCGCATAATACACATCGCCGTTGGGCGCCGCGTATGCAAGGTTTTTTTCCATCAGAATCTGAATCATGCCAATCATATCCTCCACATGGCGAGTCGCTCGTGGTTCACATGTAGGCGGCGCGACGCCGAGCGCGGCGGCGTCTTCTTCCATAGCCCGAATAAAACGATCGGTCAGCGCGTCGATGGATTCGTTATTTTCCTGGGCCCGTTTGATAATTTTATCGTCAACATCGGTTATATTGCGTACGTACGTCACATCGAAACCGCTCGCTCGAAGCCAGCGCTGTACCATATCGAATACCACCATCATGCGAGCGTGACCAAGATGGCAATAGTCGTAGACCGTCATGCCACAAACATATATTTTGACCTTGCCGGGAACGAGGGGAATAAAATCCTGTTTTTCCCTGGCGAGCGAGTTATGAATTTTGAGCATCTGGCAAGATTGTGAATTAGACAGGCTTCTTGGTAGAATCCCGAGGATTCCGGGACAACCCAACAAAAATCGGAGCAGTATAGCACAATGAAAATGCTGGATTTTCCCCTCATAAGCGCATTAATGGCAGCTGCCGCGCTGCTGCTGTCGAATCCCGCCGCGCTTGCCGATGAGAACGATACAGTTGCCAAACTCTACAAGCAGGGCAATTTCGCCAAGGCGCTGGAGCAAGCAGATGCTTACCTCGCCCTCAAGCCAAAGGATGCCCAGATGCGCTTCCAGAAAGGCTTGATACTGACTGAACAAAATAAGATCGCGGACGCCATCGGTATATTTTCTTCACTCGCCGAAGAATACCCGGATCTGCCGGAGCCACACAATAATCTCGCGGTGCTCTATGCAAGCCAGGGCCAATATGACAAAGCCAAGGGTGCGCTCGAAGCGGCGATACGGACCCACCCCAGCTATGCGACTGCGTATGAGAATCTGGGGGACGTATATGCAAAGATGGCAAGTCAGGCATATGGCAAGGCATTGCAACTGGACAAGGGTAACGCCGCTGCGCAAACCAAGCTTGCAATGATCAAGGACTTGTTCACAGGGAAACCTAAAGAAATACAAACCGCATCTTCCCCATCTGTTTCCGCTGCGCCGGCAATTGATGCCCCCGTAATAGCCATGGAGAAAGTTCCGGAAAAAAGAGGGGGAAAGGCTGTAGAAAAAGCGGAAAAACCGACAACCGGGAAGACCGCCGCTGCGGAATCAGGGCCTGAAACACAACCCGCTGTTCCGGACGAATCGGATGAGGTTATCAAGACGATAGAGGCCTGGGCCAAAGCCTGGTCCGATAAGAATGTCGCGGCCTATCTGGCATTCTACGCGAGCAGTTTTCGTCCTCAGGGCGGTTCGGCGCGCGCGGCATGGGAAAAAAGCCGGCGAGAGCGCATCGGGAAACCAAAATCTATCCAGGTTGCCATTACCAACCCCAAAGTAAACTTGACCGACACCTACGCACGCAAGAGTGAGTTTCAAGCAATCGTACCACTCCGACGCAATCAGGAGTAATACAACCAAGACACTTGAGATGGTCAAAACAGGGGAAAAATGGCTGATACAGCAGGAACAAGCCGGGCGATGAGATCAGCCGATCCGGCTTTCCCCAAGCGCATTCAATCAAGTACAGCCACGATTACCACCGGCGTAATAGTCGCATTTGGTTTTGTAGCCTTTGGCGCATGGGCGGGTGACCGCCCGGTCTCGGCGGAACTATCGGTGGCCGGCCCCGAAACCATGCTGGTCAAAAGCATGCAGGAAATTGTGGAGAGTCGCATGGATGCCGCTTTAACCGGAGTCGAGCAGGTGCTCAAGACCAATCCGAATTTTCGGCTTGCTCACCTGATTAAAGGCGACCTGCTACTGGCTCGTTCTCGTCCGATCAGTAATATGGGTGATACTGCCGGGGTTTCGCAGCAGCATATTGCCGATTTACGCGACGAAGCGCGAGCCCGACTGCTGCGGCACCGGGAACCCGTTCCACGCAACATGGCGCCGAAGTATCTTGTGCAAATGCCGCCGGAACAAAAATACGCAATTATTGCCGACACCGGGAAATCTCGGCTGTATATATATCAGAATGTGGATGGCCAACCTCGTTACCTTGCCGATTACTACATCAGCAGCGGCAAGAACGGAACGCAGAAACTGAAGGAAGGAGACAAGAAAACGCCGATTGGCGTATATTTTGTTACCGCTAATGTACCCCGTGAAAAACTTACCGATTTTTATGGAGGGGGCGCATTTCCCATCAATTACCCCAACGAATGGGACAAGCTGCATGGACGCAGTGGTTTCGGCATCTGGCTCCACGGCACACCCTCGGATACTTATAGCCGGCCACCCCGTGCCAGCGATGGTTGCGTCGTGCTGGCCAATCAGGATTTACATAGCGTAGGTGCGGCGCTGCAAGTCGGGATTACGCCCGTGATTATCAGCAACGAAGTAGAATGGGTAAAATCCGGCACCGAAGCTACACTGCGCACCAGGCTGGCACAACATCTGGAAAAGTGGCGGCGCGATTGGGAAAGCGGAAACACTGAGGCCTACATCGGCCACTACGGTCGAGATTTTTTCAGCGGTAGCCAGAACCTGGCCGAATGGTCTCGGCACAAACGCCAGGTTAATACTGCCAAGAATTGGATTAAGGTGAGAATCAGCAACATTGGCATCTTTCTCTATCCTGGAAGAGATGATCTGGTGGTAGTGAATTTCGATCAGGAATATTCCAGCAGCAACCTTTCCAACAAAATGAAAAAACGTCAGTATTGGCTGAGGGAGCAAAAAAATGGTCCCTGGAAGATCATTTATGAAGGCACGGCCTAACAGCCTGCCGGACTTGAAGAATCACAGCGAAAAATTGACATATCTTGAGGATTTTGAAGACTTTTGAACACTAATCGAAAAAGCAGCGAAATAGGAACCGGCCAGACGCTTTTGCAGCCGATTTCCTTTAAGTCCGAAGGCTGCCAGTTCCAAACCGATCAACCATTTTATTGACTACCTTTACTTTTACACCTATGCATATTATCAAGCTTCTCGCGGCTTTCTCGCTTCTATTCAGCACTGCGGCACACGCAGCTAATCCCCAGGTTGAAATAAAGACCAATTTTGGTAATATAATGCTGGAGCTTTACCCGGATAAGGCGCCTAAAACGGTAGAGAATTTTCTACGTTACGTAAAGGACGGCCATTATAAAGGCACTATATTTCATCGCGTTATTCCCGGATTCATGATTCAGGGCGGTGGATTCGACAAGGCCCTCAAGCAGAAGCCGGCAAGGCAACCCATCGAGAACGAGGCGGCTAACGGCCTGAAAAATGAGATTGGAACGATTGCCATGGCTCGCACCTCGGACCCGCACTCAGCCTCTACCCAATTCTTCATTAATATAGCCAGTAACGAGTTCCTCAATTACACTGCACCTACTCAGCAAGGCTATGGTTACACCGTGTTCGGCAAAGTTATCCAGGGAATGGAGGTGGCCAATAAGATTGCTGGTACGCCGACAGGTTCCGGAGGACCATTCCCAAGCGACGTACCTGAAAAAACAGTAGTCATTGACGAAATCAAACTTGTCACAGAGGGGCCGGCTACCGGCGCCACTTTGCCTGGAAAATAAGGATAAACATGATAAAACTCCACACCAATCACGGCGATATTACTCTTGAACTGGACAGCGAAAAAGCTCCGTTGACCGTTCAGAATTTTATAGACTATGTGAACAGTGGCTTTTACGATAATACGATATTTCATCGGGTGATTGACGGTTTCATGATTCAGGGAGGCGGATTCGAGCCGGGCATGCACCAGAAGCAGGTTCGCGCCCCAATTCAGAACGAGGCCGCCAACGGCCTCAAGAACGATAAATATACCGTTGCCATGGCACGCACATCCGACGTGCATTCCGCTACTGCACAGTTTTTTATCAATGCCAAGGACAATGGTTTTCTTAATTACAAGTCCTCTACTTCACAGGGTTTCGGCTATTGTGTGTTTGGGAAGGTAGTGGAAGGCCAGGATGTGGTGGACAGGATCGAGAAGGTAAAGACAGGCACCCGAAATGGTCATCAGGATGTGCCATTGGAAGATGTAATATTGCTGAAAGCGGAAGTGGTTGAAAACAAGTAGCCGCTATTTATATCCCGGGCGTCCGCTAAGACTTCTAAAATTCAATACGCTGGCTATCAGTATGGCGGTAACGAGTGTTATTAAACTTTTTGAGCAGGAATAGCGTTTTTTATCCATGCTCGGGCACGCCAAGTAATATTGCTGTGAGGCATGTACCACCCGTGCCGTGAGAGGCTGTTTGGGTAGGGAAAATAAAATATTTCATCAATGGGAAAAATCATGTCCGCTTTTCGAATTCTTACAGCAATATCGATCAGTCTTTGGTTAGCTGCGCTAACGGGATGTGCAACCACCACCTCAGGCGGCGCGGTCGGCGCGAACCGCTCTCAACTGATGCTTATATCTTCAGAGCAACTGGAGCAAACGGCCGCCCAAGGTTATACCAAGCTGAAATCAGACGCAACGCAACAGGGTGCATTGAACAAGGATCCGAAACTGCTGCAGCGAGTGCAGGCAATAGCCCGCCGCATCGAACCCCAGACCGGCGTATTCCGCAAGGATGCCCCCGGGTGGAAGTGGGAGGTTAATGTCATAGACAGCAAGGAACTCAATGCCTTTTGCATGCCTGGCGGCAAGATCATGTTTTACTCCGGGCTGATCAATCAGCTTCAACTCAATGATGCAGAAATTGCGGTGGTAATGGGACATGAAATCGCCCACGCCTTGCGCGAACATTCACGCGAGCAGGTATCGCAGGCAATCGCGGCGCAGACCGCGCTGGGGTTGGGCTCCGCGGCATTTGGCCTCAGCCAGAATGCCACCACTCTCGCCAACGTCGGTTATCAGGCCCTGATCGCAACGCATTTTAGTCGTACCGACGAGGCCGAGGCAGATCGCATTGGGCTGGAATTAACCGCACGCGCGGGCTACAACCCTCGTGCCGGCGTAACGTTGTGGCAAAAAATGATGAATGCCAATAGTAGCGGCCAGCTTCCCGAATTCCTGAGCAGCCATCCCGCGGATTCAAGCCGGGTCCAGCAGATTGAATCGTTGTTGCCACGTGTTATGCCTCTCTATGAAGCCACGCTTCGTTGAGCCGAACCGTCTCTTTGGATCAGTAGAAGATTATGCGTTTAATCCTCTTGCCAGATCAGCCTGGATATCCTTTACCGCTTCGAGCCCCACCGCGATGCGCAATAAACCTTCGGTGATCCCGGCGGCATCCCGGCTTTCCTGGCTGATACGGGCATGAGTAGTGGTGGCAGGATGGGTGAGCGTACTCTTGGCATCACCCAGGTTGGCGGTGATCGAAATCAATCGAACGGAATCCACTACCCGCCATGCCGCTTCTCTCCCATTCTTCAACTCGAATGAAACGATTCCACCGCCGGTTTTCTGTTGGCGCCTGGCAAGCTCGTGCTGGGGATGCGAGGACAAACCGGGGTAGTGAACCCGCGCCACGCTGGGCTGCGCTTCCAGCCAGCGAGCGATTTGCATGGCATTTGCAGAATGCGCATCCATGCGCAGCTTCAGAGTTTCCATTCCCTTTAAAATAACCCAGGCGTTAAAAGGGCTCAAACTGGGACCTGCGGTGCGCAAAAAACCAAAAATGCCGCGTTCCATTACCAAGTCACGCTTCCCCAGCACTGCGCCACCTAAAACCCTACCCTGGCCTTCGAGATACTTGGTGGCAGAGTGAATTACAAGATCGGCGCCCAAATCCAGCGGTCGCTGCAGCGCTGGCGAACAAAAGCAATTATCGACTGCAAGCCATGCACCGGCTTTTTTTGCCACATGCGAGAGTGCGGCGATGTCCGATATTTCAGTCAACGGGTTTGATGGAGTTTCGATAAACAGCAGCTTGGTGTTGGGCTTTACCGCCGCCTCCCATGCCGCGACATCGGTGGCGGAAACAAACGTTGTATCGATATTGAAGCGCCTGAGGATATTATTGAACAGGCTTACGGTTGCGCCGAAAAGACTGCGGGACGCGATGACATGATCGCCGGCGGAGAGTAGCCCCATCACGCAAGCAAGTATGGCCGACATCCCCGAAGAAGTGGCCACACAGGCTTCTGCGCCTTCGAGGGCGGCAAGCCGCTCTTCGAAAGCCGTAACCGTTGGGTTGGTGAATCGCGAATAAATATTTCCGGATTCCGCACCGGAAAAGCGCGCCGCAGCCTGGGCCGCGCTATCAAATACAAAACTCGAGGTCAGGTACAAGGCTTCCGAGTGTTCGTTGAATTGACTACGGTGAATACCGGTGTGTAACGCCAGGGTTTCCAGCTCAAAATCATCAGACATGCTTAACTCCCAAAAAAAACCCGTTCAGCATTCGCTAAAACGGGTTTCCCGCTTTAGCCGAATTTATAATGCGCCCGCAAGCTGAATATCAAATCGGCGCTACAGTCAAAATTACGCCCGATAACTGTTTTTGTCAAATCCCCATCAATCGATCGCTACCAAGTTCAAATCCAACTGCGTACTGGACCGCGCGCGAGACAAGGGTATGCCGCCATCGCGTTGCGCCTCCAGTAAAGCGAGATACTCCGGCGTAACATCACCGGTGATGTAGCGCCCATCGAAACAAGAGGTTTCGTAATGGGTGATTGATGGATTGACGCGGCAAACATCTTTAACAAGCGAATCGAGATCTTGATAAACGAGATGGTCGGCACCGATCTCGCGGCAGATTTCGTCTTCATTCCGTCCCGTAGCGATGAGCTCGCGGCGTGTCGGCATATCGATGCCATAAACATTGGGGAACCTCACCGGTGGCGCGGCCGAAGCAAAAAATACCTTGTGGGCGCCGGCCTCCTGCGCCATTTGCACAATTTCAAGACTGGTGGTGCCGCGAACGATTGAATCGTCTACCAGCAGTACGTTTTTACCGCGAAATTCCACGCTCATTGCATTGAGCTTTTGGCGAACTGATTTGCGCCTCTGCTGCTGTCCCGGCATGATAAAAGTACGTCCAATATAGCGGTTCTTTACGAAGCCTTCACGAAAGCTGACTCCCAGGCGGTTAGCAAGCTGCAAGGCGCTTGGGCGGCTGGAATCCGGGATTGGAATCACCACATCTATGTCCAGATGACGCATCGTTGTGGCGATCTTGTCAGCTAGGCTCTCCCCCATGTTAAGGCGCGTTTCATATACCGAAATACCGTCCATTACGGAATCCGGGCGCGCCATGTAGACATATTCGAAGATACAAGGATTCTGCGTGGAATTGGCGGCACATTGCTTATTATGGAAATTACCGTTCTCGTCAATAAAAACTGCCTCGCCCGGGGCGACATCACGCACTAGCTTAAACCCCAAAGTATCAAGCGCCACGCTTTCGGATGCCACCAGATATTCCATCCCCTGCTCGGTTTCAGCAGAGCCGAACACTAAGGGACGGATGCCGTAAGGATCTCGAAAAGCGAGCAATCCATAACCCGCAATCATCGCCACCACTGCATAAGCACCTCGACAGCGCCGGTGTACACCGGACACTGCGTCGAAAATAGCGGCAAGGTCGAGTTGGTGGTTTTTCGTGCTTCTTTGCAACTCATGGGCGAGTACGTTGAGAAGCACTTCCGAGTCGGAACTGGTATTGACGTGGCGCAAATCCTCACGAAACAACTCGTCATTGAGTTGCGCCGCATTCGTGAGATTACCGTTGTGCCCGAGTACGATTCCGAACGGCGAGTTGACATAGAACGGCTGTGCCTCAGCTGATGATTCGGCGGAGCCAGCGGTGGGATATCTCACATGGCCAATACCCATGTTACCAAGCAAAGCACGCATGTTGCGGGTACGGAACACATCCCGGACCAGGCCGCCACCCTTGTGCATGTGGAAAGTGTTACCTTGGGCAGTAACGATGCCGGCCGCGTCCTGTCCGCGGTGCTGGAGCACCAGCAAGCCGTCGTACAGCAACTGGTTGACGGCAGTTCGTGCGACTAAGCCCAGAATTCCACACATGACCGCACTCCGCAAAGATGGCTTTGATTTTGATTGAAGCTGTACAAAAGGTTTATCCGGATATGGACGAATGGGATACCGAGCGCTGTATTATACCGGCACAAGCGCTAGCAGCCTGTCGGACTTAAAGAATCGCAACGAAAAAGTGACTGGGTGAGGACAGATTTTGCGGATTTTGAAGGCCAATAGTTATTCTATTGGCCGAAAAATCGGCGAAATATGAACCAGCCAAATGCTTTTGCAGCCGACTTCCTTTAAGTCCGCCAGGCTGCTAGTCACTGTCCGCGCTTTAATTTCACATAATTAATACGCGTGGACAGATCTGGCGGCAACCATGGTATTACAAACATTGCCGCTGTCTCCAGTGGTTTGCTCAGCAAGGCCTTTTGCCAGAATGGCTCTTGCGGCAGCGCCGTGAATCCCGCTCCCAACACAACCAATAACACTACCAGCAACCCTCGTATAAAACCGAACAACGAGCCAAAAAAACGATCCGCGAATCCCAATCCCACACTTTTTACCAAGGCTGAGATGAGCATGGCGATCAGGCTCATTGCCAGCAGAGCCGACAGGAATAACGCAGCGAATGCCAGCAACACACGCAATGTTTCGCCGACAATACCGGATGGCAGCATGGGCGCAAACCCCGCTGAAAATGAATTGGCCACCATGAAAGCGACGATCCAGCCCGCCAGCGACAATAATTCGCGCACCACGCCGCGTGCCACACTGAGCAAAATGGATACAACAAGTATGGCAAGAACGCAGTAATCGAAAATAGTCATTCGTAAACAGGAATAAAATTACAGACGTGCAATTTTCCTGTGCGGTAATGGTTCCATAATCCTACTTCTCTGCCACTACGCCATCGAATCCAAGTTTCTTCAGTTTCTCACGCGTGCGCTCCGCTTCCTCGCGCGTATCAAATGGCCCTACCCGAACACGCGTTATCTCGCCCTTATCGGCACCGCTGTCAACCTTCAGTGTTTCCGTATAGGCCTTGGACTTGCTATCCTTCGATGTCACGCTTTGTAGCTGTTGCCTGGCTTTGCCCGGATCGGAAAAAGCGCCCAATTGCACTACAAATACATTGGCCCCGGTGGCAGGAACGGTAGCTTTTCCCGTTCCCGATTCACCCTTGGAATCCATGCCGTTCGCTGCCGGCTTCTCTATCGATTCATTCGCGGGCTTGGCAGGTTTTACTGATGGCTCGGAGGCCACCAGTTCTTCCTGATTTATTCCGGTTTCCAATTTTTCTGGAATAGTCCTGGCGGGTGCTTCTGATCGAAGGGCGGCCTCGGGTGCGAGCTCTTCTACCGAGTCTTCAGACGGTATGCGAATGTCAATTTCGTGACTTCTCTGCTCCGGTTTGCTATCGAGTACCATCGGCAGAATTACAACCGCTGCGACCACCAGTGTAATTGCGCCGACGAGACGTCTTCTGGCGCGTTTCCTTAGCTGAATTTCTTCTTCGCTGACGGTCTTTGCCATTCGCCTTTGCTTGATTCTAACCGTGCTCAACCACGTTCCGGCATCGCAACACTTCGGCCACGGTATGGAATGAGCCAAAGACACAGATTCTATCATTTCCGGTTGCTTGCTCACAGGCAAATGCATATGCCGCGGCCGGGTCCGGAAAACTCTGAATTGCCTCCTCAACCACACCTGCCTCTTTCAGTGCCCGAGCCACCTCGCCAGCCGCAGCGCCACGCGGCAAATTGATGCTCGCCGTCAGCCATACATCGATTTTTGCCGCAAGTGCCCGCGCCACTCCTGCGATGTCCTTATCTTTGAGCATCGCAAATACCGCATAAGTCTTTTGATAGCGGCCCATGCTGTCGAGGCCGGTAGCCAAGGCGCGTGCAGCACTCGGATTGTGCGCCACATCCAGCACCGTCGCGGGACGGCCGGGTAACACCTGAAATCGCCCTGGCCAGACAACTTCCAATAGTCCCTGGCGTACATCGCCCATGGTAATCGGCAAGCTATCCTTTACCGCATCCAGTGCGGCAAGACAGGCACTGGCGTTGCGCAACTGATAAGCACCCCGCAATGCCGGATAGGGCAGCGAATGGCGCTTTCCACCATTTCCCCAGAAACTCCATCCGGTTGCGCTGGTTGAATAACCGAAGTGCTCTCCGATGTGCATCAAATTCGCGCCGATCGCTTCTGCATGAAGCCGTACGGACTCGGGAATATCCGGCTCCGAGCAAATGGCAGCCTTCCCGTTTCTGAAAATTCCGGCCTTCTCAAATCCAATTTCCTCTCGTGTGTTGCCGAGATAATCCATATGATCGAAGTCAACACTGGTGATAACCGCACAATCCGTGTCAAAAATATTGACTGCGTCCAACCGGCCGCCCAGTCCCACTTCCAGAATTGCAACCTCCACTTCGGCCTGTCTGAATAGTTGCATCGCTGCCAGTGTGCCAAACTCAAAGTAGGTCAGGGGAATGTCGCTATAAAGCCGGGCCGACTCTACCATTTGAAAAGCATCACATAACTCGTCATCGGCGGCTTCCTTTCGGTTTACCCGCACGCGCTCGTTATAACGCAGCAAATGCGGAGAAGTGTAACAGCCAACGCGATATCCGGCGCGGCTCAAAATCGCCTCCATCATGGCACACGTCGACCCTTTGCCGTTAGTGCCACCGACCGTGATGATGGGAAAGGAGCAGGCAAGGTTCAAGTCGGCCTTCACCCGATTTATCCTGTCCAGCCCCATCTCGATGGTCTTCGGATGGATGCGCTCAAGCCAGCTCAGCCAATCGGAAAGCGTTCCGGATTTTGTATCCGGTTCGCTCATTACCATCTGATGCCACGCAGCATGAGTATCATGACGATATGATCAGATGAGCCAAAGATCAAGCTGCCGGTGGTGAAACGCGCATCAGGAGCGAGCATAGGTTGGCAACCTTATCGCGCATGCGCCGGCGATCTACAATCATGTCTATAGCACCGTGTTCCAGTAGGAATTCGGCACGTTGAAACCCCTCCGGCAGGGTTTGCCGCACTGTCTGCTCGATAACGCGTGGCCCTGCGAATCCAATCAATGCCCCGGGCTCGGCGATTACCACGTCACCGATGAAGGCAAAACTGGCCGATACCCCACCCATGGTGGGGTCTGTCAATACCGAGATAAAAGGTAGCCGCTCCTGGCTCAGTTGGGTAAGCACCGCAGTTGTTTTAGCCATCTGCATCAATGACAGCAAGCCTTCCTGCATGCGCGCGCCGCCACTGGCGGCGAAACATACAAAAGCCACGTGTTGTTCAACGCATGTTTGCACCGCGCGCACGAAGCGCTCACCTACCGCTGAGCCCATCGAGCCACCCATGAAGCCGAATTCGAATGCCGCTGCAACCAGGGGTACGGTTTTGACGCTCCCCTGCATGACCACGAGAGCGTCATTTTCATCCGTATCTCTTTTCGCTTCCGACAACCTGTCGATATAGCGCTTGTTATCCTTGAATTTAAGCGGGTCAAGGGATTGCACTTCCCCGCCGATCTCATGACGACCTTCGGCGTCCAGGAATAAATCAAGGCGCACTCGGGCAGAAATGCGATTGTGATGATTGCACTTGGGGCAGACGTTTAGATTGTTACCCAGATCAGAGTAATAAAGCACTGCTTCGCAAGATGCGCACTTGCTCCACAGTCCCTCGGGCACGGCCTTTTTTTCGCCGCTTTCCTTGCGTTTGATTTTTGGGGGAAGAAGTTTCTGGAACCAGCTCATAGATTGGTTTAAACGATGGACAACGAGTGTTCAGGACTGGCTTCGTCGATGGCGGTACGGAGATTTTTTACCAAGCTGTATACGTTCGTTAATAAATTCTCTCTGGTTGAATTTTCTATTTCTTCAATAATGCGGCTACCTATCACGACTGCATCGGCGAGCCCTGCCACGGCTTTGGCAGTCGCACCATCGCGTATGCCGAAACCGACGCCAATGGGAATGGAGATACAGGCACGCAACTGAACCAGTTTGTTGGCGACGTCGGGTAGGTCGAGACTTAACGCACCGGTTACGCCTTTTAGGGAAACATAATATATATATCCCCGCGCCAGCTCCGCTACCCGTTCGACGCGCCTTTGCGGAGTAGTAGGCGAAAGCAGAAAAATCGCGTCTATTTGCTGGCAATCAAGATTTCTTACCCAATCCCGGGACTCTTCCGGTGGATAGTCCACTACCAGCACTCCATCTATTCCGCATTTTTTTGCGCGCGCCGCGAATTTTTCATAGCCCATCGATTCTATCGGATTGGCATAACCCATCAGCACAACCGGCGTATATGTGTCGGTTTTCCTGAATTCCTCCACCATTGTCAGTACGTCCTTCAGACCTACACCATGCTTGAGCGCGCGTTCCGAAGATCGCTGTATGGTCGGTCCGTCAGCCATGGGATCCGAAAACGGGACCCCCAGCTCAATGATGTCGGCGCCTGCCTTAACCAGCTCATGCATCAGCGGAACCATCATCGCGGGCTCCGGGTCGCCGGCAGTGATGAAAGGAATCAGTGCTTTTCTTTTTTTCTGGAGCAGGTTGCCGAATACGGTAGCGATACGAGACATGTATGATGATTTCAGAAGGTTATATTGGATGCCTGTGCCACAGTGGTCATATCTTTATCCCCACGTCCTGAGAGGTTCACCAGCAGCAGCTTATCCTTGCCAAGCGAGGGGGCGAGCTGGGCGGCATAGGCCAGCGCATGGCTGGATTCCAGAGCCGGTATGATACCTTCGTAATGGCACAGTGAATGGAACGCCTCCAGTGCCTGGTCGTCGGTAATGGCGATATATTCAGCACGATTGCTGTCCTTGAGCCAGGCGTGTTCGGGGCCGACGCCAGGATAATCCAGCCCGGCTGAAATAGAGTGGGTCTCGACAATCTGACCGTTCTCATCCTGGATCAGATAGGTGCGATTTCCGTGCAATACGCCGGATCTTCCCATCGTCAGGGAGGCGGCATGCTGCCCACTCTCAATTCCGCGTCCCGCCGCTTCCACGCCTACCATCCTTACATTACTTTCTATATAGGGATAAAAAAGGCCAATAGCATTTGACCCACCGCCCACACAGGCAATCAATGCATCCGGTTGCCGCCCATATTCCTCCTGCATCTGCACGATTGCTTCCCGTCCGATAATCGCCTGGAAGTCGCGTACCATCATCGGATAGGGATGGGGTCCCGCTACTGTGCCAATAATATAGAACGTATCTTCGACGTTGGTTACCCAGTCGCGCATAGCTTCATTCAAGGCGTCTTTCAGTGTTCGCGAACCTGATTCAACCGGAATTACCGTTGCTCCCAGGAGCTTCATCCGATAAACGTTGGCGGCTTGGCGTTCCACGTCGACGGAGCCCATGTAAACGACACATTCCATGCCATAGCGCGCGGCGACTGTAGCGCTGGCTACGCCGTGCTGGCCCGCGCCGGTCTCGGCGATCACACGCGATTTCCCCATGCGCCTGGCCAGGAGTGCCTGCCCGATAGCATTGTTGATCTTGTGCGCCCCGGTATGATTCAGGTCTTCACGCTTCAGCAGAATCTGCGCACCCCCCAAATGTGCCGACCATCTTCTGGCATGATAGATGGGGCTGGGACGTCCGACATAGTGCTTTAACTCGTAAGCAAATTCCGCCTGAAAATCGGCGTCACTGCGATAGTGCTCGTACTGAACGCGTAAATCTTCCAGTGCTGCAATAAGTGTTTCCGCGACAAAAATACCGCCATATGGGCCAAAGTGCCCATGGCGATCGGGAAGATCATAAACTTTCACTGGTTCGAACTCCTCGCATGAAAGCGGCAATTTTTTCCACGTCCTTGATACCTTTGGCGCTTTCCACGCCGCTTGATACATCTACCGCCCAAGGCTGTGCCTGCTGGATCGCATTGGTAATATTGCCCGGGTGCAGTCCTCCCGAAAGAATCAGGGGCAGCGGTAATTCTTTAGGAATCAGATTCCAGTCAAACGCGTGGCCTGTGCCGCCCGGCTCGCCTTCAACATAGGTATCCAGCAACAATCCGCTGGCCCCGGTATATTGGGTGGCGTATTGTAGCAAATCTACGCTCGCCCTGACTCGCATCGCCTTTATATAAGGCCGCAAAAATTGCCGGCAAAATCCGGGGTCTTCATTACCATGAAATTGCAGCAAATTGAGGCCGGCTACAGAAAACGTTTTTTCCACCCAATCCGGATCAGGATCGACATAGACACCCACCGCGGTAATGAATGGCGGTAGCGCGGCAATAATTTCCTGCGCTTTTGCCGGCGTCACATAACGCGCACTTTTCTTCCAGAATACAAGCCCGATGGCGTTTGCGCCCAAACGCACTGCTGCCAGCGCATCCTCCACACGCGTTATACCGCAAATTTTTACTCTGATAGACATACTTGCAATTTCTTCTTTCCCTTTTTCTTAATTTTGTTCGCGCCCCTTTGGCTTATCCGCGATCGAGACGGCTAGCGGGGCCTGCTCGTCCTCGGCAATACGGCGGCAAGCGGTGGCTCGACAAAAGAGGGTAACTTCCATTTGGAATCATAAGTGATACCCGCCAAATATAATCCTGCAGCGGAAAAAGTCGGCGCCGCATCACTACGCTTACCGCTTTCAAGCAGTTCGCCTATCCATTCAGGTGGATATTTGCGTTTTCCCACATATATCAGGCAACCGATGATATTGCGCACCATGTGATGCAAAAACGCATTTGCGCGCAGTTCGAACGCGATGGTGTCTCCCAGCCGGATAATTTCCAGCTTCGTCAGATTGCGTACGGGAGATTTTGCCTGGCACTCGGCAGCCCTGAAAGCGCTGAAATCGTGCTCTCCCAGCAGCATCTGTGCGGCAGCTTGCATGGGTTCAATGTCAAGAGCCTGATGAAACCACCCGATATTGCCCTGGTAAAGCCCCGGGCGCGCAGGATGATTCAATAGCAAATAGAGGTAGCAGCGCTCGATGGCGCAGTAGCGCGCATGGAAATCATCCGCAATCTCGGATGCCCATAGTATCGCAATGCTATCCGGTAGCAACGCATTAGCCCCTCGAACCCAGGCTCCCATGGGCCGCTCAGCCTGAGTATCGAAATGCACTACCTGATACGCGGCGTGAACGCCGGCGTCAGTTCGCCCAGCGGTTACTACTCGAACATTCTTGCATGCAATTCTGGATAACGCAGCCTCCACCGCATCCTGCACCGAGCCACCTGACCGTTGGCTTTGCCAGCCACAAAAACTACTGCCATCGTACTCCAGCACCAATGCAATTCTCACAGCACCGACGCCTGCACGCCTATCTTTATCGTAGCACCCACATACCCCTTGAGCAGAGATTCATTAAGCAAATGTTGCGCAAGAAACAGAAGAATTCAACATATGATAAAAAGCGCCGTCCGATGTCATCCAGTTTGCTTATGCGATATCCTGAAACCACGGCTGGAGATTTGCCAACAGCAATCTTGGCTCTCCCGGTGCCAAGCATCCCCTTCTCGCATCACTTCCTGAAGAACCTGAATTGCAAAATCCTTGTGACCGCATGATCCCGCCCATGTTGTTGCTGATGTACGTGCTCTCATTCCCGCTTTCTTCACCTTTTGAAAGCTTTAAAATCTGACGAGGAAGCGCTTGAACTGGAGTGGCATCTACCTCAACAGCGGATTCAATCCTCCCACTGACCGTTTGCTTCAGTACCTCGGTCGCCCCTTCTATATCCGCAAACCTCCGCCGGTACCAATCCGCCAACTGTGCTTTCACTTCCCGATTGGCTTCCGCTGGGGTTATCGCACCGACTTCATCATTATCCGGTATTCTTAAAATAGGCCCTGTCTTGAGCTGATTCATATTATTGCCGAAGAAAGCATCGCGATTTGCGCGATGCAACGCGACAAGCATCTGATTCAAGCTCGCCCCAGCGGGAAGAACGATATTTTTCGCTATCCTGACTAAAGTATCGCCGTGTTTTACCGGACCATAGGCAGTATGAGTCTTGCTGGCGGAATCGGGCTCATTCTGTATTGGCAACTTCTCATCCTGTTTGACTGACGCATCTGATTTACCAATCACCGATTCAACGGGCAGATGCGTATCATTTTCGGATGAGCTGGGCAGCACGGTATATTCGCGCAACAATCGTCCCGATGACCAATTCAGCTCAACCAGCATATTAAGAAACGGTTCGGCAATCGGTTGCAGGGAAATAATTTTGACGTAAGGCTGCCCATCGGAACGGGTTTCAATACTCGTTTTAAATGTCGATAGGACAGATGAATAATCGATGTTGGCCTGGCGAAACGTTTCTTGTGAGGCAAGACGCACCATCAAAGAAGATTTCTCTTCTTTTTTTACCGAAACCAGTTCAATTTCTGCTTTAAAGGGGTGTCCCTGAGCCGAACTGACGGTCAGCCTGCCCAAGCCAACTGCATATCCCGCCACCGGCAACAAAATTGTAAATAAAAACAAACATGCTTTAGAAGTAAACTTCCGCACAGCCGTACACTCTCAAGGAGGACATATGGATTAATCTCACAGGGGCCGGCATTAACATTTGGCTGAAATTTTGTCTATTGCTGGTCTACTACTAACCCTCCCGCCAAGTTATACCCGAACCTCGTTTATAGGTAAGAAAACAAGTATTGCTGCGAAACGTATAAGCAACAACCCGCCGAGCGAATACGGCGAACCAGGATTGTTGAGATGACGTTCTATCGGAAAAACAAGGAAACCGTTTAAAGATGGAATTGATACAAACCCCATTTTGCACGACTCACATAAATCCAATTTTTCTGTGTGATGCAGTGATGCAGAAATCGGCTCCGCCGACTTCAGGCTTCAACCAAAATTCTCAACATTCTACGCAAAGGTTCCGCCGCTCCCCACAACAATTGATCTCCCACAGTGAATGCTGAAAGATACTCCCCTCCCATCGCGAGCTTGCGCAGCCTCCCCACTGGAATCGTCAGCCTTCCGGTAACCGCAGCCGGTGTCAACTCTTGCAACGTGCTCTCGCGCTCGTTCGGAATAACCCGTACCCAACTGTTGGATGCAGCAAGAATATCCTCTATCTCATCCAGTGGAACGTCCTTCCTGAGCTTGATGGTCAGTGCCTGGCTATGACATCTCATTGCACCGACGCGAACACAAATGCCATCGACAGGTATCACCTGATCATTCCGGCCCAGGATCTTGTTCGTCTCGGACTGGCCTTTCCATTCTTCTCTGGTTTGTCCGTTGCCCAGATCCTTATCTATCCAGGGAATGAGGCTGCCTGCCAGCGGCACACCGAAATTCGCGGTTGGAAAATTTCCATTGCGCAACGTACCCGCAACCTCCCGGTCAATGTCAAGTATGCCCGCAGCCGGGTCATCCAGCAAATTTTTCGCCACACGATGCGCTTCACCCATCTGCAGCAATAATTCCCGCATGTTCTGGGCGCCCGCACCAGACGCAGCCTGATAAGTCATCGCGCTCATCCATTCCACCAGGTCTTCTTCGAACAATGCGCCCACAGCCATCAGCATCAAGCTAACGGTGCAATTGCCACCGATGTAATTTTTGACATCGTCGTGCAACGCTTGTTCGATAACCGGCAGATTGACGGGGTCGAGTATGATGATTGCGTCGTCTACCATGCGCAATGTGGAGGCCGCATCGATCCAATAACCCTGCCAGCCCGCTTCACGCAGTTTTGGGAAGATCGCGCTGGTGTAATCTCCGCCCTGGCAGGAAACAAGGATGTCCATCGACTTAAGCTGGTCTATATCATGCGCATCCTCAAGCAACGGCGTTTCCTGGCCGATATCCGGACCTCTGCCGCCTTTCTGGGAGGTGGAAAAGAAAGTCGGCTCCACCAATGCAAAATCATTTTCTTCCCGCATCCGCTGCACGAGCACCGACCCTACCATGCCCCGCCACCCAATAAACCCAACTCGTTTCATCGATCGCCTCTCTCCAGGAAACTAAACCTGGTCTTTTTCAACCATTTACCTATATGTTTGCCAGGACCGCATCGCCCATTGCCGCTGTACCAACCTTTTTCGTTCCCGTCTCGTAGATATCTTCAGTACGATACCCTTGAGCCAGGACTTTCTTTACCGCATTCTCGATGCGGGAGGCTTCAGCTTCCT
Organism: Nitrosospira sp. Nsp11; assembly: GCF_900142705.1. Classification (GTDB taxonomy): domain Bacteria; phylum Pseudomonadota; class Gammaproteobacteria; order Burkholderiales; family Nitrosomonadaceae; genus Nitrosospira. Next base: position 45,128 of record NZ_FRBV01000001.1, read on the forward strand.
TGTCGAACGTATAGCGCAACATCATCGCCACTGACAATATCGTCGCCAGGGGATTAGCTACGTCTTTGCCGGCAATGTCGGGAGCGGAACCATGTATTGGCTCATAAAGGCCCTTGTTTCGGTCGTCCAGCGAGGCCGATGGCAGCATGCCGATCGAACCGGTCAGCATGGAAGCTTCATCCGACAGGATATCGCCGAACATGTTGCCCGTCACCATCACATCGAACTGCCGAGGATTGCGCACCAACTGCATAGCGGCATTATCCACCAGCATGTGCGAGAGTTCCACATCCGGATAATCTTTCGCTGTCTCGATCACCACATCACGCCACAGTTGAGTGCATTCGAGCACATTCATCTTGTCCACCGAGCAAAGCCTGCGATTACGCTTACGCGCCGCCTGGAAAGCCACCCGGGCAATTCTGCGAATCTCGGTTTCGCTGTAGATCATGGTATTGTAACCAACACGTTGGCCGTCGCGACATTCAATGCCCCGCGGCTCGCCAAAATAGATGTCCCCCGTCAGTTCACGCACGATGAGAATATCCAGGCCAGCCACCACTTCGGGTTTTAGCGTCGAAGCATTGGCAAGCTCAGGATAAAGTACCGCCGGCCGCAGATTGGCAAACAGATTCAGCGCTTTTCGAATGCTGAGCAAACCCCGTTCCGGCCGCAGGTGACGCGGCAGCGTGTCAAATCGTGGACCCCCTACGGCGCCCAGGATAACGGCATCCGCACCGGCCACAAGATTGCGCGTCGCTTCCGGAAATGGCTCACCAACCGCTTCTACGGCACAACCACCCAGCAAGCCCGGCTCCAGCTCAAACTTTAACCCGTCGCTTCTTAATGCTTCCAGCACTCGCACAGCCTGGGCGACAATTTCCGGGCCGATACCGTCTCCGGCCAGGATTGCAATTTTCATAAAATCCTTGGTTTTAAACCGGAAGAAAAATCATGTAAACAACCAGGGCTGCGCAGCCCGATGCTTCTCTTCAAAGGCCTTGATCTTATCCATATGTTGCAAAGTCAGGCCAATTTCATCCAGGCCGTTCAATAAAGTATGTTTACGGAAGGGATCGATATCGAAAGAGAAAGACTTACCGCTGGGCGTCGTTACCGATTGATCCTGCAAGTCGACCAGCAACCGATAGCCCGCAGTGGCCTCCACCTCCGTGAATAACTGATCCACGTCAGCCACATCCAGCACAATGGGAAGCAGGCCGATCTTGAAACAGTTGTTGAAAAAAATATCAGCGAAACTGGGCGCGATGACTACCTGAAAGCCATAATCCTGAAGCGCCCAAGGCGCGTGTTCGCGGCTCGAACCACAGCCGAAATTTGAGCGCGCAAGCAGTATTTGCGCACCCTGGTAACGCGCCAGATTGAGTATGAAATCCGGGTTGGGCTTGCGCCGGGCGGCATCCATGCCCGGTTCGCCGTGATCCAGATAACGCCACTCGTCAAACAGGTTCTGCCCGAAACCAGACCGTTTGATGGATTTCAGAAATTGCTTGGGAATGATGGCGTCGGTATCGACATTAGCGCGATCAAGCGGCGCCATCAATCCGTCGCAGAAATCAAATTTTTTCACTATCTGATTTTATCTAATACTTATTTTATTTTGCCTGTTTTTCCAACGCTTCCCCGCCGCTCTGAACATCCTTGCCCAGGCCTTGCATGGTATGACAGGCGGACAAACCAAAAACAGCGATCAAGGAAACCATTACCGTTAGCATTCTCATTACAAACCCCTTTTTATAGTAAAAAAACAGAACTCACTTTTGTTGCCTTCAAATTTTAATATATTTCCCGTACATCCACAAAATGTCCCGCTACCGCTGCCGCCGCGGCCATCCCCGGGCTTACGAGATGAGTGCGTCCCCCCGGCCCCTGCCTGCCTTCGAAGTTACGGTTGGAAGTAGAAGCACAGCGTTCCCCCGATTCCAGTCGGTCATCATTCATCGCCAGACACATAGAGCAGCCCGGCTCACGCCATTCAAATCCTGCCTCGCGAAATATCTTGTCGAGTCCCTCCTGCTCCGCCTGATGTTTGACTAGACCGGAACCCGGCACAACCATCGCAAGCTTGATGTTCGAGGCAATATGCCTGCCTTTGACTACTTTCGCGGCGATCCGCAAGTCTTCTATGCGCGCGTTAGTACAGGAACCAATGAAAATCTTGTCCGGGCGAATTTCACTGATCGGGGTGTTAGGAGCAAGCCCCATATACTTCAAAGCGCGCTCCATGTCATGGCGCTTCACGATATCGGTAATTTGCGACGGATCAGGCACCTTTCCGTCGATTGCCGCCACCATTTCGGGAGACGTTCCCCAGGTTATCTGGGGTTTGATCTGTGCCGCATCCAGCGATATCGTCTTGTCGAAGCTTGCACCCTCGTCGCTTTTCAGCGTGCGCCAGTAAACTACCGCTTTGTCCCACAGATCACCTTTTGGTGCAAAAGGGCGTCCCCTGAGATAGTCGACAGTAGTATCGTCCACCCCTACCATGCCTGCCCGCGCGCCCGCCTCGATGGCCATGTTACAAAGCGTCATCCTTGCCTCCATGGAAAGCTCGCGTATGGCGCTGCCGGCGAATTCAATGGCATAGCCAGTGCCGCCCGCTGTACCGATCTCACCAATAAGGGCGAGTGCGATATCCTTGGCGGTGATGCCATGACCAAGGTGGCCCTCGATCGCTACCCGCATCGTTTTTGCTTTTTTCAAAAGCAGACACTGTGTCGCGAGCACATGCTCCACCTCCGAAGTGCCGATACCAAAAGCAAGACAGGCAAACGCACCATGCGTACTGGTATGCGAATCACCGCATACTACTGTCATGCCGGGCAACGTGGCGCCCTGCTCCGGGCCTATTACGTGAACAATACCCTGGCGCAGATCATTCATCCTGAATTCGGTGATGCCCAGTTCCTCGCAATTCTGGTCAAGGGTCTCTACCTGGAGACGCGATATCGGGTCGCTGATGCCGTAGTCACGCCGGGTGGTGGGCACGTTATGATCGGCTACAGCCAGGATCGAATCCAGCCGCCACGGCTTGCGTCCAGCCAGCTTCAACCCTTCGAATGCCTGGGGGCTGGTGACTTCGTGCACAAGGTGGCGGTCAATATAGAGCAGCGTCATGCCATCCGGTTTATTGGATTCCTCATGTACCACATGGCTTTGCCAGAGTTTGTCGTATAACGTATGCATTTCTCAGAATTCGAATTTAATCGAACCTCGATTCCGATGGAATTTGAAATTATCCCATAACGGGACCGCAAGAAACAGTGACATGAGCGTAGCACCTCGTTTTCCGTTACCGCTCAATGTCCATCTTCCACATCACCAATGTTAACCCAAGCAAAACAGCAACCGCGCTCACGGTAAATGTAAGGCCCGGCCCGAGCGATTCCCAGGCATAGCCGCTGAATATCCCGCCAATAGTGCCGCCGATACCGAATGTAAGGCTGGTGTAGAGCGCCTGTCCCTTGCCCTGATGACGCCCGCGAAAGAATCGGTGCACCAACATCATGGCCGTAGCGTGATGAGCACCGTAGGTCGCAGCGTGAAGTAGTTGCGCCAATAATATGATGACCGGCCAGTCCACTCCCCAACCGATCATCAAAAAACGCACTATCGCGCAGCTCAGGCTGAAAACCATGATCTGCTTGAGGCGGAAACGATGCATCAACTGGGGCATCAGGAAAAAAATGCCTATTTCACAAATTACGCCGATAGCCCATAGCCAACCGACCATGCTCTTGCTATAACCGTGCTCTACGAGATAAATAGAATAGAAAGTGTAATAGGGACCGTGGGCAAGCGCCATTAACAAACAGGCAGCGAAAAACGCCAGCACTTCCGGACGCTTGAATATTTGCCGAATGGACTGACTATCGGCAGCATGGACCACTATCTCGCCCTCTGGAATCTGGCGCGAAAAGATGACGATGCCCAGTTTGAATCCAAGCACAGCCCACAACAGCGAGGCAATATCGGTTGAATCAAGCAGATAGCCGACGCTTGTCACCGCGAAAATAAATCCTATTGAACCCCATACTCGAATACGCCCGTATTTTGCGGTGCTCTCACCAAGATAAGAAAGCGTGGTTGCCTCAATCAAAGGCAAAGATGCGCTCCAGAAGAAACTCATCAGGGCCATGGTTACGAATAGCCATGTAAACGATTGGCCAAAAAAAACCGCGCAATAACTTATCAATCCGATAATTGCGGCGGATCGTACAATCAGCAACCGCTTGCCGGTGTAATCGGCAAGCCACCCCCAGGCGGCCGGAGCAAAAATACGTGTCACATGCAACAGGGACATGAGCACGCCAATCTGAAAGGCCCCGAACGAAAGGGACTTCAGATAGAGGCTCCAGTAAGGAGCAAAAGCGCCGATGAAAGCGAAATGGAAGAAATAAAAGCCGGAAAGGCGCCAGTAAGGGATCGGTTGCATCTGGCAGAGTTTAACAGCCTATAACGGGCAACATACTACACGCCAGGACCCAGGTGATCTGGTAACTATGAGAATTTTTACCCATATATAATGGCGTTCGAATTTATTAATGATGGAACTGAAGTAGCTGAAGATGAAGCATTTGGAGCTATATCAGGTTTTTATAGCAGCAGGGTATCTCCACCAGACACAGCGAGACAGTGAATAACCATTTAATTGCGCATTCAACTGCAGGGAAGGCTGATTCCACGGATAAATTGGGCATTGAGGTTACCTCAGAGGTCGCCTATGAGCTCGACCTTGACCGGTCGCATCCCACGAAATACGCGGTGTCGGTGCGTGCGTTGTGCGAATTTACTGCTAAACAAGGTGACCTCGACCTGCGCTTTACCCCCGCACCTTCAGCGCAGGAGGGCATCGCCGGGCATGGGATAGTCACATCGCGACGACCACCGCATTATCAGACAGAAGTGAGCCTGTCCGGTGGATTCCGGCATCTACTCGTTCGAGGACGGGCCGACGGTTTTGACCCGGCTCAGAACCAGCTTGAAGAAATCAAAACTTTCCGGGGTGACCTCAGCACCATGCCCGACAATCATCGGCAGTTGCACTGGGCACAGGTCAAAATTTACGGATGGCTGCTCTGCCAGAAGCTGGGCTTTTCAAGCATTCGCCTGGCGCTGGTGTACTTTGATATCATCAGCAGGAAAGAAACGCTGTTGAGTGAAACATACGATGCCGGTTCACTCAAGCAGTACTTCGAAGACAAATGCGGCTGCTTTCTCGGTTGGGCTGAGCAGGAACTGGCTCACCGCGCCTCACGTGACCGGGCGTTGACATCCCTGCGCTTTCCGCATTCATCCTTTCGACAGGGCCAGCGCCAATTGGCTGAGGCTGTGTACAAAGCAACCCTTCATGGCCGTTGCCTCATTGCCCAGGCGCCGACCGGCATAGGCAAGACAATCGGAACGATATTCCCCCTTCTGAAAGCCTGCCCGGAACAGAACCTGGACAAAGTTTTTTACCTGACCGCTAAAACGTCCGGCCGCCAACTTGCGCTCGATGCACTCACGCTCATAAAAAATAACGAGCAGGCGTTACCGCTGAGGACGCTCGAACTCATCGCACGGGAGAAGGCATGCGAACATCCCGACAAGGCATGTCACGGGGAATCATGCCCGCTTGCCAGCGGGTTTTACGACCGCCTGCCACAAGCACGAAATGCCGCTTTGGCAACCGGCACTGAGGGCATGGCCGTGCTGGACAGGAGTGCGCTGCGTGCCATTGCCCGCGAGCACCAGGTTTGTCCTTATTATCTCAGCCAGGATCTGATCCATTGGTGCGACGTGATCGTGGGCGACTATAATCACTACTTCGACCTGAGCGCCATGCTGTACGGCTTAGCGACTACCAACCAGTGGCGTATCACCGTATTGGTGGACGAAGCGCATAACCTGCTCGAGCGCGCCCGCAAGATGTATACGGCAGAGCTGGATCAGGCCAGCTTCAGAATCGCGCGGCGCTTCGCACCGTTAGCACTCAAGAAGGTCCTGGATAGGCTCAATCGCTGCTGGAATGAATTGCACAAGAATCAGGTACACGATTATCAGGTCCACGCTGCCTTGCCGGATAAATTCATAACCGCATTGGAGCAGGCCATTACCACGATCACGGATTATCTGGCTGAAAACCCAACAGGCATTGATGGGGAAGGAAAACTGCAACGCTTCTACTTCGATGCGTTGCACTTCTCTCGGGTAAGTGAGCTATTTGACGGGCACTCGTTATTCGATATCACAAAGGATGTCACAAAGGTAGCGAGGATTACAGGGAATCGTGAAAAAAGCGTTTCAAGAAATACTCGGGCTAACGGACTGCTCTGTCTCAGGAACATCATCCCGGCGGTTTTTTTGGCACAGCGGTTTGCAGCCGCACAGTCCACCGCGTTATTCTCCGCCACGTTGACCCCACGGCATTTCTATAGCGACACACTGGGCTTGCCTGAAAACGCTGCGTGGATCGACGTGCAGTCGCCCTTCACCGCCGAGCAGCTCACGGTTCAGATCGTCAGCGACATTTCTACCCGCTATCAACATCGCGACGATTCCGTTTCGCCTATCGTTGATTTGATATCCAGGCAATACAAGACAAAACCCGGCAACTATCTGGCATTCTTCAGCAGCTTCGAGTATTTGCAAAAGATAGCTCTCTCATTAAAAACAAGGTATCCTGACATCCCCGTCTGGGAGCAAACGCGCAGGATGGAAGAAGCTGAACAGGATCAATTTCTCGCACGTTTCACCCTTACGGGGCAAGGTATAGGATTTGCCGTACTGGGCGGGTCTTTTGCCGAAGGCATCGATCTCCCCGGCAAGCGCCTCACAGGTGCCTTTATCGCTACACTGGGCCTACCGCAGGTCAATCCGGTCAACGAGCAGATAAAGCAGCGCATGAGTGCAATCTTTGGCGCCGGCCAAGATTATACTTACCTCTTTCCAGGTATACAGAAGGTGGTGCAAGCTGCGGGACGTGTGATTCGCACCCACCTGGATCAAGGCATCATTTACCTTATTGACGACAGGTTTACACGGCCTGATGTTCTTCGTCTATTACCGGATTGGTGGAAAGTCGAGCAATATAAAACAAAAAGAGGCAAGATAAACTTGCCTCTTTGACTTCAACTCAAAGGATCAAGCCGCGCGACCTATCCGGCCGCATTCGGCTTTGCATCTTATTTATGCGTATAGTCACCATCGGTCTCGTTTTTTACGTGATCAGTGCCGCTCGGCGCCACAGGTATTATTCTTTCGTTGTTTTTATGGGCTGACGTGGTGTAATCCTTGGTGGATTTTGTGTCCGCGTAGCTTGTGTCAGTGTATGATTTTGTTCCGTAGTAGGAGTTAATTGTATTCTGCCAGCTCGGATCCGCCATATCGGGCCAGTTGTCCTTATCGAATCCGGGAGCGGAGTCTAGGCGTTTCTTATCCACATTGAGTATGAAGCGCTTGTTCTCCGTATCCAGCTTCAGCGCACTCCAGGGCACAGCAAAAAGCTTGTCGCCCATACCCAGAAACCCGCCAAAGGACAGTACCGCGTAAGCGATTTTGCCATTGTTCATATCCAGCATGATTTCCTTGATGTCGCCGAGGTCCTCGTCTTTCTGATTGTAAACGTCCTCTCCAATGAGCGTGTCGGCACCCATCAAGCGGGGTCCGGGACCCTCGTTTCCGCTATAGCTTTTGTCATAGCTTTTGTACATGCCGTAGGTATCACGATCTTCATAACTCATGGTTATCTCCTGAAAAGTGGTTTAATTTCAAGGTTCCGGTTTCATTTTGCTTCTTACTGAGAACTTCCCTGATTTCATCCCTGGCCGCTTCGGTTAGCTTCAAAAGCGACTCAGACGGGTACAGGATGCTTGAACTCCTAAAACAGGTCAGTGCGGTAACGTACAAAGACAATCTTTTCTGGCACATCCATAAATATTCATCAGCTGCGATCAGTGCTTCCGCCAGCGATCGCCCCTCTATGTCTGGCAGCGCACAGAATGCATACGGGTGTTTATAGAAAATGCACAGCAGAGTTAACAAGAACCGATGAGAATTTGTATGGGCAGCAAATTTTTATGAAAAATTCGCGAACGCTATCCTTCATAAACAAACGATAAGGGAATAGCACATCGGTTTTTTTGTTGTAGCGGTTTTCAAACCATGCCGATAATGACTTCAAAAAGACGAGATAGCCCATGCTCGGAACTTTTAGCCAATACAAAAGACACACCAGCTCTTCGTTCTCGCTCACGCGTCGCGGGCGGTATAACGCGACGCACAATCAGACCTTGAGGATTGCCGGAATGCTTACCATAAATGAACCGATCCAGTCCCTGCCTGACTTTAGCGCATTTATTTTAACGGCGTTCTATGGGTTTAGTTCGCACTCATCCAGGTTCCCTGGCATTTCTCCGCGTATCCGGTTTACTGATGTTGGAGCGGGCACATGATCACGCCTGAGCATAGGAATCGAATCTCGACCCCCACCTCCATGCCCAGTCCGGCTCCGGTAATAGCAGGGGACGTGCTTCTGGGCCTTACACGTATGCCTAAGAGCCTGCCGCCTAAGCTGCTCTACGATGCCGAGGGCTCAGCCCTATTCGAAAAAATTACCTGTTTGCCTGAGTATTACCCCACGCGAACGGAAGCCTCCATATTGATGACCCATGCCGACGACATATGCGGCCGGCTCGGCCCGGACGTCTCCGTCAGCGAACTCGGCGCAGGGACCGCGACCAAAACGCGTATTTTGTTGCGTTCACTGTTACGACAGCAATGCAGCGTGAATTACTTTCCACTCGATGTATCCGACGCAGCCCTGCAGTTGGCCAAAGATGAAGTGGAAAGAGAAATGGGCGCAGTGAATGTGCATCCCCAAATTGGAGATTTCGAAGACCTCGGGTTTCTGAAACTACAGCCCTCGCCGCGTCTGGTCTTGTATATCGGCTCGAGTATCGGCAATCTGGAACATGGCGAAGCCATTGCGCTGCTCCGAAATGTAGCACAGCACTTATCAAGCGGGGATCAGCTACTGCTTGGGGTAGATCTCGTCAAGGACGCGAATGTCATGCACGCGGCGTATAATGACAGCGCTGGAATAACTGCTTCGTTCAACAAGAATCTTCTCGTGAGAATCAACCGCGAACTTGGCGGTCAATTCGAACCGGATTCTTTTAACCATGTGTCTTTTTGGAACCACAAGGCGTCCCGCATGGAATTGCACCTGGAAAGCATGCGCCCCCAATCAGTCAGAGTCGACGCGCTGGATACCACGTTGCAGTTCTACCAAGGGGAGCGCATCCACACGGAAAACAGCTATAAATATACGGTTGAGCGCCTGAAAGACCTGCTCCAGCGCGGCGGCTTCGAGGTGGAACATACCTGGACGGACCCCCATTGCTGGTTCGCGGTGAGCTTGGGCATGATAATATAAGCGTCGTTTTTTTGGCTGGTTCCGGCTAGCGCTGTAATAGCGCTCCCACCATAGCGACCGCGACCGGCAAAATCAGCGTAATAAACCACCGATGAACTTCATGATGACACCCAGTAAAACGGGGCAGCTAAATGGTGCGCCCAATCAAGGCCAGCATTAACCATGACCATGAGAGAAATCGATGTTTGAGTGGGTGACCAGTCCGGAATCCTGGGTAGCATTGTTGACTTTAACGGCGCTGGAAATTGTGTTAGGCATCGACAACATTATTTTCATTTCGATTCTTGTCGGTCGTCTTCCAGAAGCTCAGCGTAATCTCGCAAGAAGAATGGGGCTCGGCCTGGCCATGCTTACCCGCCTTGGTTTACTGTTCTCCATTACCTGGGTAATGGGTTTGACCGAACCGTGGTTTACCGTATTCGGCAATTCAGTGTCCGGCCGGGATGTAGTGCTGATCGGGGGCGGGATGTTCCTGCTGTTCAAAGCAACCCATGAAATTCATAACAGCCTCGAGGGTGCGGGGGATAATGCCAAAAATATCGCCGTTACCAGTATGGGCATGGTACTGATACAGATTGCTATCCTGGACATCGTATTTTCGCTGGACTCAGTCATAACCGCTGTCGGGCTGGTGGAACATATCACGTTGATGGCCATTGCCATCATTATGGCAGTGCTGGTAATGTTGATGGCGGCGAAGCCCATCGGTGATTTTGTGGAGGATCACCCAACCATCAAGATTCTTGCTCTTTCGTTCCTGATACTCGTAGGAATGACGCTCATCGTCGAAGGTTTCGATGTCCATATCCCTAAGGGCTATATTTATTTTGCGATGGCATTTTCGGTCGGCGTGGAATTTCTTAACCTTCGAATGCGTAAAAAAACTGCGGAGACGGTCAAATTGCATAGGCAGATAAATAACATCGAGTGATTGCCGAGGCTGGTATGTAAGTGCCCACGTATCGTCTGGTCCTTATATTTTGAGTGTTTCCGTTACGCCATCCGTTGATGTAATAATTGACCTGGTCCGAATTATGTTGAACCCAGCTAATCATTCCCTTCAGCGCGCCCCGTTCAAGCTCGCTGCTTGACCGCATATTAAACCCCTTCCGGTGATGCTCGATTGGCAGAATGGCCAACCGTTTTCTTCCCGCTTCGGCGACGTCTATTTCTCAAGAAATTCCGGTATGGCGGAAAAACGCCATGTTTTCCTGGAAGGCAACGGCCTGGCTGAGCGTCTTGCATCATTGTCAAGCGGAGATGGATTTGCCGTCGGCGAGATGGGGTTCGGCACGGGATTGAGCTTTTTATGTACATGGAAGCTATTTGATGAAGTTGTCCCATTCCCCTCCAGATGTAGCCTGGATTTTTTTAGCGTCGAAAAATATCCACTTACGGAACCGGAGCTGAGCGCCGCGCTGGCGCAATGGCCAGCGTTGCAAGACTATGCCAAAGAACTCATCAAACGCTGGAAGCGCCGCGTACCTGGCTGGAACCGATGGAGCTTCGGCGAAGGCCGGTTACGCCTCACGCTGGTAGTAGACGATGTGGCCAGGGCACTGCCTGAAATTTGCGGCGGTATCGATGCATGGTTTCTGGATGGCTTTTCACCTGCCTGTAATCCCGAAATGTGGACTCAGCAGGTGTTCGAAGGTATCGTGCAGGCCTCCCGGCCGGGCGCGACGTTTGCCACCTATACCTGCGCCGGTCATGTACGGCGCGGTTTGGAGCAAGCCGGGTTCCAGGTAAGCAAATCGCCCGGTTTCGGGCTAAAACGTGAAATGCTGCAGGGCCGCCTTCCTGGGTCACCCCCTGCTCGATCCATTCCGGCAACAGCCGTCGTCATCGGCGGAGGTATGGCCGGTTGTGCCGCTGCTTCAGCGCTGGCGATGCGCGGTGTCTCCGTCAAGCTGATCGAGCGATCGCCTGCGCTGGCCACAGGGGCATCGGGCAACCCCAGCGGCATACTGCACACCCGTCTGGCCGCAGGCATGAGTTCACTGCAACGCTTTGTTCTGGCATCCTATGGACACGCTCTTGCCCTGCTCGATGAAAAGCTGCCCATAGATGGCATCGTCCGGGCCGAATGCGGAGAGCTGCAACTGGCATTTTCAGCGGAAGAAGCGAAACGTATCGACAAACTTGCGGCACTCGATTGGCCGCCACATGTATTGCGGCGCGTAGATGCGGCTGAAGCATCCGTGCTGGCAGGCATGGAAGTGGCATATGGGGGCTTGTGGTTTCCAGCCGGAGGCTGGCTGGTTCCGCCGCGGATGTGCGCGGCATTGGCGTCAAGTCCAGCCATTGCGCAGTTTACCTGCCATCGTGTCGAATCATTGACAGCAGTTGATGCTGGCTGGCGTGTCGAGGGGAAAAACCAGCGTGAACAGGCCTGGAGCTATGAGGCTCAGCTAGTGGTTGTTTGCACTGGATATGAGGTAAAATCGTTTGTCCCGTTGGCAAGCTTGCCGCTGACGCCGGTACGGGGGCAAATCACTGCGTTGCCCGCAACATCCCATAGCCGTAATCTGCGAACCATCGTTTGCACCAGCGGCTATCTTCTCCCCTCAATTGGCGGCGTACATATGATGGGTGCGACGCATAGCTTTAATGATGAAGCAGTTGATTTGCGCATAGCGGACCATGCTAAAAATTTATCTCGACTGGCAGAAATATCCGCAGTATTAGGCAGATCGATGAATATGGATTCGTTGGATATTGCGCAACTGGACGGCCGTGCATCGGTAAGAGCATCTCTCCCCGGCGCAATGCCGCTGGTGGGAAAACTATTGCCTGGGCTATATACCAGCCTGGGCCATGGGACGCGCGGCTTGATAAGCGCGGGACTTTCCGCCGAATTGATCGCGTCGGCGTCATGTGAACAATTGCTACCCCTGCCATTGGCTGTGGTTAATGCGCTTGCTCCTGTCGGGAAGCGTGCAGGAGAGACTTCAAGTTATATGGACAGCCCAACGATCGGGATACGCTCATCCGAACCTGAATAATCTATCTTGGGCTTGCGTCATGCGATAGCGTGAGGTGTACTTTGGTCCAATGGGCAACGCATCTTAAAACCCGTAGAATAAGCATATCTCTCCCGCACAGCTTCACTTGCTCGGCACTTGGACAGTTCGTCTGCCTTATACAGAAACCAGGACCTGATCCTAGTCATTCCGCCCGATCTGCGGCGGGAGAGCAGTTTTAACCCTGCTTACAGAGGAGCCTTATGAAAGCTAAACCCAAGCGTGAATCGCTGCAAGCCGCAAAATCCCTTCAGGCAGCGCAACCGCTTATACCGATCAGTTACTGGACGAGTGCCGCCATCGGCATCACGGCCTATGTATTTGAAGAATCCGAAGTGACCATACGTCAGTCCGGCTTGGTGCCCGAATGGGTGAGTTATCCGGCAGAAAGCGCGGGCAATGGAATTGCTGTACCGGCACATCATGTTTTTCCCAGTTATCTGAAGCTACTGAGGCTGGAAAGCGGACGTTTACGCCTCATAATCGATGTCCGTGCCGTGCTGAGAGAAGATATGAACTTCCAGTGCTTTCTTGGAGGCCTGATAGCAGATACCAACCTTACTTTAGTCAAGAAAGAGTCTGCATGAGTCGGGTACGACCATAAACCCATACTCATCCGCGCTAATTCAGGCAATTGAGAGAAAAAAAGGTCAGGCATTTTGCCTGACCTTTTTGATATGACGACCCGACAGATTTGAACCTGCGATCCCTGATTTATAGCCGGCAGGCGTCCCCTGCCTTTCAATTATCTATATTGACTCAACAACCACTAGCTAAAGCTAAAGCTGTAATTGTTGAGTTGTTCATTCTTTCAACGTCATCCTGATTCTCGCCTGCGCGTCCGCCTTATTAAGGGCCGAAATCTGCCGCCCGAACGCATCGCGCGTTTTTCTGTCTGCCTGGGCGCTCTTGATGCTGCGCTCGCAGCGCCATCGCTTGCCCGTCTTCGTAACGACCAATCGCATTTCGCTGCGGTCATGGGGAATGTGGCAGTGGTAGCAATAAATGGATGTAGGCATGGTTAAATATGAAGGTTATTGAAGTGTCGCGCTGAGGCTGACCCGCCGCTAGCTCAAAAAAATCAGGGATTAGGCAAATTGCCTAACCCCTTGTTATGGCTTTTAAGGTTCAAACTCAAGTACGCCTTGGTTCGCACCCAACTTGGCTCTTATATAATGATATTATATATCAATAACTTATATAATAGCAAGTATGCTATGGATTTTCGGATGATACATATATAAGCCATTGATATTTAAATATTCCCATTCCCAGTTCTGTTGCCCTTTTCCTGATCCTCCTCGTTTTATTCCTCGATTGCCACCGGCCATGCTTCGGCGAAACCAAAATTTCGTTCTTCCTGTCCAGGATCATATATTCGTTTTGGGAAAATGATCGGATATGCTGCGGGAACGTTCATCGCCTCGCTATCCGCCGGCGAGTCATTACGATACCCAATAAACCAATGCCAAAGAGCGCGAAGGTAGCAGGCTCGGGCACAGCCGTAGCGGGCAACTCCGGTAAGGGTGGAAAGAAAGATGCCTGGTTGATTAGTCCAGCGTCTCCAATCGTTACATATCCCAAGGCAACGAGGCTTGAAGAGGAAATACTTTTTAACCAGTTTATGGTCCAAGCTGAACCTTGCATGCTGAATTCATAGGTTTTCCCGTTGACGACAAAGTCTTCCACGAGGGAAAAACCATTGAATACCCCATCCTTAAACTGTATGGATGGACTGCCTGTTACATTCATATCGCCAAATTCAAATCCCAGCGGTTTGCTTCCCAATACAATGTTGAAAATATCGTAGTTCGAGGCACCGGTGATCGATGCAAGCGCAATATTAACGATACCAGTGCCGCTTGCTGGTATGAGGTTTTTATCGAACAATACGTGACCACCCACACTGCCTGCCGCACAACCGCTGCATGTGCTGGTTTGTTGGAAACCCAGGCTATTACCTAAACCGGTTACAGTTGAAACCCCGCCGGAGAAATCAGCTATCGTATAGATGGGTATCGCCCGAGCAGGCGATATGGCTATCAAAAGAATCCCGAAAACAGCAGTGACACTAACCAATTTGTTCATTTTATTCTTCCGTGGGTTATCAAATCAGCAGACAAGTGTTCATCATACAGAGCTCCTGCCGGATAACTATTGGACTAAAGTACAGATATGGGTATTCGGTCCCGAATTTTGGCTTTTTAGCCCCAACATCACTTTGAAACGACAGATAGAATTAGAAGGAGAATTGCGTTGGCCACGATCGCGGCTGCCTATGCAAAAACCAATTTCGGCGCTCTGCTCGATAAGGCGCAACGAGGAAGCCGTCATATCAAGCGAGCAGGTCTTTGCGGCTCTCGATAGAGAGCTTGTGGATTAATGCCCCACTTTGAGTTAACCGTAAAACCCGTTGAAGATTTAAGAGAGATTGGCCGCTATACGAAGCGAAACAGGCCTACGGTATTGCTCAGGCATTGTTATCGGGAAGAACTCGAGCTTGCTCAGAGAAAACTGAGCGTGTCGCCGCGCGTCGGACTTAAGCGGGACGAATAAGCGCCGGAAGTGCGCTTCTTTACCGTCGCTTCCCATATTGCTTTCTACCTTCCTCGGAAAGATGGGATTACTGTTCTACGGGTATTGCGCCCGAACATGGATTTGGCCAATGGAATAACTATTAGCCTTCAAAATCCTCAAAATCTGCCCTTATCCAGTTCCTTTTTCGCTGCGATTCTTCAAGTCCGACAGCCTGCCAGACGATCGTGCTGCCAGAAGGGCAATTCAGTAGCTCGAAGGCCGACTTGAAAGCATCAAACCCGCCGAAGCGGGTCTGATGCTACTATTTAACAAAGTGCAGGGTTATATCTTGAGTTTCATCAATCCATGCACGGCGAACCAGTGCCGGGAGCTCAACGACAGCGGCGATATCAATTAAACGTCGCGGTTCATGTTTCTGCGTCGTACCATGGCACCCATTAGCCCAAGCCCTGCAAGCAGCATGGCATAGGTTTCCGGTTCAGGAACCGGGCTAACCGTCGGCGTTTGGGTAATGGTAAAGGTGTAAGAGTTGCCAGTGCCCGGGTCGAACGGTTTCAGGTTGAAACCCGCGTTCGCTGTCTCTCCTGCCGCCAGGGTTCCGGTAAAGTTAAGGTCGCGTGGTCCACTCGCATTGAAGGGAGAAGGCTGATTCATGGAAGGCGAGTCGAGCGTGAAACCATCCAGGGTTGATGAGTTGAAGTTGGTGAAAACGACGCCGTTGCCTGGGACATTCGTGGGTTCCGCAATACTGAGGTGAAAGTCGCTAAAAGCAGTTGACGTATTGTTGGCGATCGACTCGATAATGTTATAAGAACCGCCATTGCCAACAGAGTGAGCAACGGTGAAAGTCAACGTAATCGGGTTGACGCTGTCAAATACTTTGGAAAGATCGAGGCCTCTGTCATCGGTGGAACTGGCAAGGACGGAAAAGGAGCCCAAGCCGGATCCGCTCGCAGTGATGTCAGTTATGACAGCAGAGGCGGAGGCGGTGGAAATCGATCCACCAAAGATTAGGGCGGCGATAACTGATTTTGTTCGTATGTTCATTTGCTTCTCCATAAAGAATTAAGACGATCACCATTCTGGGCGAACCCAGGGCACGTTCCTGATTCCCTCGGATCAGTTGCAATAATTCTGCTCTATAATAGAAAAATTGAAATAGCCCTTCTGGTTCAAGCATATAGCTCTATAGAGCTACGCCGAGCCTTCTGCCATCGAGTTCTTAATGGAATAAAACTATACGCAACTCTGCCAAGGACTGTTGGGCGCGGTAGCGGGGATAAAGAGTGAATAACATTGGGCTTCTGGATATTGCCGTGAAGGTTTGCTACGCGTGGGATGGCAAGGATGAAAAAAAACAGACTGACGAACTGGATATAATTATTGACCTGGATTATTGACACAGCTGTTGACGGAAGAAGAACGGTGCGGGGCAGACGCAATCAAAAAGATCTGCGCGAAGCGGCGCTGGGTAAGAGAGAGGCTATCGGGGCAGATGAACAGCTTTGGAAAGATGGGATGCTGAAGCTATGGTAAGGATCGAAGCGCGCAAAAGGATCTCGACCTGAGCTCGAATCAAGGACCTGTGAAGTTAACAATCCTTAAACTATAGTCAAAATGCTAATCCAGCGATTTCTTCGTTTACCCATAAGTTTACCCAGGGAAATACAAAAAAAATGGATTAGAGCAGTGTAGCTCTAACCCATTGATTTTATGGCGCGCCCGGCAGGATTCGAACCCACGACCCCTTGGTTCGTAGCCAGATATTCCATTCTTCTATTTATCGATATAAATCAATTGGTTATCTAACAAGAACTGTACTATAGCTTAATGAATAGTTCTCTCCTAAGTCATTGATTTGTATCAATCCACAGAAAGTCTATAGTACAGAAAAATCCCAACGATATTGCTTGAAACTTATACTCAAATGGCTGCCTCCTACTTCGCCATAAAACGGTCCTTCCCTCCTACTCTTACTCCCAAATTAATGGGCCCAAACTCCAGAAGAAAGGATACCTAACCGTTTCACGTATATGTCACAGTCCATTTGATTTATTCGCTACCGAAGAGCCCGCCACCAGCAGTATCAAAGTTTGTTATGACCAGTTCACCGCTGGCTTTACGTTCATGAGCCCCGCGCACCGCATATTGAATAGTCAGTTCCAGCATTGGCAGCCCCGCAAATACTTTCCGGATCTCCGGATGATCGTTGATGCTTACCATTGCTTTTCCCTTCATCGACCTTAGCCGATCGGCCATGTATTCGTACTGTTCAAATTCAAACGGCACGCCGTAACCCTCGGTCTGCCAATAGGGCGGGTCCAGGTAAAAAAAAGAGTGCGGCCGATCATAGCGATCGATGCATTTACCCCATGGCAAATTTTCTATCGTAGTGCTGGCCAAGCGCATATGCGCCGCCGACAAACTTTCCTCGATCCGGCAGAGGTTGATAGCTGGCGCTGTGGTCGCAGTTCCGAAGTTCTGTCCGTGGACCATTCCGCCGAAGGCATGCTGCTGCAGATAATAAAAGCGGGCTGCTCGCTGAATGTCGGTGAGCGATTCGACTCGAGTCATTTTCAGCCATTCAAAGAGCTGCCGGCTGGTTAGAGACCATTGGAACTGCCGGACGAATTCCACCAAGTGATGTTGCACCACGCGGTAGAGCGAAACCAGGTCGCCATTAATGTCATTGATGATTTCGACTGGCGCCGGCGTTGGCCGGAGGAAATAGAGCGCCGCCCCGCCACAAAATACTTCCACGTAGCATTCATGCGGGGGAAAGAGGGGAATAAGGCGATCAGCTAAGCGACGCTTGCCGCCAAGCCACGGGATAATTGGTGCTGACATATGAGCCTCTCTCGAAATGGCGAGAATGTTGTGCTAAGCTCCCTCGCGCTGCGTACGTAGCAGGAGGGCCTTGGCTTTGGCTCACAGGTATGTTCTGTGGGTTAAGGTGGCCAGGTGATGTTGACGCATCATTTGGCCGCCCTTCTTATTTCTAAAGTACCTTTGATGCTGGGTGCGAAGAAGCTCTACAATATGCCTTGCTGTTGCCTTCCTTTTGTCTAAAAGCGTCATACCACAAACAATCTGCACCAGGCCGAGAAACACAAGTGATGAAGAGCAAAAGGTCTAATTATGAAAAAACTGAATCTTCACGATATATACACATTTAGCAAGGCACTTTATCCTATGTCCACGCTAAAAGTTGACATGCCTATTCAGCCTCAGCTTTTTAACCTGTGGAGCGCGCGCGAAGCGCTGGTGGCGATGCTGAAGGAGGGATCTCCTTTACTAGGCACAGCACGCCGAGCAGCGACGAAGTTACTTGAGCACATCAATAAAGTGATGCCACAGAATTTAGAAAAATTATTTGACGAAGAAGAAAAACAAGACATCGGTTATAACGCTGAATTAATTAAAAGATCACTCAACGATCTTGAATCTGTGCTTGGAAATGATATGCCTGGGATCGCTGCTTATCTCGTTTCCCAAAAGGGTATTTATAATACTGATGACCTAATCAATAATGCAGAGAACTACTTTCCAGCTGAAGTCAGAGATGTTCTGCCCCATCAAGCCTGCATCGATCTTCGGGAGGCCGGACGATGCCTTGCTTACGAGTTAGCCACTGCATGCGTATTCCACCTCTGGCGTGCAGTTGAAGGAGTTATGCTCAGCTACTTCCATCAACTGACTAAGAAGCCTTGGGAAGCGAATAATAAAAATTGGGCAGCTTATATCAGAGCTTTGAAAGATGCAGGTGCAGATGAGAAAATTACAGTATTTTTAGATCACATTCGAACGGAATATCGAAATCCGCAAACACATCCAGAGACCAATGTTGATATCCTTGAAGCACAGCAATTGTTTGGAGCGGCCATGAGCTTAATCAACCAGATGCTGAAAGCGATAAAGAGCTTGCAAGCAGAAACCCTTTCCACTTTATTGCCTCCCCCCCGCTCAAACTTGATGATTCCGGTACATAATTAGCAGATGAGCACGTCACGGATTATCCATGCCATTATTGAGAGGCCCTTGTTTCCATCCTTCCCACTTCCTGAACTCCTAACGCCCACTCTCTGCACTCGTCCCGCTTGACGCGGGTGCGATTAGCTTTAAGCGCGTAGTCGTAAAGATCGTTTTCAGTTCGGCCTGGAAGTCGTACCCAACTAAATCGTCCGGATCCGTTATCGACTGCGGCACTATCAGCGGCGGCGGGCAGTTCGACAGCTCGACACGTTTCGGCTGGGATTCGCAGGCCGTCAGGATCGCGGCGCATAGCAGCATCAGTATCATAGATCTTCTGAGTTTCTTTTGCGGCATGGGTAGCTACCTCATCGTTAAGTTTTACATTTTGTTCAATCAGCGCCAGGTTGTCGGCGGCCGCGGCATCGAGCAGCAGTTGCTTATCGGCCAGTTCCTTGTTTTCTTTCCCCAGCCAGTCAGCTCGCTCGACCTTGCGGCCGTCTTCATGGATGGCGTGGACGCCGTACCAAACGCCGCCGACAACGGCAGCGGCCATTCCGATCAACGCCAGTACTTTCAGTATTAATCCCCATGGAATCATAGCTGTACTTACCCCCTACCTACCTGAAAATAATCGATTGTAGGGCTTCTCAATCGCCCGATTTTTGTGCAATTTTGCCGCCTTGCTCGAACGCATGCGATACCCGTTCAGCCCCATTTTTGTCGGCTCGTCCGTAGCCGCCAGATGAGAATCCGAGTTGGCTAACGATACGTTTCATTGCCCGACGTTCGCTCAATACCATAGGATATTCATCTTTTGCGAGGTACCCTTTTATCTCGTATCCGATTTCCGCTTGCGCTATGGTCGCAACCCAAACGAAAGGGCTGGTCATAGAGTTCTCGTCTACCCGGCGACGAATCAACCAGGACGGCTGCAGAATCGCCTCGACTGTGAGCAAGCCGTCAACGATTACGAAATTGTCGGGTAGGCTCATGGCGCCTTGGGTAACGGATCGCCGTCAGGCGTGAGGCACAAATCGCGAAGGTATTTACCCAGATTCACCAGCCCGTAGCAGTTGTTTTTCCGATCCCGACACGAACGGCCTTTCACTGTCTCACGCCACCCCACGAAGGATTCGCATGCTGCCTTGTAATCTTCCTCGGTCTTAGCCTGGTTCCAGATGGGCGCACGCTCCCGACAAAAGGCACCAGCCCCTTTGTTTCGTGCAGCGTGATACATTGAGCCAGCCTCGTTGATCGTTGTGGGCACGTTGATGCACTTCTGGACGGGCTTTGCATAGTCCTTGTCGAGTTGGTCATGAAGCTGAATCAGCGCCCTCACAGGATCGGTTTTGTCCCCCTTCTTTACAGCCGTACCATCTTCCTTCCATGTGCTGCCGAAACCATACGTGTACCGGTCTCCTGGAACGGGGATCATGGCCTCGTCCACGTAGTGCTCTTTGATAGCGTTGCCCATCAGCATGAGCCCCGAGATGCCGATCGCTGCGATTGATAGGCGGGCTTTTGTCGGGAGCTTACTCATCTATCACCCCCAGTCCCTGGTCGATTACCCTCACGCGAGGAATGATCGCCGTGATGGCGCCTGCAACGCCATTCATTGCGGTGACTATCGCGGCCAGTAATTCCGGCGTAGCCCCCACCAGCCCAGGCGGCACATAGCCAATCACCTGCGCCAGCGCAACCAGACCGGCGGCAAGGTAGGCCAGCTTTACGCTCCATGCCTTATCGAGTATCTGGTCGGCGTTTGGTATCAGCGTCATTATTTTTGCTCCAATCTCTCTGCCAGTTTCATTTGTTGTGTTCCGAGATGCAGTCGAGCTTGCTTTTGATCGTCTCTTTTATGTCGCCGGTATCAATGCCGACGCATGGCGAGACTGCCAGAGCTTCCGGCACTTTGGGCCTAACCGTAACCTTTGGCTCCCCTGCGGCCTCTTTAAAATGCTCGGTGCGGGGCGCATGGATCTCAATCACGGGTGAAACAGGAATGGGGGTCTCTGTTTTTTGGCCAATAGGAGGAACCCCACACGCCACCATTAAGGCCATCACAATGATCAATAATATATGCCGCATTACCGTCTCCTTCCGTGTGGCCACTGCTCGATTACCCTGTCGAGCTTTTCGTTAAACTCCTTCATCGTTTCCCGTTGCTCGAGCCGTACTGACTTAATCTCAGCGGTTAAGCGATCATTTGTGCGCTCCTGATATACCTCTCCACGCTTCAATGCGGCAATGTCGTTCTGCACGGAGCTATAGGTAGCTATGCCAGACCCCAGGAGGCCAGCTATGCCGATGAGCCCGCCAATAGATAAACTGAAATTTGACGGGCCTTTCCGGCGGGGTTTTTCTTCGTCGCACGTCACCTTCATTCACCCTAGAAAAGCTGGCCAGCGATAAAACCGATCAGCAGCAGCCCCACGCCGAAGCCGCAAGCAAGCCAGCCCGAGTACCGCTGCTTTGCCCAGGTGACCAGCCATGGATCGATGGCAGCCTCGAACTTATCGTTCTCGGTGAGCGCCGCGTCCCTGACTTGCTTTGCCTTGTCCTTTGCTTCTTGTAGTACATCCATTTTTGAGCCCCTTAAATGAAAAAGACCGCTTCCGCGGTCCCGATTGCAAAAAATGACAGATCCAGCCACCCCACCCTCGTACACTCCCACTCGTGCTGCATCAGTTCACGCACAAACGCGCCGGCCATTACGATCACAACGGCCTCTATCGGCATGAGGCATTGCCCGATTATGTAAGTCGCGATCAAACCAACTGCGAAGTGCGCTGGCTGATCGAGCCAGTCTTTGTCTTGCCAAGTCATATTCGGCAGTTAGCCATCAACTGGCTGTAATTTATGCAGCTCAGCGTGCCGGCAGTGACGCGGGCTGCGATGTCGTCCGCGAGCGCGATGTAGTCGTTGTAATACCAATCCAAGCCGTTCGCCGGCGGCGTGCCGCCAGCGGCTGGAGATGCAGCGCTGCCGGACATGCTGTGGCCGCTAATAATTTGTGTGCCGCTATATAGCTCTGCTGCATCAAGCAGCTTCTTGGCCTGAGCAAGAGTCTTTCCGCCGAGATCGGTACTGCCAAGACGCGCCGGATTGTCGATGCCGCTGTGAGTGCGCGTAATACGGTTTTTATTGCCGCGAGCGATCGTGATGCCGTATTCCCGGGCGATCGCGGTCACGCGGTCGTTATAGGCATTCTCCGGCCACACCAGCACATTCGCGGTCCGGCTAAACCCGTTAGTAAGCATCCAATCCCGGCAACCGCCGATCTTGGTGCGCACCACCGAGTCAGAGTCGCTGGCGATGTTGCCGGCTGTGCCGTGCAGAGTGTGGTTAACAACATCCCATCCCCAATCATAAATCGTGCGCAACTGTGCTAGCGTAAGCCCCCCGCCACCTACGGCGCTGGGGATCACGGAGAGACTGCCGGTCAACTCTCGTGCTCGGAAAATGTTGAAAATATCCCACTGCGAGGCATAAGCATCATCCCAGTTCAGCAAGACATTGGCCTGCCCTTGGCCACCATGGAAGATGCCTCCCAGATACAAGGAGACAGGCAGCCCCGTGGTCGGGCTGGCCTGTTCGAAGTTCCCGAAATTTAAACGAATTCCGGTCATTGCAGCGGCAAAAGACGTGCTGCCGGTCGCAGCTGGCGCTACTCCGTTGGACCAAGTGCTTCCGTCTTCCGCGACATTGACTGACAATCGATTCCACCCACTGCGCAGGTATTGCGCCGTGGTGAAAGGGGTCTCCATATACGTGACAAAACCATCCTTGGAGTACATCACATTGACGGAAGCCGTTGCCGGAGGGTCCGAGCTGATGTAGACCCATATATCAACCGTGCCGGTCAGCACGGTCGCCGGAATGGTGCGCTGAATCCTCGCAAAACTGGTCCCTACGTCGATTTTCAGCGAGTTGGAATGCCCCAGTTGCGTCAACACGTTGCTCGCGGAATTGGCCAGCGTTACCGTGCCGCTGAACAAGGTCCAGTTCGTCGTGGCAGCGCTCATGTTATCCAGCACCGTCGCCAATTTTTTCCAGTAATTGCGCTTGAACAGCGGCGGCGTTGCCGTCTCTACGGCTTGCACGGCGCGGGAAAGGTTCCCAAAGTTCGTGTCGAGCTCGGTGTTGGTCAACCGGGAGCCTTTTGGCCCGCGCAGGGTAAGTGGTATAGGGGTTGCCGCCATGGGGGACTCCGGGATTACGGGTGTACGAAAACAGGCAGGGATGTGATCAGGTCGGCAAGTGCCGGCAGCGGTTCGGTGCCGGCGAGTACGGCATCCAGGGTGGTGTTTGCAGACGTCTGCACTTGCGCTGCCCAGATGACAAATGCTTCCGATACTGCGCGATAAGGGTTATCGATGCCGGCGAAACTTTTAGCCTCGCTGATTGAATTGAAATGTTCTGGCGCGGCCTGGGCAACTGCGCTCATATGCTGCCGCACCGCAAGGCGATAGCTCGCCACTTGGGATTCCAGTTTTTCCGCTTCGGTCGGGACCGGCTTGTCTTTTAGGATCCAACCATCCACCCCATCGAAAAAGATGGATTGGTTACTCCCGGCCGCGGGCGGGGGTGTATCGACGTGATGGATCGGCGTGATGAAAGTACCCGGCTCGAGCGGGCTTTCCTGCGCGTCATAGGCCATCGTTGGCGCAAGCGTTACCGGATCATAAAGATAAACTGTTTTTTTCATCGCTGCCTCTTATTGGTATTTAACGCACAGCAGCACGCGCGTGCCGGCTGCAAGGTTTGCTGCCCCGCCAGTCGATGTGGTCGGCTTGGTCATATTGGTAGATCCGACAGGGCCGGTCGGAGAGTTTCCCCCGGTACCCGCTGAGTCTGCTTGCGTGTTGTGGGAATGAGACTTCACCTCGCCGGTTGTCGTTGAGCCAACATTCGAGCTGGCTTGCACCATGGCGTAGTCGGCAGCAAGCCATGGCATCCCGAATGTCGTTGTGCCATCGCCCGCCCCCCAGGTTGTGCCGATGGCTGCAAAGAGCGCGGAGTAGGTTGTACGGTTGAGGTTGGTCGGGGTTGTCGGGACAGTGAGGTAGTTTGTGGGGGCGGTCGAACCAAAGTGGACCAATCCGGACCCTACAGGCGCGGGAAGAGGTGGCGCCACCGCAACTACAGAATTACCGCTTGCTTTAACGATAAATACTCTTACTGTCGTGCCGTCGAAAGTGTATAGAGCGGCATCCCCGGCGCTTATTAGCGCGTTGAGTCCGCCGCTATTGAGCTTATGATTTGTCGCGTGATAGTTGAGCGTGGGCGTACCGTCGAAGATTACCCACACGTCCTTACCGGCGGTCATTGTCGCGGCCGAGATCGGGTTATTGCCTGTCACGTGAGCGAGATTGCCTGTCGCAGCCGACAAGTCTATGGTCGACGCCGATGCAATGTTTCCACCTATCGCATGCTTAAGTGACTTGACGTCAAAATCCTGCGTGAGCGACCCGCCGGATGTGCCCGGCGCTGAGAGCGATAGCGTCCACGAGTCTATGGTGCCGGAACCTTGCACTGCATTCATCACGATGGAAAGCGCGCCGGTATAAAAATCGTACGCGGTGACATCGCCCTGCATCCATGTCGTAGGGCTCGCAGTCGAGGCGGCGCGCACTGTCATGCCGGGTAAGTAGCTTTTGCTCGCCTCGACGGTAAAAGTCTTTGCCCCGACCCCGATGGTTTGCACCGTAATGCTGGTCGCGTTGGTCGCGTTGTTGCTCATCGCCACGGCCACCGCATCGCATTGCAGGGCGAATTTGTTCATCGCGGCAATCCAAGCGTCCGATTTCTCGATAAAAACAGACTTGGAATCGCTGCGCTGTGGCGGCGGGGGAAGCGCGTCTATCGCCATAATGTCAGCCCCAACATAATCATCTTCGGCATAATCTTCCTCAAAATAGCTGTTCGTCATCAGGTCAGCCCCTCGATCTCGACTTCGAGCACTGATTCTGTCGGGTAAGCAATCTGCACCGTGAAATCCTTGTAGAACCCGTAAACCGCCGTGGATTTATATTCGTCCGTGCCGATATAAAGGGTCGGCGTCGCGCGCAGGGCAGCGAGCAGGGATTGCAAAGTGTCCACGCGGCCAGCGTCAACGATGACGGGAAACGATGCGCGCTTGCGAAACGCCCGCTCGACGATGGAGTAGTTGCCCCACTCGTCTTGCTGTTTCACCGAGAAATCTTGTATGCCCACGGTGGCGCCGTATTCGGTCCCGCCCACATTGGTGGATGGCCCGATTAGCAGCGCGCCGCACTTTACTTCCTCGCCTGGCGCGGACAGCGTCACAGTAATAGTCGATGAAGCGTATAGCGGCAAATCGAGTACCATTAAGTCTTGCAGGCGTACAATCGGCTCGAAAAAGTACGAATACAAGTTGTCGATGCCTGAGTCCGAAACCAGACTGAATGTCCGGTCGTAAACCTCGCCTTCGATGGCGTCGGTCATCACTACCCGCGCCGAAGTCGCGGAAACATTCAGCAACGCAAGGGCGGAACAGCGGCCAGCCGCGCGAATCGACACCGAGATGCTGTCTTGCTGGACGGTTTGCGAGGTAACGGACCGGTCGAACATCAGCCACGGATTTGTCACGCTTACATAAGCCCATTTCGCCGGCGAAGTAGCTGGCGTATTGCCCAGGTTGCCATCCACCAGGGACTCATAGACCTGGTGCAGATCGGGTCCGACTACCTGCGCCCTTGCCCCTAGAGCAAAACTGTAACCGGCGTCGTAGGGCGGATAGAGCGTCTCCGATACGTTCGTCGACAGCAGCGCAGCGTCGTTGATGATAATCGGCTGAACTATCTTCATGCGGTGCGCTGCTCCGGCATAGTCCGCGTTTCCGGCATGCCGCCGCCTTCCCACCTGTCGAGGATCTTCGCGGTGCTGGATGTGTTGCGCGCAATGGCGAGATGCGCAGCCTTCAGTTCGCCGCGCAGTTGCCGTATTTCGGCGGCCATCGCGGAAATGCCTTCGTTCGGCTCGCTTAAGCGCCGCATCAGCTCGCGGTTATCCGCTGCCGGGATGATGCGCTCGCCCGCGTGTGCGTTTATCGTCATGTCACCAGGCAATGAGTTGGTGCCGACAGCGAAACTGGGGAATACCTGCGCGGGCGCCTGGAATACCGGCCCGGCGGGTTGTGCGGCAGTTACCCCGGCATTGGCCGCTAGGCGGATGTATTTTGTGTAATCAAAAAGCGTCGCGAATGAATCGGTAGTGAGCAGTTGAATGGAATCGGCAATGCGCTTTGCCTCAATCGCGGCTTCGATTGCCGCCTGCCCTATCGCGTCGGTCACCGTGGCAAATGCAGGCGCAAGGCGGATCAGTGCCGCGAACATCTCCTGCCCAGCGTCCGTACTCAAATCCTGCGCTTCGACCAGTGCGCGGAATTGCTCACGGGTCGCAGGGATCGTGGTAATGCCTAGCCGCGCCAGCTCAGCATTCATGAGCCGCCCGGTAGACGCAACCCGTTCCGCGTCGGTGTAGAAGTTGTCGAAGACCGGCTGAAGCGTTGCGCTCGCACCCTGCAACCCACCGAGTAGCTGTACAAGGCTGTCCCGCAAACCGAGAGACGCCAGCCCAGTCTTGCCGAACGATTGGCCGGTCAGGTCAATCGCAGCCTCCATAAGCGCGAACTCGGCTTGCGCGCGCGCCGCTGTATCGATCAACGACTCGCCTTTAAGCTGAAGCGCGGTTAGCTCTGGGATCAGCTTCTGGCCAATGCTGTTGGCAAGATCAACCGTCAGCTGCGCCTGCTGTTCCTCAGTCTCTATTGCGCGGCGAACGGCGAACGACCAGCCTGTCAGTGACCTATCGGCGTCACCGGTATATTTGATGAGATTTTTAAATGTTTCGGTAATGCCGGTTATCGTATCGTCAAGCGTGGCGACCTGTTCATCCGATATGGCAAAATCTGTCGTGCCGCGTTTTTTGCCACCGAAGAGACCGACCTTGCGCGTCCAGTCCGCCTGAAAATTGCCAGCGAAGCCGTCTTCGGTAAAATTGCCGTTCAGCAGTTGCGGACCGTACTTCTTGGGGCCTTTACCGAATAACCCCGCCAATACCCCGATGATCGGGAATATCGTGGTGAGGAAGCTATCGCCCTTGATTCCGAAAATCTTCTTGCCTGCTCCGAAAGAACTTGCCAATGAGCCCACTGCTAAGTGAAGGGCTGCTACAGCCGCAATCGGACCGGCAGCAGCCATCATGCCGCTCATGGCGCCCATGCCGGCAGCCGCGCCGCCAGCTCCCCCTATTCCGCTAAAAGCTGTACTGGCAGCGCCGCCAGCCGCACCAGCCCCGCCCCCGCCCATCCCGAAGATACTACCAAGCCCGGAGAGCATCCCGCCGATGCCGCCGACACCACCTGTTCCGGCTGATGCGGCACCAGATGCCATCGATCCGCTTATGGACGCACCAATATTGATGATCCACTTGCGCACCGTGAGCTGATAAAGCATGTCGATGATCGAGGCCTTTATAGCCTGCCCAATGGCCTTGAATGAGCTGACACCGTGGCCGAGCAGTTGGGTAAAAGCCATCTTGCCGGTCTGCTCGACCGATCCCCACATGCGCGCCCACTCTTCCCCCGTGGATTTGGCCAGGGCTTGCAGTTTTGCCGCGGCGATTGCACGCTCACCGATGGCGTTGGCTTCCTCGATCAGCGCGGCCTTGTCATCGGCATTGCTTACCTGGTCGGTAATGGCGAGGATCTGTTTCTTCAGCTCCAGCTCGGCCTTGCGTTGGGCGATGGCCGTTTCACGCTCGACCCCGCTCTTGCTCATCAGTTCGATCTCGAACTGCGCGGCAGCGTTCGCGTCATCGGTGGCGCGGGCGTAATCGGTAATGCTATTTGTCGCAGACCAGAAGTCATCTTCACGCTCTTGCAGCGTGGCGAATCCTTCCTTTGCGTCTTCCTGGAATTGCGTCAGGGTCGCCCAGGCCTGCGCTTGCGCCATTAACTCTACGCGCAAGGCTTGCGATGGGGTGATGGCGGCTTGCTTGGCAGCCGCGAGCATCTTGGTCTGGATAGTGCTGGCGCCAACGCCTAGCGTTTCTATCTTCAGCGTTTCAATGTATTTTCTGGAAGCGTCGTTTAGCGCATCGACCTTCTTCGCGGCTTCGTTCGTCCCTTCGGTACCGGTCTGATAACTGAGTTGCTTTTTAACCTCGACCGCCGACTCAGCAATTTCCTTGTTGCCGCTCGTGATTTTCGCCACGTAGTTCTGGTGCTCAGCCAGGCGCTTGCCCATCTCGTTCTCGAGATTCTTCTCAAGCTGGCTGATCGCCGTGAAGTCGCCCTTAACAAAAGCCATCATCTGGCTGGCGCGCGTGCCGAGCAGGTCGCCCAGGTTGCCGAACATCATCTGTGCGGCAGAGGCTTTCCCGAGCAGCCATTCGATCATGGAGCCCACGCGTCGACCGGCATCGCTGAAGAAATCCATGCCCTCGCCCGCGTCTCCGGTCGATTCTGTGACTCGCAGCAGGGAAGGCAATAAGCCGGTCGTGAAGCTCATGAATGCATCATCAACGCGAGTACGCATCGCGCCGATCTGGTTTGAAAACAGGTCAGCCTGGGCGGCGGCTGCGGCTGAAACACCTGTGAAGCGGTCAACGTTATCCGCCATGTCGTTCAATACCGGCAGCAACTCCGCGCCGGATTTGCCGAACAGGTCTGTGACCAGCGCAGACTTGGCTGCGCCGTCCTGGAAGCCTTGCAGGTTCTTGGCGATTTCGATCATCACCTGAGACGGGTCGCGCAGATTGCCGGCCGCATCGCGCGATTCCACGCCCAGCGCTTTTAATGCCCTTGCCGTATGGTTTGTCTCGCCGTCGAACGTCGCCATGCCTTTGGCGAGCTTGGAAATTGACGAGTCTATCTGCCCGAGATCATGGCCGAACTCATCCGCCACCTGCTGAATCTTCGACAGGTTTTCGATAGATGAGCCGGTTTTCTGGGCCATGTCATCCAGTTTGCCCAACACATCAATGGAGTTGGATAGCCCATCAATAACGGTGCGTACACTTAGGTATGCAGCCGTGGCCTTCAAGGCCTCTTTGACCATACCTCCAAAGAATTCATCGACGGAGCCGGCCGCGGTGTCGAAACCGGCCTGGATATTCTTGGCAAACTTGAGCGACTCCTGAGAATTCTTGTCGAGCCCTTTCGTGTACTCGGCATATTCCAGCGCAAGTTTTACAACCAGGGAGCCCAATGCAGCCATATCACTTCTCTTTTTTGTTTAGTGCCGGGAGTGCGGCCAATTCCATGATTCGGACATCCGCGAACAGCGCCTTTCGGTCCTGCCGCGAGATCTCGTTCAGCCGCATGGCCGATTCAACCGCTGTGTAATTCAGGCCGATGTATCCACCCATGCCGCCGATATTCCACTGCGTTTCCAGGGCGAAAAAAAAGAGAACTGAATTCCAGTTCTCCTCATATACCCAGCAAACTTCTTCTTCCGGGTTTGCCTTGCGCTGCGCTTCCTCGATCACTTCCGGAGGCGCGCCCATGGCCACCATTCCGGCGATTACATCATCGTCGATCCTTGCTGCTACAGGTCCGCGGTCACTCGCCCAATGGCGAGCAACCGCTTCTAGTTTTTTTCGCGTGCCTTGAAGAGTGATTCCCAGAATGCCGCGCCCAGGGCGAGCAGTGCAGGCGGGATATTGAGAAGCGCTCGACGACGCTCTTCGCTGAACTCCACCGGCTGATTGTCCTCATCGATGAGCTGAGACCAGCCGAGAAGCACCTTTTCCAGTACTTCCCTCTGCGGCAGTTTTTTTAACTCCTCAATCTCGTCCATTCCTGCCCGGTGGAACTCGGCCATGAACTCAGAGCGGTCAAAGCCGCCGGTGTTGTTCGGGGTTTCAACCTTTACGCGAGCGGTAAAAGTGGGTTTCTGCGTGATTTTGAATGCCATGATTGCCTTATTTAACTGTGATAACTATTTCGTCATTGCCGGTATTCGGCTGAAAATCCAGCCCGAGATTGATCATGGCAACACCGTCGGAATCCGCGTATTGCGGGGATATGAGTTGAACCTTGGGCGCGTCGATCTGGATGATTGCGCCTGCCACAGACCCGTGCACAACCGAGAAGGCGTTTAGCGTGCCCAGCCTCACGGCCTCATGCCATGCGTAACTGGCAACCGGCACCATCTCTATCGAGGTCTGGCCGCTCGGCTTGCGATTCGTCATGATCACGGACTCGCTGCCGATCAGATTGCGGTAGACAATCTGGTTGCCCATGTCGATCGACAGGCTTTGCATGGCAGCCGATATGCCGTGCAAGGTCATGCTCGGTGTGTTTACCTTGTTTACCGCGAGGGGCGCATTGAAACCGCTATAGACCGCCCCGGTGGGTACCGGGGTATCGGTGGCAGGCGTGTAAAGCCCAGTAAACTTGAATTTCATAACCGGGATGGCGCGCGCGTTCAATTCGATGGTGACATTGCCCCGGCAACCCGTCATTTTGTGCAGCACACCGTCAAGGTAGTAATACAGCGTTACTGTCTTTGGATTGTTGGTGATCGGCGCATACTTCACATCGGTCGATGCCGTCAGGGTCTCGGAAAAGCTGCACGCCTGAAGCACTGGCCCCCACGCTGGGGCGGTACCGGCTGCGCCAGATGATGCCAACTCGATCTCGAGCTCGCACTCGGAATGTTGCGACACGGCAACCTGCCCGCCGGTGCCAAAGTACGGGCGGATGTTCGTGCGCTCGGCAAACTCGGCCACCACCGGCTGCGGCGTGATTGCGCGCGCCAGCATGGCGTTGAGCGGTGCGGTCGGAACAGCGTCGTTGCCGGGCGTGGTTTCCAGCTTCGCCAGCAGCAGCACATTGCGCATCAGTTTAGACATTGCTTATTTCCTCTTCAGAAGTGATTGGAGTGCGTTTACCGGTAGCCGGGTCGAATAGGTACGATCCGCCCTGCCCTGCGTATTCGTCGGTCCTGATCGCGTCGAGCGCGGTTATTTCAGGCGCAGCGGCGGATACAGGCTCTTTCGAGTCTGATTTCTTTTTTGCCATGGGGGGATTCCTTAATGCGGGGTGCGAATGCGGAAATTCATGAAATACGCATAGACGCTCGGATCGTCAGCATAATCCGCATCGCCGTGTTCCTCGTCTGCCATATAGCCGGGTATCGCTTGCAGGGCGGCTTCGATCTGCGGCCTGAGAGTCGCGATTTCCGTGCGCTCCCGGGCGAGAATCACCACAGCAACTACATGCTGATCGTAGCCTGCGCCCAGAACCCAACCGGTTTCTGGCGTGCTATCCACATCAAACACGAGCGCTGGCCATGTCGGATCGGCCGGCAGTTCAACCGCCCAGGTGTTCGCCAGCACGGCAGAGAGTGCGGCGGTAACAGTCGCGTGAATGGTCATTTGTTGAACTTGAGAACTTCTTTCTTGGCTTTCTCGGCCATAGCGGTGACTGCTGCGGGCGCTTTGTTTTCAAGGGCAATTTCGAGGAAGCGCGTTGCCTGAATATCCCGCGTTCCGAAGTGCAGGAATTTCCAGTAAAAAGGGTCATTCTCGCGCTTGGTCACCACCCGGCCCGACTTGCCGAGTTCGAGGTACTTGATAACCTTCTTGCCGTTACCCAGATCGCGGCCATGCCGCACGCCCAGGTTGTACTGCTCGGTTCCGTCCGGCTTGTTGCGTTCGCGCTTGATAACAATGTTGTTTATCAGCGCGCCCGTTTTTCTCAAACCATGATTCTGGGCAACGACACGGGCTTCCTTGCGCAGCACTGATCCACCAGCGGCAGTAATGCGTCTCGCAGCCTGCCCTTGGATGTCGGTTTTCAGCTCGGCGAAAGCGGCCGTCAGCTCGCTGACTCCCTCGAGCTTAGCGGCCAAGGTTTACGCCTGTCGAACAGGTCAAAATGATGAATCGGTGCGACTCGTCATAATCGTTGACATGCGCGATGTCGTAGCTTTTGCCGTTGTAGACCACGCGCATTTTTGCCGTAACGCCTGGCAGGTAGCGAATGGTGAACTCGGTGCGCGCCTCGGCCGTCTTGCCGCCTTGTGCGGTGATCGTGCGCTCATTGCCGGAGAGGTTTTTTATCGCCGCCCAGGAGGTGGCGAACAGAGACCACGTATCCACCATGCCGCCCTCGGCGTCGCGGGTCTGTGTGAGTGATTCGATAGTGACCATGTGCTTGAGTTTTCCTGCGCCAGGTGCCGGCATTACAGACTCCAGATCCGGTACCGGTCCAGCAGCCCGCTGATAAACGGCATCGGCTCACGCTTATCGCCCGATGCCTCGCGGTTCTCGAACCAATGGCCGATGTTCAGCAGCATCCACTGCTTGATTGACTGGGGCACGACCGCGGCATTTGCCCAACCCGCCACGTAGCGCACCTTAACCGCGTTTATTTCGGCATAGGTGCTTGGCCAAGCGTATCCGTAGGCCGGAGTCAACCAGGCGGAACGACTGTCGCTGGCGTTGTCGAGCGTGTATGACGATGACGAGAGGGTTTGTTCGACGCCATCAGCATCCAGATATTTGATGCTGGTGATGCTGCTTACCGGCGGATGCGGCAATTCGATGGCAAACGGGAACATATCGAGCGTTTTTTCCAGCGTTTGGCTGACCAGGGCACGGCCCAGTTCGTGTTCTACCACCTCACGCGCTTCCACTATCAGTGCCGTGATCAGTGCATCCTGATCCGATGCCGAAAAGCGCAAATGAGCCTTTGCCTCGACGAGCGAAATCGGCTCGACTGATGGAGCAGTGATCAATCGTAAAGACATGGATTACCTCAGTTGACGAGGACGTGACGTGTTGCGCATTGCCGGCCGGTGACCATGCGGCACTCTCAGCCGTGGGCCACTGCCGGCTGGTCCATCAACCGGCGGGATGCCGCTGTGCTGCTCTATCGCGCCCGTGCTGGCCGCATTCGGCTGAGTGCTGGATGCACCCATCAGGATGTGGGTTTGAACGATGGTGCTGGCCGCTGCGATGTTGTCTTGCACGCTTGGCGGACAAACCAATATATGCGCTTGCGAGACCGCGCCGCTTGCGCCGGCGTTTGTCTGAGTCGATGGCGAGGCCGCGAGATCATGGACAACTCCTACCGTAACAGCGCCAACGCTCGCGGCATTAGCCTGCGTGGATCCGGCAGCACCCAGGACATGCGCCTGCGATACAGCAGCAGACGCGCCTGTGTTCGTTTGCGTGCCGCCCACGCCAACCAAGGCGTGCACCTGGGAGATTGCCCCAGGCGTGCCGATATTTGCCTGAGTAGCGGCAGCAGCGGCAAGGTCATGGGTTTCCCCTACCGCAATGGCGCCCGTGCTTGCCACGTTGGTTTGTACCGATCCGGCAGCGCTGAGCGCATGGGTTTGCGATACTGCGCCTGCTGTGCCGGTGTTGGCCTGCGAGCTGCTCGCTCCCGCCAGCAAATGCGACTGAGAGATTGCGCCAGCGGTTGCCGTATTCGGCTGTGCAGACGTCTGCACGGCTACGATGTGCGTTTGTGTTATTGCACCGGTTGCGCTCGTGCTAGCGACGTTCGCTTGAGTTGTGCTTGCAGCGGTGAGATCGTGAGTTGCGCCGCCAGATGAGACCGCCCATAGCCTTGTAATCGATCCTGGCCGCCTTACAGCCGGGTGGGGTAGCGGTGATTTTGTGCCGGTAACCGTCCAGCGTGTTCCAGATTTATTCAGCCAGCCGTCTCGCTCGGCTGGGAGGTAATGGATACGCGCGTCCGGCCTTATAAGCTCAGGAGATGCGCCCCGCTGTAGTGCGGCGAACTCGGCGTCTGTAAGTATTACATTCCAGACCGCAAACTCAGCCAGCGATCCATCCCATGCGCGAGCATTGTCTGACGGTCTGTTACCAACGCACCAAGGGGTGGCAGACGTGCCGTAGCCGCCCCCAAAGGTAGTAAAAGACAGACCTGAGTCCTTAGTGAGCTTGGTGCCACTCTGGTAGACGGCAGGCCCACCGGATATATCAACAGAGGTGTCTACAGAGATGCCGATAGGCGCCCAAGTAGATAACGGGGGTCTCGTCCAAGACCAGTAAGTTAGAGGAGCGCCAGTGCCAAAACCATATGTATTGGCTATTTGCCCATGATTGTTGAAGAGGTCAAATACACCAGTCCCCCTCCCAAACACGCGACCAAACCCCCCCCCTCCATCTCCATTTCTGTTAGTCCACACATGGATACTGACCTTAGTCGGTATCCCTTCCGCAGGCCCAATGATACGGTCGCCCGCCCCAACCCCTAGCGTTGACCCAAATCCGATAGCCATTTGCTACGCCGATGAGCCAGTTATGCTGGCCATGTAAACGTTGCCGGATGTCAGCGCCACGCCCATATCATTTTTCACCACCAATTTTAGGGAGCGGGCTACAGGTAGACCAGACAACCGGAAAAACTTACGGTGCGTATTTGTGTCATTGCAGGGTAAGACGCCGATAAAGTGCAAGTCTGCTTCCTCGGTTGCCGTTAGGCCGGTTTCAGGCCCGCTGCCAAAATTGGTATTGTCCAGCGACAGCTTCGCGAACAAAATGAGTTGCTTGTTGCTCGCGGGGAGCCCGTTCGGGTCACATTCCAATTCCACGGTAACGTCAAGCGGGATAGCTGCGCCGAGGTCAATAGCCGCTGATGTGATATAAGTCGA
This sequence comes from Nitrosospira sp. Nsp11, assembly GCF_900142705.1. Taxonomy (GTDB): domain Bacteria; phylum Pseudomonadota; class Gammaproteobacteria; order Burkholderiales; family Nitrosomonadaceae; genus Nitrosospira. Next base: position 79,762 of record NZ_FRBV01000001.1, read on the forward strand.
GCTCGCCAGCGTTCCTAGATCCAGGACCGGGATGCGACTCCCTTGTGTTTGCGTGAATGTTGGCATTTATTCAACTCTTATCATTTCTTCTGTTGCGTGCGGCAGTTCAAGAACTTCCATCGTTGACGCCGGTTGCCATGACAAAGCTTTGAGCGCCGCGCCCTCTTCCGGTGTAAAGACATCTTGCGCCGTCAGGATATTGATCATCTTGATTGTTTCCGGATCGCCGATGTCGCCTCCTGGCTGCGCTCCCATCGCTTGTACAAAATCTGCGATGACAATATCAGATGGCGCCAGCGCATTTAGTTTGGTACGGATGATCCGCGCCAGGTCAGTACCAAGCACGGATGAAAGCGTCAAGTTTGTAACCAGGCGCATCTTGTGCATCCACTCGGTTTTAGCATTGAGCAAGTCAACGACCTGGCCCGGTTGGTTCACCCTCAACCCGGCGTAACCCTTCCCCTTCGGGTCGGTGTCAAGTTCGTTGTCGAGCCTGTCTTTCTGCTCTGCCGTCAGGGTAATCATGATTAAGCCGGTTGCCCGCTAGTGTAGGTCAGGCTTGGGAAGTTGACGGTATTGCCGAGGGTAATCACCTGGTCGCTGGTCTCATCCGTTACCAGCAAAACCTTGCTGACGCTATCGGTAAAAGCAATATGCAGATCCGGCGTTGCACCCGAGTTGGCGAAAGCCGCTCCGCTTTTGGCCGACACGCTCAAGACACGAGCCGCGCCATCGGCGCCGGTCAGCGCATAGTCGCCAGAAGCCATGGTAACTTCACAGATCGAGTTTCCGGTTACTGTTGCGTAACTGTCGCCCAGCGTGTAAGCCTTGAGCAGCAGCATGCGGATTGCGCCGGATCTAATTGCATTGAGGCCGTCGTCCAAGACGGTTGAGTGGACGTATTTAGACATTGTTTGTTTTCTCGCAGTAAGCGACAGCTTCTGGATGGGTGTCTACCTGGTCGCCAAGGCTGGCGATTACCTCAGCATCTGCTTGCAGCAACGTGCCAGAGCAATGCAGCTTTCCGGCAACCGTTACATCGATCAGCACGCGGGCCTTGGTCGGGAGCGGTGTTTTTTCAGGCTTCGGTTGCTCGGGATCAGGCGTGTTGGGATCTGGCGTAGCGGGATCTGGCGTAGCGGGATCTGGCGTGATGGGACCTGGCGTAGCGGGATCTGGCGTGATGGGACCTGAGATCGGCGCGTGATTGATCTCCCCTACCGGCGATTGTTTTTTCGACATGGTCGTATCCTTCTAAAGACAGCAGCCCCTGCCGGGGCTGTGTCACGGGGTTTTATCTGGTTATTTTAGGTTGCCGAATGCTGGTACAGCTTCACCGCATTGGTATCCACCAGGTTCCCGCCCATGCGCGCCCAGGCCATGAAACCGACTTGGCCTTTCTTCGTGTACACGCTGTCGGTGAAACGGAACAGGCTTAAAATCAGCGCGTCGCGGATCATGTACTTGCTGAAATCTCCGAATCCGATTGATTTGGCATTGGCCGCCGGAACAGCTACGTCATTGTTCAGTTGCATCCCATAGCCGAGCAATTCGTCGGCAAGTCCGCCAGCAATGCCCTTATCGTAAGACGGCGTCCAGACAGGGCGACCAACGGTATCCTTGATCTTACGAACCGTTTTCCGCATGGTCTGTGACATCATGAATTTCAGCGTGCCGTCGTGATACGCATAGTCCAAACTATCCACCAGATCCACCAAATCGTCGTAGGTGACCGTCAATGTTTGTCCGGTGGTACCGGTCTTGCCGACACTGGCTGCCGTGATGATTCCATTCGGCTGGCCGGTCCCGCTACCGGTGGTAAAACCGGTATTTGCGACCCGGCCGATACGATCGCGGATCCGGTTGTTGATCAGCCCGACGATGTCTATCGACGTGTCCTGAAGCAGTTCGAGGGGAATGGTAATGACTTTGGAACCCGCCTTGAAAACGTTCAAGGCGACAGTGCCAAAAGTTACATCTGCATCTGTCGCCGTAACGTTTTCCGCAATCCATTCACCTGTTTCGCTTGTGCCGTCGCTGGTGGGATACGACAGCGGATTCCCTGTGCCGGTTGTGATCTGGCTCGCGACTTCACGGACTCCCTTGTAGCCCTTCAGCTTGTCGACCAATTCCTTCGCAATTTCTGACTGCACCGTATAACCGCCCTCAGAAGCAGTCGTGGTGCTCATCGTATTCAGGATAGAGGTATGCTCTTCGTGCGATAACGCTTTTTCCCCATGCCGCAGCATTTTGACATAGGCGTTTTTAGCGAAGGTTGCAGCCTTATCCTTTGGATCAGTCTTGGGTGCATCCTTAAAGTTCTTCTCGACATCTTCATCCAGCAGGCGCTGCATGGTTTCCAGCTGCGCTTCGATAGAATCAATCTGATCGGCTATATCGTCGAACTTGGCCTTGTCTTCTTTCGTCCATACCTTGTCGCCAGCCTCGGCTAAAAGGTGCTTCGCTTGCTTGGCGAGTGTTTGTTTTTGCTCGCGCAGTGCTTTAATGCTCATCGTTATTTCCTTTTTTGAGGGTAAAAAAAAGCCCACTGCAAAGTGGGCTTGGCTCGTCTGCGCAAGCGCGTCAGTCGATCGTTAGCAGGCGCAAGCGTCTTTCGGCGTTTTCGCGTTGTTGCATCCATAGGGCGCTATCGGCGGGCGCCACCTTTTCCGTTGGCTTGGGTGCATTCTGATATGCGGAGAGGTTCCATTTGTTCTCGACCTTCGCGCCGTTGAAAACCGTATCAACGAAGCCGTGATCTGCGGCTTCTTTCGCCGTGAACCATGTTTCGGCATCCATCCATTCCACTATCTCATCCGTGGTTTTACCCGTTTTCTTCACGTAGTCATTGATGATCGATTGGTCCAGTTTCTCCAACAGATCGGCAAGCGTGAGAAAGTCATGTTTGTTGCCATAACCCAGTGTCCAAGCGTTATGAATCATGAAGAATCCACCCTCCACGATGTTGACGGTTTTTGCTGCGATCGCAACATATGTCGCCGCGCTCGCCGCCCAGCCGTCGATATAGGCCGTGACGTCGCCATGCTGAGCTATGGCGGTCGCCATCGCCCGACCATCAAACACATCGCCGCCAGGTGAGTTGATCCTGAGATTAACCGGCTTGCCCTTTAACGCAGCCAGCTCCTTGTTGAAATCAAGAGCGCCAACGCCAAAATAGGGATCAATGACGTCATAAAGATAGATCGTGGCGGACTCCGCGGCATTTTCTACCTTGAGCGGGGATTGTTCCCGCTTGGCGTTATCACGCAGTAGTTGCAGCAGGCGCTTGTGCATTGTCTTTTCCTTTTGGTTCGTAAATAACGTCTCCGCCGTTCTCCGGTCCCACCGGTGGAAGGTTCTTGATGCGCCGGACTTCGTCCAACTTCAGCCAGCCCGGGCCCTGCGAGCCGCCGCGTGCCTGGCGAAGATACTCGCCCTCTGATTTGGAGTCACCGCGCAGCAATCCATCGAGGTTGAACTCGACAAAGAACTGCTCGGTTGCAAAAAACTTCCGGTTTATTTCCTGCTCAATCCGGTTCAGGTAGGTCTGCAGAGTAAACTTCACAAAACCGAGAGTCATTTGCTCTATGCCCGTGCCCCAGCTGGTCGTGGTGTCGTTGGCGCCAATCATGAATGGCGGCACGCCGAACGCCCGGGCAATGTCGATAACCTGGTACTTACGGCTGTTGAGCAATTCCGCATCCACTGCGGACATGCTCAACTCTTTGATGTCTAACCCTTGTGTCAGCACCATCGGCTTGCCCACATTCTCCGGCCCCGTATACCGCTCTGCATAAGCGGTGCGCAGCCGTTCGATGGTGTCTTCCTCGAGCTTGCCATCAGCTCTGATCAAATGCTTTGGGCTCCCGCCGTTCGCAAAAAACTTTCCACTGAAATCATCGGCCGCCAGGGCAATGCCTATCGACTGCAATGCGCCATGTTTGATCACCGACAGGCTGCGGCCTGAGTCGCCGTCATAACCGAAACCAGGGATATGCAGGATCTCGTTATCCTGGTAGGTGCGAGGGTTGCCAGTGCGCGGCTGATAACGGTAGAGAATGCCGCCAATGCCGTCCGTTATCGGAGTCATGCGATCGGGATGAACCGGGACTATTCCAGTAATTTCGCCAAACCGATCACGCTGGATGAGTGCAAATGCATCACCTCTCAGCGCGTTGCAGCGAATCCACCACTCGAACATGCTGGCAGCCGTCCATGCGCCACAAGGCTGCTCGTTCAGCAGGTACCACAACGGAGAATCTATTTTCTTGCGACCATCTACCGTGCGTTCATATACTGACAATGGCAGGCTGGCGATAGTCCCGCCGATGAGCTGAATGCAGGCCGCGACGGCGGAGACTCGCATGGCTGTGTCATCAGTAACCGCATAGCCGGAGGATGCAGGAACGTTGCCAAACAACTCGATGACAGCCGGATTACTACTGGTGACGTATTGCGTAGTATTTTTTACCCGCTGCGCTTCACGCTCCGCTTTCCATTTCGTCAGGACCACGCTACCAGGCTGACCTACGCGCTCGGTGTTGTACCAGTTTTGGGTCATAGGGCAACGAATCCTTGGTCGATGATATTGCTCTTTTGGCCAGCCATCGCGCGGCACATCGCATTGATCAGCGCCACTGCGGCATCGATCTTGTTTTCAGCGCGCAGCTTGCGCGGAAAAATGTTTTCGTTACGGTCGGGCTTCACTTCCACGTTGCTCATCATCCACACAAACGCGGGATTACCGTCGTGATGGAATCGGCCTGCATCGATGAGCGCGGCAATAAGTTTCATCGCATCCGTCAGGTGCATTACCCGCTGGGGAATATCCACTACAGTGAAGCCTTGTTCCTGGAGCGACGGTGCAATCTCACGGCCATAGACCGGGTCCATGGCAATCTCGGTGATCGGGAAGTTGTCGGAATCCGACACGATCTCTTCCTCAATTTGGCGCAAAGAAATCATGTTTCCATCGGTCGCGATCAGATGCCCCTGGTGTACCCACCCGCTGTAGTGCGTGTTTTCGGGCTTGTCCACCTGGGCCTGCGGTATGTAGTTGCGAGAGAAGGCGTAGTAATGGTCAACGTTCTTTATCGCGCGCTTGAACAGTTTCACCTTTGAGGCGATATCGTTTTTGCTCGCCAGATCCAGCCCGACTACACAGCTTTCGTGCCTGAAATCTTCTTCCTTCAGATCGACATCGCCGGCGCGCTGCAGGTTATATAAGTTGATCCAGGGCGAAGCCGCGGCAACCCAGATATTCAGATGCTTGGTCTTGAAAACGTTCTGTTTTCTCGGGTCGGTTATCGCATCCCGCTGCTGCGCTTTCAGGAATTCCGCGTCGACTGATATGCCAAAGTTTGGATTAGCCTTTATCAGGGCGTCTTCCGAAGTCCAATCGTCGCCTTCGTCGACCGTGAATATGATCCCAAAGCGGCGCTCATTTTCGATAACGCCCTCGAGGATCTTCTGCAGCTCGACCTGGTGCATGAAGCACGGTCCGGAGATATCCGAACCGCTGGTGGTGATCACCAGCATCAGCGGTTGCGAGCGGGCACCCATGCCGGTCTGCATGGTGTCATACAGTTCCGGCGTCTTGTGTTCGTGGAACTCATCTACGATCGCGCAGGATGGCGATGCGCCATCACCAGGCTTGCCAATCACCGGCTCGAACTTGCTGTTCGTCGCGATCACCGCCAGGTTGGAGGCATGCACGGACACGCCATACCTCGCCCGGTATTCGTCCGTGCGCAGCGCCATCAACTGTGCTGGCTTGAAAACCTCAAAAGCCTGGTCTTGCGACGTCGCCCCGCTGTATACCTCGGCTCCAAACTCGCCATCCACGGCCAGCATGTAATTGCCGATTACTGCCGCGAGTGTTGATTTCGCGTTCTTGCGTGGCACAAACAGGTCCGCCGTGCGGAACCGCCGGCGCAACGTTGTACGATCGACCCAACCAAAGACCGACGCCAGGACAAAGACTTCCCATGGCTTGAGCTTCAAGCGTTCACCACGCGAAGCCCAGTCGCCTTTGATATGTGGCATCAACTCCGCAAAGCGACAGATGCGCTCGGCCGAGCGGAACATCTTGCCGTTTACGTCAACCAGGTAGGCGTTAAAAACATACGGCCAAGCGGTTGTCTTGCTTCGCACCAGGTCATTCAGGTGACGCTGGCACGCCAGGCGGTGCCATTTGCAGGACGAAATCTTCCCGTCGACAACGTCTTGCGCGTATTGCGTCGCTATCGCGGCGAAGCTCAATTAGATTTGTTCCCAGGAACTGCCGGCCGCCTCCGGAAACAACTGCTGCTGCCGGTTCTCGCTTTGGCTCACCCGCGAACGCGCGCTCGGCGACATGCCGAATTCCGCGCCGAAATTCTTCATCATGTAAAGCGCTCGGTTACGGATGGTTACCCAGATCGACATCTGCTGATAGCCGGATGGGGTAACTGTCACGTAACCTTTCTCGCCGGCAGGATCCTCAGCATTGAGCGCAGCGATTTTGTTTTCGCAAAAAACGTATTCCGACCAGGCGGTGCAATATCCCGCCAGCGCGGCCCGGTCAATCTGCGAGATCAGGCCCAGCGATTCCAGCTCGACCGAGATCCGCTTATACTCTTTCCGCGCCTCAGCCTGGAGGTGAGTCGGGCATCGCGGGATTACGACTTCCGGGTGGATGCCGTCATAGAGCTCGGCCAGGGATTTTTTGCTGGGGTTACCGTGCAGCAAATGCACATTCGCCGGCAATGGTTTCGGTCCGCGTTGTCCCATTTGTGATCCTGAAATACAAAAGGGCGCCTGGTTTCCCTGGCGCCCTCATCAATTATTATTGTGCAGACGTCTGCACTCTCACTGCCAGGGGGGTACCCCCCCCTCCGAAACTCCCGCACGTAAAAATCCGATTAAGCAGACGGTCTGGAGCGGTTAGGCTGTAGACTTTTGACCCGCCCCCCGGTCACCGGCCGAAGCCGCCGTCCTGCGTTGCGGTTTTGTGATCATGGTGCGGCTTGCATAGCGCCTGCCAGTTACGGCGGTTCCAGAACAGCTTCGGATCACCTTTGTGCGGGACCTTATGATCGACAACGGTCGACGCTGTGATTCTATCGACTTCGATACAATGCTCACAAAGTGGATTCTCGCGTAGGAAACCTTCTCTCGCTCTTTGCCACTTCGAACCGTATCCGCGAGAGGCAGCAGAACCGCGGCGCTCATCCGCTTGCTTACGCTCAACATGTTTATGTGAAGCGCATCGACTGCCACCCTGTACCAGCACGCCACAGCCAGGGTAGCTGCATGGTTTCGGTGCAGATACAGGCATATGACAGGCAATAAAAAAGCCCACTGATTAGGCGGGCCTTGGATATCGTTGAGGAAGGTTATTTAAATGATTCGAGTCTGTGAACTACCATGTTTACTTCTTTGATAAATCTTGGAAGCGACGCCAGGAACACGTCTGCCTCTTCACAGAATTTCTTGTTTAAATCGTCTCGCTCCGCATCAGTTAGATCCAGATTATTCAAGTCTGGGCGCCTAGGTGCGGGAGGTAGCTTCTTTATCTGGCTCATCGAGATTGAGCCGAGTAACCTTTTGCCACCAGACACGCTTGCATGATCTCGCCTTGGCGCATACCGGTAGCCAAGTCGTTGGCTATGGTGTTGGACATGTTGTACTCATTGGTGATAGTTCCACCTGGAGCGCTGCCTGTAGCCTTCAGCGATTCAAACTTGCATTCAGCGAAGTCTTTGCGCTCTTGCTCTGGAGTGTTGCCGGCTTTGCCATATACGGTAGGCCCAACGCAACCCGCTAACAGGATCGCTATCGCTACCAAAGAGAATCGGTTCATGCCGGAATGATGGTTTGTTTTTCTTGTACGGACTACTCACACAATATCAGCTTTATATAGCATTCTGGCGGGCTAATCAAGCGTTATTTAATGGATGGGTAACTATCCGGACATCAATAAGTCCATTGACAACGCAGTTATGCTCTTTCTCTATTTTCCCTTTCGCTTCAATATCGCTGTTCGCCATAATAACAGCGCTTTCAAAACCATCTACACCTACGCCATAACTGTACTTGCTCCACCAACACACATAATATTGATTCACGCGGTTTCCCTTTGTCTTACGTCTATCAAGGTATCAATCAAATTACCGAGCAATTTGTATGCTTCCGTCCGATCATCCCTGTACGTTCGCCTTGACTTGCCATAGCAATGCACCCGTTGTATCTCGCTGGGGATCGCGTCTATGTATTCCATCCTGATCACCAGCTTATAGACCTCCGGAAGAAGATTGACGGCCCGATCAGTGAGCAGGCAATCCGCGTCATAACCCGTATCGTAGGTCAGAGTGTTGCCGCCGGATAGCCGCACGTAACTCACCTGGCTTTTATACCCGAGCGCAACGCCCGTGTTCATCTTCCACTTTGCCCACTCGATCAGCCTGTTTATCACTATCGCCTCGATCATCTCACCTCCTCTCATCAAACCAACGGCAACGGTGCCCGACGGTTGGCACGCCCGCTTGCAGGTTATTGCGCTCATCCATGCACATGGACCGGCCCAGCACCTGAGCATGCTTGGTGCACAGCTTGCAGCCCAGGCGGTCAAGTTGCAGGGATTCAAGCGTCTTGGCCGGATCGCGGTAATACTTTGCAGGCAATGCATAGCTTCTATCCATAGCGCACCTTCTCTTTCTTGGGCTGCTTCTTAGGCTCTTCCGGCACTTCAATGATCATCTGTGCTGCCGTTACCGTGATATCGGATGGTTCGCCGCCCTTAATGCCGATTCGTTGGCCGCCCTCCTCTGCAAAGGTCAGGCGTATTTCGGGACCGAAGGCCGCTCTGAATTCATCCGCAATCCTTACGCATTGGGGGAAAGCCGCTCTTACGTCTGCCGCCGTGACTGGTTTGGTTTCGCTCATAGTTCCTAACCTATATTGAGGTTGGGAACAGGTAGGGAAGGCTGAACCCCGCATGTCTGCTGATTCTTCCTAACCTTCCTAACCTTCCCAACTATTATTGATACAGGTACACACGCGTACACGCGCGTGCGCGTGTGTGTGTGCGCATGTGTGCACATGAGAAAAAGGTAAGGAAGGTAGGGAAGGTTAGGAAGATGCCCCGCCCATAAGGGTTTCAGGGTTCCTAACATGTTCCTAACCTTCCTAACCTTTGTGCTGAACTCAGAAGGAAATCGATGCATTGCCCCCTCCATTTGCGTTTCCGGACGTCGAGCTTGCCCCATTTTTTTCAGGGGGCTTGTACCAGTAGCGGATAACGTGAGTGCGTTTTTCGATGCGAGTGCAGCCGAGCTGGCGCAAAGCGTGGCCAATTCGGGTTTGCACATCGCGGGTGAGTTTTGATGCATCCAACTTAAGGCACTCGATAGCCGCATCGGCCAATGAGAAATCCTTGTATTGCTCTCCGACCCAGTTATGGAGCATGTCCACATAAGTGTCGGCGGCAGTACGTTTAAGCTGCTCGGGGTCGAATATCTCCCGTTGTTCTTCGGTGGTCGGCCAGTAACGTTCGCCCTTCTGCCAGGCTATATATGCTTCGGCAATAAGCTGATCCCGCACCTGCGCCAGCCCTTCGGTATCTACTTCCGACTTGCACTCGATCGGCCAAAATCGGCGCCCACCGGTCGGGTCCTTATTCCATTCCCACTCGTTGCAGGTGCCAGTGAAAACCCCTTGCCGTGGGCAGCGGATTTCTCGCCGGCCGTATGTTGGGCGGAACTCGTCTACCTGCCGGGAGAGGAAAGATTTCTGACGCGACGATTCAGATCGTGCCAAAGAGCCCAGCTCTGAAATCTCATATACCCACTTGCCGCGAAGTGCAGACATTGAATCCTTACTCTGCAAGTCGAGATCCGTATCACCATAGTGATCGCCACCCAAAATTCGCAATGCGGAAGACTTCTTCAGGCCCTGGTTACCTTCCAACACCAGGCAATAGTCAAACTTAACGCCCGGCTCCATGGGTCTGGCAATCATCCCGATCATGAAACGACGTCCGACCAGCATCGTGTATTGCGTTTTCGGCACGCCCATGTAATCGCTAAGCCAACTGTCCAGCCTTTCTATGCCGTCGTGCTTTTGGCTCTTTATGTAGTCCTGAACAGGATTGAAGCCGTTAAATTTCGCGATTGCTTCCGCAGCAGATGCAGTAAGCGCGGAAGATGGGGCAAAGCTGTATTTGCGAGTGATCCACATCGCGGTTTGCACATCGTCCTGCTCATCCCATTCACCGATTTTGCCGCCGTCATAGGGCGGCGGCTTGAGCTTTACTACCTGATACGCAAACTCGTTATAGGCGAGCACACCCTGCCAATTATCATCATTGCGCAATATGTCAAAAACGTTGGCCAGGCACGCGACCAGCTCGCCCTTCTTTTCAAGCAGCAAGTCTTCCCAACCCCTGCCGGCAGGCGGCTGTTGCGTAGATTTGCTTTTTGGCGTTTCGGCAGAAGGCTTACGCAGGTTACGAATGAAGGCTTTCAGCGCATCGGCATCCATGCCCTCAGCCACTGCGTCGGCAATGTCCCATCCGCTTGTCTTTTCGCCCGGCTGGGGGATATCGACCAGGCGAAACTTTGTCTTTGCATCGGCCGCGACCAGAAGCGCGCCGATCTCCAGCATGGCTTTCATGCCGGGCTGTTCGTTCTCTTCAAGAAGCGGCTTGCTGAGCGGATCAATACCCAGGGCTTTTTCTTCCTTGCTCAGCTTTTCGTGCTGCGCGTCGCAGTCGGCCCAAGCGAAAACATTGCGGCCATAAAGCGGCAACCAGTCGGCCTTGCTTACGGCCTTGCCGCCACCAGGCCAGCTCACGATCACCAGCTCGGGCAGCAACTCGATAGCTACATCAGCGCACTTCTCGCCTTCGACCAGCAAAACGGGTTTATCCGGATGCGCGGCCAAGCGATCGAGGCCATACAAAGGGCGCGGCTCGGGAAACGACAGCCAGCGCCACTCACGATTACCGGTTTCCGCATGCTCGCAAAAGCAGACTGGCAGCGTTTCCTTGCCGCCATCCGATGTCTCAAACCGGTAAACAAACCCGTTGATCGCCTTGTTTGCGTCGTAATACGTCCATACTTTTTGGGGTTTGCCCCGGGCATAGTGCGCAACGGGCGGCAGTCCAGCATCGGCTGGCGCTGGCAGAATAGGTTTCCACGGGGTCTTTACGACTTTCAGATCAGGCTTTTGCCGCAGCTTGGGCTTGTCTTCGGGTATATCGATACCGCAAATCGCGGCAACCTCACGCGCGGCCACATCCTGGTCAAGACCGTGAAGGTAGGCATACAAGCTGATCAGATCGCCGCCCTTGGCGCCGGCAGCGAAATCGCCCCATAGCCCGGTAATGATATTGATCAAAAACGATCCCGGCTTGCGATCCACTCGAAGCGGGTTTAAAACCTTGTACTCATGCCCTTCGTATTTGCCACCTGGCAGCCATTGCGGCACCAGCACGTTGGCGCGCGACAGTGCGGCGGCGGCAATCTGCTTGAAATCGATGGTGGCCATTACTTCCTGCCGGCGTCCAGCAAGGCCTTGGCCCGCTCAAACCACGCTTTCACTACCGCTTTTTTATCCGTACGTTTGCGGATTGCATGAGCCAGCGCATAAAGCTGGCGCACCTTGGGTTTGAGGATGGGCCGGAATGTCATGCGCGAGGCGTACGGCGACGCTCTTGCACCAGGGACTGCAACCGGCTCATCACTTCGGCGCCTGCGACGCAATATTCCCGGAATTCACGCTCGATGCGCTTGAACTCCGGCGGGTCGATCACGCCATCGGCAAGCGCTTTCTGCACTGACACGGCCCACTCGCCCTTTTCTTTTTCCAGGGACAAGAACAGATCCAGCAGCGCGGCATCGGAAACGCCCTCGAACGAGGACACGTGGACCCCGAGCATATTTCGCCGGGCACAAAAGGCTTGCGCGGCCTCGTCCGAATTGGCCAGATCGGCCATCTCCGCGAGCTCCTCCGCATGGAGGTGATGCGTCTCACAGTTAGGATTAACCTTGTTCTGTAAAACGTGTTTTGACATGCGCATGCGTGCAGCCATGGCGGGGATGCCGCCAGGGTAGCCGTGCGCAATCCGATATGCTGCATCACTAATGCTCATGTCGTTTTCTCCCTGGTAACGACGTTTTTATTTGCTCTGAGGTAGCGCATCATGCTATTTCTGGCCCGTTAACAGCTTTTCCAGCAGCCGCACAAGCTCCGGATGCTTTGTCAATAGGCTGGCCAGACTATTGAGGATCTGTGCGGGATTAGGACTGTTTAAGTCTGCCTCCGCTTGCAACAATTCGTTTTGTACCCTTTGCTGGTCAGCTGCAATCAAACTCCGGACATAAGCGCTATGCGACACATCCAGCTCATCCGACCTCGCCTCGACCCACTTGAGCAGGTCCCAGGTGAGCAGGATATTTTTCGGAATATCCTTATGTTCCTTGCGGTTGACAGGCGTAGTCATGCGGTTGTTTGGCTGGGGGTGCGGAGGTACTGCCAATCGAAGTCCGGCCGGAGTTCCTCGCAGGTTACGGCGCCTTTCGTGGCGCGCTCGATGGCCGGACAGCGCTCTAATGGAACTTGGCGCTTTCCGCTTCGCCACTGGCTGATGAGAGGCGGCGGGACGCTTAAATCAAACGCTAGTTTTATAGCGCTGCAACCGTCTTGTGATAGATATTTATCGAGATTCATGGCTGCAAATATTAGCGATTCGGTAATACCTTGTCAATAGCGTTTCGCGAATTCATTTTATTAGCGATCTGGTATTTAATATGTGCGTGAAAACTATTGAAGAAATTAGGTACGAGAACTTCCTGATCCTTGTAGAGGAGGCCGGAAATGTCGCCCGTTTCGCGGAAAGGATGAAAAAATCCTACGGTCAATTCAGCCAGCTAAAGAACAAATCTCCTGAATCAAAAACGGGAAAACCAAAGGAGATTGGAAGTAAGCAGGCAAGAGAGATGGAACTTGTTTTCGGTAGAGAAGTAGGATGGATGGATCACGAATCGCTAGATCAAGAAGCGCAAGCCTTCAAGAATCTGCCTCCGGAAGTGAGGGCATGGATTCTAAAGAATGCGGAACTTACCGCATCCGTTATTCCCGCTAACAAAGCAGAATCACAACCAGAGCGCCGCCTGGCAACTGAGGCCCGAAGAAAAATCGATTTAGGTTTTGACCCGGAACGCAGGCATCTGTACGGCGCACCGAATTTCACGCAAAAGAAACAGATGTCTACGGATCGAAGGAGGAAGAAAACGTGAAGCCGCCTTTTACACTAATGCAGCGACCGATATCGCATGACACAGCTGAGGCCGCTCTGACGATAGCTGGGGATGCGCAGCAAGGCGACTCCATAGGTATGGCAGCAGTGGTGATGTACCTGAAGCCTGAACCTCATTTCATCGCCTTTGTAACCGACGAGGCAGAGCGAAACCCTGTCTTCACCACCGGCATGCTCGCGTCCCTAAGCTACCAGCTCATGCGCAAGGCAAACGAGTAGGTTTTGTACGCCATGTCCGACTCACCCCAGCACAAACTCACCACCTGCTTAAATGCTATTGAGGCGATAGCACGAGACCTTCGTGCTGTTGAGAAGCGCGCCGAGCTTAAGATCAAAGCGCAAGAGTTATTCGTTTTGGTAGAAGCTGCCCGGCAGGCAGGAATCGCCCTGCATCAGCAAGGCTGCGAACCGCCTGGCGTTCGGTTTGCCAGGTACAAGGGCATGCGCTGAGTCTGCAATCCCACGCCCACAATACTAAGTAGTGCAGACGTCTGCACCAATTCTGTATTATCCGCTGAGGCATGGTTAATAAACTTTGCCTATCCCAGAGTGTCGAATAGTTTTACACTCGCCTTACTATCCTCACTTAGAATTAATTAATTTCCCTTATCCTTCAATCGCTCTTGTGGGTTGGTACGGTTGTTGCTTTATAAAGATTCTAATATATCAACCGTTGAGGCCATATGAGCGCAGCGATAACCGCAAATGATGTACCGGCCAAAGGCGCATCAACAGTAATTGAAGCTGAACATACAAACAGGACTTATCGTACCCCGGACGCCCCGAACAAACCTGAAGGTGATGGTATGGAAGCCAGATTAGCCAAACTGGAATCAGACGTATGTAATATTAATACAAGCCTGGAGGATATCAAGAAGGATATTCGAGGTTTTCGCAACACGTGGAACACGATTACCGTGTTCGTTGTTATGCTTACGATCGGGTTATTTGTGTGGCTGGACAACAAGATCCACCCATTAACAAATGATGTTTTTCAGCTGAGAACTGAAGTAGTTAAGATTGGCGGCGACGTGTCCGAGTCGCGCGCAGATGTGTCCCGGTTGCACGCGGAAGTTTCCAAGACCAATTTAGCGATTGAGAAAATCTCAAATAATTTGTCCGAACTAAACAATTCGCTGAAGACTGCCGGCATTAATCCATAGATCCATTACTGGGCGTTTTCCAAACCCGCTTCGGCGGGTTTTTTATCGTCCTTATCCTTCCTTCATAGCCTCCTGCGCCGCTTTGGCGAGAAACCCCGACCTGGTCATATGGTGAGCGCTGGCATACTCATCAATGTTGCGTACCAGGCCTTCAGGTAGAGAAATATTCAGCCTGACAGCCTTGGAATACTTTTCCACATCCACATCCACGATAGCCCATACGGCATCAGCGAGATCCGGATCGGCTTTATGCTCAGCTAACGTGCCTGCTTTAGGTATTTCAATACCTTTCTCCACCATCAGCTCGTAATGGGCATCAATGGCCTCTTTCGCCATGTCCAAAGCCTCGTCCAAGGTATCCCCAGCAGAGAAACAACCCGGAAGATCAGGGACGATCACCCCGTACTTCACACCATCATCAGTATGTAGTGCCAATATAAATTTCATTTATTACCTCCATTATTTATTACCTCCATTTCCACCCTGCTTGCCGATAAATGCTGCGAAGAGTTCCGATTGGTATGTCTGAATCGGGGTGCTTCACTGTTACCAACCCCGCTTTTTCAAAATGCGTGAACTGATGGTGCGATCCTTTGACGCGATCCAAATTCCAGCCCTCGCTTTGCAATCTCTTGATTATGTCTTTGCTCTTCATGTGTGTAATTATACACACTTTATAAGAGTAGTCAACTATTTAGCTTGCAACTGCTGACGCCAACATTAGCGGCTGTGATCATTGTAACAAGAATATTAGCGATTCGGTATTGACAGTCTATTACCGTATCGCTAATATTCACTCCATCCCTGGCCAAGATAAGAATTTCCTTACGGCCGATTTTGTACGCCTTCCTCGTCCGGCCAGGGGTGAGAGCCAGAGGTCCCGAATAAACGCATCAGGAGAGAGACAGCATGTCTGGAACATCACCCGTGGCGCACACCACGGAAAACGAAATCAAGTTTTTGAACGAACTCGGCATGTTCACCGGCATTGACGCAACGAAAGAAACCCTGCTTGAGGGGTATTTAGTCGGGGCAATGCGCCGCAGCGACTGGGGAGCGATGGATCGCACCAAAGTGCTTCATCACGCAAGGACCTTGCACGCCAATGCGGGCCATCCATGAAAACCGTGGACCAGCTCATGGCCGAGGCGTTCAGCCCGCCACGAGGCGCACGGAGCCAAGCATACAAAGCCGGAGTCCGGGCAGCGCTCGAATGGTGGATCAACAAGAAAAGGATAGTTGTTCCTTACCTGATTGGCACTGCCGAGTTTGATGCTTTCTTCGCCGGCCGCACCGAGGGATACGCTATCTGGCAGCGGGAAACGGGGTTATGAAACTCGCCCCCAACCAGCGCGTAGTCATCACCCGGCCAGCCGCTATCCCGGCGATGCAAGGCCGCAGCGGCGTAGTCGAGGCCGTACTCGCCCCCGCTGCCCTGGTGGACGTTAGCCGAGGCGAGGCCGCAATTATCCGCATGGATACCCCGGCCAACCTGCCCGGGCTGCATTTCCACTTCCTGATTTTCTACGCCGCCGAGTGCAGCCCGCTCGACCACGCCTCGCTTTAACCCTCAATGGAGACCGCTATGCAAACCCTCATCAATTCGCCGGATATTGCCCACCAGGCGCTGCTGCCCCTGGACAAGATCGAGCGCTCTATCACCAATCCTCGCAAGCGTTTCGATGGCGACATCATTGTCGATATGGCAAACAGCATTGCGAAAGTTGGCGTGCTGCAACCGATCCTCGTCCGGCCCCATCCAGTCCGCGAGGATAAATACGAGATAGTCGCCGGCGAATGCCGCTACCGTGGCGCGCTAATGGCCGGGCTGGAAACCATCCCCGCCATCATCCGCGACCTCACGGATCTGGAAGCGCTCGAGCTCCAGGTACTCGAAAACCTGCACCGCAACGACCTGCATCCGCTGGAAGAAGCCGAAGGTTTCCAGCAGCTGCTGGAAGCGAATGGTTACACGGTCGAAATGCTGGCTGGCAAGCTCGGCAAAAGCAAGGCCGCAGTCTATGCCAGCCTAAAACTGTGCGCGCTGTGCCCGACTGGCCGTGAGGCATTTTATGACGGCAAGCTGACTGCCAGCACTGCGCTGCTCGTTGCGAGGATCCCCGGCGCGGCACTGCAAGCAAAAGCGCTGGCGGAAATCATTAAGCCTGTCTATAACGGCGCGCTGCCGTCATACCGTGAAGCCGTCGGCATCATTCGTTGGAGGTACACGCTGAATCTCGACACGGCGGCTTTTGATCGCACAGATTGCCAGTCGTGCGAAAAACGCAGTGGCAACTGCCGCGAGATTTATCCCGATATCGACAGTGCAGACGTCTGCACAGACCCGGACTGCTTTGGCGAAAAACGCCAGGCGCACATCGACCAGCTGCTGCAGGACCCGAACACCATCACTGGTGAGGCAGCAAAGAAAATCATGCCTCACGGCGGCTGGATAGATAGCGAGACTTACGGCGAACCGGAAGACGACGCTGAATTCGGCGACGGCGAGCAATCGTGGGCTGAGGTCCTTGGCAATGAGCTACCCACCCGCACTCTCGTCATCGAAGGTCGTGATCCGTTCGTCGTGGTCGATCTTGCCGCCGCGAGGCAGCTGGCGCAGAGCAAAGGGCTGAATCAAGTTGTATCGGAACAAGATGAGGATGAGCGGGCCGAAAACGCCAAAACAGCCGCTCTTAACGCGGCTAAGGAAGCAGAACTCGAGCGCAGGTCCGCACTGTTGGTCTTGTTGCATCAAAGGCTCACAACAGGCAGCGCAGCGATAGAAAGCGTCCTTCCCATCGCCATTTCGTTTCTGTTGGCCGAACTGACGGCGCGCATGGCGCCGAGGACGCTGGCGTGTCTGTTTACGGCACGCGGAGAAACCATCGATGAGGATACCGATAACGCCTGGTTGAATTATGTCAACAACCTCGACAGGAATGAACGGTTTCATTTGTTGATTGAAATCGCCCTGCTCAAATCAGGTGAATTCAATCTTACGTATCTCCCTTGGGAGTGGAAGCCAGAAGCGCCCACCAAGCTTGACGAGGCTTACACCATCCTGCGCGCCGCCGGCATCGATCCGGACGCCTCCGAAACCGACGAAACACCTACCGACCCCGCGTCGGCTGCGCATGCGGCGGAAGAGATCGCGCGCGAGGAAAACCCGGCGGACGAAACGCAGCCCGGCGCGCGAACCGCTGCGCAGGCGAACGAACCAGCGGCCGAAGCGCAACCCGAGGCAACCCCAATCGAGGCGGCGGAAAAGCCTGCCGCGAAAAAGCGCGGGCGGCCTAGAAAACAGGCCGTTGAAACCCCCGTCGCCGAGGTGACGCAATGAATATAATCGGACTGACCGGCCCCACCGGATCCGGCAAGGATACTGTGGCCAGAGTCTTATGCGAAACCCAAGGGTTTGTACCAGCCGCCTTTGCAGACGTTATCCGCGCCGCCGTATCTTCCGTGTTTGGCCTCGATAGCAGCTACTTCTTCGATCGCGCAAAAAAAGAAGCCATCGTGATCCGGATCGGCAAATCGCCCCGGGAACTGATGCAAAGCGCCGGCGACTGGCTGCGCGACCTCGATCCCGACATGCTCCTGATCCTGCTCCAGCCACGAATCACCAGGCTACTCAAGGCGTCCAAAGACCTGCACATAAACGGCATCGTCATCAGCGATGTGCGCAGAGACAACGAAGCTCGCTACGTGCGTGACATGGGCGAGATCTGGCATATCCACCGCACGACGATGGCTCATACCGGCTTGGCCAGCAACACCAGGCTGCACAGCACAGAGGCCGGCGTCGAGTGGAAAACCGGCGATCGCCTCATCCACAACGCCGGCAGCATCGACGACCTGTACGACAACGTCAACGCAGTTTTCACCCTCGAGGAGACATCATGCCAAACCACAAGCTAATCGATACAAACAATCCCATTACCCTCGGGGCGACCGTGATCATCGTACTGGCCCTGTTTTTTTCGTTGCTGAGCTGGATCCGGAACCACGAAATGGACCCGGAGAACCTTATTCGCTGCCCACGCCCCGGGCCCGGTCAGCAGTTGATAGGGCGCGGCCACATGGAGACAGACGGCCAGCCAGGCGAGCTGATGTGCACCTACTCGACGGCGCCGATTGGTGAGCATGTCACGCTCGCCAGCTCAAAACTTTAGCGGGGAGGAGAGTGCAATCATGAGCGAGTCAACGCAAATAGTTCGACAGTTGCAAAGGGGCGAGTTTCCCCCGGCATACTCGACCGACGAACTAATGCTCGGCGTGTGCCATATTGTGCGCACCGAAGCGCCAAGAGCAAAACCAGAATTGCCGCCCAGCAAAGTCGAATGTAAAAGAGCCGACAACACGTTTGATCCCGAAACGGCAGCTCGGATGCTGTCCGAGCATAAGAGTAATCGCATGATCGCCTGGAGCATGGGATTAAATGTAGCGAAATTGACTGTTTTTATCAGCAACGACAAGCGGCTACGGGATTTATCAGTTGCCAGAAAGGGCTGCGCAGTTTCAGTGGCCGATCGAAACTTCGACACCATAAAACGCATGCTGATTGCCGGGGAAGCGGGAGAGGATATCGGCATCGCTGTGGGCTTGGAAGGATCAACCGTTAGGTACTATGTAAATACGGTCGACGAATTGCGCAAGATCCATCGTGAGCGAGGCAGGATAGGCGGCAAGGCACACGCAAGCAAAAAAAGGTTCCTGGAAAAACGCGCTGCGATATACCGGGCTTTACAGAGTCAGTCAATTACCAGTGTGTCCGAGAGGTTCGGCTTCAGGCCCACAATATTGAGAAAACATTTGGCCGGCGACGAGAAGGAGGCGAAATCATGAAAGAGCTCCCGATCCTGTTCAAACCCGAAATGATTCGAGCGACATTGCGGGAAATTGACCCGAAAGAGCAAACTCGCCGGGTCATTAATAAGCTCCGCAAATTCGGCAAGATCACCGAGTTCGGCAGATCTGACACCCTAGGGTATGACTGGCACTTCCGCGACAAGGGGATGCGTTGGAATGACATCAATCTCGCCAGACTGCTGGAGCTGTGCCCATACGGACAACCCGGCGATAGGTTATGGGTTCGGGAAACGTTTTGGTGTATCAACGATAGCGATAACCCGAGCGGGTACCAAACAATTGATTGCGGATCAACGCTGGCACTAGGCGAGGAATATGCCAGCATTGATTATTGCATAGACGGTGAGTTTACCAACCCACCTACCCCGACGGGCAGCGAGACCGTTGCAAGGCCATCTGGTCGGGCCGCGCCCGGTAACTGGTGGCTTTCCCCTCCTGGCAATTGGGATGGAGAGAGAGACTATCATGGAGAGGGTGAGTGGGTATTTCTTCCGTGGGTCCTTTACACAAAACATTCATCAATCCACATGCCGCGCTGGGCTTCCCGCATCCTGCTCGAAATAACCGGAGTCCGCGTTGAGCGCTTGCAGGATATAAGTGAAGAGGATGCGATTGCCGAGGGTTGTGAGGCGATTCAGGGGTGTGAATGGCGCACGTTCGTGGAAGCGGATGCTGGGGTGCCATATCACGCGCATACCGCCATTGACGCTTATCGCGGGCTATGGGAATCCATCAACGGAGAAGGGAGTTGGGACGCCAACCCGTGGGTATGGGTGATCGAATTCCGGAAAATCCAGGAGCAAACCTAGTGTTCCTCACGTCTGAAGAGATCATCGAGCTCACCGGCCGCAAGACACACCCATCTCAGCGGACAGTACTCAATCATTTGGGCATCGACCATAAAACCCGGCCGGACGGAAGCCTGGTTGTACTGCGCTCCCATGTGGAAAAATCTCTTGGCGGCGAATCGAGCAGTGCTAAACTTCCTGAACCAAACTGGGCAGCCATCTGACCCGTCATGCCAAAACCACGTAACCCGGAAAACAAGGGACTGCCCGCACGCTGGCAACTCAGGCACGGCGCGTACTATTATCAGGTTCCGCCAGGACTGGAGTCAGCGTGGGATGGTAAAAAAACATTCCGCCTGGGCAAGACCCTGCCGGAAGCCTATCGCGCATGGGCTGATCGGATCGGCCGTCAAGATAAAGCCAGCACTATTGGCCAACTGCTCGATCGCTACACGCTCCAGGTAATCCCTGGCAAGGAACCACCCACCCGGGCAAGTAACCTGCTGGCGATGACCGCACTCCGCAAAGTTTTCGGCGAGCTGCCGATCGGCGCATTAACCCCTCAGCACATCTACAAGTACGTAGATAGACGCAGCGAGAAAAAAACTAATGCTGCCGGCAAGATCGTAGGTGGTCGCACCGTGGCACATCGGGAGATAGAGGTTTTAAGCCATGCCTATACTAAGGCGGTCGAGTGGGGCTACGTTGGCCGCCATCCCTTTATAGGCCAAGTGCGGCTCCAGGGCGAAAAACCTCGGATCAGATATGTTGAAGACTGGGAAATCGTTGAGTGCCTGACGATCGAATCCAAGCGGGTGAAGGGCAGCGTCCATGCAATCCACGCCTACATGCGCCTCAAACTGATGACCGGCATGGCCAGGAGCGACTTGCTACGCCTTACCGCGGCCAATCTGAAAGACGACGGTATCCATATCCAGCGGCACAAGACAGCCGGATCTACGGGCAAGCGCACGATTTATGAATGGACGCCCGAGTTGCGGGCCGCGATAGAGATGGCAAAGCAAGCCAGGCCGGTACTGTCGCCGTTTCTTTTTTGCAATCGTAAGGGTGAAGGTTATTTCGACGAGGAAACTGGCAGGTGCGATGGGTGGGATAGTATGTGGGGCAGGTTTATTGACAGAGTTTTGAGTGAAACCAAGGTGACAGAGCGATTCACCGAGCATGATCTGCGCGCCAAGTGTGCCTCCGATGCCGACACCCTGGAGCATGCAAGAGCGCTCCTATCTCATGCTGATGCACGCACCACCGAGGCGATTTACCGCCGCAAACCAGAGCGGGTTAAGCCATTACGTTGACATAGAAACGAGAATTGAATAGGACAACTCGAATCTATAGGACAAACAAGAAAAACCGCTTAGTGAGAGAACACATAAGCGGTTGATTTTACTACTTTAACTGGCGCGCCCGGCAGGATTCGAACCCACGACCCCTTGGTTCGTAGCCAAGTACTCTATCCAACTGAGCTACGGGCGCTGAAGCTGGTCATTTGCGCGGAAGGTTGGCGATTTGCGTTGCCATATTTCCGCGTGAATTAATTTATTATACCAGAGGGGCATACCACCAGGTCAAAGCAATTTTCTTGCTAACTCCGAGCACGACGCACGCCGATCGGTCCCGGGCGAGTCCTTGAAACGCTCCAGCCCATGCCAAATACAACAACAATCAAGCGGAGCCGATAACAAATACACCAGTAATCTCCTTTAACGGTATGTTTTGCCTGATCACGCTCGTGCTAAAGTAGCGGAACGGGGACGCTGCCTGCCCCCGAGGTTTTTGAACTGCCACGAATAAAAGGAATATCTTTATGCAATTCATCATCTCTGGAACTCACGGAACCGACGACCCGACAATGGCAACCCTGCCTTTCATGGCCGCGAAAGCCGCACAGGAGCAAGGGCATGATGTCATTTTATTTCTATGGAATGAGGCCGTGACGCTTGCGCGCCCCGGGATCGGCGACCATATAACGGGTGTAAATTTGCCGCCATTAAAAGATATTTTAATTGCTATACAAATGGCAGGCATCCCCATCTGGGTGTGCGGCGCTTGCGCCGTTGCGCGAAAGATCGGCGCGCCCGATCTTGTATCAGGCGCGCAAATCAAAACCATGGGAGACTATATCCAGGCCGTAGCCGAGCGTGATAAGTGCGTCGCTTTCTGATGTTCTTTCTGATGTTGTACGCCAGCCGGCAATGCAACTCATCCTGGCAAAACTAAGATTCAGGAATGAGTACCGCCGCACCGATTAGCTTTCCTTCACGCAGCCTCGTTAATGCTGTATTCGCCTGGCTAAGCGGCAATGATTCCGTAGTTACCCTGATTGGTACTTTTGGCGCCAGCGCCAGGAATTCTTCGGCATCTCGACGGGTAAGATTGGCGACCGAGACCAGACGTTTTTCACGCCATAGAATATCGTAGGGAAAACTGGGGATGTCGCTCATATGGATACCCCCACATACGACAATTCCCCCCGGACGAACCGCTCGCAATGCGGCAGGCACCAACGCCCCTGCCGGTGCAAAAATGATAGCCGCATCGAGTTCCTCGGGTGGGGCCATGTCCGAATCACCTGTCCATGCGGCACCCATCCTCCCGGCGAAATCCTGGGCCACGGTATCCCCGGGACGCGTGAATGCAAATAATTTCCGTCGCTGATGAACCAGAATCTGGGCCACGATATGAGCAGCGGCGCCAAATCCATAAATTGCGACCCGTTCCGCATCTTCAGTCATCTTGAGCGCGCGGTAGCCGATCAACCCGGCACATAACAGAGGCGCCGCCTCGACGTCGCTATATGTAGCCGGTATGCGAAAACAATAACGCGCATCGGCGACAGTGTACTCGGCGTACCCGCCATCGATCTGATAACCCGTGAACTTGGCGGTAGTACATAAATTTTCCTGCCCGCTGCGGCAGTACCGGCAATGGCCGCAGGTCCATCCAAGCCAGGGAATGCCGATCCGCTCACCAATGGAAAAATTACGGACATTTGCTCCGTAGGCCACCACTCGACCGATAATTTCATGACCAGGAATAATAGGTAATTTTGGATCGGGCAATTCGCCGTCAACCACATGCAAATCGGTACGGCAAACAGCGCAGGCTGCAATCTTGACAAGAAGCTCATCAGGGCCTGGTTGTGGACGAAGCAAGCAGCGCATTTGAACCGCTTGACCTGGCCCTTCCAGAACCATTGCATGCATGGAATCGTTTAGCGCAGACATGTCAATATCAACGATCAACTATCAATTGATGAACCCCCGTCGAACCGTCCCATTACCGATCCAACCAAGCCTCTTCGGTCGGCGGTACAAGCACGCGACCGGTAAAGCCTGCGCTGGAATAGCCTCTCAGCACCGTCTCTGAAATTTCATGCAGTGCTTGCGGCTCACACAAGGCTACGCACGCGCCCCCAAAACCCGCGCCCGTCAGGCGAGCCCCGTATACATGAGGATGCGCCTGCAATAGCCCTACCAATTGATCCAGTTCGGGTACGGAGACCTCATAATCGTCGCGAAGGCTGGCATGCGACGCATTCATCAGGATACCGAACTCCATTGCATCATGACAACTGGCAGCCAGCAACACGCGGGCATTTTCACTGACGACGTGGCGCACCCGGCGGCGCAATGGCTCAGGCAGAATGTCCGCAATCGATATATCGCTGACATCGCGCAGCGCGGCCACGCCAAGCCGCTTTGCGGCCTCTTCGCATTCCGTGCGGCGCCGGTTGTAGCCGCTCCCGGCAAGGGTACGGGCAATGCCCGAATCGAGTACCAGCACCGCCGACGCTGGCGGCAACGGAACCAGTCGTCGCTCCAGCGTACGCGTATCGAGAAACAGTGCGCATTGCGTTCCGGCAAGGCTTGACGCCATCTGGTCCATGATGCCGCAACGCACGCCCGCATATTCGATTTCCGCCCGCTGCGCGAGTTGCGCCAGGCGCACGTCGTCCAGCGACTGGCCCGTAAGGGCACGTAAGGCACGTAGCGTGGCAACCTCCAGTGCCGCGCTTGACGACAGGCCCACTCCCATGGGCACATTTGACTCGATGTGGATATCCAGTGCTGGCGCAGCGATGCCGGCAGCACGCGCTTCCATGAGACAGCCATACACATAGGTCGCGAAGTGTTCCGCCGGCAATGCGTCGAGCTTGAAGCGAACCTTGCTGCCGAGTATTTCCGAATGCATTACGTACTCGTCCTGATTATTCCGCCGCATGCTGACGCTGGTCTGCTGTTCGATGGCGATCGGCAACACATAGCCGTCGTTATAATCGGTGTGTTCACCTAGCAGGTTGACGCGGCCTGGCGCTTGCGCCGCTACCTCGGGCGGGCGCCCAAACGCTGCCTCGAAGCCGCCCTTCATACTTCCAGGAGTGTTTCGAGCCATGCCATGAAACGCATGAGCATCCCGCCGCCCGGGAAAAGCGTTCATTCGAGAGTCACCTCGATTTGCTGAAGCTCGCGCGCCTTCTCTTCCGGCAACGCGTCCATCGCAAAAAAACCCGCTGCAATTTCAGTTCCCGCCAAGTATTTTATCCGGTCCCAGGTGCGATAAGGCGGATAGAACTCTGCGTGCAAATGCGATTCAGGATGCGCTTCGCCATCAGTCGGCGCCTGGTACCAGGCCATCAGGTATGGAAAAGGCCTTTGCCACAATCCATCGTACTTCAGCAGCACGGTCTTCAGCGCCCGCGCCAGATCAGCACGCTGCTCGCCCGTGAGCTGAATGAAGTTCTCGACCGGCTCGATCGGGGCGACCCACACCTCATAGGGGTATCGTGCGCATACCGGAACGAACGCCACCGCATGGTCGCCTTCATAAAGCATGCGCACCCTCGCGCTTCGCTCCGCGGTGATGAGATTTTGCAGTATCCCGCTACCTTTGTCTGCATGGTACCGTTGTGCCTCCTGCTGCATCCCCGCCGGCACTGGCGGCACGACCGGGTAGGCGTAAATCTGGCCATGCGGGTGGTGCAAGGTCACGCCAACTTCCGCACCCCGATTCTCAAACGGCAGCACATAGGCAATATCGCCCCGCTGGGCCAGCCTGGCTGTGCGCTCTCCCCACACTTGCATCAGCAATTCGATGTGCGCAAGCGGCAGCACGCCCAATGACGCGCCCGCATTCTGCGTGAACACCACCACTTCGCAATGCCCAACCGCCCGCGCGGTCGGCACGATCAACGAGGGCGGCTCTGCGCTGGGGCCGCCGAGGGAGGGAAAGCGATTATCGAACACTGCCACATCCCAGTCTCCTGCCGGCACCTCGGTCGGGTGCGCAGGATCGATGGTCACGCCCAACGGATTGTATTCAGGGGGAGGCAGAAAGGTGCGTCCTTGCCGATACGCAGCGTAAGTCACCCACTCACCGCGCAGCGGATGCCACCGCAGATGCGGGCTCGCGTTCAGCGGTTCCACAAATGGGCTCGGCGCGGCAGTCTGCGAATCAAACGGCCGACGTCCATAAAGCGTCATTTTACGACCGTCCGGCTTGGTAAGATCAAGCGAATACATCAGACGCCTCCGGGTATGTGGGTACGCGAAATGCATGTCACCTTCGCGATTTCCTCAAGGGGAATCTTGGGCGTGCGGTCTGCGCAGAGCAATCCATTCGCTTCCTGAAAGGTATCGGCAAACTGGGTGTAGCAAAAACCGCTGAAGAGCGCGGTATGAATCACCGCATCCATCAGCTCGGCATACATTCGCGCAAATTCGTTTTCGTCTTTGGCCGCAGTGTAGCCCCAGGTGTGCTTCACGTCCGGCTGCGTGCACTTGGCAAAAGCGATGCCCCCGAATTCGGTCAGCATGATCGGCTGGCCTCGATGCGGATAGCCGTCGAGCGTAAGAATCCGCCCACCCGGCCGCCGCCGGTCGAACAGCTGATCGGGCTGAATACCGGCACCATAACGCTGGCTCAGGTGTTCGATGTTGGCATCGTAATCGTGAATGCCGATAATGTCGGTCGCGCTGCTTTCCCATCCGTCATTACCGATTACCGGACGGGTGGCGTCCAGTGTTTTCGTGAGGTGATACAGCGCTTGGACCGCGTGCCGCTGCTTCCCGACGGAAGCAAGTTCGGGCACGCCCCAAGATTCATTGAAAGGCACCCAGACAATCACGCAGGGATGGCTGTAGTCACGCTCGATGACCTCTCCCCATTCGCGAACTGTCCGCTTGATGGCGCTGCGCGTGAAACGATAAGCAGACGGCATTTCCTCCCAAACCATGAGTCCCAGCGTATCTGCCCAGTAAAGATAGCGCGGGTCCTCAACCTTCTGGTGCTTGCGAACACCATTGAAGCCCATGGCTTTCGCTAGCTCCACATCCCGGCGTAACGCCTCGTCGCCGGGCGCCGTGAGCAAGGTGTCGGGCCAATAGCCCTGGTCAAGCACGAGCCGCAGCATGTAGGGGCGCCCGTTGAGCATGAAGCGGTCACGCAAAATATGCACAGAGCGCATGGCGGTGTACGAAGCAAATTGGTCCACCACCTCTTCGCCATGCATGAGCCGCACCGTGGCATCGATCAACGTAGGCCGCTCCGGGCTCCACAGCAGTTCGTTGCGAAAATCGTCGATACCCGGATCGGACAGTACAATAAGTCGGTCAACCTGCCCGTCCACCACCTGGTAGCGGTCATGTGCGAGCGACTGCTCGCCATGGCGCAGGCAGACATCGACGGTGAGATCGTCGGTTGATTCGCCTATGACACGCGCTTCAAAACCAATGGCATAGTGCGGCACCTCGGGAGTCCAGCGGATTTTTTCAATGTAATTGTCCGCTACCCGCTCGAACCAGACGGTCTGCCAGATTCCGGTCGTGCGCGGGTACCAGATGGAGTGGGGTTCGAGTTGCCAGTCCTGCTTGCCGCGCGGCTTGGCAAGTTCATGCGGGTCGTCTTCCACATGTACGGTGACCGTCTGGTTGCCGGAGGGATGAAGCATGTCGGTGATATCGGCCCAGAATGGAGTATGGCCGCCCTCGTGGGTGATAGCCAGACAACCGTTAATCCATACCCGGGCGTTGTAGTCCACCGCGCCAAAGCGCAGGATAACTCGCCCGGTAGAGCGTGGGCAGTCGAAGTCCCGCTCATACCAGCAAAATGAGTGAAAGCCGCGATCACCGATACCGCTTGCTTCCGATTCGGGCGGGAAAGGTACCGTGATCTCCAGAGGCCAGGACTTGATTTGAGACGGCAGCGCAAATTCGCCCGCGTCATCAAAACAAAAACGCCACTTGCCGTTGAGAGAAGTCCAGTTCGAGCGCTGCATCTGCGGGCGGGGATAGGCGAATTCCAAGGCATTCCTCCTGCTGCTGGCATCGCGAGTACAGTTATTTCTTGAAAACCGACGGCGGCCCAAATTGCACCGTCTATGTTTAATGTTGCTTCGAAGGCGCTATGGGTGTCTGGTCACACGACCGCAAATGATATCGGTTTCACAAGTTATCAAATAGCGGAGGTTTCTTTCTAATTTTACCGTCGCAGGAAGAGAATTGAAAATTCGTGCTGCCCAGCTTTCCAATATTTATTATTGGTGCAAATCCCGGATTGCCCCACATCATTTAGACCCTACATGTAGCAGAGCGACGATAACAACAGGGCGTCAAATTTCAGATTAGCAGCAAAAAAGATGGTTAACAAGAATAAAGCCGGTACTACTGCGGCGATTGAGTTTTATGTACAGGAGAGGCGACGATCCAACTCATGGGCAATCACCCGAAAAAATGTAGGCGGGTAGTCGTTGCTGTCAGAAGAAGTGTTAATACTGAGCGGGGCATACGCGGGTTGTATGCTTGGATTATGCGCTTGGGTTGGCGCTGGCCTGCCGTACAACGCACTGCTCATCCGCTGACATCTTACCGATATTTACTGCACCGCATAAGCTTCGGTTTGGGATTCATGGGCAGTAAGCCGCTGCGCCTCTTCCGGGCGCTTCGCCTCGATTACGCCCACCGCTTTCTTGTCCATCAACAGCACATAGTCTGCGGGGCCGATATCCGTCTGGTATTCGCGCACCGCCTGACCGGCGCCGGCGTTCAGGTCGATTCTCCTGGCTGACTGAACCATCCAACCCGCCTGCGAGAGCAGCGCATCAATGTTGTCGCGGGCTTTTTGTTCGAGACTCTGGTTTTCAGTCATCGCTACTGCATATCACGCCATCTGAAAGCACGTTAGATAATAAAACCAGAGGGCGGAGGGTAGCAGATGAGCGCTCGCGGCAAACGAAGCAAATTGGATTGGGCGTTTTCCACCTAAGTCGGTGTATGTCTCAAGTGAGCGAAGTGAAAGTTTTGGCTACCGGCAGCCTCAACGGTAGTGGTGATTACGCTCAGTCTAGCGCCCTCGCCCGCTAGTATCAGCAACCGGAGAAGCTCTGGCAAACCGTAAAAATTGAGCGCATGCCTATAACTGGCGGAGAGAGAGGGATTCGAACCCTCGATAAGCTTTTTGAGCCTATACTCCCTTAGCAGGGGAGCGCCTTCGACCACTCGGCCATCTCTCCACAAAGCAAAAACGTAAAGCCATACTAGAATAGCGGTTTACAACTCCACGGTCAAACGCTGGGTCGTGTATTAGATGGTATGAATTGCATAACCGGCTGCCTCAGCGGTCATGGCGCCTGATCCAGTTCAAATACCTTATGCAGCACGCGTACGGCGAGTTCCATGTATTTCTCATCCACCACCACCGAGATTTTTATTTCAGAGGTGGAAATCATCTGGATATTGATTCCTTCTTCCGCCAGGGCTCGAAACATTCTGCTTGCGATACCCACATGCGAGCGCATTCCGACACCCACAGCCGATACCTTGGCTATTCTTTCGCCGCCGATGACGCCACGCGCGCCGATATGGGCCTGAACCTGGTTCTTCAGGATATCCATGGTCCTGGCGAATTCATTACGGTTTATCGTAAATGAAAAATCCGTCATGCCATCGTGGCCGACGTTCTGGATAATCATATCCACATCGATATTGGCATCCGCGACCGGGCCGAGAATCTGATAAGCGATACCGGGGCGATCCGGCACACCCAGCACGGTAATCTTGGCTTCATCCCGATTAAATGCGATACCGGAAATAATCGCATGCTCCATGTTCTTTTCTTCCTCGAGGGTAATCAGTGTGCCCTCCCCTTCTTCCTCGAAGCTGGACAACACCCGTAAATTAACTTTGTATTTGCCTGCAAATTCGACAGCACGAATTTGCAATACCTTCGAACCCAGACTCGCCATCTCGAGCATTTCTTCGAAAGTAATGGTCTTGAGCCTGCGAGCTTCGGGCACGATGCGTGGGTCGGTGGTATAAACGCCATCCACATCGGTATAAATCTGGCATTCAGCGGCCTCAAGTGCTGCCGCTAATGCAACCGCCGTCGTATCGGACCCGCCGCGACCCAACGTCGTGATACTGCCGGCTTCATCCACTCCCTGAAACCCGGCCACCGCCACCACATACCCTGCATCGAGATCCCTGCGTATTTTATCCTCATCAATTTTCAATATCCGCGCTTTAGTGTGGGCGTTGTCGGTAAGTATTCTCACCTGGGTCCCGGTATAGCTCTTCGCTTTGATACCCAGATCCATCAGCGCCATCGATAACAGCGCGACAGAAACCTGCTCTCCGGTCGAAACCATGACATCCAGTTCACGCGGATCTGGATGCGACTGGAACTCCCTGGCTAAAGCAATAAGGCGATTGGTTTCCCCGCTCATTGCGGAAACCACCACCACAACCTGGTGACCACGGGATTGAAACTTCGCTATACGTCGCGCGACGTTCTTGATGCGCTCAGTGCTGCCGACCGATGTACCGCCGTATTTTTGAATAATAAGTGTCACGATTACCCGGCTTCCATGTTGGGAATAACGAACCCTGCCGCAAGCAAAACCGGATTATATGCCGGATCAATTTACAGTCGGTGATGGCAAGAGTTTGCCTCAGAGAATATAGTTTTTTATTTGGTGGATTTTACCTCATTACCGGAAAGAAAACTTGTAACTATTCCGAATAGACGAAGTAGGCCCCAATTTCATCCGTTTAGTCGCGGGGCTCATAATGTCATTGCCGTTTACGAGGACACTTCTTTCATCTACGCTATGCAAGTAAGTTCGGGATTTGCACCGCTACCTTATGGTGAGCCTGGCAGGGAATTCCCTAATGAAGACAAGGGATTCAACCATTCGCTCCATCGCATTCCATTCCTTTCGCACCCCTCATCCTTGCAAAGCGCCATATGCTTGCACCGGAGTTATCCAGCGCTCGCCAAACATGCCAAATGATAAGTACGAAAGCCGGATAAAGCCTGGCAGAGGAAAAAACTGACACACTTAATACTTGCATAGAATAAAAAAACGAATTAAATTTATGTATGTGCAATAATTCTATAACATAACCCCAACAATAACTTTTACCATAACCTGTGAGAGCCGACTCATGAAACTCTTCGAAGAAATATCCAATCCTCGTGAAATCCGCCGCAAATTGGGTCTTAACCAGCATGACTTCTGGAGCAAAGTCGGTGTCACTCAAAGTGGGGGCTCCCGTTACGAAAGTGGACGGAATATGCCGCGGCCAGTAAGGGAGCTCGTGCGGCTCGTACATATGGAGCATATCGATCTCACCAAAATCAAAAAGGATGACCTGGCCGTGGCTGCGTTGCTGAAGAGCCAGAATCCCGATTTGTACAAGAGCCTGAAAAAAGCGGCCAAAGCAAAGTAACGGTCAAGATACCCGTTAAGGTATAGCCATTACAGTCGGATTTGGGTTAATGCCATTGAATATCAATGTGAGAATCGGGAAGGCGAGAGTCGGAATTCACGGATTCAGCTTGACGGCGAGTCCGAGGGCGCGGATTTTTGCCGAAAATGACTCGATCCACGCCTGACTGATATTTGTAAGCCTCGGTGCTTCCGGCTGCAGGGACGGTCGTGCAAGCCCATATAGCAATACCCCTTTGAGCAGCCCTCCTCCTTGCAGGAATTTCTCGATAAATGTCAGATAGGCGTCCGATTCCAACTGGGTCGGCGGCAAGCCATCGATTTGAAACAGGCAGGTTTGCAGCCAGGTAGGGCATAAAAATGCAGCCCGCTCCAGATTTTCACGCACCCGCTTCAGGCTCATACTTGCATTGTTGATGGATCGCCTTCCCTCCCGGGTAGCGCTATCCAGCTTAAACCAGACCTCGCCGTTGAGCGCCGCCATGCGGCGCAAGCCTGCCTGTACGCCAGGCCGCTCGATCAGGCTGCCATTGGTGATCAACACCAGCTTAAGCTCTTGGGGGAGATCGTAATCGGCTTTTACGCGTCCAATCAGTTCCACCACCTGTTCAAATTCCCGGGCACTGGTGGGCTCGCCGTTGCCTGAGAATGCAATGTCGTTGATGCGCCGTGCTTCCGGGGGTACTTGCACCTGCATGAAGTCGCCATGCAGAATTTCATGCAGGAACGTGCGCAATTCCGCCTCGAGCCTGCCCAGATCAATTATCGGAGCCGTTCCGCGTTTGAGCTCAGGAACCTGGCAATAAATGCAGCGCCAGTTGCATGCATTGTTGGGATTGAGGTTGATGCCTATCGAAACGCCTCCGGCGCGGCGCGACACTACGGGATAGACGTAAGTCATCCCCGCGACATCGCGGCTGTGGTCCTCGACATGCAATAGTTTAGAAGTTCGCTGCAATGTTACAATTCCGATAATGTTAATTACACGCAGGCTGGAATTCGACGCTGGCCACCGCATACCTTCCCATAATAGCAAATGCCGTCACTTGCACGGGCATCGCTACGCGATTGAAATTACCTTGTCCGGAGACATTATCACTGAGGCAGGCGTCGCCGAACAAGGGATGGTAATGGATTATTCCGAGGTAAAACGCATCGCCAATACCGCGCTGGTGGACAAGTGGGATCACGCATTCCTGGTATATTCCGAAGACGTAAAGTTATTGCAATTTCTTCAATCTCTGGAAGACCATAAAACAGTCGTGCTGGATACGCCACCCACGGCGGAAAATCTCGTGCTCACTGCATTCCGGATATTGGATGCGGCCTATCAGGATACCTATGGCAACCACCTGAGGCTGGAGCATGTGCGCTTGTTTGAAACGCCCAATTGCTGGGCAGACGCCACGCGAGCCCAAGTATTGAAGAAGCGCTGAATAAGTCCCGCGGCCTCGACATTTGCTTTATGCCATCTTTTTGTTACCATGCAAAATGAAAAATTCTGCAAACAAGTCTTTTTACTGTGAGCCTTCTTCCATGCTAAATCAGCCCGTTCCCGATTTTGAGCTTCCTTCTACCGGCAATAATATATTTCGTTTGTCCGAGGCTTCCGGAAAAAACCTCGTAATTTATTTTTATCCGAAAGACAACACGCCGGGATGCACCACGGAGGGTCAGCAGTTCCGTGACGCTTACGGCGAATTTCAAAAACTCGGCTGCGATATTGTAGGTATCTCGCGAGACAGTATCAAGTCGCACGAAAATTTCAAGATGAAGATGGAATTCCCTTTCGAATTGCTGAGCGACAGTGACGAAACCACATGCAAGGTGTTCGACGTCATCAAGATGAAAAATATGTATGGCAAACAGGTTCGAGGCATAGAGCGGAGCACTTTCGTCATTGATTCAGAAGGGATCCTGCGGGCGGAATGGCGGAAAGTCAAAATTGATGGCCATGTCGAGGAAGTACTGGAGTTTGTGAAGAACCTGGGCAGAGAAAGTCATGAGTCCTAGAAAACCGGCTTCATCTGCAGGTTCTCCCGTTACCAAAATCACCCGTTTGAGAACCAACCCCAAGCTGTTCGTGCTCGACAGCAACGTGCTGATGCACGATCCCACCAGCCTGTTTCGTTTCCAGGAACACGATATTTATATCCCCATGGTTATCCTTGAGGAGCTCGACAATAACAAAAAAGGAATGTCTGAGGTAGCGCGCAATGCGCGGCAGACCAGCCGTTTCCTGGATGAGATCGTTTGCAGCGCGATAACCGATATTGATGAAGGTATTTCGTTACAGTCGCATGGCAGCAAGAACGCCACCGGGCGGCTGTTCCTTCAGACGCAGGCGATCAATAGCGTTTTGCCCATGCGACTGGCGAGCGGCAGCGCCGATAACCAGATTATCGGCGTCGTAAAATTTTTGCACGAAACCTATCCGGATCGTAGTGTTGCGCTGGTCTCCAAAGACATCAACATGCGTATCAAGGCGCGGGCGCTGGGGTTGGCGGCAGAAGACTACTTCAACGATAAGGTCCTGGAAGACACCGATCTCCTTTTTTCCGGGATACAGGAATTACCCGCGGATTTCTGGGACAAACACGGCAAGGAAATGGAATCATGGCAGCATTCGGGCCATACGTTTTATCGCGTCAAAGGCCCGCTCTGCACCAGCTTTATCGTCAATCAGTTTGTTTATCTGGAGCATGACAAACCGTTCTATGCCAAAGTCACCGAGCACAGCGGCAAAACCGCCGTTCTGCAAACGCTCAAGGACTACAATCATCAAAAAAATAACGTATGGGGAATCACCGCGCGCAATCGTGAGCAAAATTTTGCACTCAATTTACTGATGAACCCGGAAGTCGACTTTGTTACGCTGCTAGGGCAGGCGGGTACGGGCAAGACTTTGCTCACACTTGCTGCTGGCCTGATGCAAACGCTCGAGCACAAGGTTTATTCCGAAATCATCATGACGCGCGTCACTGTGCCGGTGGGCGAGGACATCGGCTTTCTGCCAGGAACCGAAGAAGAAAAGATGACGCCGTGGATGGGCGCGCTGGAAGATAACCTGGACGTCCTCAACAAAACGGACAGCAGCACGGGAGAATGGGGCCGCGCAGCCACGCTTGATCTGATCCGCTCACGCATCAAGATCAAGTCGCTCAACTTCATGCGTGGGCGAACTTTCATCAACAAGTTTTTGATAATCGATGAGGCGCAGAATCTTACGCCCAAGCAGATGAAAACGCTCATTACCCGCGCTGGACCGGCGACCAAAGTGGTATGCCTGGGCAATATTGCCCAGATAGATACGCCTTATTTGTCCGAAGGAAGCTCAGGATTGACTTATGTGGTGGATCGATTCAAGGGATGGAACCACAGCGGGCACGTAACGCTACAACGCGGCGAACGTTCCAGGCTGGCCGACTATGCGACGGAGGTCTTGTAGTTTATAGCTTGTATAGCTTGATTAAGGCTCGGGGTAAGCCAGCCTGCGCCCTATGCCCCTAAGATTACCGGTGCAGTCTCTGGATGAAATCCAGGTACGCACGTAGGCGTTATTCAGCGGTTCTCAATAATGTCCGGATTTGGCGCAGCTCTCAAATCTGGTGTATTCGCCAAGGAAAGTAAGATCCACTTTGCCAATCGGACCGTTCCGTTGCTTGCCTATAATGATTTCAGCGATTCCCTTGTCTTGTGTGTCAGGGTTGTAGACTTCATCCCGATAGATAAAAAGAATCAGATCCGCATCCTGTTCGATGGCTCCCGATTCGCGTAGGTCGGACATGATGGGGCGCTTGTTAGGACGCTGCTCCAGGCTGCGGTTCAATTGCGATAACGCGACAACAGGCACTTGCAGTTCTTTTGCCAATGCCTTCAGCGAACGGGAAATTTCGGAAATTTCGGTGGCCCGATTCTCGCCTTGACCGGCTGAGGACATCAGCTGCAAATAATCGACCACGATCAATCCCAGTTCGCCATGCTGGCGATGAAGCCGCCGCGCCCGCGCTCTCACTTCAAGCGCATTCAGTGCCGCGCTTTCGTCAATAAAAAGCGGCGCCTCGCTCAGCTTGCCCAGGGCATGGGTCAGCTTGGACCAATCCTCATCCTGCAAGCGGCCGGTGCGAACCTTGTGCTGATCCAGGCGCCCTACCGAGCCCAGCATGCGCATGGCCAGCTGCGCCCCCCCCATTTCCATACTGAATACGGCTACGGGTTTTTCCAGTACCAGCGAAACATGCTCGGCAATGTTGAGCGAAAAGGCCGTTTTGCCCATGGAAGGCCTACCCGCGACAATAACCAGGTCACCCGGTTGAAAGCCGGAAGTCTTCTGATCGAGGTCATGGAATCCGGTAGCGATACCGGTCACATCGCTGGGATTATCCTGATTGTAGAGTGTCTCGATACGCTCCACGACCTGCTTGAGGAGTGGCTGGATATCGATGAAACCCTGCTTTCCCCGTGCCCCTGCCTCGGCAATTTCAAACACCTTCGCTTCAGCTTCATCCAGCAAGGTCGCCGCAGAGCGACCTGCAGGACTATACGCGGAGTCGGAGATCTCCGAGCCGACCTGAGCCAATCTGCGCATCACTGCCCGTTCGCGCACGATTTCCGCGTAACGCCGAATATTGGCTGCAGAGGGCGTATTTTGAACGATCACACCTACATAGGCCAATCCGCCTACGTTTTGCAGCTCAGCTGATATTTCAAGCGACTCGGCGACGGTCACCACGTCCGCAGGTTTGCTGTGCTCCACCAATTTGCAAATGTGACGATAAATGAGCCGATGGTCCTGCCGGTAAAAATCATCCTCGGTGATGACGTCAGCCACCTTATCCCAGGCATAATTATCAAGCATCAACCCGCCCAGCACAGACTGCTCCGCTTCAACCGAATGCGGCGGCATTTTGTATGATTCAAGCAACTGATCGTTGGTGGCTGCGGTAAGGAATTGAGCCATGGGATCCGGGTGGCGTTACGGGGAAGAGGAAGATTTTACCATCCGTACGATATGGAATACGGAAAAAGGAGAAAATTGCAGTGTAGCAGCCCTTGGGATACCTCTAAAGGAATCCGCTGTCGAGCCCCTGGTTGTCAACGCTGAGTTGGCAACCAGGACTTGAAATCAAGGGACTATTGACGGGTATTCAGAAGTACCCTGCAGGAATACCCCTGGCGCGGATGGAAGTGCTTTCAGGAAGCAGTCTCGCCCAAAACGGAGACAATAATATTTGCCAGCACCTCACTATGCAATGCAATAGTGACAGGATGATCTCCCACCTGCTTTAATGAACCTTGCGGCATGCGTATCATTGCCCGTTCAATCTCGAAGCCCTGGGCTTTTAACGCCGACTCGATATCAGCATTGGTTACTGAACCGAACAGTTTGCCGTCAACGCCGGCCTTCTGGCTAATCTGCACCATTAGTCCGTCCAGTTTTTCTGCACGTGCCTGAGCAGCAGCCAGGACGTCCGCATGGGTTTTTTCCAGCTCCGCGCGCTTCACCTCGAACTCGGCAATGGCCGCCTGCGTCGCCCGCTTTGCTTTGCCTTGCGGGATAAGGAAATTTCGCGCATACCCGTTTTTTACCTTGACAACGTCACCCAACTGGCCGAGATTGAGAATTTTTTCCATCAGTATGATCTGCATATCGTCGCTCCTCAGTGCAAATCGGTGTAGGGAAGCAACGCGAGAAAGCGCGCGCGCTCAATAGCAATACTTAGCTGGCGCTGATAACGCGACTTGGTACCGGTAATGCGGGCCGGAATGATCCTGCCGTTTTCATTGATGAAATCTTTCAATAACTCGACATCCTTGTAATCCACGGTTTTAATACCTTCTGCAGTAAAACGGCAGAATTTCCTGCGCTTGAACAATGGGCGGTTGGCTTTTTTGTCCTTGTCTTTGTCTTTGCCATCTTTACGTCTTGAGATAAAGCGAGCCATGATTTTTCCTGTCTTGAAATGAGGGCCTGAATAATTTAAATAAGGTCAATTTTGTTCACATGCAGCACCAGTTGCAAGCTCATCCGGCTTTTTTTTGCCAGAAAACCCGCGAGTTTCACTAGCGTACCGGGCGCTATGCCCGCAATCGCTTCAGCCATCTGTGCTAGCGCCACTGCCGAAATTTCGCACTCCACCTGGCGTGGCCTATCGGCTTCGATCTGTCGGGAGACGTGGCTAATCTTGAATTCCGTCACCGCCACCCCTGCTGGTGTGTAACGCAAACTGCCGATCTCGATAATTTTTCCGCAAATTACAGTCTGGTTGCAGTTCAATTATTGCCGAGCCTACGTCGCGAGTGTGGTTTCTTTAAGCTCCTCTGCTGCTGGCGCGGCTGACCTTGGTTTTTCTTCGCGCATCATCGGCGAAGCAGTCGTTACCGGGCCGCCCATTTTAGTGGTGAGATGCCGCAATATAGCATCGTTGAATTTAAATGAATGATCCAGTTCGTCCAGTGTTTCCTGATCACATTCAATGTTCATCAGCACGTAATGCGCCTTGTGAACCTTCTGGATCAGGTAGGTGAGCTGGCGGCGCCCCCAATCTTCCAGGCGGTGAACCTGGCCATTTCTGGCAGTAACGATTCCGCGGTAACGCTCGATCATTGCGGGAACCTGCTCGCTCTGGTCAGGATGGACAATAAAAACGATCTCGTAATGTCGCATGCAGTCTCCTCATGGGTAGAGCCTCCCGCGATGCGAACACGGTGAGGCAAGGGTTGAAAAGCCGGGTACTATACTGAACCGGGAAAGAAATATCAATTGGCAAAGGCATTTAAACAGGCATCAATGAAACTCGGATAGTCTCACGCGGGCGCGGCAGTGGCTTTTGTAGCGGGCTGCCCGGCGGCTTCCTGCGCAGCGCGCTGCCGGCGATTCTCGAAGAGGCATATGCCGGCGCTGACAGAAACGTTCAGGCTTTCTACGCTGCCCAGCATGGGGATGGCAACAAGGCGATCACAGACCTCGCGGGTCAGCCGGCGCATACCTTTTCCTTCCGCGCCAAGAACCCAGGCAACGGGTCCATCCAGCTTCACGGAGTTGAGATCGATATCCGAATCGGCCGTTGCTCCGATTATCGATATACCGCGCTGTTTCAGTTCCCGCAACGTCCGGGCCAGATTAGTCACGGAAACATACGGCACGGCATCGGCTGCACCACTCGCTACTTTGTGCACCGTGGCGGTGAGCCCGACGGCACGGTCTTTCGGCGCGATCACGGCATGAACGCCAAAGGCATCCGCCACCCGTAGGCAGGCGCCCAGATTATGCGGGTCCTGTATGCCGTCCAGCACCAGAAGCAACGCAGGTTCAGTCAGCGTATCCAGCACATCGTCTATATCCACATAACTGCGAGAGGCGTCTATATTCGCCGCCACGCCCTGATGGCGCGCACCACCGGCCATCGCCCCAAGCCTGGTGTTATCGCATGAGATCAACCGGACCTCCTGGGTTTCGGCAAGCTTTGCCAAGTCACGCGCGCGCTGGTCCCGGCGCTCGGCATCGAGAAAAATTTCCTTGATGCTGGCAGGATTTTGCCGCAGCCGGCTGGTAATAGCGTGGAAGCCGAATATAAGGCGTATATGGGACATCTATAAATAGGTCAATTGAGTAAGTGGACGGGTCAGGAATGTAGCGACTCCGGCTGATCGGAGCCCAATCCATCCTGCGCTCCGGGTTAACGCCGAGTTAACTCTGATCTCCCGTATCGCGCGAACTGGCTCCAGCCAGAACAAAGTCGATCTTGCTGGACTCCAGATCGACCCGCACCAGCTTGACGCTAAGCCGGTCGCCGAGGCGGTAACGCTTGCCGCTGCGCTCACCCAGCAACATGTGCTTGCCGGCGTCGAAATGAAAATAGTCGCTGGGCAATTCGGAAATATGAACAAGCCCTTCCACATAAATACCATCCAGCGCCACGAAAAGGCCAAAACCGGTTACGCTGCTGATCACGCCTTCAAAGCGCTCCCCTATTCTGTCCTGCATGTAATAGCATTTAAGCCACAACTCCACATCGCGGCTGGCATCGTCCGCACGACGCTCTGTCTGTGAGCAATGCACACCCAGTTCATGCCAATCGCCGGGAGAATACGTCCCGCCATTCAATACTGCCTTGATCGCACGGTGCACCAGTAGATCGGGATAACGCCGGATAGGCGAAGTGAAATGCGTATATGACTCATATGCAAGCCCGAAATGGCCAACGTTGTCGGGGCTGTAAACCGCCTGGCGCAAGGAGCGCAACATCACCGTCTGCAAGAGCTGCGCATCCGGCCTATCCTTGATCTTGCTCAATGTCTTGGCGTAATTCTTAGCGCTCGGCTCGTCCCCACCGCTTAGCTGTACGCCGAATTCCTTGAGGAAATCCCGCAGGGCAAGCAGTTTTTCCGGGGTAGGGCCTTCGTGGATACGATAGAGCGTGGGTTGTTTATGTTTCTGCAAGAAATCCGAGGCACACACGTTCGCCGCCAGCATACATTCTTCGATCAACCGATGGGCATCGTTGCGCTTCACGGGAAGAATGCACTCGATTTTTCCCTGATCGTTGAAAATCATCTGGGTTTCAATCGTTTCAAAATCGATTGCGCCCCGTTTGCCTCGCGCCTTGAACAACACCTTGAATAGTTTGTAGAGCAACTGAATGTGCGGAAGAAGGCTCTTGTATTGCTGGGCATCCTCACCCTTGGGATCTTCCAGCATCGCTGCCACTTTGGTGTAGGTCAACCGTGCCTGGGAAAACATGACCGCGGGATAAAAACGATACTCCTGAAAATCGCCCGCTGCATCAATGCTCATCTCGCATACCATGCACAAACGCTCCACCTGCGGGTTAAGCGAACATAGACCGTTTGAAAGCACTTCCGGCAACATCGGAATAACGCGGCGCGGGAAATAAACCGAGTTGCCTCGATTCAAAGCCTCGCGATCGAGCGCATCCGTGGGGCAAACGTAGTGGCTGACATCCGCAATGGCTACATATAGCTTGTAACTTTTCCCGTCGCGCTCGCAATACACCGCGTCGTCAAAATCGCGTGCGTTTTCCCCATCTATCGTCACCAGCGGTAAATGACGAATATCCTCCCTATCGGCCAGATCCGCTTCCAGCACGCTATCGGGGAATCTGACTGAACGCTCTTCCACTTCCGGTGGAAACTGATGGGGCAAATCGTGTTTCCGGAGAGCAATTTCGATCTCCATGCCGGGGGCGGTATACTCACCCAGAATCTCGACGATGCGGCCGATGGGCTGCGCGTTCTTGCTGGGCTGCTGGATGATTTCGACCATCACCACCTGGCCCGCCCTGGCGTTCATGGATTCTTCCGGCGGGATCAGAATATCCTGGCTGATACGCCTGTTCTCCGCCTCCACGAACAAAATGCCGTGATCGGCGTGCAAGCGGCCAACCAGTTGAGTGACGGCACGCTCCAGCACCTCCACAATAGTGCCTTCCCTGCGTCCACGCCTATCCACCCCAATTTCGCGCACCATCACACGATCGCCATGCAGCGCCTTGTGCATTTCCTTGGCGCTCAAAAACAGATCCGGACTACGATCGTCGGGTACCAGGAAGCCGAAACCATCCGCATGCCCCTGGATCCTCCCCTTGATAAGATCGAGCTTGTCCACCACGCAGATATCGTCCTTCCGGTTACGCATAATCTGACCCTCGCGTAACATCGCGGAAACACGGCGACTGAAAATTTCGTTTTCTTCATCCGTAATTTCCAGCAGGCTCTGCAATGCTTTCTCATTCACGGGAACGCCATGCTCTTCCAGAATCTGGAGCATGAATTCGCGGCTCGGCAGCGGATGACCATATTGAAGCTTCTCGCGCTCGAGATGAGGATCAAGATCGCGGAGTTTGCGTTTCTTCTTAATTGACAAAGCAATGGTTTCCTATAAAATTGCGACCTCTGCCCCGCACCCTGTATCGTAAGTCCTACTCCGGACAGGAGGCGAGCATTGCCCAGATGGCGGAATTGGTAGACGCACTAGGTTCAGGTCCTAGCGGTGGCAACACTGTGGAGGTTCGAGTCCTCTTCTGGGCACCAGGTTATATTCTTCAAGACCCCGCTCTCCGGCGTATTCATTGGCTATCAGCCATGTTACGCCTATCACTTGATTCAACTATTGCGGTACTCAATCCACTCCATTTGCTGCCTGCTCCGTCATTTTTCCGGCAGGAATTTCATTACTGCGTATATCAAAAAACAGGGCAAAGGGCGGTACGTCGAAATAGACAAAGAAGACATTCGAAAGCACGCTACTTCTGACTCAAAAACAGAAGCGCTAAATAAACGGCTGATGCCGAGGTCTTGATTATAGCAGCGAGTATCGCCACTTCTCGAACAAGCGCTGAACTTGCCGGAACTGTGTCGTCTGACGAAATCATTGCAAGCAGTGAATCGCCACTCGCAAACACCAGCAGTGTGACAGAAATGCATCAGTCTTGAAATAGCTCTCTTGTATGTATCCTGTATCGGCCCTGTATTTCTTATGATAAGCGGGTTGATCAGGCTTCTATCAGCCGAACTGTGCCGGATCAAGTAATTTCTAGCTGTAAAATCTTACAGCTATCCATGAACGCCAATCCATTGTCTCATAGCGTACTTACCTGCCATTCAATAGATGGCCGAATCATGGTTCTTTAACAGAAGAAAATCTATGCCATCCAGGGCTTTAACCGGACTTCAATCTCTAAAGCCGGCGAATGGAGCATGTCGGAATATTCATAGCCGGACTTAGCGCGAAATTGCAATTGGTGATGACCAACCCGATTTTGCCGGCGCGCGCCGCAAAGCACTATTCCCCGAGTTCCTTGCCCTGAATATTCCGTCCACTATTTCCCATCGTCAAAGGACAGCCGCAATGCCACTAAAAACCAGATCCTGCGTCTTTCTTATGACGATTGCAAAACAGGCCTAATTTTTGCCGTAGGAAACCCTGCGAGAGAAAACGGAAAAGGGCAATCTTATTCCTTTCAATTCACGTTGGAATAAAGTGAAGCAGATTTTCGTCGTTAACTATGTAGCGACTCACTCGAAATCAGTGTCTATCGCACATGGCAAAAATTTTTCCATCCTTTATGAGCGATATGCATATGCATGGCTTGTTTCCCCCACACTCATCGATAAGCGACGCCCCCGAAGCGGGCCGATTTGCGCAGGAAGCACACTCCGGCCATTGCTTTCCAACCCTTGGCAAAAGCTTCTTCATCATGAAATCGGCAGCCGGAAAGATGAGCAAACGGGGCTCAACCGGGCTGACTAGGCTTCTCCAGTCAGTTGACCAGCGAAGAAATCTCATAAGTAATGGATTGCGAGTGATGTTACTTTTGGGCTTTTCCAAATGAACGAAATCGTGGCCGCTTTCAACGAATATTTTGAAATTATTCACGCCGATTCTCCGGAATTGCTACGTGATGTATTTCGCCTGCGCTATCAGGTTTTATGTATCGAACAGCGCCTACCCGGATTTGACGTGTCCTGTTATCCGGAAGGGTACGAACGCGACAGCTATGATGACCATTCATCTCATATTCTTCTACAGCACCGTTCCTCTGGTGATTATGTAGGAACAGCACGTCTGATATTGCCCGATCCGGTGAATGCGGAAAAACCATTTCCCATCGAGCAGCATACCCGATTTGATCCGGCACTTATTGATGTCGATGCGTTACCGCGACGTAATACAGCCGAAATATCGCGCCTGCTTATCGTGCGACGGCTTCGCCAACGCAGAGGTGACAGCGAAAAAAAACCTCAAAGAGAGCTTGTTGAAGGGAATAAGCGGCGCTTTCCTCATCCCATCCTGGCGCTTGTTGTTGGCATCATACAAATGTCCGCTCAACACAATATCACACACTGTCTTTCGGTAATGGATCCTTCATTGAACAGATTGTTAGCTCCCTATGGACTGCAGTTTGATGCCATCGGACCATTAGCGGACTATCACGGCCCACGTCG
This sequence comes from Nitrosospira sp. Nsp11, assembly GCF_900142705.1. Lineage (GTDB taxonomy): Bacteria > Pseudomonadota > Gammaproteobacteria > Burkholderiales > Nitrosomonadaceae > Nitrosospira. The sequence continues at coordinate 122,593 of NZ_FRBV01000001.1, forward strand.
ACCCTACATCATTGACTTGATCAAAATGCTGGAAACCATTTATGTAAACAATAGCGAGGTATGGGAATTGATTACGAATCACGGCAGCGTCCGGCTAGGGCCTCTAAAGCATACCTGCGAAATATCATCGCTGGAGATATCAATAGCGAGACTTTAGAGTAGAGATGTAGAGATCACTCACTTAGAAGTCAATCACTTCTATCACAACCAGGTGCGTTCTCAATTGCGCCCACTCTTTCATTCTGCCAGCTATCTCAACGGCGGGGTTTCAGCCCGGCTGAGGTGCACGATGGCATGAATGACAGATTAATAATTTAAACCGTGACAATTAAAAAAAATACCGGTCGCCTTATCCTGCTTTTATATCTGCTGCTCAGCATGCTGTGCACTATAAGCATTGCTCGGGCAACGGATCACTATGAGATCGTGACTCACCCCGGAGTTAGCGAGAAAACGATTACCAGGAGCACCCTACGCGCCATCTTTGGAATGCGCCTCCATGAGTGGCCGGACGGCACGGCCATACGGATATTCGTAATGCCAGACGACACGCCTCTACACGCCACTTTTGCTAAAGAGGCACTGAATGTCTTTCCCTACCAGCTTCGCGCCGCCTGGGATCGATTGGTGTTTTCGGGAACCGGTCAAGCCCCCAATACAGTAAGTTCTCCTCAGGAAATGCTTGCCAAGGTCGCCAGCACGCCTGGAGCAATTGGTTATTTAACTAAGTCCAGGATGGACGGTAGTGTCAATGTACTCCATATCAAATAGCCACTCTCACAACCGTTTCCTGATGGCTATCAGGCTCGCTGTCGTGCCGTGCATGCTGTGGGGCTATGCTGTGCAAGCTGAAAAGTTGCCGCAAAATCTGCAAATACATGGCTTTGCAAGCCAGAGCTGGTTGAAGAGCTCCGGCAACAACAACGTTTTCGGAAAAAGCGCTTCTGATGACGGCAGCTTTGACTTCAGGGAGTTGGGATTAAACGCTTCGATGAGGCCACTACCCAAGCTGCAGTTTTCGGCACAGATGCTGTCGCGCTGGGCGGGCAAAGGCAGCCCCGGCAATATCCGGCTGGATTACGGTTTTCTCGATTACACGATGTTCTCCGGCGAGAGCAATCAACTGGGAATACGCCTGGGCAGGATGAAAAACCCAATCGGCTTCTATAACGATACCCGCGACGTACCCTTCACGCGGCCAAGCATACTGCTGCCACAATCCATTTATTTCGACCGCACGCGGAAGCTGGCATTAGCCGCAGATGGCGCACATCTATATGGCGAACAACGCTCTGATATCGGAAACATTTCATTTCAGCTAGGGGTGGCACGCCCATTGGTCAGAGGTGCGGAAGCAGAGGTAGCCTTGTTGGGTTCGGATAGATCCGGCAGATTCGTGTCGGAAATGTCTTATATCGGCCGTGTCGTTTATGAGCTCGACGAAGGTAGATTTCGCTTAGCATTCAGTGGATCGCAACTCAATATAGGATATAGCCCGACAGTAAGTGATCCAATTCAAGCCGGTTCTATCCGCTTTACGCCGCTCGTTTTCTCGGCTCAATATAATGCCGAGCGTTGGAGCCTCACTTCCGAATATGCTCTACGCCATTTCGAATACAAGAACTTCGGTGTAGCGCCACTCGCATTGGATTTCTACGGGGAAAGCTATTACTTCCAAGGTGCGTATCGTTTTACTCCTGAATGGGAGGCCGTGGTTCGATACGACGTGCTTTATACCGACAGAAACGATCGTAGTGGAAGCAAATGGGCTGCGGCTTCCGGACGTCCTGCACATAACCGCTTCGCCAAGGATATAACAGTTGGCCTGCGCTGGAATGTCACGCCCGAGTTCATGCTGCGCGCCGAATATCATCGGGTCAACGGTACGGGCTGGCTCTCCACCCTTGACAATCCTGTGCCTGGCGATCTGTCCCAGAACTGGAATCTCTTCTCAATCCTCGGTTCCTATAGGTTCTAGCGATAGCTTGATGGAGCATAATTTCCACATGAACAAGGCTCAGCCCGACGGCACGGCACGCTCCGCGCCGCCTGGATTTCTGAGCCTGAAATGGAAAGTTCTGCTGCTGAGCAGCTTGATATTAGTCTTTATCGTAGTTTCGTTCACTGGAATCACTTATTTGAGCCTGATGAGCGATTTTGAGTCTCAAAGGCGCGCGCAGCACAAGCGTTATGCCAGTGAAGTTGAAGGTTTGATAGATCAGATCTCGAAAGATCTGCATCAGCTTGCTGAATTGCTTCCTTTCCTGGAAGGAATGGGACCAGACCTGCTGGCGGCCAATGGAAAAAATATCTCCGAAACATTCGATCCATATTGGGCATCATTGCAGCTTAATAAGGGTATCGAACTGATACGTTTTTATGATAACTCCAATCAGTTATTGGCAAGCTGGGGTATTCCGGAATCCGACACTCATGAAGGCGTAATGCTGAACTGGATTCGTGAAGTGAATGTGCGAGAACAGCCTATCAGTTCTCTGAACTGCCAGAAAGAATGCACTCAGTTCATGGCGGTCCCTCTGCTGGTAGAGGGCAAGAGTGTTGGCGTTGTCATCATCGGCGCGCCTCTGATCGACGCCGTCTTGGGATTCAAGGATATTTCCGGCGCTGATATCAGCTTGCTTACCAGTGAGCACGACAGTGACAGGAAGAGCACCGAGATGATAATTCCCCACTGGAATGTCCGAATCGCCGCACATAGCAAAGAAATGAATACGGCAATTCTCATTAAAGTCGCAGAGCAGTATCCCGACTTTAGCCACCTGGAAAATGGTATTCAGATTTCCTGGGATAACCAATATCTGCAGGTCAAATCGCTTTCCGTGAGCAAAATAGATGAGCACGATAAGGCACAGTTTATAGTCATCACCGATATCACCTCCACCATGCGTACCATCCAAAGTTCGACACGGCAGAGCATAATCATCGGGGCGGTGGGGCTTATGCTTTCCGAGCTGTTATTATTTTTCATTCTTAGCAGGCCATTGTCGCGGCTCAAGCATATCGCCTTCACATTGCCGCTTCTTGCGCGGAGCAGCTTCAAGAATTTCCGGGCGGAGCTTCATACCGATGGGCAGAAACTATGGTTGAAAGATGAAATTGGCATGCTTGACGAAACAGCCGTGGCCCTATCCTATCAACTGGAGAAACTTGAAGACCAAGTCGCCGATCGGACTCAGATTTTGGCGAGAAAAATGAATGAATTAAGCAAAGAGCGTGATTTCATCACAAATCTGCTCGACATCGCGCAAGTCATCGTAATGACGCAAAACGCCAGTGGTGAAATTCTCACACTCAATGCTTACGGCGAAACGCTTATCCAATATACAGAAAAGGAACTGCAGGGAACACCGTTCGTCAATCTTCTCACGCCTGATGGAGATATGCGCGATCTTCCCGCCTACCTTGAGGAGGTACGCTCTGAACACAGAGACCAATTGCGTCATGAAGCCAACGTCCTATGCAGGGATAAATCGACGAGGCATATCCTCTGGTTGCATTCTCGCCTGACGCGACATAGCGAGAATGACCCCGCAATGCTCTCGGTAGGGCTTGATATGACCGAACATAAACGCACAGAAAGCCGACTGGCATGGCTGGCCGATCATGATCCCCTCACCAACTTGTATAACCGGCGCCGCTTTCAGGAAGAACTGGAGCAAATGCTGAATCTGGCTGCCCGTTATGGACATTCGGGTGCGCTGCTATTTTTTGACCTGGATCAGTTCAAGTATATAAACGATACCAGCGGACACCAGGCGGGCGATGCTTTGCTGAAAATGATCGCACACATGCTGCATGGCAGCGTACGCAGCGTAGACATACTCGGGCGCCTGGGCGGTGACGAGTTTGCAGTGATCTTGCCTCAAACTACTGCGGAGGGGGCGATAGAAGTCGCAAAAAACACCCTCACTTGCCTGAACCACGGGAAAATTACCATAAACGGCCGAAGCCATAAGGCTTCAGCCAGCGTTGGTATTGCAGTTTTCCCCGAGCATGGAAACAACGTGCACGACCTTTTGGCGGCGGCCGATCTCGCCATGTATCAAGCCAAAGAAGCGGGACGGGGGGGTTGGCATCTGTTTTCAAACGAGGAAAAGACCCGGGAGCGCATGCACACTCTGGTATATTGGAAAGAAAAGATCGAGTATGCGCTTTTGAATGAACGGTTCTTGTTCTATTTCCAGCCCATCATGCATATCGCGGACAAAACCGTTGACCATTACGAAGTGCTCCTACGCATGCTCGACGATAACGGAACCGTGCTTGCTCCTCAATATTTTATACCGGCAGCAGAGCAAACCGGCCTTATCCATGCCATCGATCATATGGTGTTACGGAAATCCATTGCTCAAGCGGCGGAAATTCAACACAACGGGTTCCGTGTCCGTTTTTCGATAAACCTTTCAGCACATGCATTTCATGATCCCGAATTGCTATCGATCCTGAAGGAAGCTTTTACTCAATATGATGCGGATCCTTCAAACTTCATGTTTGAAATAACCGAGACGGCAGCGCTGGAAGATTTGTCCGCGGCGCGAGAGCTCATGGAAACGATTAGAAAGCTTGGTTGCAGCTTTACGCTGGATGATTTCGGCGTCGGCTTCTCTTCGTTCTATTACATACGACAGCTTCCCATTGATGTTGTGAAAATCGATGGTTCGTTTATACGAAATCTGGCGGATAGCCCGGATGACCAGATACTGGTAAAAGCGCTATGCGACGTGGCACGGGGATTTGGGAAGAAAACAACGGCCGAGTTCGTGGAGAACGCTGCGACTTTCTCTCTTCTGGAGAAAATGCAAATAGATTATGCGCAAGGCTTTTTTATAGGAGCGCCGATCCCGGCGCATGATTCGCCGTTCAAAGATTTCTTGTAGGCGAGCCTACAGTGGTCCTGTTCGGCTCACTTTGAGAGAACACAAGGCTGGGAGCAATGGCAAAGGATCAAGCAGTGGCCGGTTCCGTGCACATGCCAGAGCATTACGAGCGCTGTGGATCTGATAGATAGGATTATCGCTTACTGGAGCGTGGGGCGCGATAAAGATGCGGCTGACGCCCGCATAACCCATCTCAGGCTTCTTCAGGGTCGGGGTTTTCCGTGAATTCCGGTTTTAGCTCGGCATTGGCTAAACTGGCTCCTTCAAGGCCAGTTTTACCGGGAATTTTTGGCGTTTCACACGCTACATCCGCATTTTGCGCACGATGGCGCAAGGCGTGATCCATCAATACCAGGGCCAGCATTGCCTCAGCGATGGGCGTGGCGCGAATGCCTACACAGGGGTCATGCCTGCCGTGGGTTTCCACCAAGGCCGGATTCCCAGCCTTGTCCACCGAGCGTCGCCCCAGGCGGATGCTGGAGGTCGGCTTGACAGCAATATTCACAACGATTTCCTGGCCGGTAGAAATCCCGCCCACTATACCACCCGAATTGTTGCTCAAAAATCCCCCGGGAGTAATCTCGTCAGAGTGTTCGGTCCCCCTCTGGGTTACGGCGGCAAACCCGGCGCCGATTTCGACACCTTTTACCGCATTGATGCTCATCATGGCGTAAGCGATTTCCGCATCCAGGCGATCATATACCGGCTCTCCCCAACCTACCGGCACGCCTTCCGCCACGACACAGATCTTCGCACCGACAGAGTCGCCCGATTTGCGCAGCTTATCCATGAACTCTTCCAGGCTGGGCACCAGATCAGGATCAGCGGCAAAAAATGGATTTTGCCCAACCTCATCCCATCGTTTGAACGGAATCTCTACAGGTCCCAACTGCGCCATGAATCCGCGTATTACTGTGCCATATCTCGTGTATAGCCATTTCCTTGCAATCGCCCCTGCCGCAACCCTTACTGCGGTTTCGCGGGCAGAGGCGCGTCCACCACCGCGGTAGTCGCGTATCCCGTATTTTTGCCAATAAACATAGTCCGCATGGCCGGGCCGAAAGGTATCCATGATTTTGCTGTAATCCTTGCTGCGCTGGTCCTCGTTTCGGATCAGCAGCGCAATAGGGGTACCCGTGGTCTTGCCTTCAAACACCCCAGAAAGAATTTCCACTGTGTCCGATTCCCTCCGCTGGGTTACATGGCGCGAGGTGCCAGGCTTGCGCCGATCCAGATCCTGCTGGATATACTCGGCGGATAACTCCATCCCTGGCGGGCAGCCATCGACCACGCAACCTATCGCAGGACCGTGCGATTCGCCAAAAGAAGTAACGCAAAAAAGCTTGCCGAGGGTATTGCCGGACATTTTATTTCCTCGCTAAATCAATGCTCCGAGTTTAACATATCCCCCATATTTCGCCATTTCCTACCTCATAATCTGATATTTCCAACCTCATAATCTGATTATGGACAAACCTAATCCCGACAAGATGACAGGTCCTGGTGGTTTGACCTTGACCCAGATTCATACACAAGTAAAGCTGAGCACAGCTCGTGATCAACGGGAAATCGCGCAGAATAAATTCGCGCCAACGCCTACCCGGTGGCAACGATTTATCCGCTACGCCTGGAGTGGGAAAAGAGAAAAAACATGAGGGCTGTGCTGATGAATGCGCCGGATGTTTTGCCGCTGGACAGATCGGCCGAAGCTCACCTGCGTATTGAAGCGGGGCACCTGGTGCAAGACAGTGCCGCAGGTTTGAACAGCCATCAGATTCAGCCAGCGATGTATTGATCTACCTTATAACGGACTCAAGGAGTTTACAAGAGAAGTCGCTCAGGGATTCCCAAGCATCTCGACCCCCCAGGCCACGCCAAAGCCGGTGACGTCGCTTCCCACGGCCCCTAATCCGCCTTTATTATTGCTGGCAGACAGATCCATGTGCAGCCAGGGTACATCGTCCACGAACCGGTTGAGGAAGCGGGCGGCGAGAATATGATCGGCCTCGCCCTCCAACGAGCACTGCTTGATATCGGCAATTTTGCTTTCCAGTTCCGCATCATAGTCGGCATCCATCGGAAATGCCCAGATTCGCTCGCCCGTCGCTTTTCCGGCGGTTAATGCTTTCTGTACCAGATCCTCCCGATTACTGAAAACGCCACTATAATGCGATCCGAGTGCGACGTGCATGCTTCCCGTCAATGTCGCAAAATCAATCATCACATCGGGCTTCTGCCTTGCCGCCAAAGTCAGCGTGTCTGCCAGCACCAACCGTCCTTCTGCGTCGGTATGGATAATCTCGACAGTGGTGCTATTCAAGGTCGTTATGACGTCGTTCTGTTTGTAGGCATGCGGGCTGATGTGATTTTGAGCAATGGCGAGCCAGCAATCGATATTCACCAACAGATTGGCGCGAGTTGCAGCCAATAAAATCCCCAACGCAACTGCCGAACCGTTCATGTCCTCATGCATGCCGTGCATGTGGCGGGCCGGCTTCAGATTATGGCCGCCGGTATCAAAGCAGATACCTTTTCCCACCAGCGCCACGGTCTTGTTCACCTTCTTCACGCGCCGTTGCAAATGCACGATGGCAGCATCTTCAGGATCGCTACCCTGGGCTACGGCAACGAATGCTCCGGCACCCATTTTACGCAGCGCCTTGACATCGAATTCCTGATACTTCCAGCCTTCGGTGGCAGCGAGCTTCTTGACATGCTTGCGATAGAACTCCGGCGTTAATTCGTTGGGCGGCAGTATCGTAAGTTCACGCGTCAGCAGATTACCTTCCGCTTTGGCGGCTAATAGCGCAAAATTGTCCGGCTCCTTATAGCCGTGCACGACAATTCTGGCGAGCGGCCGCCTCCGCGTGTTTTTTTTGTCCGTTTTTCGGGAGGGCAGAACCGGGCCGTTTATCCAGGCCGCATATATTGCGAGCTGCGCGAAAGTGCGCCTTTGGCCATCATCGCCATATACCGCCATATTTATTTCCGCAGGGGTTTCCTCCAGCAACAATTGCACGGCTTTGCGTATTGATGTTTGCTGCTCGAATACAGATTTGCTCAAATCCAGCGCCACCCAAACGCATAATGAACCACCTTCGAGATTGGCCGCGACTGGAGTACCCGCGATTTCCCCTAGCTGCATTTTACGACGCGATAATAAGGTTTCCAGTACGTTCCTACCCAAAAAATCAGACTTATTCTGAAGCTTATCCGATGGGGCGAACTGCGGCAGCACGACCAGAATATGCGTTGCCTTGGTGGACGGGCTTATGGATGAAGCGTTTTGTATCAGTGATGCAAGCATTGGCCGTCCTCAAATAAGTTATAAATGCTATTATAATACAGGGAATACTCTTGAATTCTCTATGCAGGCTACCTTGACCCGTACTTTCTCCTATCATTCCCATCGCCCTATCGTTCACCCGTAATGCGCCAATATCTTGAACTCATGCAGCACGTGCTCGAGCATGGGCACAAGAAATCTGACCGCACGGGCACGGGCACGCTTTCCGTATTTGGTCACCAGATGCGCTTTACCTTATCAGAAGGCTTTCCGCTGGTCACTACCAAGAAATGTCATTTGAAGTCGATCATTTATGAATTGTTGTGGTTTTTGCACGGCGATACGAATATCAGGTACCTCAACGAAAACGGTGTTTCCATCTGGAATGAGTGGGCTGACGAGAATGGCGATCTGGGCCCGATATACGGCCGCCAGTGGCGAGCCTGGCCGGTCGAGGGCGGAGGCCATATTGATCAGCTCACGCAGGTAATCGAGCAGATCAAAAGTACCCCCGATTCGCGACGGATGATTGTTTCTTCCTGGAACGTGGGTGAATTGGGTGAGATGAGATTGGCGCCGTGCCATGCCTTGTTTCAGTTCTACGTGGCTGACGGCATGCTCTCCTGCCAGCTTTACCAGCGTAGCGCGGATATCTTCCTGGGTGTGCCTTTCAATATTGCGTCCTACGCCCTGCTGACCTTGATGACAGCGCAAGTCTGCAATCTAAAACCCGGCGATTTCGTGCACACCTTGGGGGATGCGCACCTTTACCTCAACCATTTGGCACAAGCTCGGGAACAATTAAACCGGAAGCCGAGGCTTCTGCCGATGATGAAATTGAATCCCGGGGTCAACAGCATTTTTGATTTCAGGTATGAAGATTTTACGCTGGAAGGCTATGACCCTCATCCGGCCATCAAGGCGCCGGTCGCGATATGAACGCCCGACTCTCCGCCTTGGTGGCGGTGGCAAAGAACCGGGTCATCGGCAAGAATAATGCAATGCCCTGGCGGTTGTCGCCTGATCTGAAGCGCTTCAAGGCGCTTACCATGGGGCATCCCATCATCATGGGGCGTAAAACGTATGAATCCATCGGCAGACCGCTTCCCGGACGTACCAGTATTATTATTACAAGCCAAACCGAATACGAAGTTCAGGGTGCTATCGTCGTGCATTCAATAGCTGAAGCGTTGAGAGCCTGCTACGAAGACAAAGGAAACGAGGAAAAGCCTTTAACGACGGATGATACGGAAAGCTTTGTTATTGGTGGAGCGGATATATTCCGGCAAATGTTGCCGCTGTGCGACCGATTGTACGTTACCGAAATTCAAAGGGATTTCGATGGCGACGTGCTATTTCCTGAATTCAATCAGGAAGAGTGGAAGGAAACGTCTCGGGAAAAACACCGTTGTGATGACAACGGGCTGGAATACCATTTTGTGGTATTTGACCGCAAAACAGGCAAAGGAACTTATCCTGGCGGTTATACTGGATGATGCTGAAAAACAATGGCGGAACCCATTGGTTGGGTCCCGCCATCTTTTACCCTATGATCAGCAGTTAGAGGACAACCACATCCGGTAGCGGAAAACCATTGAAATTGCTGGCGTAGGCCGTGGTGTAAGCACCGGCATTGGGAATATAGATGAAATCTCCTTCCTGGATATCTTCCGGCAGCATTTCATCGCGCATCAGAATATCCACCGAATCGCAGGTTGGCCCGGCGACGCACCAGGGAATGTCGTGTCCGGTGCGATCGGAAAGAATTTCATAGCGTAGACCTTCCGTAACTTCGATCACGCCGCCAAACATACCCGCGTCCCAATACATCCAGCGCTTACCGTTGCGGGTGGCTGTGCCTACCACGCGGCAAACGAAATAAGCCGCATCGGATACCAGATAACGTCCCGGCTCGGCCATGACGCGAACTTCCTTCGGCAGGTCCGCGATAGCCGCATTCACCACATCACCTATTACCTCTATTGATGGGATGGGCTTGATATGGCGAACAGGATAGCCGCCGCCGATATTGAGCAGGCGGGGGGATAAGCCAACCCGGCGCATGTCCGCGAAAACCTTTTTGGCCCGCTCGATGCCCACTCGCCAATTCTGCGGGTTGCGGCATTGCGAACCGACATGGAAAGTTACTCCGGCAAGATCGCCCTTGAGTTTTACCGCTTCATTGATGATGCCCTTGATTTCGGCGGCATGCGTACCAAATTTTCCTGCCAGCGGCCAATCACTGCCAATGTTCGGTGTGTCTATGCGCAAATACAACTTTGCGTCAGGCTTGACGCTCACAATTTTGCGTAGCTCCTCGACACTATCCAGCACATACCATTCCACGCCTTTTGACGCCGCATATTCCAGATAAGCGCGCGACTTCATCGGATTACTGTAATAGATTTCCGCAGCGGGGACGCCCAGGCTGAGCAGAAGATCCAGTTCCGAAATGGAGGCGATTTCAAACCCGACGCCTTCCTCGATCAGTGCGCGAAGTACGCGCGGATCTGGATTGGCCTTCACCGCATAGTGCGGCTGCACCTGTGGCATGGCAGTTTTGAAGCGGCGGGCTTTGGTGCGAACTATATGGCTGTCAACCAGCAGAAACGGCTTGCTGTAGCCTTTTTTCAAGGCTGCCTGGACATGTTCAAAATCCAGTCTGACTTCGGGATGGGTGTCGAATATTTCTTCGGCGTCTACTTTGCGCCGTAGGGCCGTGTTACGCATTTGCATGAGAGTCATCCTTCTTTAAAAGACGCTACGTGACGGGAGTATGAATATTTACCAGATCAGCCGGTACGAAGTAGTTTGCTTTGCTTTTCATGATGACCTCCTGTTCCTAAGTACATATCGGGAAAAAAGCGGATTATAAACTTCATTCCACTGGAATCAAGCGTTTTTTTCGACTCTGAAAAAAATCATATACCCGCCCGGAATGTTCTCAAAAAAACCCCCGCTGGCAAATGTCATAATTACCGGCGCCAAGGGAGAATTCCCGAGCGCTCTTATGGATAAATATATCGCCAAAACAGTGGCTTATAATTTTTTTTGACACATATTGGGTGCAAGGCGGGTTGACCGGTCCTTGCTGCATTTATTGCAGGTGCCGGATAGTGGGGCAAGGTGCGGCTATGGCTGAAAAAAATCAGATTTTCGGTAACGTCACACCGTGTTGCCCCTGATATTTTCCACCCCGATCTTTATACGAAACCTCGCATACTTCATCGGACTCGAAGAAAATTACCTGAGCCACTCCCTCATTTGCATAAATCTTCGCGGGAAGCGGTGTCGTGTTGGAAAACTCCAGCGTCACATAACCTTCCCACTCCGGCTCAAATGGGGTGACGTTGACAATAATGCCGCAACGGGCATAGGTGGATTTGCCGAGGCAGATGGTAAGCACATTGCGCGGAATGCGGAAATACTCAACGGTGCGCGCAAGTGCAAAGGAATTGGGCGGGATAAGGCAAACGTCGCCTTTCACGTCGACAAAAGAATTCGAATCAAAATTCTTGGGGTCGACAATAACAGAGTTTATATTGGTAAACAGCTTGAATTCATCCGAGCAGCGAATATCATAGCCATAACTCGATGTCCCGTATGAAACGATCCGGTGGCCATTGGCGTGCTTGACCTGATTGGGCTCGAAGGGCTCGATCATGCGGTGTTCCGCCGCCATGCGGCGAATCCACTTATCCGACTTTATGGTCATTTTTAAAAAGAAGAGAGTGCCGGAAGAATGTTAATCGTGAATGGAAGGGGCGTATGGAGGGACCACATACCCTCATCCATTTCGTTTGTTCTCCTGGGGAGATCAAGTATCCTCAATTACAATCTTGGCAAACAGCGCTGAATGATCCAGCGATAATTCATCGACCTTCACTGCGATGCGGCGCGCAATACTGCGGTAAGTTTCTGCTATCCTCCCGCCCGGGTCTGCGACAACCGTCGGCATACCGGCATCGGTATGTTCGCGGATTTTTATGTCGAGCGGCAAGGACCCAAGAAATTCGACATCATAATCCCCGCACATCTTCTCCCCACCGCCAGCGCCAAAAATATGCTCCTCGTGGCCGCATTGTGAACAGACGTGAGTACTCATATTCTCGACAATACCGATAATGGGGATACCCACTTTCTGGAACATCTTCAACCCCTTGCGAGCATCGAGCAGAGCAATGTCCTGAGGGGTGGTAACGATGACGGCGCCGGTAACCGGTACTTTTTGCGCAAGCGTCAACTGGATGTCGCCGGTTCCCGGCGGCATGTCCACGATAAGATAATCCACATCTTTCCACCGGGTATCGTTCAACAACTGCTGCAATGCTTGCGTAACCATCGGTCCACGCCACACCATTGGCGTTTCCACGTCGATCAAGAAACCAATTGATATGGCCTGAATGCCATGTGCCTTCATCGGTTCCATGGTCTTGCCGTCGAGGGATTCGGGGCGACCGGCAATGCCAAGCATCTGGGGCTGCGAAGGGCCGTAAATGTCGGCATCGAGGATGCCGACTGAAGCGCCCTCCGCGGCAAGCGCCAGCGCCAGGTTTACTGCCGTGGCAGACTTGCCCACACCGCCCTTTCCTGACGCTACCGCGATGATATTCTTAACCCCCGGAATGAGCTTTACGCCACGCTGCACGCTATGAGAAACGATCTTGCTGGTAACATCGACATTCACGTTACCAATACCGGGAATGCTTTTAAGCTTGTCCACCACCTGCCTGTGAATACTTTCCACCACGCTTTTTGCCGGATAACCCAGCACGATATCAAGTGAGACGTTATTGCCATCTATTTTGATATTACGCGCTTCATTGCTGGTTACGTAATCCTTACCCGTGCTGAGGTCGATAATTTCCGTGAGGACAGACTGTATTTGCTGTTCCGTGATAGGCACGTCTACACACTCCTTTATCTGCAGCACAAATGATGACCTCGAATATTAACAAATATCGAGGTCGAGAGTCTGCCCAGATGAAGATAAAGCATCCACCGTTATGCAGAATCCGGCCGGGACATATTCTTATAGCGAAAGAAAGCAGGGCTCGCTTCGCCCTGGCCGATAAACAACTGTTTCCTTCAGTTCAACAAGTTGCCGGGCTTACAGTTTGTTACAATCACGTTTGACGCAATCTCTATAGGCAATTGATGAACAAGCGAAAAATTCTGGTTACTTCAGCGCTACCCTACGCTAACGGCAGTATTCACCTTGGGCATCTGGTGGAATACATCCAGACCGATATCTGGGTTCGTTTTCAGAAAATGCAAGGCCACGAGGTACATTACGTGTGTGCCGACGACACTCACGGCACGCCGATCATGCTGCGCGCCGAACAGGAAGGCATTACGCCCAAGCAGTTGATAGACCGTGTATGGCAAGAACATAAGAACGATTTCGATGGCTTTCATGTTGCTTTTGATAATTATTACACCACGGACGCACCCGAGAACCAGGCATTTTGCGAGGATATCTATCGTCAGCTCGAAGCAAAGGATCTGATTGTCAAGCGCTCCGTCGAGCAGTTTTATGATCCGGTGAAGCGGATGTTTTTACCGGATCGGTACATCAAGGGAGAATGCCCGAATTGCCATGCCGAAGAGCAATACGGCGATTCGTGCGAGGCCTGCGGGGCGACGTATTCACCGACCGATTTGATCAATTCTTACTCCGCCGTTTCGGGAGCAAAACCGGAACGCCGCGCTTCCAAACATCACTTCTTCAAGCTTTCGGATCCCCGCTGTAAGGCTTTCCTCAATGGCTGGGTCTTTGAATCGTTTTCGAGCCAGTCCGGCGCCAGCCCGGAAATGAAACCGCGGCTCCAACCCGAAGCTGCCAATAAGATGAATGAATGGCTTTCAGCAGGCTTGACGGACTGGGATATTTCCCGTGATGCGCCCTATTTTGGTTTTCCGATACCCGGTACCGCCGGCAAGAAATTTTTCTATGTCTGGCTGGATGCACCCGTCGGCTACTTCGGCAGTTTCGAAAATTACTTCAAACAGAAGCAAAAATCCCAGGCAGAGATCGATGAATTTCTTCGGCCCGGTGGCAACACTGAAATGGTGCATTTTATCGGTAAGGATATTCTCTACTTTCATGCGCTGTTTTGGCCAGCGATGCTGGAATTCTCAGGCTACCGCACGCCCACCCAGATATATGCTCATGGATTTCTTACCGTCAACGGACAAAAAATGTCGAAGTCGCGCGGAACGTTCATTACTGCGGACAGCTATCTGAAGCAGGGCTTGAATCCAGAATGGCTGCGCTATTATTACGCCGCCAAGCTCAATGACAGCATGGAAGATATCGATCTCAATTTCGATGATTTCATCGCGCGGGTTAACAGCGATCTGGTAGGCAAATACATCAATATAGCCAGTAGATGCGCCGGATTCATCACCAGGAAATTCGATGGGAAGCTTACGCACACTATTTCCGAAGCAAACCGAAAATGGTTCAATCAGTTTCTTTTCTGCCAGCTCGGCGAGGGAGATACTTTCCTGGGCCGTCATACCTCCATTGCGAACTTTTATGATCGCAGGGAGTTCGGCAAAGCCATAAAGGAAATAATGCTGGCAGCGGACGTTGCCAATCAATACGTGGATCGAATGAAGCCATGGCTTCTGGCAAAAAATAACGAGAACGACAGAGAATTGCATGAAGTGTGCAGCGTTGCGTTGAACATGTTCCGTATTCTCACCGTTTACCTGAAACCGGTCCTGCCAAAACTTGCCGCACAAGCGGAGCAGTTTCTGGGGGTAAGCCCACTCATCTGGAAGGATGCAAATTCGCAAAACAGGCTGTTAGCGGATGGACACCAGATCAACGACTACAAGCATCTGATGACTCGCCTCGACGCCAAACAGATCGAGATGCTTATCAATGCCAATAAGGAAAGCCTGAAGCCGGCGGTACAGCCACTACAAACCACACAAGCTGTACAAGCCGTGGAAAAAAGTCCAGTCGCTCCCTCCATCCCTGTAACGGATGGAGCGGGTATCAAAAGCACCGCAGCAGCATCGATTACAATTGATGATTTCGGCAAGATCGACCTCAGGGTGGCGAGAATTGTCAATGCCGAACACGTAGAAGGCGCGGATAAGCTATTGAAACTTACATTGGATATCGGAGCGGAACAGCGTATCGTCTTCGCGGGAATAAAATCCGCCTACGATCCTGAACAGCTCACTGGCCGCCTGACCGTCATGGTAGCCAACCTTGCGCCACGCAAGATGAAATTCGGCATATCCGAAGGGATGGTGCTGGCCGCAGGTGATGGGGATGGGCCTTATCTCCTCTCTCCTGATGAAGGCGCACGGCCGGGAATGAAAATAAAATAGCAGCGCGGCCGGCAATAAGGAAAAAATCAAGCGCCGAGCTTGAAGAGTCATATGCGCGAGCAATATCATAGGCCGCACGTTATTCTCGAGCGCTTCCTTTATGCTATTTGATTTTTTGCAACGACGCGGCAAGCACCGCTTCACTCCGGCTAATTACAAATTCGCAAAAATTCGATCCATTGGCCCAGTCCACTGGTCCGTTCCAACAACTCGGGGATCTCACGTCCCCTGCCTTTCTAGCATTCCATACCCATAAAGTTACTCTTGGCCACGGCCATTTCCGGTAATACCTATTCCGAAATTTCGTAGTAAAGCATAGCGGTAAAAGGCATATCGCAGCGGGTGCGGCAATATGCCACATGCGACAATATGCCACATTCCTAATTTCATAAATTTGTTTTACATTTCCCATCAGCACGCACATGAGCGTTTGCAATAACGCTCCGAGGAGCTGGTATCAGCCCGGTATATGGTGCTTCTCGGCCTCGCCGCCGTAGGCTGTTTTTCCGACACAGCGAAAAACACATTCGAATTGATGACGCTAACATACTATAGTCATTAAAGAATATGGCAATGACATTGATGGGCTTTATCTTTTGACGCAGCATTCAAGAAAAAGAATAAAAATGAGAATGAGAAAGAGAAAGATTCAATCGACCATCACGTTTGTAACAATTTTTTTTTCAGGGTTTACGATGGCACAGACTACAACGCAATCTTCAACTACCGCACTGGCTCCCGTCGTTGTGACGGCGAATCCGATCATCGACCGCGTTCGCGTCGACGCATTCTCAAGCACATCCGCGGTGATCACCGAAAGCCAGTTGCGCGATCAGAATGCATTTGACCTTGCAGCCGCGCTACGCCGTACCCCTGGAGTACAAATATCACGTTACAACCCGGTGGGTGCTTTTGGTGGCGATCAAGGCGGTGCGGTCTTTATACGAGGAATGGGTGTCAGTCGGCCCGGCAGTGAAATCAAGACTTACATTGACGGCGTTCCATTTTACATGGGCGTCTGGAACCACCCATTGCTCGATCTGTTGCCGGTCAATGGCATGCAATCCATTACAGTCTACAAAAGTCCCCAACCTCAAATCAACGGTAACAACTTTGCCTCGATCAATCTGGAAACCAAGCGCGCAACCGAGGATGGCATACAGGCAGGAGCAAGGATTTCCGGAGGCTATTTCAACACCTTCATCGAGCAAGTGGATCTGGTTGGCCGCAAAGGAGATGTGGATTTCATGCTGGCGCAAGGCCACGCCCAATCGGATGGCCAGCGACTCAATGCGAGCGGCGAACTGAATAATGTCATGGGCCGCGTTGGCATGCGGCTGGGGGCCAACTGGTCGGCTGGCACGAGCTTTCTTTTTGTCACCAATACCGCTCGCGATCCAGGCGATAACCGGCTGCCGAGACCTGCCGTGGCGCCGCAATACAACACCCAGGCAGGAATGGTCTCCGCTTTTATATCGCATCGTCACGATGGCTGGCGCGGCGACTTACGTTTTTATTACAGCAAGGGAGAAGGCAACTGGCTGCATCAGTCCGGCCTGGATGGGGATACGTTCACCAATTTTGAAACAATTGGCGTGCGCTGGAAAGAACAATTCTCTCTATGGAAGGGCGGAGCCATTGTTGCCGGACTGGACAGCGACTGGATTTCGGGCGATGCGCGATTCAATAGAGTGGCCCCGGCGCCGCAGGATAGTTTTAAAGCACCCTCTTTCCGCGTCACGTCCCCTTACTTGGCGTTGAGCCATACGATTGAGCTCGCTAAAGGCTGGACGCTTGTGCCGGCGGTTGGCATGCGGGTCTATGATCACAATATGTTCCAGACAAAGACCTCGCCACATGCGGGGCTTTCTCTGATATCAGAGTGGATCACCATCTTTGGCAATGTATCGCGCGGCATCAATTATCCGGGATTGGAAGCCCCCGTACTTTCCTCCGTAATACCGGCGCTGGGGCAAAGCTGGAGGCACCTTTCCGCGGAAGAACTCGATCACGCCGAAGTCGGCTTCAAACTGAATCCTTTCGAAACAACACAAATTGATGTCAGTGTATTTGCCGATCAGGTAAAAAATCGCTACATCTTCGGCTTCCCGCCCAACGTTCCGCCGCCGCCCCAGTTTCTGAATCTGGGTACCTATACCATACGCGGCACTGAAGTGGCGATTCGACAAAACATTACGCGCAACTGGACGGTTTTTGGCGGAATGACATTGCTTGACCCCAGCATCGATAATTTGCCGTACACACCAAAGAGAGCTGTGACCGCCGGTCTAAATGGACAGATGGGGCCGATTCGCTTAACGATTGATACCCAGTATCAGTCAGGTGTATTAGCGCTCAACCGTCCCCGTACAGCGGGAGCGGTTAATACCGAGAGAGTGGATTCATTTGTGATCATGAACGCCCGTGTTTCTTACCAGTTGCCGCAACTCGGCAAAAGAGGCGAGATTTTCGTGGCCATGGAAAATCTTCTGGATACCCGTTACGCCTATCGTCCAGGGTATCCCATGCCGGGGCGCTGGGGGCAGATCGGCTTTTCCGCAAGCTTCTGAATGACAAGAGTAAGGGATTTCTGTTGAACCTAAATCCGGTAGTTGGACGGGGAGAAGTGTACGGTTTTTGAGGTGCAGGGCAAGGCGCAACGACGCGGAATACGATCGCGCAGGGCGGAGCAGTGCCTTCCGCAGGAAGGTGCGACCCCGAAGCGGGATGCGGGTGCCCCCTTGCGTGTGGAACGCGATCGCGGCATCCCCTGCGCTGCCCGATCCCCGCTGCGCGGAGCCCCTCGGGCGACGCTTCGGGGCGCCGTTCCATTCCAAGGAGTTGCAACGCAGCCATGTGACGCAAAAACTGTGCAATTCACCCCGTAGCGCCCTCACCCGGAAGGTGAGCGTCAAATAATATGAAATATTGTTTTTAATCATAACACTAATCTATTAAATGAGCGGTCAACTACCAGATTTAGGTTAAACCTGCCGAATGTCGGTGATGAGCTTTGTGAATTAAACGTGGAGGCTTTTATGCAATTATTACCAATAGTACCCCCTTCGAAAGAATTAACCAGAGATGAAGTTTCACGGTACAGCCGCCATCTGCTGATCCCCGATGTCGGCGTGGAAGGACAAAAACGCCTCAAGAACAGTAAAGTTTTAGTGATAGGTGCCGGTGGTTTGGGGTCACCCGTGCTGCTGTATCTCGCGGCAGCCGGAGTCGGAACGCTGGGAATCATCGACTTCGATATCGTCGACGAATCCAATCTGCAAAGGCAAATCATTCATGGGCAATCGGATATCGGCAGGCTCAAGTCCAGGAGTGCGAAAGACTCGATTAACGAGTTAAACCCCCATATTCACGTCCAGCTCCATAACGAGCGCCTTGAAGTGACGAATGCCGTAGAGATAATTTCAGGCTACGACCTGGTTGTAGATGGGACGGATAATTTTTCTACCCGGTATCTTGTCAACGATGCCTGCGTGCTTGCGAAAAAACCATATGTATGGGGATCCATCTTTCGATTCGAAGGACAGGCCTCCGTCTTCTGGGAGGATGCGCCGGATGGAGTGGGCTTGAACTATCGTGACCTGTACCCCGAGCCACCCCCATCGGAAATGGCGCCTTCATGCGCCGAAGGCGGCGTGCTAGGCATTCTCTGCGCCTCGATCGGCGCGATCATGGCAACAGAAGCCATTAAATTGATCATCGGTTTAGGCGAGACCCTGCTTGGAAGACTCGCTGTCTATGACGCCCTGGACATGACATACAGGTTTATTCCCTTACGGCGCGCACCTGTGAGAACTCCTATAACCGGATTAATGGATTACCAGGAATTTTGCGGACTGAAACCGGTAGCCACAGAAAACATGACTAACCCCTTCATAATCAGTCCGCTGGAACTCAAGAAAATGCAGGATAGCGGTAAGGATATGCGGCTCATCGATATTCGTGGAATCGAAGAATGGAATATTGTCCGCATAAAAGGCGCCAACCATATTCCCAAAAATAAAATCATGACCGAAGAGGTTTTATCTCAACTCAACAAAGAGGATTTCATCGTAGTGCATTGCAAAATGGGCGTCCGTTCGAAAGATGTTCTCGTGGAGATGAAAAAACAAGGCTTCACCAACGTCAAAAGCCTGGACGGTGGAATCCTGGCGTGGATCAGGGACGTCGATCAGTCATTGCCCAATTATTAGCTGAGTATTAGCTGAGCGACCGGCAAACGGGCTGACCGCTATTCTTGTCGCCATCGCTTACCAGGCTGATATTCAAACCAAAAATGAAACAAGTCGTTACCTGTTTTAGACCGGATTTCGGGCCAAGAATAGCAAAATCATAATGTTTCCATTCGCCGCTTGAATAAACAATGTCATGGAGGTTAAAAAAATTATGCTGACCATACACACCAAACTCGTTGAGGCAATGATTACTCAAGCACATAAAGATCATCCCATCGAAACCTGTGGAATCATCGCCGGTCCCCAGGGATGCAATCTTCCATTGCGCCTGATCCCGATGCGTAACGCGGCCCGGTCGGCGGTATTTTTCAAGTTCGACCCCAATCAGCAATTGCAGGTCTGGAGAGACATGGAGGCACGGGACGAAGAACCTATCGTTATCTATCACTCCCACACTGATACGCAGGCCTATCCAAGCCGAACCGACGTCAAGTTTGCGGCCGAACTTCGAGCCCATTACGTCATCATTCCAACAAATCCCATTTATGGGGACGAAATTCGCAGTTTCCGGATTTGTGATGGCATGGTGACCGAGGAGCGAGTCAGAATGCTGGATTCATATAAATCGGAATGGGAACTGGCAATGGTAGCTTAATCGACCTGACCTGCAACGCACTTTAATTTTAACGCTGAAAGGCAAAATCAGGTCCAGCCGCGTCACTTCCAATTGCGGTTTCTTCAAAATCATAAAATCAGAAAAAGGAAAAAGCATGCAGGTTACTGTACACATCCCAACCATATTAAGACCACTTACCGAGAATCAAAAACGTCTCACAATTACCGGCTTCAGCGTACTCGAAGTCATCGAGCACATGGAGGAGCGGTATCCCGGTATCAAAGAGAAGCTGATTACCGGAGGAAAGGCGCACCACTTCATCAACATATATGTGAACGACGACGACATTCGTTTTACCGACGGTCTTTCAACCAGCCTGAGCGATGGCGACTCGTTAACCATTTTGCCCGCGGTTGCCGGGGGTGCTGAACCGGCCTTACTCCACACATAAGGGATGAGTATGAATCGCCCATTAGCCAGCTGTGCAATAACTGGGCCGCTAAAAAGCGCTGCTCCGGATTATGCCGCGATAGTGTCCTCGCTTCTTTACCAGTCCGGTGCGCTGGGCATGAAAATCGATGCAACCGAAAATTGCTCAAACAATGCAGCACTTTCTTTTGAATTCAAGACTCCACATACCACACCCATAACATGTAATGTAACCAGATGGGGTGATAGCTCCAAACAAGCTTCTGTGACCGA
Organism: Nitrosospira sp. Nsp11; assembly: GCF_900142705.1. GTDB lineage: Bacteria > Pseudomonadota > Gammaproteobacteria > Burkholderiales > Nitrosomonadaceae > Nitrosospira. Next base: position 143,638 of record NZ_FRBV01000001.1, read on the forward strand.
AAATATCATGCAGGCAGCTTGCGGATTGATGTCGGTACATGGACGAGCCAGCGGTAAATCCCAACCGCTGGGATTGAATTACGTTTCGACGCTGACGGCCGCTTTGGCGCTTCAGGGCGGGGTTAGCGCCTCGATTGGCCAGCTGCGCGGCCTCTCTGTATCGAACAGTAACGTCTCGATGGCATCCGCAGCCCTGTTAAGCATGGGGCAGTATATCGCGGGCGCAACGACTTCAGAGTCTCACGAGAGTTCAGGGCCACGCCATGTCCCACATCCGGCTTGTTTACCTTTCATTTCACTGGATGGCGTCCTCTTTGAACTTGAAACACTTGACGCTGGCCCTTGGCAAAAATTCTGGTCCGAGATCGGAGTAAGTTCAGCAGTCGCCGGCAAAGGATGGACTGCTTTTTTGCTGCGGTATGCCAAAGCCATTTCCCCTCTGCCTGATGAGTTATTCAGCGCAATATCAAACATTACATATCACCGCATCTCCCAAATATGTGCCAGAACCGGTATGGCTATTTGTCCCGTGCGATCCATCAATGATAGAGCTCAGGACGAAGATAGCCGGCACGTGTGGCTTCAAGGCCCGTGGGAGTTTCTTTTCGAGACGCGCCTCAAGGATGGAAGGTCAAGTCCTTCCACGGATAATTTACCGTTAAGCGGGCTCACCGTCATCGAATCGTGCCGGCGGATCCAGGGCCCTCTTGCCGGGCACCTGCTAGCGCTGCTGGGCGCGGAAGTCATCCGGATAGAACCACCAGGCGGAGATCCTCTGCGAAGCATGCCGCCAATAGCAGGTGATTGTTCTGCACGATTCGATGCCCTTAACCGTTTTAAAACTATTCGAGAAGTCGATATCAAATCCCTGGCGGGACAAGCAGAAGTCAAGGAACTGGTGCAACGTGCCGACGTCTTTCTGCATAACTGGGCGCCTGGCAAAGCGGTACTGTTGAATCTCGACCATGAAGATCTGGCTGCAACCAATCCATCCCTGATTTATGCCTATGCCGGTGGTTGGGCGACAGACAGCACGGCACATTCTCCCTCGAGCCAAATGCCTGGCACAGACTTCATGGCTCAAGCCTACTCCGGGATTGCCAAAAAGATCGCGGAAACCTCAGGCACACATGGCGGGTCCTTATTTACGATACTCGATGTGCTTGGAGGCGTTGTTGCGGCACAAGGGATCACTATCGCGCTGCTCAATCGATGTATGAATAACATGAGCGCGAAAGTCACATCATCACTAATGAGTGCGGCGACGCTTTTGTGTGCAGATGACTTTCAGAGCCTATACGAGTTGCCAGGCTCCGGCTCAGCCTCAAAAAGCATTATTGATACGATCTATGCGACGAAGCAGGGAAAAATTGCGGTTGAATGTCGCGATTTAAAGACCGCGGTAAGATTAGCCGAAGCCCTGGGTGCCGCCATCGTTATTGAAGAAGACAATTTTCAGGATTGCTTGAGCGACTGGTTCCTTTCAAGAACGGCGGATGAGTGGGCAGGTATCCTTGAACATGCAGGCGTCCCCTCAGCCGTTGTCATTGAAGACCTTGCAGACCTGCAAACCATGGCACATCTGCAACCGACCCTGACCCCCGGGGCTTATACGAAAGTCAATTCCCCCTGGAGCTTCAAATGAACCATTCCGGGATCACGGATCTGGTTCCTGCCGAGGTTCGCAGCCTGTGGGCCCGGAATGGAACCTATCCCAATAAATCGTTGTACGAGTTGTTCCGCGAGCATGTGAGGCAGCATCCCGACACCCCGGCGGTGATGTCCCTCGACCACACCATCACATACGAAGGGTTATCGAACAAGGTGCTTCGCCTTGCTGCAAGTTTCAAGGCGCTGGGAATCGTTCCCGGAGATGTCGTTGCCTACCAGCTCCACAACACCTGGCATAGCTGTGCCATCGATCTCGCCGCTGCGGCGCTTGGTGCGATCGTAGCGCCCTTCCCGCTCGGTCGCGGTCGCCTCGATATCCAGTCTTTGCTGAGAAGGTGTGATGCACGTGTAATTATTATCGAAGGGCAATACGCCAAGATCGACCTGTGCGAACTTATCGAATCGCTGCGCCCAACCCTGCTGTCACTTCGTATTCTCATCGTTGACGGTAAAGCCACCCGGGAAGGCTGGCACACGCTGGATGATCTATTTCTAGCCGAGCCCATTGAAACCGGTAAGTTGCCGACAGTTTCCCCCGATTCGCCCGTTCGCTTCCTGATCTCATCCGGGACGGAATCCGAGCCAAAATGGATTGCTTATTCTCACAACGCGCTGGCTGGTGGACGGGGACGCTTTCTGCAACACATACATCCTGACGGCAGTTCTTTCAGAGGCCTTTACCTGATGCCGCTAGGCACGGCATTTGGTTCAACCGCGACATTCGGTATTTTATCCTGGCTTGGCGGATCCGTTGTCGTCATGCGGCAATTCGATGTCGCAGCTGCCGTTCAAACTATTGCGGAACTGAAGCCTACCTATATATTTGGGGTTCCGACAATGTTTCAGCGCATCGCCGCCGACCCGGCATTATCGAAAACCGATACTTCCAGCCTGATCGCCATCATCAGCGGTGGCGCGAAAATCGATTCCGCCTCGATTCGCCGCTGTACCGAGGCGTTTGGATGTGGTTTTATCAGCCTATACGGTTCAGCGGACGGCGTTAATTGCCACACCACGCTTGACGATGATCTGGAAACCGTTTTTTTTAAGGCGGGCCGGCCTCAGTCCGACGTTTGCTCCATTCGGATAGTGGATGACCAGAAACAGGAAGTTCCACAGGGTTGCGTGGGTGAAATCACGGCCAGAGGTCCGATAAGCCCAATGCAATATGTCAATGCGCCCGATCTGGACGCCCTATATCGAGACAAGGATGGATGGGTTTATACCGGAGACCTGGGACTTATTGACGATGATGGGTATCTGGTGCTGTCGGGGCGTAAAAAGGACATTATTATTCGTGGCGGCGTCAATATCAGTCCTGCACAAATCGAAAACATTGCTGTTTCCCATCCAGCTGTCGTGAGCGCCGCCTGTATACCGGTTGCCGATCCGGACTTGGGGCACCGCGTTTGCCTCTGCCTGGCATTGCGAGATGGAGCAGAACGTCCCTCGCTATCGCAATTCACTCGCTACTTGTGCAATCAGGGTCTGGAGACCGCCAAGCTTCCGGAATACTTGCGCTATTACCGGCAGTTACCGCTCAGCCCAGCGGGAAAGATCGATAAAAAACAGCTGACCGCGGAAATAGAATTTACCCAGCCTGTCGCTGAGCCCGGCGTTACTCATGGGGCCAACCAGTGTTGAGCACACATGAAAAATCGACGCATACAGGATCGGCTAAAGCGCTGTCGAGCAAGGTGAGAAAATTTGTCGATGAAATGATTATCCCGAACGAATCACGATTGGCTCAAGACGACGAGGGGTCAAACCGGCTGCACGCGGAACTGACTGAAAAAGCCAGGCGTGCCGGACTATGGGGTTTATTTTATCCACCCTCGCATGGTGGAAAAATAGCTTCACTTGAAGACTACCTGATCGTTGCTGAACAGGAGGGACGAACGGAATTCTCCCCGGCAATCTTCGGCAACCACTCCGCGCTTGATGCGCATATGCTCCTGAAATTCGGAACCGATGAAGTCTGCAAGCGCTTCCTCGAACCCATGGCCCTCGGGAAAGCCGCCCCCAGTTACGGCATGACGGAACCGGGGCATGGCGGGTCCTTTCCCGGTCTGATAACGACATACGCATATCTGTCGAACGGGAGCTGGACTATCAATGGCAGAAAATGGTTTGTCAGCAATACGGACCGGGCGACATTCATTACTGTGCTGGCACGTACTGGCGGGGAAGACATCGCGCTCGGCAAAGCGCTGTCGATGATTGTCGTCCCGACTGATTCGCCGGGATTCAGGATCGAGCGCAGGATCACCATGATGGGCCGCTCGCTGGATCAAGGCGAGATTTCTTTTAGCGACGTACAGGTCCCTGAGCATAATCTGCTAGGAACCTGCGGCAGCGGTATCGAATTAATGGGTCAGCGGCTGAGCGTCGGCAGATTGCTTCGTGCGATGAACTGGGTGGGACTGGCACAGCGGTGTTTCGATTTGATGGGAGCTCGAATCAATTCTGAGCGTGGCAGATCTGCTCGATTACCTGAGAAACAGTTGGTGCGCCAACACATTGTCAACGCGTATCAGGCTATTGCAAGTGCGCGTGAACTGATTCGGGTCGCCGCAAGAGGCGTCGACGCTCAGCGTTCAAATAATGTCGAGATCAGTGTCGCCAAAATAGCGGCATCACAAGCTTTGTGCATCGCCTCGGACTCGGCAGTACAGATTCACGGTGCTGAAGGCGTCAGTGATCTGACCCCACTTTCCGGTATTTATAGAATCGCACGCACCTCGCGTATTCTTGACGGTACAGACGAGTCGCTTATCAGTTCCGTGGGCCGCCGACTCATCAATTTATATAAAGAAAAGGGCGCATATCATTTTGCCTGATTCGATTTCTGCAAATCTGTCAAATTTCTCGAGCTACTTACTGTGCGGGTGCAGCATGCAGCGTGGGTGTCGTTACCCGCTTGTATCAGCGTATGGAGGTCGATATCCATTCGGCAGCACAAGGTGCGAACCATGCCGGTAACGACCAGCGACGCTCGGCATGCACGCATTGTCGGCGTTTGGCTTCGAGTAGTGCTGGTGTTCGCAATGACCTTGCCAATGCTGATTTTATATGCCATCAGCACGCTTGGACCCCTCCTTGGCCATGACTTGCACTTTGAGCCCGCATTACTGGGTTATCTGGTAATGAGCTCATTTGGTCTGGCAGCAATTTTGTCGCTTTGGGCCGGAATTTTCGTAGACCGTATGGGTTCACGCTATGCATTGATAGCGCTTTTCTTCACCATCGCATCCGCTTTTACGCTAATGGCATCGGCTGAAAATTTTTATGGCTTGGTCGCGGCCGCCGCTGTTTGCGGTATCGCTCAAGCCCTTGCAAATCCGGTTACGAATCTATTGATCGCGCAGCAGGTTCCGCCGGAAAAAAGAGCACAGGTCGTAGGGCTGAAGCAATCTGGCGTTCAGGTCGCGGCCCTTTTCGCCGGCCTGGTACTTCCCGGCATCGCAATTCAATATGGCTGGCGTGTCGCGCTAGGCATGATTGTACCCGCTGCAATATTGTTCGGGATAACGGCGCCTTTCGTCACCCCTAAAATACACGCAAGGACGGGTAAGAGCTTTATGTTTTTGCCGCCGAATTCGCTGTTGCTGCGGCTGATGGGCATTCAGTTCTGCGTTGGCATATCGCTCTCCGCCTTCGTCACATTCTTGCCCACTTTTGCTACCCAGCAAGGCATGCCGCTATCGCTGGCCGGCACCCTGATCGCCGTCTTCGGTGTAATGGGAATAATCTCGCGCGTGGTATTGACACCCATGGGCGCAAAACTTGAAGACGAGTCGCTACTTTTACTCGTACTGATCGCTATTGCGGCTTGCGCGGTGATGGCAACAATGCAAGCAGGGCCGGAAAACCTTTGGTGGCTGTGGGTTGGTGCAGCCGGCATGGGACTTACCGCAGTAGGCACTAACGCGATAGCGATGAGCATGCTGATCAGAGATCCAGCTTTTGGTCCCGTAAGTACCGCGTCCGGCCTCGTTTCAGCTGCTTTCTTCGGCGGCTTCGCGCTGGGTCCGCCGCTTTACGGTGCCTTGTCCAATTATTCCATTGGCTTTCCGCTTGGCTGGAGCATGCAGGTTAGCTCGCTTTTACTCGCATGCGCCATGTCCCTGGTGTTGGCATCCGCCCGTCGCCGCAAAGTACAGGAGCCCACTTGCTGATCCTTCATCAACCGGAATCCGGCAGTACCGATATGGCTTACATAAATTTCAACCCGGTTTCCTGAAGAAGCATTGTTGATGCGCATACCCGAAATGAAGCCGGATAATAACGATGTACATAGGCCTGATGAACAGTTATTGAGCCGTAAAGAATTGACAAGTGCGCTTGAGTTGATGATTCGCCGTATGGAGACCATTGACTCTCACGCTATGGGTGGCTTTCCCCTTTACTCACCGGGACCTACTGATCGGTGGGTTGTCTCCCCGGGCGGTTCCTGGGCCGGAGGATTCTGGGGAGCGTTGTGGTGGCTGCGCTCGCGGTTAACTGAATCAACGGCGGATCAGCGCAAGGCATCGGATATCTGTCAACGCTTATCCCCGAAAATCAGCGTCGATTCCGCTAATCGAAGCCTGATTTTTTGGTATGGCGCATCCCTGGGAGCGCTTTGGTTTCACGATGCCGAGGCACGCAGGCTTACAGGAGAGGCCATCGCCGCACTTGCGGCTTCTTATGATCCGGAAATAAATTGCATACCCCTTGGTACCGGTATGGGTGGCGGAAAAAAAGGAAATAAACTCGTTACGACGGATACCTTTGCTTCCTTAATGCAGCTTCTTGGCCACAGTGATCGTGGTGATCACGCACACATCTCGCAATGTCATGCGAATACGATATTGACGGCATGTCACACGGAAGATGGCGTATTTCATTCCGTCGCATATTTTGAACAAGGGCGTTTTCGTCTCTCTGATCGAGCGGGCATGTGGTCTCGTGGTCAGGCTTGGGCCATGTTGGGATTGAGCCGGGCGGCAGCGCGATGGGGAGAACCCTACTTGACTCATGCTCGATCGGCCTGTGAATATTGGAAGCGTTCACGTCCGGAACCTCTGCCTCCAAACCGGCTCGACAACACCTTGGGTCTTTCCGATCCCTCGTCTACCGTGATTGCGTCTCTGGCAATGCTGTCCCTGGCTGATCTTGTATCGGATGGAACTCCATGGCGTGTTCATGCCCATCAACGGCTGACTGCAATCGTTCGCAGTCGATATTTCACGGGCTTTGACGAAAACAGTGATCGTAAAATAATTTTAAACAGGATGGCTCCGGGAAAATTCTGGGGCTGCTGTTACAAAACCAATGAAGGAAAGGATGAGCTGGTCGAATCGGCCTGGGGCAGCTTTTTTCTCATGGCGGCACTTTGCGTGCTTATTGGCGCCATCGAACCACACCACTGCTAAAGGATATGAAATGGGATATGAAATGATGAAATGCATGCGCTTCCGCTTAATTAGCCCCATCACGCCTTGCTTATTGCTGATTCTGGCAATCTTTACTTCTTCCGGGGCAATCGCTCGGGAAACACAGCATGAATCTGTTCTGCTGCACGCGGCAAGAGTTTTCGATGGCTATAACATCAGAACCAACACATCGGTATTAGTGATAAATGGGCGAGTTGCACGAATTGATACGCGCGAATCACTCGAGTCCAGTAATGTGAAGGTCATCGATCTGGGCGATTCAACGATACTACCCGGCTTTATCGAACTGCACGCACATCTTTCATTTCAAAATATTCCTGCGGATACCGTCCTGAAGCATGGCGTTACGACGATCCGGGACGTCGGCGGGCCCATACATAAGCCCTATGGCGGAGATGGAGCTTTACGTGTACTCACCTCCGGACCAATTATTACCGCACCGAATGGTTATCCTATCCCGATGTTGGGAGATACCAATGTCGCAACATCGGTCTCAACGGAAGAAGAAGCACGCTCAACCGTCCGCGATCTTATCAGGGGGGGCGCTGTCGTGATCAAAGTCGCGCTGGAACCCGGCGGTGAAGCGGGTGCCCCGTGGTCCTCCAGTCATGGCCATGATTCAAATCATGGCCATCATGATCCAGCAGCTGCCGAACACGTGGATGCCCGGCATCCACATCCACATGCCCATGATTCTTCCCACGCGCAACATACATGGCCACTGCTATCCGAGACTATCGTAAGAGCGATTGTGGATGAAGCGCATAAAAATAATCGTCAAGTGACAGCACATATTGCTGAGGTAAAAGGCGCACAAATTGCAATCGATGCAGGTATCGATGAGTGGGCTCACATGCCATGTAACGTTATTCCTGAATCGTTGTTAAAACAGGCAGTGGCACAGAATGTAAAAATAGTCGGTACGCTGGACACGCTATCAAAATGTTCCGGGATTGCAGCTAATGCCCGCAGCTGGGCGGCGCTTGGAGGAGAACTTTTATACGGCGCCGAGGTTGCGCATCCGGATATCCCGAGGGGTATCGATGCGCAAGAGCTTATGTACATGATGCAAATGGCAAAACTGGACGTAATGGACGTGTTGCGTGCAGCGACTTCGAAAGCAGGCCGGCACCTGAGTTTGCCGCTACTGGGTACACTGCAAAAGGATGCGCCTGCGGATATTATCGCAGTTCGGGGAGATCCTGCTCATAACCTTAAAATTTTGGAATATCCCGACCTCGTGATGTCCGGAGGTGAAATTGTAGTAAATAATTTCAAGAACCCGCATGTTTCCCCATAACCGTCATCAATTTTTTCTGATGTTCGATTCCGGATCGCCCTCAAGCTTAAGCGGTCCCTCGCCGGAAAAACGGTCCAGATAAAGATAGATTACCGGTGTAATGAAAAGCGTAATGACTTGTGAAAACAGCAAACCACCCACCACGGCAAGTCCTAGAGGCTGACGCAGCTCCGCACCCGCGCCCAAGCCGAGTGCGATAGGAAGTGCGCCCATCAGTGCTGCCAGCGTAGTCATCATTATGGGCCGGAAGCGCAACAGACATGCGGTCCGGATCGCCTCATAGGGCTTGAGGCCATCGTTGCGCTGGGCGTCGAGCGCAAAGTCGATCATCATGATCGCGTTCTTCTTGACGATGCCGATCAGCATCAGGATACCTATCATGGCGATAATCGACAGCTCCAGATTGAACAGCCACAACATCCCCAGCGCACCGACGGCAGCGGAAGGCAGCCCGGACAGAATCGTGAGCGGGTGGATATAGCTCTCATATAGCACGCCAAGCAATACGTAGATTACCAGCAGCGCAGCAACAATCAGGACCACTTGACTCGCTTGCGAAGACTGGAACGCCGCAGCGTCTCCCGCATAACTGGTGAGAATGCTGGCTGGCAGATTCAGCTCGCGCTTGAACTGGTCGAGATGGGCGGAGGCATCGCCCAATGCCGCTCCGGGAGCCAGATTAAATGATATTGTCACCGCTTCGAGCTGACCCGCATGATTGATTGCAATTGGCCCTACTTCGCGCTCCACTGTTGCAACGCTCGATAACGGCACCAGCATGTCGTTCTTGGCGCGCAGATAGATTTTGCCGAAAGCGCTCTCGTCGAACTGATGCTCAGCGGCAACTTGCAAGATAACCTGATAGCTATCGCTGGAGGTATAGATTGTCGAGACCTGGCGCTCGCCGAAGGCGCTATAGAGTGCGGAACGAATATCGGCCATTTGCACACCCAACAGATTGATCTTGTCGCGATTGATGTTGAGCCGCGCCTCCAGGCCCTTCAATTGCGCGTCGCTGGTGACATCCCGAAAGATGGCATCGTCACGCATGCGTGCGATAAGATTATCGGCTGTGGCGCGCAGCTCTTCGGCGCGTACGCTGCGCATGACGTACTGATAGCGACTTTTGCTGGTACGGCCGCCAAGCCTGAGATTCTGAATGGGGTTTATAAAGACGCTTACACCCGGGATCGCGCGCACATCCCGGCGCAGCTCTTCCATTACCTTCTCAATAGACTGGCGTTCGCTACGCGGCTTGAGGGTCATGAACAGGCGTGCGCTATTGCTTTCGCTGGCGTAAACAATCACGGTGTCGACTGCAGGATTGGCACGAATCACATCATCCGTACGTTGCAACAACTCGGTCATGGCGGGGAAGGAAATATCCTCGACAGCATCCACTGTGATCAGCGCCTGACCAATATCCTCATTAGGAAAAAAACCCTTGGGCAAGACCATGAATAACACGCCCGTGGCAAAGAAGGTACCAAATGCAATGCCCAGCACTGTGCGCCGGTGAATCAGCGCCATATCGAGCAGGCGCTCATAGGTCGCCATAACTTTATTGAATCCACGATCGAACCATTCAGTCCATCTCAGGCTGAAGCCTTCGGCCTCATGCCGGGCAAGGTAGCGGCTGGTCATCACCGGCACCAATGTAAGCGATACGACAGCCGACATCAGAACAGCGATGCCTACGACAGCGGCAAACTCATGAAAAAGCAGACCAATCACGCCGGGCATGAAGAAAATAGGGATAAAGACGGCGACCAGCGACAGTGAAATGGAAATGATGGTAAAGCTGACTTCCTTTGAACCCTTCAGCGCAGCCTGCAAAGGCGGCATTCCCTTCTCGATATGGCGTACGATATTCTCGAGCATCACGATGGCATCGTCCACCACCAACCCGACCGCAAGGGTGATTGCCAACAGGGAAATGTTGTCCAGGCTGTAATCGAGCACACGCATCATCGCTACGGTTCCCAGCAGGGAGATCGGGAGTGACAGCGCCGGGATCAAGGTGGCGGAAGCCTTGCGCAGGAACAGAAAAATTACCAGCAAAACCAGGAAAATAGTGATTGCCAGCGTGACCTGAACATCATGTATGGAGTCGCGAATAGAAACTGAACGATCGTTGGTCAGCTTAAGCTGAACAGATGACGGCATCTGGGCAATTAATGCCGGTATTGCTGCCTTGACGGCATCGACTGTCGCCACGGTATTGGCACCCGGCTGGCGCTGCACCGAAAGTGTAATCGCCTGCTCTCCATTAACCCAGCTCGCAGTCTTGAGTGATTGCACGCTGTCTTCAACCAGTGCCACCTCGGAAAGTCTTACGGGATTTCCACTGGGTGACGTCGCCACAATCAGTTTCGCAAACGCAGCGGCATTGCTGAGCTGGCGATTGGCCTGGATGGTAAGCGCCTGACGCGGTCCTTCCAGCGTGCCAATCGGAGAGTTGGCGTTGGCGGTTTGCAGTGCGACAGCAATATCATCGAGAGTCAGATCGCGCACCGCAAGCGCTTCGGGATTCGCGAGCACGCGCACAGCATATTTTTTCTGGCCATTGATTTGTACCTGCGCGACACCAGGTAATGTGGACAGCGTTGGAGAAATAAGATCTTCGGCAAAGCTGTTCAACTCCGGCAGCGACATGGAGGGCGATGTCAAGGCCAGAAAAATAATCGGGGAATCGGCGGGATTGATCTTGCGGTAGGACGGCGGCGTGGTCATTTCCACCGGCAGGGATCGCTGCGCCCGCAATAATGCTGCCTGTACGTCGATGGAGGCACTATCGATATCGCGGTCCTGATCGAATTCCAGAGTGATTGCAGTATTGCTCAGCGTACTTGTCGAACTGATTACCGAAAGGCCCGAGATAGCAGAAAACTGCCGCTCAAGCGGGGCCGCCACCGAAGAAGCCATTGTCTCCGGACTTGCACCCGGCAGCACCGCGCTCACGGAAATGGTTGGCGAGTCGTAACTTGGCAGTGCGGCGATGGATAAGCCGCCATATGCAATAATGCCGGCCACAACAGCGGATGCTGACAGCAGCACCGTCATTATCGGGCGGCGGATACATAATTCGGAAAGATTCATTGCTTACTAATGCGACCGCATTACCGGCCGGTTGGACACACTCGGGTACGCTGGTTCGCTCATCTGGTCTGCCTGCCTGTTTGCTCCATGCTCAGGCCCATCCTAGGCCCATTGACCTTGGTTTCGGTCACAATGCTGCCCGGCCTGAGGTTCTGCGCACCTTCCACGACAATTTGCATCCCTGGGGTTATGGCGTCTCCTTCTATTACTGCAAGCCCATCCTGGACCAGATTTACATTGACCGGCACAGAACTTACTTCATTATTGCCACCGACTACGTAGAGAAATCTTCCCTGGGGACCGTTCTGTACCGCCTGCACCGGAACCGTGAACGCATGCATCAGCGTGCGCGGGGAGAGCGCCACCGTGACGAACATGCCGGGCCATAGATGTTTGTCCGCATTGGGAAACTCTGCTTTGAGACCAATTGTGCCGCTGGCCGTATCTACCGCATTATCGACAAAAGTAAGCCGCCCTGTTCTCGCCTCTTTCCCCACAGCGTTGAGCTGCACAATCACAGGTACTTCGCCTTTTGCGCGCGCCTGTTGCAGAGGCACGAACTCGCGCTCGGGCAAAGTGAAATTGACATTGATCGGATCGATCTGCGTGATGCTCACTAACGCATCGGTCGGTTGCACCAAACTTCCCTGGTACACAGAGATAGCTCCGGTTCGTCCGGCGATGGGTGCAGTGATCACGCTGAAACCACGCGCAATGCGATTAGCCTGCACGGTGGCCTGATCAACCGCAAGCTGGCCGCGCATCGCATCAGCCTGGTTCTCCGCTACGTCAAGCGCAGCCTGCGAAATGAAGTTTTGCCGATACAACTCACGCTGGCGTTCAAGGTTGCGCTCGGCATTTCTCAGGTCAGCCCTGGATTTTGCAAGTTGTCCTTCAGTCTTGCTGAGATTAGCGTCCTCGGTGCGTGCATCAAGTGAAAATAGCGTCTCACCCTTTTGCACGAATTGCCCTTCCTTGATATGCACTTCCTTAATGACCGCACTAAGCTGAGGCCGAACCACAACCGTCTGCTGCGCCGATACAGTGCCGTTTGCCGTGAGTCTCACCGGCACGTCGCTTTGCGCAACCACGGCGGTCACTACCGTAGTCACCTCAGCCGGCTTGCTCTTGGCTTCAGTCGCAGCGCCGTGGTTACGCCAGACCCAGGAACTGGCAATCAACGTGGCCAGCACAAGGCCAAACATCATCCATTTCCGGCGGGACCTGGCGCGTCTTTCAGGTTTTGTTCGAGAAATAACTTCCATGGCGATGTCTCACTTACCTGCGATTGAATCAGCAGCAAAAAGCGAAGCAGTATGCCATAGTGCCATTATTGTTTCCCTGCACCAATCATGCGCTCTGCTACATTCCATCAATCCACGATCCTCCCCCCGGCCAGGCGTATCCGCCAGGCACAGCGGCTTGAAATGGCTTCGTCATGAGTCACTAGAACCAAAGTGGTGCCGCGCTCGCGGTTCAGCTCAAACATGAGTTCGATGATTTGTGCCCCTGTAGTGGAATCGAGGTTGCCGGTCGGCTCATCAGCCAGCAGTAATTGCGGTTGTGTCACGAATGCGCGTGCAATGGCGACACGCTGTTGCTCACCGCCGGAGAGTTGCCTGGGATAGTGCGTAAGGCGCTTTCCGAGGCCGACTCGTTCAAGTAGTTTCAGCGCGGCGGCCTCTGCATTACCTGTACCGATCAGCTCCAGTGGCAGCATCACGTTTTCAACTGCTGTCAATGCAGGCAGTAACTGAAATGACTGGAATACAAACCCTAGCATGCGCCCACGCAGCGCCGCCCGCGCATCTTCATCCAATAAGAAAATATCTTCTCCGTAAAGATGAACCTTACCGCTGGAAGGCGTATCTAATCCTGCGAGCAGCCCCAGCAGTGTCGACTTACCCGAGCCTGACGCTCCCACCACAGCAACCGAGTCGCCTGCATTTATCTCCAGATGGATATTCTCCAAAATGGTAAGCTGTTCACTGCCCGTACTTACTTGCTTGGTCAACCCGATTGCCTGCACAATAGGCCGCACAATAAAATTATCTGTCATGAAAAATTTCCTGATTATTCTGTATATCCTGTCAAGTATCGGAGTTGCTGGCTCAGGCGCGGCAGCGCCGCCGGAGTCCGCCGCCACAGCCGGAACCACTACTATTATGGTATTTGGGGACAGTTTGTCCGCTGGCTATGGCCTGCCGCACAATGCGGGATGGGTCAGCCTGCTGAAGAGGCGGCTGCAAACAAAATCCCACGCATCGCTGATCAACAATAGCATCAGTGGCGAAACGGCGGCGGGAGGGCGAAACCGGATCGAGCAAGCGATCAAGACCCATCGACCCGACATCGTAGTTATCGAACTCGGTGGTAACGATGGGTTGCGAGGAGCGCCCATCGAATCCATCCGTAATGATCTCGAAGCTATCATCGAAGCCTGCCTGCGAAATAAAACCGCAGTACTGCTGGCCGGGATGCAACTGCCGCCTAATTATGGCATAGCATATACTCAAAAGTTTCAGGATATATACCCGCAACTGGCGAAACGCCATGGACTTAAACTGGTGCCTTTCCTGCTGGATGGATTTGGCGACAAACGGGAATTTTTTCAGGCAGACGGGATACATCCAAGTGCCCAGGCGCAAGAAAAAATCGTGGATAATGTGTGGAAAATTTTAAGGACGATGATCAAATCCCCCGAAGCCGTTGCTTATGAAGAACCTGAAATTTCACGCTGATCAGCTACGCGGGCGCCAGCGATTATACTTTCAATAATCCAAATCCGCACCATGCTATTCGGCATCGCAACGGTTTTTGACTAATTTTAATGTCGTCTTTTCCTCTCCCCGGCTCGTAATGAATAATGGAAACTATCAGCATATTTTACTCGCAGTAGATTTTTCGGAGCATGGAAACCATGTCGCGCGAAAAGCAGCACATTTAGCAGAACTATTCCGCGCCAAGTTCAGCATGATTCATGTGCTGGATAACATACCCATGCCCGATACAGCCTATGGAACCACAATTGCCCTGGATGAATATTCAACAAACGAATTGCTGGAGGCGGAAAAATTCAAGCTGAAGCAGATCGGTGACGGACTGAACGTGGATCCAACCCGTCGATGGATGGTTTGGGGTGTGCCCGGACAGGAAATTGTACGGATGGCCGAGCGGGAACATATCGACTTAATAGTCGTGGGCTCGCATGGTCGTCATGGCCTTGCCTTATTGCTGGGATCAACAGCAAGCAATGTGCTGCATCATGCCGGATGCGACGTCCTGGCAATGCGTTTACACGATGAAGCTGCGCACGAACGTCCTTCAGAGGAAGTGGCGTTTAACCCCCAAGGCTAGCTCTTCAACGCCTTTCCAAAGGAAAGCATCTGAAACTGTCGCCCGCCGCCTATCCTGGTGTTACCAGAATCTCCACCAGGGTTCACCGCTTTCTCCAGTAGAATCCGCGAAGAACCGGCTATCGGGGAAATTTTTTTTCATCACACGATGCGCATCGTCACGCAAATCGGTCATGCCCAGCGCATCGTACGCTTTCATCATGATGAATAACGCTTCTTCCGTCGCCGGCGTCTGCGGATATTCCTTCAGCGCATATTGAGCACGATTGGCAGCGGCAACATAGCCGCCCCGCTTCATGTAATAACGTGCCACCTGAACTTCATTTAAAGCCACCACGTTAACCAGATGCTTCATTCGCTGTACCGCATCGGGTGTGTATTTGCTTTTGGGATAACGGGAAACCAGTTCCTTGAAATTTTCAAACGATTCGCGCGACGCTTTCGGATCACGCTCGCTCATATCCTGATTGAGAATTTTTTCCGACACGATGCCCATCAATCCGAGATCGTCATTGAAATTCGACAGTCCCTTGAGATAATACGCATAATCGACATTGGTATGATTGGGATGAAGCTTGATAAAACGGTCGGCAGCCGCAATAGCCGTGGCCTGTTCGCCGTCTTTATAATAGGCATACGCGACTTCAAGCTGCGCCTGCTGCGCAAAGCGGCCATAGGGATAACGTGCCTCAAGCGCCTCGAATAGTTTGATCGCGCCTCCATAATTCCCTTCGTTCAATTCCGACTTTGCTTCAGAGTAGTACTTGCTTGCGGACCAATTCTTAGAGTCCTTCACGTCTTTGGACAACAGACCGCATGCTGATAGCAGCAACATCAGAAATAAAGCTACACTACGTGACATGATGAGTTATTTGGAAACCAAAGATGGATTTGCCCATTATAGCGCAAAGCCCATACGGTCTGAATCGACTGAAACCACGATCGAGCTGATAATCCCCCTGCATTTTGCCGGAGCGCGGCTTGACCAGGTTCTGGCACAATTGCTGCCTGATTGGTCTCGCAGCCGTCTGCAGACGTGGATACGGGAAAAACGTATCAGCGTTGATGGTAGAGATGCTATTCCGAGGCAAAAAGTATGGAGTGGAGAAAAGATCGAGGTCAAGCCGACGCAATGCTCCATCGAAACCAGCCACGCGGCCGAAGCTATCTTGCTGGATATCGCCTACGAGGATGACGAGCTGATTGTCATCAACAAGCCTGCCGGGCTGGTAGTTCACCCCGGCAGCGGCAATTGGCGCGGAACCATGCTGAACGCGCTGTTGCATCACGCCGCGCAATTGGCCGCAATACCCCGCGCCGGCATTGTTCACCGGTTGGATAAGGATACCAGCGGCCTGCTGGTAGTGGCAAAAACCCTTGAAGCCCAGACCAGCCTGGTGCGGCAACTGCAAAAGCATACCGTAACGCGCGATTACCAGGCGCTGGTGCTGGGCCAGGTGTCGGTGGGTGGATCGGTCGATGCCCCGGTAGGCCGGCATCCGGTACAGCGGACGAAAATGGCTGTGATTGCGAGCGGTAAAGAAGCGCGCACCCATTACCGCATACAGGAAAAATTCGATGAAAGCACTTTGCTCCGGTGCAGCCTGGAAACCGGACGCACCCACCAGATTCGCGTGCATATGCATTCAATCGGTCATCCACTTCTGGGAGATCCCGTGTATGGGGGCAAGCCTAAGAAGAGCATTCTCGAGGCCATGCGGTTGATTGGTTTCTCAAGGCAGGCGCTGCATGCACAAAAACTGGAGCTCACCCATCCACAAAGTGGCATAAGGATGGGTTGGGAAGCGCCATTGCCCGAGGACATGAGCAACCTCCTGCTGATGCTGCGACAACATCAATGAAAACATTCGATACAATTCATGAGCAGCATGAACGATTGGATCATCCCTGACTGGCCCACGCCGAGCAATGTCAAATCACTGTTCACCACGCGTAATGGCGGGGGCAGCAGTGCACCTTATGCCAGCCTCAACCTGGGCGATCATGTTGGCGATGAGCCATTAATCGTTAAACAAAACCGCGCCCTGCTACGCCGGTTTTTGCCTGGCGAACCTGAATGGCTGCAACAGGTACACGGCACAAAATCCGTAAACCTTGATGAACATGATTTCGCATCCCCATGTGAAGGCGATGCGGCTTTCAGCCGGTGCCCGGGAGTTATCTGCACGGTGCTGGTAGCAGATTGTCTGCCGATACTATTGTGCGACCGCGCGGGCGCCGTGGTGGCCGTGATTCATGCCGGGTGGCGCGGAATGGCTGCGGGAATTATCGAACGCACGGTATCGGCGATAGGTAAGTTGAACCCCCCCCTCATGGCCTGGCTCGGCCCGGCAATCGGACCCGATCATTTTGAGGTCGGTGAAGAGGTACGCAAGGCCTTTATTGAACACGATGAGACATCCGCTCTCGCCTTCATCTCCCGCAGCCCGCGTAATAATGGCAAATGGTTAGCCGATCTCTTTCTGCTGGCGCGACAGCGATTAACGAACGCCGGCGTGGCGGAAATTTACGGTGGGGGAGAATGCACCTTTAGCGACCCGGCGAAATTTTTTTCTTATCGCCGCGATGGCAAGACCGGCCGCATGGCGGGACTGATCTGGCTGGAGCAGTAAGTCAGCGTTGGCAGGGCACGGGAACGTAGCTGAAGAAGATTATGAACGTGCCATCCCAGGTCCGTTGCAGTGTGATCGCGCTATCGTCTGATTTTGCATCCTGCAAGGGCGTATAATCCTGCATTTTTCACGAATCGCAGTAAATGTCCATTCTTGCCTGGATCATAGTCACCAGCCTTTTCGGCGGTATGTTAAGCGTGCTGTTCGCGGCCGCGCTGACGCTTAATACACGCGCCTCATGGGTACAAATGCTGGTCTCATATGCCATCGGCGCGCTGCTGGGGGCAGCTTTCCTCAATGCGTTGCCAGAAGCGCTCGAGCTTTCAAAAAATCCTGGGCAAATGACCGCCACAGTGCTGTTTGGCATCCTGTTATTCTTCATTCTTGAAAAGCTGGTATTGTGGCGCCACTGCCATGCCGCGGAATGCGAGGCCCATGATCGCCTGCCCGGCGCTGCCATCGTTGCAATACCGAGCCGTGATCAGCATGATCATGGTCGTAGCGGTATGATGATCATGCTAGGCGATACGTTTCACAATTTTGTCGACGGCATACTCATTGCTGCGGCATTCATGGCCGATGTGCAATTGGGCATTGTTACATCCATTGCAATAATCGCCCATGAAATCCCACAGGAAGCTGGTGATTTTCTGATCCTGCTCAATTCGGGCTATACTCGCCGGCAAGCACTTCTCTTTAATCTTTTTTCCAGCGCCGCCACTTTGCTCGGGGGCTTGTCGACCTATTTCATGTTGCAAGACATGAACCACTTCATCCCCTCCCTGCTGGGGCTGGCCGCGGCCAGCATGATTTATGTGGCGATGTCGGATTTGATTCCCGGTCTGCATAAGCGCCCGGAAATCGGCGCGACTGTTCAGCAGGTGGCGCTCATCACGCTGGGCATCAGCTCCATTTGGCTGGCTGGCAGTCTCTTCACTCATCCCGCATAATTTTTAAATATTCGAAAAGTCTTGACGCCGGCCCTCTGGTCTGAACATAACCCCTCCGGCTTTTTATTCTCATTCGTCTCGAATTTCATTTATTCCCAGAAATTTCTCATATGACAGCTCTCAAGCAACTTCCCCCAAAAATCGGCTTTGTCTCGCTTGGTTGTCCCAAGGCGCTGGTGGACTCCGAGCAAATTCTTACTCAACTGCGTGCCGAGGGTTATGAAACCTCCTCTACGTACGAGGATGCCGATCTGGTGGTCGTCAACACCTGCGGCTTCATCGACAGTGCAGTAGAAGAATCTCTGGATGCCATCGGGGAGGCATTGGCGGAAAATGGCAAAGTTATCGTCACCGGCTGCCTCGGCGCTAAAGGCGGCGGTGATGTGGTAAAACAAGCCCATCCGCAAGTGCTTGCGGTTACCGGCCCCCATGCTCTGCCGGAAGTTATGGCGGCGGTACATATGCACTTGCCGCAACCGCACGACCCTTATACCAGCCTGATTCCTCCACAGGGAATAAAGCTCACACCCAGGCACTATGCGTACGTCAAGATTTCCGAAGGTTGCAATCATCGTTGCACCTTCTGCATCATTCCTTCCATGCGCGGCGACCTGGTCAGCCGTCCCATCAACCAGGTGATGCAGGAAGCGGAGAATCTGGTCAATGCAGGCGTAAAGGAATTACTGATAATTTCACAAGATACCAGCGCTTATGGCGTGGATATAAAATACCGCACCGGCTTCTGGCAAGGCAGGCCACTGAAGACCCGCATGACCGAACTGGTTCGCGCGCTGGGCGAATTTGGCGTTTGGGTACGGTTGCATTACGTGTATCCCTACCCGCACGTCGATGAAGTGATCCCTCTAATGGCCGAGGGGAGAATCCTTCCCTACCTCGACGTACCGTTTCAGCATGCCAGCCCGCGCATTCTAAAGGCCATGAAACGCCCTGCGAGTTCTGAAAACAACCTGGAGCGTATCAGGCAGTGGCGTGAGGTGTGCCCCGATATCACGCTGCGCAGTACCTTCATCGTCGGCTTTCCCGGTGAGACTGAAGAGGAATTCGAACAGCTTCTGGAGTTTCTCGAAGAAGCGCAACTGGATCGCGTCGGCTGCTTTGCCTACTCTCCGGTGGAGGGCGCTGTGGCGAACGCGCTACCCGGCCATGTTCCGGAAGAGATAAAAGAAGAACGGCGCGCCCGCTTCATGGCGGCACAGGAAAAAATCAGCATCGCGCGCCTCGCCCGGAAAATCGGAAGACATATGACTGTGCTGGTGGACGAGGTACAGAAAAATAAGGCCGTCGCCCGCAGCACTGCCGATGCACCAGAAATTGACGGTGTGGTTTACATCAATAACGCGAAAAATATGAAACCCGGTGAGTTTGTGGAGGTTGAGATTACCGGCTCTAATGAGCATGATCTACGGGCGAAGGCAGTAAATACATAGTCCCGAATCCAGCGATTGACCGCTCGTTTCACCTTATTTTTCAATCCAGCGCTAAATTCCAAGAGGATTTTTCGTACCCCTTTTTACCTCGTGAGCTTCACCTTCTTGGTGAGTTCGCCATGAGGCGGATTCAGGTTTAATCGGTTTTTTTGCATACTAAGAAAACCTGGGCAAAACTCGGCCACCGTCGGCCGGGTTCGAATCTCATACGTTACCGGAGATGAATTTTGAAAAGTACACTTGCCATTGCGCTGATCTTTATCGCCTCTACTGCAGCAGCAAATGAGGTTGATACGCGTCGAATCCTTCCGCTTACCGAGCATCAACGGGACCACGTGCTCACTGAAATGCGCGCCCTGCTATCGGGAACGCAGAATATCCTGGATGCGCTTTCTAAAGAGGACATGACTGCGGTGGCGCGGGAGGCACGCTCGCTTGGTATCGGTATGGCACATAAAGGCGAGGATCATCTCAAGGCTGTATTGCCTAAGGAATTCATACAGATGGGCATGTCGGTCCACAAAGCCTTCGACCAGATAGCTACTGACGCAGAGTCTATGAAAGATACCCAACATACCGTACGGCAACTGAGTAAAGCGATGCAAACGTGCAATGCGTGCCACGCCGGTTATCAGATTCGCTTGAAGGAACATTCGACTGGACGGGAAACTCAATCCTCCCATCATCAGCACCAGCACCAGCATTAACGACGACTGATTTCGTCGCTGGTTCGCCAAAGGGGTTTGGAGCTGTTGCTTATCCTACTTCCAAAGCGAGACTTGATACGAAAAACAATATTCCCGCTATGCTATCCGCTTCAAGGCAGTGATGAGACAAAAAAATAATCAGAGTCAGAGCATGGTCTCATTACTGAAACATACTCCAAACCCTGATTATGCGATTGTTATTATTATTGAATTATTATTATTGTTGTTAACTGCCCCTTCTCACTTCTTTACTGCTGTGCTGCCAAGAAAATCCAGTTAGATGGACTGGCCTCGTCAGAGCCCGACCAACCTTCGCATTGCCCACCGACTTGATGTCTCGCTCTATCTAAGCATTTTTTATGCCAGGTGTTATAGGTATAATAAAACAGAGGCTTATACACACAATCTGAACAGTGTGAATATTAGTGTAAGAATTTTCGGCATCTATCGCGTTGGAACCGTATCATGGTAATGTGGCTGGAATTGCCATTCCCGAAAAGAGCGCGGAACGATTGCCCGTGATCTTTTCGTCGTGACGACACTGGCGGATGAGCTGAAAATTTTAGTATTTATTGGCACCCACTCGCACGGTTCAGATAACGGATTCATGCAAACGAACGACTAAACGAACGATTCGCTTTGCTTTTACAAAGGGCTAGAATAGAAAACAATAAGCAGGGCTGCGGAAGCTCGATATCCTATCATTAGCATTGTCCAAGGACAGTCACCATGCCGGAGAATGAGGGCAGCAATTCGTCGATAGTATTGCGCCGCGTAACCGGCGACGACGGCGCGCCGCGTTTGACGATCACGGGGAGCTGCACTCTGGCGGCCCTTGGAAAACGGCTTCAGCCGCTATCCGCCGAACTTAATAATGAAGCAGCCAATCCGGAACTGCGCTGGGACCTCACCGGAGTCCGGCAAATGGATGATGCAGGTGCGGTGCTGCTATGGCGAGCCTGGGGCAACCAACGCCCTCGGCATTTGCGGCTGCGACGTGAGCATGAAAGACTTTTCGATCGGCTGGAAAAAATACCCGCTCCGCCCGCGCCTGTGCCGCGCGATTTGCTGTGGCCCATTACAGTCCCGGGAAACGCAGTTTTTCTACTGTGGGAGCATTTGACCTGCCTCATCATTCTATCTGGCCAATTATTGCTGGACTCGATTTACCTCGCCGGCCATCCTGCACAGATCCCCTGGCGCGAAATATCCGCGAACCTGTATCGCACTGGCGCGCAGGCGCTGGGTATCACCGCGCTGGTAGGATTTCTCATCGGTATCGTGCTGAGTTATCTTTCTTCCAAACAATTGCAGATGTTCGGCGCGGACATATTCATCATCAATATTCTCGGCATCAGCATCGTTCGCGAGCTCGGCCCGGTGCTGGCCGCAATACTGGTCGCAGGACGCTCCGGTTCATCCATGACCGCACAACTGGGCGTCATGCGGGTTACCGAGGAGCTTGATGCGCTGACAGTGATGGGTATACCTCACAGTCTGCGCCTGGTGCTGCCCAAAGTCATGGCGCTGGGTATCGCAATGCCGCTCGTAGTGTTATGGACAAGCGCTATCGCCTTGATAGGGGGCATGGTAGCCGCCGAGATTCAGTTAGGGCTTGGCTATCAGTTTTTTTTAAGCAAGCTTCCTGATGTGGTACCCCTTGCCAATTTGTGGTTGGGGTTGGGCAAAGGCGTTGTGTGCGGCATGGCGATCGCGCTAATCTCCTGTCATTTCGGCCTGAGAATCAAATCCAATACGGAAAGCCTGGGTGAAGGGACGACGAATTCAGTCGTCACGTCGATTACCGTTGTTATTATCATCGATGCGATTTTTGCTGTCGTTTTTTCCAATGTTGGAATACGGTAAGGCGATAATTAATGACGAATGGAAACTACGTTATCGCGGTTGAAGGACTGTATACCCGCTTCGGCAGGCATGTAGTGCATGAAAATATTAATCTGTGCGTACGCCGTGGCGAGGTCCTCACGCTGGTTGGCGGTTCCGGCAGCGGCAAGACCGCTTTGATACGACAGATGCTGGGCCTGGAAACACCCGCACAAGGTACGGTCAGGATCTTTGGCGAGCCCGTACATGGCCGACAGCACAAACAGCTGCAATACATGCGCAACCGATGCGGGGTATTATTTCAAAAAGGCGCCTTATTCAGTGCATTATCGGTATATGACAATATTGCATTGCCCATGCGCGAGTTGCGGACACTTGACGAGGGCATGATCCGTAACCTGGTTATGCTCAAACTTAAAATGGTGGAAATCGACACAAAACATGCGATCAGAATGCCTGCCGAGCTTTCCGGCGGCATGATCAAACGCATCGCACTGGCACGGGCCATGGCACTGGATCCCGAATTGCTGTTTCTGGACGAGCCCACTGCGGGGCTTGACCCTGAGCTGAGCGACGGCTTCGTCAAGCTGATCCAGACGTTGCGCACTGAATTGACGCTGACCATCGTCATGGCAACGCATGATGTGGAAACGCTGGTTGCACTTTCCGACCGCGTGGCGGCACTCGATGAACAGCGCATGGTGGCCCTTGGAACGCTCCGGGAAGTGGTCAATACGAGGCACCCATTTATTGCAAAATTTTTCTGCGGCGAGCGTGGCAAGAAGATACTGGAAAATAATCGCTATAATTTATAGGGGATCATTATGGAAAACCGTGCCCATGCCCTTGCGGCGGGTTTATTCGTAATTTTTCTGAGTGCAGCCATGGCTGGCGTGGCAATGTGGTTAAGTGGCGACAGACTAACGCGTGATAAATACTTGCTGGTGTCGGCATTCCCCATTACTGGACTTAACCCCCAGGCAACGGTGCGTTACCGTGGGCTAACTGTCGGTAAAGTGGAAAACATCCGCCTGGACCCGAAAGATTCCCACACCATTCTTATCCAAATTTCAGTGGACAAGGATCTCCCGTTGACCAAAAGCGCATACGCGCAGCTTGGCTATCAGGGACTGACAGGCCTTGCGTTTGTGCAATTGAATGACGAAGGCGGCGAATCTGAGAGGCTGAAAACCGATTCGGAAAATCTGGCACAGATTCCCTTTCGCCCCTCCGAGCTGGATAGCATAACCACTTCCGCACAGCGACTGCTCAGCACTGCCAACGGACTGGTGGAACGGCTGAATCTGGTTTTTGACGATCAGAACCGGTCACGGTTTACACGCATAATGGAAAATACAGAGGGAGCCACTGGCCAGATGCGCCGCCTCATCACTCAACTGGAACCCGGGATCAAGAAATTGCCGGGGTTGGCTAACGATGCAAGTTCCGTACTGAATCGTACTGACCAGCTTGTAATCGGGCTCAACCAGATTACAACCAAATTGAATCAGCAGGGGGGGGCTATCGATAACTTTTCTCAAACTGCCGCAGAGCTTTCCGGCACCATGCACAAACTGAACGGAGTAGCTGAAGGGCTTACACGCAACTCCCGTAATGTGGATCGCATTCTTTTGCAACTGGAAGAGCAACCCGGGAGTCTTTTGTTTGGCAGATCACCGCCGCCTCCCGGCCCGGGAGAAGATGGCTTCGTATCCCCTGGGAGTCATTAAAATGAAAATATTTGTGGTTTTTGCAATGGTAGCGCTTGCCGGATGCGTCACGCCGCGGGTGCAAACATCCACGGCGGTATATGATTTCGGCTTACAGCGGTTTGCGACTTCCGCCAAGGCCGAAGCACCTGGCAATGCGCGGCTACAGGCCAGCCTGCTGATGGCGGAAGCGACAGCACCAGCGTGGCTGGATAGCACCGCGATCCATTATCGGCTCGCCTATTACGATCTTGCGCAGACTTATACCTACGCCAGCAACCGCTGGGCTTCCCCGCCGGCAACATTGCTCACCCAGTGGATCAGGAGTCGAATTGCCGGGATCAGTGATGGCGGAGTGATGAGCGCTGCGGATAGCGTGCAAACAGATTATATTTTGCGTCTGGAACTTGAAGAGTTTATTCAGGTATTCGATACCGCCGACCAAAGCCGGGCGGTAGTAAAATTGCGCGCCAGCCTCATCAATCGTGATACGCGTTCGCTGGTGGCCCAGCGTAGTTTCCATATCGAGCAGGCGGCACATGCGCCCAATGCTGCAGGCGCAGTGCGGGCGTTAGCAGAAGCAAGCGATAAGCTCATCGGAGACCTGCTTGGCTGGCTTGTCGAGGAACTGCGAGAGGAAAATAATATCGTTACGCCCAGAAGATTGGATCGCCCAGCAAAAGCGTCAGGCGTCGGACAGATTGAAGCGCCAGATCTTTGAAAACAATTTCGGTAATTTTCTGCAAGCTGAATTATTTCAGCGGTCCAAACACTCGCTGGATTAATTTACTGCCCTGACCCATCGGGTCGCTGCGGATTGCGCGCTCCTCCTCCGCCATCATCAGATAGAGTCCGTCCAGCGTTTTTTGTGTAACGTAGTTTTCAATATTCGCGTCCTTTTCCCCAATCAAACCCAATTTCGCGCCCTTTCCCGCAAATTCATTGTATTTCTTTATCAGGCCCACCTGATCGGTTGCATTTTTTACGATCGGCAAAAATTTTTGAGACAATGCCTCTGAAGTCGTTTTACGAAAATATTGTGTTGCCGCGTCGTCGCCGCTAGCCAATATGGTGCCGGCATCTTCCACGGACATTTTTTGCACCGCATCCATCAGTAGCGGCTTAGCTTCGGCTGCCGCTGTTTCCGCTGCATGATTCATTGTCACGATCAACCCATCTGCATATTTGCTCATGCCCAGAGTACGCATGATGCCCTCCACTTTCTGCAGCGAGCCGGGTAGCGGAATTTTAACCTTGGGGTTATTGAGAAATCCATCCGTTACCCCGAGCTTGTCCACCGCTGCATCCGCGCCTTGAGTGAGTGCTTGCTTCAGCGCATCCGTCGTATCCTGGCCCGAAACGGGACCGCTTCCCGTAGCCGTAGCGCAGGCAGGGAGAAAAACGCATAACCAGATAATAAATACAGTGATGGTACGCATTCGGGCAACTCCTGTTGGGTGTGCGCTACTTGCTGGCCGTAAAATATCCTAGTCGTTTAGAAAAAAGTACCGTGGGATTAGCAGTTATCGGATACCAGCCTCATGCGCCTGCTGATCGGCATGGTAGCTGGAACGAACCATGGGGCCGCACGCCGCATTGCTGAATCCCATTTCCGTCGCGGCGCGTTCCAGCTCTTTGAATCCTTCTGGTGGTACGTAGCGTAATACAGGTAAATGCCCGGTGCTCGGTTGCAGATATTGGCCAATGGTGAGCATCTCGACATCGTGTTCGCGTAAATCGCGCATAACCTCAAGAATCTCATCGTCGGTTTCTCCCAGGCCCAGCATCAAGCCGGATTTGGTCGGAATATCCGGAAATTTCACCTTGAAGTCTTTCAGCAATTTGAGCGAATGTGCGTAATTGGCGCCCGGGCGGCACTGCCGGTAAAGCCGCGGAACAGTTTCCAGATTATGGTTCAACACGTCTGGAGGACAGGCAAACAATTTTTCTAAGGCGACTTCCAGCCGCCCGCGGAAGTCCGGCACAAGAATTTCTATTTTTGTCTGCGGCGAATGGGCTCTGACCTCACGTATGCAATCTGCAAAATGCTGAGCGCCGCCATCACGCAAATCATCCCGATCAACGCTGGTGATGACGACGTATTTCAGCTTCATGGCGGCGATGGATTGCGCAAGGTGCAGGGGCTCCTGCGCATCCGGCGCTAGCGGCTTACCATGTGCCACATCACAGAACGGGCAACGGCGGGTGCAGAGGTCGCCTAGAATCATGAATGTCGCGGTGCCTTTACCGAAGCACTCGCCGATATTGGGGCAGGAAGCTTCTTCGCATACGGTATGCAGCTTCTGTTCCCGAAGAATACGTTTAACCTCGTAGAACTCCTGACTATTGGATGAGCGTACCCGTATCCATGAGGGTTTACGCAGCACCTCGTCGGCGGATTGCAGCAAAATTTTGACGGGATTTCGCGCGGTCTTGGCCGCACCTTTCTGGCGAGTTTCAGTTGTCATGGATAAAACGAATTATTCCTCTTGTTGGGTACACAGTTAGGGTACATAAAAAGCGCACATGTGGCGGATATTCATTGCAAGTTTCCCGTATGCGTTCCGCCCCCCGATTCTGGCGCTATAAATTACTTCTTGAATGTAATCAAACGCTGCACGAACATTTTCCGCATTTATTGCCGCGTCGGCTTGTTCCTGAAATGTCAGGATCCTCTATCCCGGAAGTCTGGCCTGTAATTTTTCGGCGAGCTTCCTGCACAGCGTTTCCAATCCATCGGTTACGCCAAGGTCTCTGGTTTGGGTTACCTGTAATCCGGAATAGCCACAAGGATTGATCGCTGCAAATGGCGCCAGGTTCATGTCAACGTTGAGAGACAGTCCATGATAGCAACAACCGTTTTTTATTTTTAGCCCCAACGCTGCGATTTTCGCCCCATCCACATATACGCCCGGCGCATCCGTGCGACCCACTGCGCTTATGCGATAGTCCCATAGCAAGTCTACTACTGCACTTTCGATTTTCCTGACCAACTCGCGCACGCCGAGTTTGAGGCGGCGCATATCCAGCAGCAGGTAGGCGACAATTTGACCAGGACCGTGGTAAGTGATCTGGCCGCCGCGATCTGTCCGAATGACGAGAATACCGTCGTTATGCAGCAGGTGCTCCGGCTTACCTGCCACACCCTGAGTGTAAACTGGCGGATGTTGCAGCAACCAGATTTCGTCCGGCGTATTTGTCGTACGAGAACCGGTAAAATCCTTCATCGCTTGCCAGGTGGAAAGATAGTCCGTCAGGCCGGCATATCGGATTTTAATGTTTGAACTTACCGGTTCAAGACATGGGGGGTGCATCATCGAAAAAGTATTAGGGATTTCCAGAACTCGCGGCCTCGTTAAAGTACCATTAATACCAATGGATGATCGCACAGTTCCTGGTATAGCGCATCCAGTTGTTGGCGGGAAACGGCGCGTATCGTACAGGTGAGGCTCAGGTAGGTATTTTTTTTGCTGATCCTGACCTCCATATTCGCCTCATCATAATCGGGTGCATGCCGTTTTACGATCATCAGTACTGCTTGGGTAAACTCCTGCCGACCATGTTCCAGCGACGCCGCGCCAGGTAGGGAGCCCGGCAAAGACCCGACGCGCCCTATGATTTTAATAGGAAAATCACAGGGGTATTCGATTAGCGTGGGTTGCTCGGGCGAGCTCATAGGTTGCGGGTTTCTAGCCCGGATGTTTCATGAATTTGCATGATGATTGCGCAGGATTCTGTTTTGCAGGGAGATTTTGTGAAAAAGTGGCGCAGTTATTCATACGCCCGACTGAACGAAATTTTCATACGAAATAAAAGACCAGCGAGGGCGCGCGTCAATTTATGAAACATCCGGGCTAGATATTGGAAAGTTGCCTCGCATCACATTGTGCTTATAGCTCTGGTAGAGCCGGTACAGTAATGCGAACATCGCCCCGGGTTTACCGTCGCCTACCGGTTTATCGTCGAGGCAAGTAATCGGCATGATTTCTTTGGTTGAGGATGTAAGCAAAAGTTCCTGGGCGGTACGTACTTCATATTCAGAAATCGCTCTCACTTCATATGGAATTTTTTCAGCCACCGCCAGCTCAAGTACGATGTCATAAGTAATGCCCGGCAGCATGAGATGATTTTTCGGCGGAGCCAGCAGAACGCCATTTTTCGCCACAAAAATGTTGCTCGCCGCTCCCTCCGTCATAAAACCTTCCCGCAACAACACTGTTTCCATTGCGCCCGCATCAACCGCCATTTGGCGCAGTAATACGTTGGGTAACAGTGAAATCGCCTTGATGTCACAACGTAACCATCGGTTGTCATTGGCTGTGATAGCGGCAACGCCAGCAGAAAGTAATTCCGCCGGCGGCGCCAGCAAGGGATTACTCATGATGAATACAGTGGGAATCACCCCTTTTGGAAAAGCATGATCCCGCCGCGCGACACCGCGGGTAACATGCAGGTAGAGGTACTGATCGTCATGTTCATTGGCTGCGATGACTTGCTCCAGCAAGCTGCGCCACTCATCGGCCGAATGCGGGTTTTGCAGACGAATCCCGTCAAGGCTGTGCTGCAAGCGGAGCAGGTGCTCGGCCAGGCGAAAAGCTTTGCGGGAATAGACAGGAATTACTTCGTATACGCCGTCGCCAAAAATGAAGCCCCTGTCCAGCACCGGAACCCGGGCTTCCTCGATAGGCATGAAATCACCGTTCAGATAAATCATGATGAGCCTTGTTCGTAAAATCTGCTGCCGAGCGCATTAGTCCAACGCTAATTAAAGATCAGCCGCATACTATCCCAGGCGCGGCCAAAAATATTCGCGGAATTCACTGTTTCCAACGCCACCAGCGGATGTTCTGCTACGGGTTTGCCATCGAGCGTAAATTTCGCCCTGCCCACTTTTTGTCCTGCAATGATGGGAGCGACCAAAGGCTGTTTATATTCCACCCTGGCTTTCAGCTTATCGGCCTGGTATCTCGGAAGCGAGAAATAAACATCATACCCGAAACCTGTCCTGAGCTTGTCCTGCGCGCCTTTCCATAGCGGGATCGCAATCACTTCCTTCTCCTTCGGATATAGCCGGATGGTATCGTAAAACTGGAAGCCATGATTCAGCATACGCTGGCTTTCCATGGCGCGCGCACTATCGGAGGCTGTTCCCATCACTACCGAAATCAATCGACGCTCGCCGCGCTTAGCTGACGTAATAAGGCAATAGCCCGCAGCTTCAGTATGCCCTGTCTTCAGTCCGTCCACATTAGGATCAAGCCACAGCAGGCGGTTACGATTTGCTTGCGTAATTTTGTTGTATGTATATTCACGCAGAGAATAAAGCGGATAATATTCAGGAAAATCCCTGATCATGGCAGCCGCCAGCAGGGAGAGATCGTAAGCCGTGCTGTAATGCTCGGCATGCGGTAAACCCGTTGAATTGGCAAACCGGGTATTCTTCATGCCCAAACGGCTCGCCTCTTTGTTCATTATCTGTACGAAGGCACTCTCCGAACCCGAGACAGCTTCTGCCAGCGCTATGCACGCATCATTGCCGGATTGAACGATCATGCCGCGCATTAATTCATCAACCGTTACCGCCCTGCTGGGCTCGATAAACATGCGGGAACCCTGCGCGCGCCATGCGCGATCCGACACTGCCACGCCCTGCGTCAGCGTAATGCGTTTCTGGTGGAGTGCGGAAAAAACCACATATGCCGTCATCAGCTTTGTAAGCGACGCGGGCTCGACACGTTCGTGAACATTTTCGCCGAACAAAGTCTGCCCGCTTTGAAAGTCGGTGAGAATATAGGACGTGGCAGCCACTGATAATGCCTGAGGGGCCGTGGAAAACTGAGCTTGCTGTGCCGCAGCAGGTAAGGCTAGCGCGCACAGCAATAGAGGAAGTAACCGTCTCATTGATAGTGGCAAAAAACGTTATTATATCCCAGCCACATCGATCGCGTTACCAAGGTACGGATTGCCGGCAATTTCGCGGGCATTCGGCTCTACTGCTTGCCCCGGCAAATGCTAAAGCCGTCGTTCCATCCCAGCCTGTATTGAGTATCAGCAGAAAACCGGCTCGTGTTCTTGAGCCCGAAACGCGTTTTCTTCGCGGTCTCGCAGCCATCGATATAGCCATCCTTGAAGGCTGGCGAGTAACCGGTGAGGTTATAGACGGGCCGCGTGGTCGCAGGCATGGGTCCCGGTGGTCGCTCGCTCTGCCCGGTGGCCGTACAACCTGCGAATGTCATAACCAGAAAAACTGCCGCGATCAAACGCATCACCGCTCTCCTTTAATTGACGGGGATATGATACCCGCACTACTCCCAGGCTAAAGATAGCGCCGGGGGAACAACAGAATCCTGCATTCTTGCTTGTTCGTATGTTGGGCAGTCTTTGTATCGAGCAGCCTGCCGGGCTACACCATGCTAAGCCGATTTGCTTTCGGGCTCAGGAGGTTCAGGATGCGATGTAATCGTCAACGCCTGCGCCCGCCTCCGAAGATACCACCTAAAACGCCTCGAAAGATCTCGCGGCCGACCTGTGAACCAGCGGAGCGAGCTGCGCTTTTGGCAAGGGTATCGAGAATGCCGGGGTGATGCCCTCCGCGCGGACCTGTCTTGCCGAGCAGTATATCGCCCAATATATCCATCACGCCACCGCTGGCGCCCGTTGAGCCCGTCCTGGCCGGTTGTGGGTCTGCCTCACTTTCTGCATTCTGTTTTACGGCTGTACGGCTCCTGATTATTTCGTATGCCGACTCGCGATCCACTATCTGTTCGTAATGACCGAAAATAACTGACGATCTGATGATGGCCACGCGCTCCGCATCGGTAATGGGGCCAATTCTCGATCCCGGCGGCAAAATAAACGCACGCTCAACCATGGTGGGACGCCCTTTCTCATCCAGAAACGACACGAGAGCTTCACCGACAGCAAGCTCGGTGATCACCTTTTCGGTATCAAAACCGGGATTGGCGCGCATGGTTTGGGCTGCGGACCTGACTGTCTTCTGGTCCCTCGGAGTAAACGCGCGCAATGCGTGCTGTACCCGGTTGCCAAGCTGGCCTAAAACACTTTCGGGGATATCCAGCGGGCTCTGCGTGATAAAATATACCCCTATTCCCTTGGAGCGTATCAATCTCACCACCTGCTCAATTTTCTCCAGCAACGCCCTGGGCGCTTCGCTAAACAGCAAATGGGCCTCGTCGAAGAAAAACACCAGCTGTGGCTTTCCTTCATCGCCAACTTCGGGAAGTTGCTCGAACAGCTCCGATAATATCCACAATAGAAAAGTTGAATACAACTTGGGCGAGTTCATCAGCTTTTCGGCGGCAAGAATATTGATCATGCCACGCCCATTGCTGTCGGTTTGTATCAGGTCGCTTATGTCAAGCATCGGTTCGCCGAAGAAGTTATCTCCACCTTGTTGCTCGATCTCCAGCAATGCGCGCTGAATAGCGCCTATCGAGGCTGCTGAAACGTTGCCATACTGGACAGTGAAATTCTTCGCGTTTGTGCCGATAAATTGCAGCATCACGCGCAGATCCTTCAGGTCAAGCAGCAGTAGTCCGTTATCATCCGCTATCTTGAACACCATTGTCAGCACGCCCTGCTGCGTGTCGTTCAGGTTGAATAACCGCCCGAGCAACAGCGGTCCCATATCTGAAATCGTTGTACGGACAGGATGACCTGCTTTTCCGTAGACGTCCCAGAATGAAACAGGACATGCCATCCATTGCGGCTGATCAAGTCCGAGATGCGAAAGCCGCTCCGTCAGTTTTGGCGAACCCTCGCCTGGAGCGGAAAGCCCCGCCAAGTCGCCTTTGACGTCAGCCATGAATACCGGCACCCCGATTGATGAGAATCGCTCGGCCAACACCTGCAAGGTAACGGTTTTGCCAGTACCTGTCGCACCGGTAATCAGCCCATGCCGATTGGCGAAATTGGGTAGCAACCCGATCGCCCGGTCCGAACGGGCGATTACTAACAAATTTGTCATGAAAACCTCAGGGATTGCTCTGGTATTGTTCAGGGTCGATCCGGCATTACTTGAATGCATCAGTAATGCTGCTTTTGCAATCCGGCAACCTGCTCTTTTTGCTTACCCGGCCCAACCGGCAATTTCCAGCATTAGAATCAGCAGAAGCCACAACACCAGGGTACGCCAAACCAGGCCTGCGGTACTTTGCAGAAAGTCCATGTCGGCTTCTTCGCCTACACCCAGTTCGGGACGATAATGCTTGCCACCGGCTTCTTCGGACGGATCACCCAGGCAAACCCCAAGGGCGCCGGCGCCGCTGGCGAGAATGATGCCCTGGTTTTGGTCCACCCATGATGCCGCCTGCGCACGCCAGCAATAAACCGCATCCTCGAAATTCCCTGCAATGGCGAAACTCAAAGCAGTCAACCTTGCCGGAAGCCAATCGATTATCTCGAATGCTTTTGCGGCAAAGTCCCCAAAAGCGTCAGGGCGGTCACTCCAACGCTCACTCAATAATTCCGTCAGTCGATACAACACCGGGCCCAGCGGTCCTGGCAGGACGGCAAAGGAGACAATAATCCCAAATACATAACGGTGCGAATAGACAAGCCCCATCTCGATGGTAACCCGCGCGATTTCCTGGCTGTCAAGCTTGTCCGCTTTGACTCCGTGCAATTCCTTCAATAACTTGCGAGCGAGGAGCAAATCCCCATTTTTGAGCGCATCCTTGATTTCCGTGAATGAATAGCTGAACTGGCGAAATCCCATGGTGAGATAAAGCGTAATTACATTCCACGCCCACCCCAGCAAGGGGTTAAGGCCATGCAATAAATAGTAGACCCAACCCCAGAGTATCAGTACCGGCGTTATTGCGGCGATCCAGGCCGCTATGCCGTGGCGGCGCGCGCCGGTATTGAAATATTGCTCCAGCCAGTCCGCATAGGAGAGAAAGAGCAAAACGAAACGATTGCGATCGCTGCCTGGACGCCACTGGTCCAGCAGAAAAGCGGAGATCAAGGAGAAAAAGGTCATTGCGAAAAAATCATACAGGTTTCTGAACTCCGTTCTTATATATTATCGCAACACTGATTTGAGCAACTTGCCCATCTCGGCAGGATTTCGCGTTACTTTAATCCTGCACTCTTCCATGAGGGCGAGCTTTTCCTGTGCCGTGCCCTTACCACCGGAGATGACCGCGCCGGCGTGCCCCATGCGCCTGCCCTGCGGTGCGGTAACACCTGCAATAAAGCCCACCAATGGTTTCCTCATGTGCTCCTTGGCCCAGCGGGCGCAATCTTCCTCATCGGAGCCGCCGATCTCACCCACCATCAAAACCGCATCGGTTTCATCGTCGTCATTGAACAATTTCATTACATCAAGGTGCTTCAACCCATTCACCGGGTCACCGCCAATGCCGATACAGGTGGACTGGCCCAATCCCTGCTCCATCAGTTGCGCCACAGCTTCATAAGTGAGCGTGCCGGAACGCGATACTACGCCCACGCGTCCTTGCTTGTGGATGTAACCCGGCATGATGCCAATCTTGATTTCGCCGGGTGTGATAATGCCTGGACAGTTGGGACCAATCAGCCGGGTTTTCCGTCCCTGCATCTTGTGGCAGGTGCGCAGCATGTCGCGAACCGGGATGCCCTCCGTAATGCAGATTACCAGGTCCAGCTCCGCGTTCACGGCCTCGTCTATGGCAGCGGCTGCAAATGGCGGCGGCACGTAAATGACGGAAACCGTCGCACCGGTTGCCTGTTTTGCTTCCTGGACGGTAGCAAAAACTGGGATGCCTTCGAAATCCTCGCCTGCTTTCTTTGGATTCACCCCCGCGACAAAACAATTCTTTCCGTAGGCATAATCCCGGCACATGCGGGTGTGGAACTGCCCGGTTTTACCGGTAATACCCTGAGTCATGACACGGGTATGGCGGTCGATGAGGATAGCCATACTACACTCCTTTTGTTGCAAATTCTGTTGCTGGCGCTGTCCACTGTGCCGCCATGACAGCCTTCTCCGCAGCATCCGCCATATTCCCTGCGGAAATTATCCGCAGCCCGGATTCACCCAGGATTCTTTTGCCCAGATTCACATTGGTTCCTTCGAGGCGCACCACCAGCGGAACGTTCAGCTTCAGTTCCCGCGCCGCCGCCACCACCCCTTCCGCGATCACGTCGCACTTCATGATCCCGCCGAATATGTTTACGAGTATGGCTTGCAGCTTGGGGTTGCGTAGCATCAGCTTGAACGCTTCCGCCACCTTTTCGGCGGTAGCACCTCCGCCGACATCCAGAAAATTGGCCGGATTTCCACCGTAGAGCTTGATGATATCCATGGTTGCCATCGCCAGACCCGCGCCATTAACCAGGCAACCAATGTTGCCGTCCAGGGAGATATAGGAGAGACCATGCTGGGATGCCTCGATCTCCGCCGGGTCTTCCTCGTCCAGATCCCGCAGGGCAGCGATGTCAGGGTGGCGGAAGAGCGCATTGTCGTCAAAACTCATCTTCGCATCGAGCGCGATGATATGATCCTCGGCGGTAAGAATCAGCGGGTTGATTTCGACTAATGAAGCGTCCGTGCTGTCATAGGCCTGGTACAAGCTCTGCAAAAGAATCCGTGCTTCTTCCACCGCTGTTTCCGCGATGCCGATCTTGCGGGCAATGTCGTCAGCATCCTGGACGGTTAGCCCGGCGAGCGGATCGATCAATACTTTGTGAATCTTTTCCGGATTCCTCGCCGCGACCTCCTCGATGTCCATTCCCCCTTCGGAACTGGCCATCAGGCAGACGCGCCGGCTACTTCGATCAACTACCAGGCCGATATACAACTCTCTTCGGGTATCAATCCCCTGCTCTACCAGAAGACGCCGGACGACTTGGCCGCGCAGGCCAGTCTGGTGCGTAACCAGCGTCATACCCAGTATTTTCTCAGCGAATTGTTTTACCTCATCAAGTGACCTGGCTACTTTTACGCCACCGCCCTTGCCACGCCCCCCGGCGTGAATCTGCGCTTTAACCGCCCACACGCTACCACCCAGCTTTCTGGCAGCCTCAACCGCTTCCTCAACACTAAAACAGCCGATCCCTTGGGGCGTGTTAACGCCAAATCCCCGTAAAATCTGTTTAGCCTGGTATTCGTGGATTTTCATGGCCACTCCGGTAATGCGGAAAACCAAGTATATCCTATTCGTTTAGCGACGTTGCGTGAAGAAGGCGGTAGTTACCGATTACCGACACGGATAATGTATTTGCGACAGGGTATCCCTCCCGAATTGTTGGGTTACATGCCAGCATCATCGATCGGCGTAATCACAGCCTTTCATACTGGTAAATCTGCTGAATCCTGATCGATATATACTTCACATAGTATTACCGTCACATTATCTCTTCCCCCTGCAGCTATAGCCGCCGCGACCAGCGCTTTAACCTTGTGCTGGATCGATATCGAGGAAACGAGGATATCCTGGATCGCAGAATCAGCGACCATATCCGTTAGCCCGTCCGTGCATAACAGAAAAATGTCGTGACTGAGCCCCGCGCCCTCCAGAATATCGAACGACACTGAGGGATCGATCCCAAGCGCTTGCGTGATGATGTTTTTCCGCGGATGGTGTTTCGCTTCCTCCGGTGTCAGGGTTCCATTGTCCACCAGGCGTTGCACAAAGGAGTGGTCTTTGGTTAACTGCCGCAAGATGCCATCCCTCAGCAAGTAGATTCTGCTGTCTCCGGCGTGACCGACAACATATCCATCCCCATCAAACACGAGAAGATCACCGGTACATCCCATCCCTTCGTCATCGGGATACTGTGCAGTATGTTCGAATATCCGCTCATTTGAACGCCTGAAGACTTTTCGGGCGAGTTCATGGTTTGTTTCACTGAATGAAGGAGCACGGCTGCAAAAAACAGCTTGCGCCGTTTCAATAAAATAACGACTGGCAATTTCACCCGCCGCCGCGCCGCCCATCCCGTCCGAGATTGCAAAAAGCCCGGCTTCTGGCATCACCAGGTAGGCATCCTCATTATTTTTGCGCAACAGTCCTATGTCAGTTGCGCCTGCCGAGATTAGCTTGATCATATAGTAGTATCCAGGCGATCAAAATCCAGGGAATTCATAGCCTTGGGCAAATACATCCGATAGCACCTGATCAACCATCCACATCGTTCGACATACTGAGCGGATATACAGTTCTAATTAAAGCGGGTATTCTTACCGAGAAGGCGAGCTTCGCGGAAATATCCACAGTTACGGGTACTGCCATGTCCAACTTGTCAAAGGAAAAAGCATGCGAGCATTGATCCTTCTGTTGGCGGCGGTTTGTATACCGGGCTTCGGCTCGCTATCTTTTGCCGCCGAACACAATCACGGCAGTGATGCTGTCACTTACACGCCTGATGTTACCTTTACGTTGCGCACCGACATCGCGGACGGCAAACTGGTCTTTGTCGGCGAAACCGATGCCATTGCAGGCAAGATCAACCCCGATCTGAAGGTACCCGAAGGCGCGGTTGTCCAGATCAACCTGATCAACGGCGACGGCGCCGTCCACGATATTGCCATTCCCGAATTCAGCGCGAAGTCCGGCAATATCACGGCAAAAGGCGCGGCCACCACCATAGTATTCCGCGCAACCCATACCGGTAACTTTGAATACCTCTGCACGCTGCCTGGCCATAAGGCCGCTGGCATGTTCGGTCAACTCATCGTGGGCACCCCGGAGGAGCGCGCAAAAAGCGGTGCAATAGACGTCGCACAAGATCCCCATGCCGTAGGCGAACCTGTCGGTAACCGTGGGCCAAAACACGTGATGCTGGATCTCGAATCCACCGAGATCGAGGGCCGCCTCTCGGATGGCAGTACCTATAAATACTGGACCTTCAACAACAAAGTCCCGGGCCCGTTTGTGCGCGTACGGTTGGGCGATACGGTTACCGTCAAGCTGCGCAATGCAAAAAACAGCGCCCATATTCATTCAATAGATTTCCACGCGGTTACGGGTCCAGGCGGAGGCGCAGCAGTCACCCAGGTTGCGCCGGGCCAGAACAAGAGCTTCACTTTCAAAGCACTGCATCCAGGACTGTTCGTTTATCATTGCGCGACCCCCATGGTCGCCCAGCACATTGCAAACGGTATGTATGGAATGATCCTGGTTGAGCCTGAAGGCGGTATGCCCGAAGTCGATCGGGAATTCTACGTAATGCAGGGAGAACTCTACACCGCGCAGCGGCATGGGGCGCCAGGCTTGCATGAGTTTTCGCTTGAAAAACTTCTTGCCGAGAATCCGGGTCACCTTATGTTTAATGGAAACATGGATGCGCTCACAAAAACGTACAAAATGAAAGCTAACGTGGGCGAAAACGTGCGGATATACTTCGGGGTGGGCGGTCCCAATCTAACGTCGAGTTTTCACGTCATCGGGGAGGTGTTCGATAAGGTATATGATCACGCTTCGCTGACCAGTCCACGACTAACCGACGTACAAACCACGCTTGTCCCGCCTGGAGGCGCCACCATAGTGGAGTTCAAGGTGGATTATCCTGGTCAATATATCCTGGTCGACCACGCGCTATCGCGCATGGAGAAAGGGCTGTCGGGCTTTCTGACAGTTAATGGCAAGCCAAGCCCGGCAATATTCAACAGCAGCGAAAAGACCGGCGCTACATCCGGACGCCGGGAATAATGCTGGCGGCGAGGCAGAGACGAAATATAGCCTTGAGCAGTGCCGCTACGCATCAGCTCGAAGCTTCTCACGCTACTACCATCCAAAAGCCCCGCAAGCGGGGATGGTTTCGATCAGCGAAAGGTCCCTAGAAAGCCGTGCGTGTGGTCGTAGGAATCAACATATTCCCCTACGATCTCTCCTGCGTCATTGATGCCGAATGCGCGTGTATGCTTTGCTCGCGGAACATTAAATGTTTCCAGGCCTCGCGCTTCCGTAAATATAAACCCTCGGTCAATCCCATTCCTGGTGTAGGTCCCGACGTGCTTGACCTTCTCCGGTGCTTCGGCATCGTTGATGCCGTAAGCGTCGCTTCTGGTGGCGCCCGGGATAACGATGCGCGCGGCGCTTGCAATGTCAGGTCCAGACAAATAAAAAGCGCTGGATTCACCCGTAGCCTCCTGCACCGTCCCTACCATTCTTCGCGTGTGGTTAATGCCAAAGGTCTGCGTCGAAAGGTCGTTGAATACAATGATGGGAGCGCCGGGCCCAGGCGGAAAGGTAAAACCGTAATTCCTTCCTGCCATGTCCGAGAAGGAGCCGACGATGAGCCCGCCATCGTTAATGCCGTAGGCACTGGGGATAAAGGGATCGCCAGGGTAGGAAATAACGCCGCCATCCAGCAGAAAAGCACGCTGGCCGGATGCGTCGCGAACGGTACCCACAATCTCGCCGGGTCCGGAATTATTGATGTCAAACGCTTTAACCTCGATGGCCTCATCGATGACAAGCGTGGCAAAACCGGTTTGGGAATCCCGTCGGAACGCCTTGATATTTCCGGCCCTATCGACATAGTACCCAACAATGGAAGCGGATCCCGCCGGGCTGGCGTTGTTAATGCCACGCGGATGAGTGGACACCGCCCCCGGAACGTCAATATCGGTAAAGACGGTGGGTGTACTGGAGCAACCAACCATTCCGCTTACCAATCCGAATCCAGCGATCCAGACGATTAATTTATTTTTCATCTTCGTCTCCTCTAGAAAGACCAGTTCCTCGAAACGCCGCAGCCCAGTGCAAGCTGTCACTAAAATCGCATCGATAATTACATGGTCAGCTCTGTTAACGATAGCCAAGATCCTGAAAAATGCAAGGACACTAGAGGTTTCGCTCAGGGGATCCAGGGAAAGGGCATAGCGGCTGAAACACGGGAAAGCTCATGAGAAAGCGCCCCTGAACCCGGCTTAGAATTCAGGGGCGCCAATAAGAAATCTTTATTAACTTGCACGATAATTGATGGCCGCGGCGTTACTCCTTTAGAACTCCACGATGCTGTCCTTCACTATGCTGGGTTCCCGTATGCTGGGCATCGTTTTCATGACTCATTTCGGGAGGGCAATCGCGTCCCTGTGTCGCCTTCGAATTAGCATTCCTATCAGATTTAACCTGAGACTGTTCATTCCCAAAAACTGCGGTATTAGGTTCTCCAGCCCAGGCAGCAGGGAAAGAGAAGCCAACAGTGGTTACCAAAGATAGCAATAACAATTTTGCGGTTTTCATTTGAACCTCCTCTACTATGCGCAACACGCTATAAACAAATAACCAGCGTCAACCATAGTTGGACAGCCTTACTTATATCCTTAGGTTCGCCAACTACTGGAAATTTCGTCCGCTGGCCGCCATGGTTATTTATAGCATATAAAACCACTTTTTAAAGGTGGTTTTACGGACGGGCTGGGTGAGAGTCTTTTTTGGAATAGAGGCGGCCACAATTCAACACCTCCTAATGCCAGGGAGATTCGGGGGTCCGGTCTTGTTATCTGCCATAGCTGTGACAGCCTTTCAACATGCCTTTTCGGAGCATCGTAGCGAGGCCATACGGCGTTACATAGATTTTGTGGCAGACGGGAGAAATCAGTCGGGCCGTGGGAGAAATTGAAGAACCAGGTTTTTTTGAGTTCTGATGAATTTGTGTCGGGCCTGCGGCACACTTTCAATTCAGATGCTTCCCCAACAAGAAATACCTGCCGTCCAGGGACCACCGAAACCGTTGACCCAGATCGCCGAGGCACATGGACGAGGCGAAGCGATCTCGATGCTAACGCCGGGGATGGTTACAGTTTGAAGGAAATCGGGGATTGTTGCACGCCAGGGCGGCGATCCCAAACCGCTTCTTGAATCCCGCCACTTATTTCGAGAGCCAGTCTGAATGATCATCCTTCAGTTCGAGTACAGATAGGGCCATTCCGGAGTTCAAGAGAGATTGTGACAAAACAACGCAAGCTATCGTATTTGGATTTTAATAAGGAAAGCTATCCCTGGAAACCAGATATCGATTATCGGAAGGAGCCCGAAAAATATCAGGTGGGCAAAGGCGAGCAGGGTGTGCTGATATGCGAGCCCTACAAAAGCGAATTAACGCCCCACTGGCAGTTTAGAACGCCGGAAATAGCAATTACCAGCAGCACAATTCTTTATGAGATGTTTGAAAGCTACCTAAAAGCCCGGGATTTTGTTGGCGCTGATCTTGCAAGGAAATTCCTGCAGATGGGATATACCCGAGCACGGCGATATGCAAATTTCAAGGGTGGCGTTAAATATGACAAAACCAAGGATTACGCTTTGAAGGAGAGAGGTACTGGAGATCCAGCTAAAGCGAAAAGTGCGGTTATTTTTTACAAGAAATGGCAGCAGGCCGAAGCGCATCCAGACTACGCTTCCTGGAAGAAAGCGTGGCGCGAGAAATATGGGTAATTCTAACGATCAAACCCTGCTATGGCCAGTCAAAAAGTTAAGTATGTTTTACATGAAGTGAAATTCTTCACACACTCGGCAACATTTTTAAAGAATCAGGAGTACATGCGCACGCGCATGTACTCCTCAATTTATGGTGGGTCTGGTTGGACTCGAACCAACGACCAAGGGATTATGAGTCCCCTGCTCTAACCAACTGAGCTACAGACCCGTTTTAGACACCAGCAGTAAATACCGAACTTATCAACCCTCGGTATCCAGGAAACTGCGCAGGCGTTCAGAACGGGAAGGATGGCGCAGTTTGCGCAATGCCTTGGCCTCGATCTGCCGAATGCGTTCACGGGTCACGTCGAATTGCTTGCCGACTTCCTCCAGTGTATGGTCAGTGTTCATTTCTATGCCGAAACGCATGCGCAGTACTTTCGCTTCACGCGGCGTCAGCGAGTCGAGAATGTCTTTCGTTACA
The DNA here is from genome assembly GCF_900142705.1 of Nitrosospira sp. Nsp11. Lineage (GTDB taxonomy): Bacteria > Pseudomonadota > Gammaproteobacteria > Burkholderiales > Nitrosomonadaceae > Nitrosospira. The sequence goes on from NZ_FRBV01000001.1 coordinate 184,648, forward strand.
TCCCGCAGGCTGGCATATACCGCCGCGTCGGCGGGCGCCATGGTAGCGGCATCCTCGATGAAATCCCCAAGATGCGAATCTTCGTCGTCGCCTATAGGCGTTTCCATTGAAATCGGCTCTTTGGAAATCTTGAGGATTTTACGAATTTTCTCTTCCGGCATTTCCATTTTCTCTGCCAGCAGGGCAGGTTCCGGCTCCTGTCCGGTTTCCTGCAGAATCTGGCGTGAAATGCGGTTCATCTTGTTGATGGTCTCGATCATGTGCACCGGAATGCGTATCGTGCGCGCCTGATCGGCGATGGAACGGGTAATGGCTTGACGAATCCACCAGGTCGCATAAGTCGAAAACTTATAACCTCGCCGGTATTCGAATTTATCCACTGCTTTCATCAGCCCGATATTGCCTTCCTGAATGAGATCAAGAAACTGCAATCCTCGGTTGGTATATTTTTTGGCGATAGAAATCACCAGCCGCAAATTGGCTTCGGTCATTTCGCGCTTGGCCCGGCGTGCCTTGGCTTCACCCGTGGACATGCGACGATTGATTTCCTTGAGGTCTTTCAAGGGGATGCCGACCTGCTGCTGCAGCGTCAGCAGGTTTTGCTGCTGCTCAACGATATCCGGCCGGAAACGCTCCAGCGCTTGGCTATATGGTTTGCCAAGTGCGACTTCCTTGTCTACCCAGTCAAAGTTGCTCTCATTACCAGGGAAAGCTTTAATAAAGTGGTTACGCGGCATCGCGGCCTTGGTTACGCAGAGCTCCAGGATCTTGCGCTCGTAGGTTCGCATTTCATCCACCAGCCCACGCTGGGTGTCACAAAGCTTCTCGACCATCTTTGCCGAGAAACGAATAGCCATGAGTTCGGCTGAAATCTGTTCCTGTATGTCTTTATAGGCTTTGTTACCCGGTCCTTTTTTCTCCAACGCCTTCTGCATTTCTATATAGGCGTTATGAATTACAGCGAAACGCTCCAGCGCGTCATTTTTCAACTTGAGCAAATTGGCATTGGCTATCGCGGCAATGTCTTCGTCTTCCCCATTTTCGGCGCTCAGTTCCTGCTCCAGCGACTCATCGGAGATTTCTTCCCTGAGCAATTCCTCGGCATTGGGGTCCAGCAACCCGTCAACCAGCTCATCGATGCGCATCTCATCCTTCGCCACCTTATTGGCGAGATCGAGAATTCCGGCTATGGTTGTCGGACAGGCGGAAATCGCCTGGATCATATGCTTCAGGCCATCTTCGATACGTTTCGCTATCTCGATTTCACTCTCGCGCGTGAGCAATTCAACCGACCCCATTTCACGCATATACATACGTACCGGATCGGTAGTGCGCCCAAACTCTGAATCCACAGTGGAAAGTGCCGCTTCGGCTTCTTCCACTACATCCTCATCGGCCACTGTGGGTGCGGTCTCCGACATCAGCAGCGTTTCCGCGTCCGGCGCTTCATCATAAACAGAAATGCCGACGCCATTGATCATGCTGATGATATTCTCGATCTGTTCGGCATCGAGCATATCATCGGGAAGGTGATCGTTGATCTCGGCATAGGTGAGATAGCCGCGCTCTTTGCCTTGCACGATGAGGCTCTTGAGCCGCATACGCCGCGCCTCGAGATCCTGTGGTGCAAGCGAAGATTTTTCTGCGTCCTTCGACTGGGCAAGCTTGCCTTCCTTTGCTGCCTTGACCTTACCTATTTTGGCAGCAAGCAGACTCGGTTCCTTGGTGGTCATCATCGGCCTCACGATTTCGGTCACAGCGGCCGGGACTTTAGCTCCCGACTTTGCAGTAGTTGTCGTAACATCGTCTTCCAGTGTTTCCGCAGCCGTTTTTACCGGCGCTTTTGCCATCACTTCTTTTGGCTGGCCTTTCGGCGACTTCTTCATATCGTTTGGTTCCTTTTTGGCCGCCATCCGGACGTCATCAGGACGACTCGCAGCTGCAGCCAGTGAAGCTCCGGTCTTTGACTTTACCGCCGCTTTGACTTGTAATTTTGGTTTTACCATGTCTTTTCCAAATAGTATCGCCAGTTGAAATTCGAAAACTCTCTATTATATCAAGATTCAATAACGCTGTCCGTACACTGTCCGACTATCGCCTTCAAGAGAGCGCCATCCGCTGGAGCTCCTGTTTTTCCTCGGGAGTAAGCGTGCTCAAGGACTTGTTGTGTAAGGTCGCCATTCGTTCTTTACGTTTCATTTCACGCAACCGGGCCATTGCACCGGAAAACTCTGCTTCCAGGTCTATTTCACTATCCCAAGTGAGCGTATTGCTCTCAGCCTTTTCCAGGAGAACGCGATGGGAACTATCGTGAAAATATGCGATAGCCGAAGGTATTGCCGTGTTTCCTCCAACGTTGGGGTGCGTGTCGATAAATTCAACCAGGGCCTTCAGCGCTGCTACTTCTTCAGCGTATTCCTCGTTCTGCATGAGTAATTCTCTATCCAGCTTCTGGATATAGCCAGGGTCGTATAACAACACCTGCATCAGCCAGCGGTAAGGTGAAGCGGGTTGTGGTCGAGGCGCCCTTTCACGCGACCGGGAAGCTGAAACACGTTTGATCTTTAACAGACCTTCCAGCTCCCTCTGATCGAGGCCGCTGATCTCCGCCAATCTTTTTAAGAGCATCAGCGCGAGCCCCGGCGCAGTGACCTTCGCGAGCAACGGCTTCGCGTCCTGTACCAGTTTAGCTCGCCCCTCGCTGGTTTTGATGTCCGTGCGCCCAGACAGTTCCCTAAACAGGAAAACGGATAGGGGCAATGTTTGCTTTAACAAGGCTTCAAAGGCGTCCTTGCCGAAATTGCGAACGTAGCTATCCGGGTCCTCACCCTCGGGCAGGAAAAGAAAACTGACGTTCTTTCCGTCCACAAGCTGCCCAAGGCTATCCTCTAACGCACGCCATGCCGCTTTCCTGCCAGCATTGTCCCCATCGAAACAAAATACGACATTATCGGACTGACGCAAAAGTTTCTGGACATGATACGGCGTTATCGCCGTGCCCAGCGCGGCCACTGCGTACTCGATGCCATGCTGAAAAAGCGCCACTACATCCATGTATCCCTCTACCACGATGACACATCCCGCCATGCGGATTGCCCTGCGGGCCGTGAAAAGGTTATAGAGTTCACGGCCCTTCTGAAACACGGGTGTTTCGGGAGAGTTAAGATATTTGGGCTCGCCCTGTTCCAGCACTCGACCACCGAAACCTACAATCGCTCCTTTGAGGTTAAGAATGGGAAACATGATGCGGTCGCGGAACCGGTCGTAGTATTTACCATCGTCGTTGGCAATGACCAACCCGGACTCCACCAGCAGGTTTTTCTGTGCCTTTGTCGGGGCGCCGGAAAATACGGCATCCAGGTTTTGCCAGCCGGCCGGCGCATACCCAATGCTGAAGTGGGCAGCGGTCTCGCCCGTTAGGCCACGCTTCTTCAGATAAATAATGGCGCCTTTCGAATGCTTGAGCTGTTCCCGATAAAACCGGGTGGCCACATTCATTACCTCGAGCAAATCCCCGGAAGAGTTTTGGCCTCCTTGCGGCTTGTCTTGGGCCGACTCCGACTCTGCTGCTCCAGAGCGGGATTCCGTTTGTTGCACAGGAACCTGAAGCCCGATCCGGGCCGCCAGATCATTTACCGCTTCGACAAAATTCATGCCGTTGTATTCCATCACGAAGCCGATGGCGTTGCCGTGAGCACCACAGCCAAAACAGTGATAAAACTGCTTGGTGGTGCTTACTGTAAAAGAGGGTGTCTTTTCGCTATGAAACGGACAGCACGCGGCATAATTTGCGCCGCCTTTCTTGAGCGGCAGGTCTCGTTCAATGACATCAACGATATCTACACGGTTGAGCAGTTCGTGAATGAATGATTGTGAAATCATTTATAGTGGATTAAACAATATTACCCCAGCGCAGGGCGCAGGAAAGCACTTTATTGAAAGCAGGTACACTACAGCAATCTCGATACGCGCGATATTTGTAACAGCCTTTGCAGCAATCCTGCAGGGATAAGCTGCGTTATCAGGCGATAAGCCTGGTTTTGACCAGAGCCGATACTTTTCCCATATCGGCGCGCCCTGCAAGTTTGGGTTTGAGTATGGCCATTACCCGCCCCATGTCCTGCTGTCCTTTTGCGCCAGCAGCGGAAATTGCTTCGCTTACGGCGTTTTCCACATCGTTGTCGCTCAACGCCTGGGGCATATAATGTTGCAGCACGCCCATTTCGTATTTCTCTACATCGGCTAAATCCTGACGATGAGCAGCCTCATACTGGGAAATGGAATCCTTGCGCTGTTTCAGCATCTTTTCGATTACAGCGACTACTGCAGCGTCATCCAGCTCGATACGCTCATCCACCTCACGCTGTTTGATAGCCGCCTGCAATAGCCGGATAGCATCCCGCCGCCGCGTATCGCCTGAACGCATGGCGGCCTTCATGTCTTCGGTGATTTGTTTTTTCAGATCCACAATAAACCAGATCGGGCAGCGCTTATTATTTTATCATGGAAGTTTTAATCGTTTTTTCGACTGACTTTGACTAATAAAGTTTCGGAGGGAGCAATTGGCTGCGCAGACGTTTGTAAGTACGCTTAACTGCTGCCGCCAGCTTGCGCTTGCGTTCGGCAGTCGGTTTTTCGTAGAATTCCCGGGCACGCAACTCAGTGAGCAGGCCGGTTTTTTCTATGGTACGCTTGAAACGTCGCATGGCAACTTCAAACGGCTCGTTTTCCTTGACTTTAATGGTGGTCATGAAGATTTGGTTCCTTTCTAGAAATGTTAAATGACTGACAAACAGGGGCTGGATAAACCGTATCGTATGGTTGATCTAACTATAGACAGCGCGCTATTATATAACAAGTGCCAAATGCTGTCGTAAAAGAGTAATTTCTCCCATATTCCATTGCTCATACTTGGCATTGAAACATCCTGCGACGAAACCGGCGTCGCGCTATATCACACTCAGCACGGGCTATTGAGCCACGCGCTTCATTCCCAGACGGAAATGCACGGAGAGTATGGCGGGGTGGTGCCGGAACTTGCCTCCCGCGACCACATCCGGCGGGTATTGCCTCTCGTCAGGCAAACGCTTACGGCGGCCGGGCTCGACCTGAAAGCCCTCGACGCCATCGCCTATACTCAAGGACCGGGACTGGCGGGGGCGCTACTCGTGGGGGCAAGTATCGCAGCCGCTCTGGGTTTTGCACTGGAAATTCCCGTGCTGGGCGTCCATCACCTTGAAGGACACCTCCTGTCTCCGCTGTTATCCGATCCCGCACCGGCTTTTCCATTCGTGGCGCTGCTCGTATCGGGCGGCCATACACAATTAATGGAAGTGGGCGGCCTCGGGCTATATAAATTACTCGGCGAAACCGTGGATGATGCAGCAGGAGAAGCTTTCGACAAAACCGCCAAGCTGTTGGGGCTGGGCTATCCCGGGGGGCCGGCGCTCTCGAAACTTGCTGACGAATTTTTTCGGTCAGGCCAACCAAATCAATTTAAACTTCCCCGCCCCATGCTTCGCAGCGGCGATCTTAATTTCAGCTTCAGTGGGCTCAAGACAGCAGTATTGACGCTGGTCAGAAAACAACCCCTGACCCAGCAAGTCCGAGGTGCCCTCGCCTCTGCTTTTCAGGAAGCCGTCGTTGATGTGCTGACGGAAAAGTCGTTGGCGGCACTTTTAAAAACTGGCCTTACTCAACTGGTGGTTGCAGGCGGGGTCGGGGCGAACTGTCACCTGCGGAGCAATCTCTGCCGGGAAGCCGAAAAAATGGGTGCCACTGTTTTTTTTCCCGAACTCGAATTTTGTACGGATAATGGTGCCATGATCGCATTTGCGGGAGCGATGCGATTACAGGCATCAGAAACGTGGAATAAAAAGCCGGATAATAGGTTCACGATAAAAGCACGATGGGATCTGGAAATGCAGGACGCCGCAGGGTGATGATTATCACGCGCTGTGCTTGCCGATGCGTGGTTCACCGCCCGCAATCAAGCTGGCGATATTTGACTTATGCCGCCAGATGAGCAACGCGGACATGATAAAAACGACAAAGGTGCGTGCTTCAAAACCGAAAAAAAATACGGCGTAAAGTGGCGCGAACCCAGCTGCGGCTAAAGCGGCCAGCGATGAGAAGCGCCAGATCGCAGCAACGATAATCCAGGTGGCGATCGCCAGCAGCCCTATCCATGGGTTGAATCCCAATAATACGCCCAGGGCCGTCGCCACCCCTTTCCCACCTTTGAAACGCAAGAATATCGGGAATAAATGGCCCAGAAACGCCGCGAGCGCCACTACGGCAATCGCTTCGTCACCGAGTGCAAAATGTTGCGCCAAGGCGACCGACAGCCAACCTTTGCCGACATCGCCCAGCAGCGTGAACACGGCCGCCGCTTTCTTTCCACTGCGCAGCACATTCGTGGCTCCGGGATTTTTCGAGCCATATGTACGAGGGTCGGGCAGGTGGAAGAGCCAGGCTGCCAGCACTCCAAAGGAAATGGACCCCAGCAAATAGGCCAGCAGGACAAGGGCCATCGGCATCATTTAATTAGCGGCATCTTTGCAGGCAGAATAAAAATTTCCGTGATTCTACTTGAAAATCAATTCGGCCACGCGCGCCGTTGTTTCTGGTTGAAGCCTTTAATAAATGCTATAAGGATTTAATTGACAACTGAACTGGTAGAATCTGAGCGCTTTCAAGAGCGCGGCCACGGCTATTGCTGGAATTGAGGCTATCGTTTGTAACTGCGACATCAGAGAGAGCAGGTTTAGCTTACCTCACACAGGGGGGCGCAGAGGGAAGGCTATGGGTAGCTTCACTTTCCGGGTTCCTTGTAACAAGGAATCAGCGGAGCCAGCTGTTATGCGCTCGCTTTCCTCCCGAGGAAAAATCTGATCCTGTCATGCTGCTACACAGTCGTCGTGCCCCTCCGGCAAACTCAGGGATTTTATTCAGAGACTTTATATATGGACATTATTTTTTTACACGAGATCAAGGTCAAAACCTTGATCGGGATCTATCCATGGGAGCTCAACACTGCACAAACCATCCAACTCGATTTGGAGATCGGGATGGTGACAAGCCTGGCCTGTCAAACCGATAATATCGAGGATGCGTTGGATTATGCCTTTATTGTCCAACGCATCAACGAAACTCTTTCGCAGAAACATTTCTCACTGCTGGAAGCCTTGGCCGAGCATATCGCCCAAATCGTCTTGACCGAATTCAAATCACCCTGGATAAAAGTCAGCGTAGCGAAGCTCAGCGCGATACGCGGCGTGAAAAAAGTAGGAATATGCATCGAAAGAGGATCGAAGCTCGCGTAGAAACGCGAACGCTTCAGGTTGGGAACGTCCAGTCAGCTAATACAGGCCCGGATGCGGGTAATTATATGCCAAAGGTAGTTGAATGGAGCTATCGATCGCGTACTACCCCGCAACGCGCCCACACGCTAATGTGCAATCAATGCTTCTTCAATTTCAGTAAAAGTCCTCGCCACCTCTATAGGCAGAATTGCGGATCCAAGTTGCTTCTCGATCTGCGTCAACGAAAAAATACCGCACACCTCGAGATTACCGTCGGGATCGTTCTCTATTACTAAAGAATGTTGCCGTCCGGCATTGCGCAAACTGGCAATAACATTTGCGACTTTGCCATGCCGAACCTGTTCGATCGGAATAGCCTCCATACGATCGAGCGGTGTCATGATATCGGCGACCAGAATTTCATTGTGTTTCATACGGCGCTCCTGAACGAAGCGGAGCGGCTTTTCACCGAGAATATCGGTCGCGGTAATCATGCCCACCAGAATCTTGTCCTGGTTTAGCACCAAGAGGGAGCGTATACCTCGTTCCATCATGTGCGTATTTGCGCATTCCATTGTTTCATTGGGTTCAGTTGTACCCGCCTCGATAGTACGGAAGTCGGTCATCACATCAAGGGCGGGCGACATCAGAGTGACAGATTTAGGCGGAGTGGGACGGGCGACCCGGACAGCGCCCGCCAGACGCTGTGCAGGGAGAGGGTGATATTCGGACATGGCATTATCCTCCAGTAGTGGTGGATGGGATGCGCTTGAAATGCTTGAAATCTGAAAATACAATACAAGCCTCCCGTATTTGAACTCTACGCGCAACGAGACGAAGGGTCAATTCGGTAAGCAGCATATATATCACGGCTGCCAAACCGAGGTAGCTCATAAACTCGAGGGTGATAATTGGAAAAAGATCGGAGAAACGGAAGCTCTGGCAGGAACCGGGGAAATTCAAATTCAACCAAACGCAGGGTTATTGCGAAATTTCATAAGATAACCCCTGCTCATCCTTCAATCCACCGATTTCCTCGTTCAGTCGTCGCAGCATCCGTACAGGGTCTTCCGCCTGGGTGACAGGCCTGCCAATGACGAGGTAATTTGCGCCATTTTCAATCGCTTGACGCGGAGAGGTTACCCGCTTCTGGTCCCCCTGAGAAACATCGACCGGGCGTATCCCCGGTGTGACGAGGCAAAAATTCTCGCCCGTCATTTTCCTGAGCATGGGCGCCTCTAGCGCCGATGCTACCACCCCATCCAGTCCGCAGTCGCGCGCCAGCAAGGCTAATCGCTGGACCACATCCTGAGGGCTGCCTTTGAGGCCAATCTCGTCCATATCCTCCGGCCCCATACTGGTGAGGAGGGTGACGGCGATGAGCCTTGTTTTTCCCGCCGGCACGGCTTCCCGGGCTGCCAATAGCATTTTTCTCCCCCCAAGCGCATGGATATTCATCATCCACACGCCCAACCCCGCTGCAGCCTTGCATGCACCCGCCACCGTACTGGGAATATCGTGAAATTTCAAATCGAGGAAAACCTCAAATCCGTTATCCATCAATTTTTCGACCAATTGCGGGCCTGCGGCGGTAAAAAGCTCCTTTCCCACTTTGACCCTGCATGATGCAGGGTCAAGCTTGGCCGTTAGGTCCAGTGCCTGTTTTGCCTCAGGAAAATCCAGGGCAATAATAATTCTTGGGTCGCGCATACGATCAGTCAGGCGTTCTCAATAAATTCGGCGAGCGTATTTATAGCCGCTCAGTTCCTATTCAATAGATAGCTTTCGGATAAATATTGTAGCTTCGCGTTATTGCCAGCAGGCGGTGATGACACCAGCAGCCGTCATGACGGTGCATATGAAGGACCTGATAAACGATGATCAAGAGTAATGCCGTGGGTTGATGGCGGCGCATCTATACATGTCTACCATTTCCGCCCTGCCTGAACGGGCAGATCGGATTGACGCTTCCTTATCTTATCGATGCTCATCCAGCGAAGGATATCTTTTTCTGTATGTCGAAATTTCCCGCCTTTGGCTGAATATCTTGCCGAGGCAGGATCCGATGCCAATAGCCACGCCGAGGGCGAAAAACAATAATATTATCAGTACCAGCGGCGCGTGCCATTCATAACCGAAATAATAATGTAGCGTTACCGTTTCGACATTTCTCACGGTAAAGCCAAGCAGCAACAGAAACAGCGCGATGCGCAAGAACCATCTCAGGTAACGCATGATTCCTTTTTCCCGGGGCCAGACGTCGTTAACAGCATAAACCGTGCAAATACCCCAATCTCTGCGCATCGCATCGGTTGAATCACGTCAGCCATAAGTTAAAAAACGGCACGGTCCTTCGACCCTGCCGTCATTATACCTACCCATCCAATACGATTTTTCAGGTTTTGTTATCGACCCGCTCACGCATTTCCTTCCCCGCCTTGAAATGGGGAACATACTTTTCCGGCACCTTGACCTTCTCGCCGGATTTGGGATTGCGCCCGATACGCGGCGGCCGGTAGTTGAGATCGAAGCTGCCGAATCCACGAATTTCAATACGCTGTCCCTGCGCTAAACTCTTGGCCATCGCATCAAGTATCACCTTGACTGCAAGCTCGGCATCCTTCGCCCCCAACTGCGGGTAGCGGGCTGCAAGCCTCGAGATCAGTTCAGACTTTGTCATGGACGCCCTTTATTGTTCAGTATTTTTAACATCCATCTTGGCTTTAAGCAACGCGCCCAAACTGGTGGTTCCCGCGCTCGCAGCACTATCCACTGTGACCTTGTGCATGGCGTCGGATTCTTCCGCCATATCCTTGGCCTTGATGGAAAGATTAATGCCGCGGTTCTTGCGATCGACATTGATGATCATTGCCTCGACCGTATCGCCTTCCTTCAAGTGCGAGCGGATGTCCTCGACCCTGTCGCGCGAAACTTCGGATGCACGCAGGTAGCCTTCGACGTCATTCTCCAGCGCGATTACCGCACCCTTGGCATCAATTGACTTGACCGTGCCTTTGACGAGACTATTCTTATCGTTTATCGAGACAAAACTGTTGAATGGGTCGCCTTCCAACTGTTTGATACCCAGCGAAATGCGTTCACGTTCGACATCAATGGATAGCACCATGGCCTCAACTTCGTCGCCTTTCTTATAATTGCGAACTGCTTCTTCACCCGGCTGACTCCAGGATAGATCGGAAAGATGCACCAACCCGTCTATTCCGCCCTGCAATCCGATGAAAACACCAAAATCCGTGATGGACTTGATTTGCCCGCGCACTTTGTCGCCTTTTTGATGGTTCATCGCAAAGTCGTCCCATGGATTGACCTTGCATTGCTTCATGCCGAGCGAGATACGCCGCCGCTCCTCATCGATTTCCAGGATCATCACTTCCACTTCGTCACCCAACTGCACCACTTTGGAGGGGTACACGTTTTTGTTGGTCCAATCCATTTCAGAGACATGCACCAGCCCTTCGATACCCTGCTCAATTTCAACAAACGCGCCATAATCAGTCAGATTGCTGACTTTTCCGAATAGGCGGGTATGCGGCGGATAACGCCGGGAGAGCCCGACCCATGGGTCTTCGCTCAATTGCTTCATGCCTAGTGATACGCGATTCTTTTCCTGATCGAACTTAAGCACCTTGGCGGTCACTTCATCACCAACGCTGATGACCTCGGAAGGATGTTTTACTCGCCGCCATGCAAGATCCGTGATGTGCAACAGTCCGTCTATGCCGCCCAAGTCCACGAATGCGCCATAATCAGTTATGTTCTTGACAATACCCTTGACTATTGCACCTTCCGTCAAATTCGCAAGCAGCGTTTGGCGATCCGCGCCCTGGCTTTCTTCCAGAACCGCGCGACGCGATACAACCACATTGTTGCGCTTGCGATCAAGTTTGATGACCTTGAATTCCATCTCTTTGTTTTCGTATGGCGTCGTATCCTTGACCGGACGGATATCCACCAGCGAACCCGGAAGAAAAGCGCGTATGCCGTTAATCATGGCAGTCAGACCACCCTTGACCTTGCCGCTTACGATGCCGGAGACAATGGCGCCGCTTTCCATCGCGGCCTCCAGGTCATGCCAGGCCGTGAGCCGTTTGGCCTTATCGCGCGATAACCGGGTTTCGCCGTAGCCATCCTCGAGCGCTTCGATGGCGACACTAACGAAATCGCCGGCCTTGACCTCGATTTCGCCTTTATCGTTCTTGAATTCTTCGACAGGGATGAAGCTTTCCGATTTCAGTCCGGCGTTTACAACCACAATGTTGTAATCAACACGAACAACCTGGGCGGTGATGACTTCACCGACACGCATTTCCTGGCGGGAAAGACTTTCTTCAAATAACGCCGCAAAACTTTCGGAAGAATCTATAGCGGGGGAAGCGATAATCATTGTAAAAGATACCTGATTTGGGATCCCGTCAAGGAAAATCGACGGGGTTAAAAGTTAATAATAAGTGCCCGATCAGAACACGCTCTCCTTTTGCTCGGAAAAAGCGTGATCAGACAGCACCAGCCATACTCCTTGACTACTTGATCAATTACCTGGACAACTCTATTTCAATATTTCAACTATTTCTCATGCGCCGAGAACTGAATCTTCGCCATAACGCACCGTTTTATCCATAACACGTATTAGTCGAACGTGCTATTATCATACTGTAGCGTTTGCGGCGCCTGCATTCTTCTTTTACTTTCTATTCTTTTTTTCGGCTCGCTCGCTGCGGCTGCTGCCTACCTGATGATGCAAGTGCATTGACAGGCGCAGCTAACTTCAATTCTTCATTTGCGGGCTTTTGCACGGATTTCAGTATATTGCTTTAGTACGCTATCCACTGCTTGTGTTATATCGAGGAAAGTCGTATCCAGCAACGTTGTATCCGTACCCAGCTGCAGGGGCGCCACGCTCCGATTACTGTCGCGGGCATCGCGGTCTCGTATATCCTGCAAAAGGGTGGCAATATTAGCACCTATCCCTTTTTCCATCAACTGCTTATGGCGCCGTTGCGCTCGCGTTTCAGCGCTTGCGGTGAGAAATATTTTGAGAATGGCATCGGGAAAAACGACCGATCCCATATCGCGGCCGTCCGCCACCAGGCCGGGAAGCTGGCAAAATGCACGCTGCCGCGCTAATAGCGCGGCTCTAACCAGCGGATAAGCAGCTATTCTGGAAGCCGAGTTGCCGCACTCTTCCGTGCGAATCGCATCGGTGACGCTTTCATTGCCCAGTCGGATTTCTTCATCCTTAAAGACGACATCCAGGCCTGCGGCAACATCGCTTATTGTCCTTTCATCGGCCAGGTCGACCTTAGCACGCATCGTTGCCAGCGCCACCAACCGGTAGAGCGCACCACTGTCGAGATAGTGAAATCCCAGTTTTGCCGCCACCCGTTGCGCAACCGTACCCTTGCCCGAAGCCGAAGGGCCATCAATGGCGATAACGGGAACATCATTAGTATTCATGAAATACAACCTCAATAAAATTCACTCGGCTTCTGCCGGTCAGGGATTGGCTATGGCCGCGAACTTTTCAAAATAGTCAGGAAAAGTCTTGGCGACGCAACGGGGATCGTTTATACGCACAGGCGCGCCAAAAGACGCCAGCGAAAAGCACATGGCCATCCGGTGGTCATCGTACGTATCAATTGCTGCATCCTTGGTGAGCCTACCGGCTGGCGGAGTGATACGCAGGAAATTCGCGCCCTCCTCCACCACTGCACCCAACTTGCGCAATTCCTTTGCCACTGCCGCGAGACGATCGGTTTCTTTCACCCGCCAACTGGCGATATTCCTGAGCGTGGTGGTACCAGCAGCAAACAACGCCGCCACCGCAAGCGTCATGGCTGCGTCCGGAATATGGTTGCAGTCGAGGTCAACGGCTCGCAGGCCACCAGATGCTGGGGCGCTTGCCTCGATCCAGTTAATGCCCACGCTGATGCGCGCTCCCATTTCTTCCAGCACTTCGGCAAAACGGACATCTCCCTGAAGGCTGTCCTGTCCGATGCCCTCTACTCGCACCGGGCCGGTACCGATGGCGCCGGCGGCAAGGAAATACGAAGCGGAGGATGCGTCGCCCTCGACAAATATCTCCCCGGGGCTGCGATAGCGTTGGCCTGAACGCATAGTGAAGCGCTGCCATTCCTCACGCTCCACCTGCACGCCGAAACGAGCCATCAGTGCTATGGTCAACTCGATATATGGTCGCGAGATCAACTCTCCCGCCACCGTTATCGTCGACGTATGATTGAAGCGCATTGCGGATAAGGGCAAAGCCATCAGCAGACCCGTCAGGAACTGGCTGGATACATCACCCTTCACCGTTATCTCCTCTCCGTGGATGCACCCTGGCTTGATTTGAAGCGGCGGAAAACCTTCATTTTCCAGATAGGTTATCTCCGCCCCCCACTGGCGTAGCGCACTCACCAGGTCGCCGATAGGGCGCTCATGCATGCGCGGTACACCGGATAATTTGTAATATCCCTGAGCCAGCGCCAGCACGGCCGTCAAAGGACGGAAAGCCGTGCCTGCATTGCCCAGGAATAAACTCGCTTCACTGACGGGAAAACGGAGAGGCAACTGTCCGCCTATGCCTTGCACCCGATAACTATTTTCATTGATCCGGACGATGGGCACACCCAGCGCCTCAAGTGCCTCCAGCATCCGCGCCGTATCGTCGGAAATAAGCAGATCACGTATGACTGTCGCGCCGTCGGCCAATGCAGCAAGCAATAGTATGCGGTTGGAAATGCTTTTAGAGCCAGGCAAGCGCACCGCGCCCTGAGCAGTCTTGACTGCCGGGAGATCAATAAAACTCACGCCGTGCCTTATAGGTCGTGGGGTCATCTTCGTCGATATGAATAAGGGTTGCATGAAGACTCGAACATTATCCTGCCCTCTCTTTAAGATTCAATGCAGTGTCAGCGTTAATGAGATTCAATGCAGTATCAGCGTTAAGAAGCAGCGCCGTTCCTGGTTTACAATACTTGCGGATGCTGGACGCACGGCTTGAATAAGTGCTCTCGTTTCCGGAGCAGGCTGCAAGCATCAAAGTAGTGCCTGAAGAGTTGGGCCTCGCCTGCGTCCTTCGGTAAACCTCAGCCAAATGGTTACTCCGACGCTTATACTCATGTTAAAATAACTCAATGATTTCAGACGGATATTATAGGAAAAACAGCGTAAACCCTGCGATAAACCAAGTATTATAATCAATACGTCTTGAATAAACATTAAACCTGCTGTTCTGATGGACGCGCAGCTTCCGGTTGCGTCATCACCCAGGTTGCAAGAAAGCCTATCTCGAACGGGTTGGGCAGATTGAAACGATTTTAAGTTTTTTCTTCCAAACATGCCCCATCCTCACGTGCGTCATATTCGCGAGCAGGTTGGCCCGGAATCCATACTGAAGGAAGTCGCAGCATGCCGCGTTGGTTCAAGGATAACTCGCTGTCTATCGGACATACGCCGTTGGTTCAGCTTAACCGCATTACCGACGGCGCTCCCGCAACGGTACTGGCCAAGATCGAGGGACGTAACCCTGCTTATTCCGTAAAATGTCGAATTGGCACGGCGATGATCGAGGACGCGGAAAAGCGCGGACTACTCCATACGGGAACAGAACTGGTAGAACCGACGAGCGGCAACACCGGCATCGCACTGGCTTCCGTTGCGGCCTCCCGCGGCATACCGCTGACCTTGACCATGCCGGAAACCATGAGCGTGGAACGGCGTAAATTGCTTGGCGCCTATGGGGCAAAACTGGTATTGACGGAAGGCGCACGGGGAATGAAAGGCGCCGTGTTGAAAGCCGAGGAAATTGTTGCCTCTGATCCTGACCGGTATGTATTGCTTCAGCAATTCAACAACCCAGCCAACCCGGCCATCCATGAACGCACTACCGGGCCGGAAATCTGGAATGATACCGAGGGCGCCATTGATATTTTTGTTTCCGGCGTGGGTACAGGCGGTACTATAACCGGCGTTTCGCGCTACATCAAAAATACAAAGGGGAAAACGATCATTTCTGTTGCGGTTGAACCATCCGCCAGTCCGGTATTGACTCAATTACGTGCGGGTGAGTCGCTGAAACCCGGACCGCACAAAATTCCTGGAATTGGCGCCGGTTTCGTTCCGGAGAATTTAGACCTGTCGCTGGTGGACGATATCGAGCAGGTCAGCAATGAAGATGCGTTGCGCTATGCCCGCCGCCTTGCCCGCGAAGAAGGCATTATTTCCGGAATTTCATGCGGGGCGGCTGTGGCGGTGGCTATACGCTATGCCAAGCGTCGGGAAAACGCAGGAAAAACCATCGTCGTAATCCTTCCCGATTCGGGAGAACGTTACTTGAGTTCCATTCTCTTCGAGGATGTGCTTGATGGCCAGGGTGCGGTGCATGATCCTAAATCCGGTAGTTGACCGCTCATTTGATAGATCAGTGTCATGATTAATAACAATATTTCATTTTATTTGACGCCCACCTTCCGGGTGAGGTCGCTACGGGGAGAATTGCACAGTTTTTGCGGCACATGGCTGCGTTGCAACTCCTTGGAATGGAATGACCATTCCGCGTTGTTGCGCCTTGCCCTGCACCTCAAAAACTGTGCACTTCCCCCCGTCCAACTACCGGATTTAGGATGATGGCAAAATCAGGAAAGACAGGATACTCATCATCGAAAGGGGCAGGTTTGGAAATCGACAAGGTTGTGGCCGAGCTACGGGCCTTGCGTGTGAAATCACTGGAAAACCGGCAGAGGCGCGACAGGCCGCCCAAGCTCCCCTCCCGCAAGGTACTGGTCGGGATCGCGGATGGGTTGAGCGCCGTGTTGTTTCCGAACCGCCTGGGCTTACCCGAACTCACCAATGAGAGTGTCGATTATTACGTCGGGCACACGTTGGATGTCACGCTCCGCGAACTATTGGTTCAAGTGCGCCGTGAACTGCGCTTTACTTCCGGCCTGGAAACCGCAAGCAATTCGGATCGAGAACAGGCCGCGGCTATCACCCAGGCGTTCGCCCGGCAATTACCCCATATCCGAACTTTGCTGGAAAGCGACATCCAGGCAGCGTACGAGGGCGATCCGGCGGCCCGCAGCCTGGACGAGGTATTGGTCTGTTACCCGGGCATTATGGCCATTACGCATTATCGCCTCGCGCATGAACTGCACTGTCTGGGCGCACCGCTGATTGCACGCATGATTTCGGAAATCGCCCATTCCGCCACTGGTATTGAGATTCATCCAGGGGCGAAGATTGGAGGCAGTTTTTTTATCGATCACGGCACCGGTGTAGTCATCGGCGAAACCGCCATCATTGGCGAACACGTGCGCCTGTATCAGGCCGTGACGCTGGGCGCAAAACGCTTCCCCACGGATGAGCATGGTGCGCTGGTAAAAGGGAACATTCGGCACCCTATTGTCGAGGATGATGTAATTATCTACGCTGGCGCCACCATTCTTGGCCGTATCACCATCGGGCGCGGCTCGACCATCGGCGGCAACGTCTGGCTTACGCGCAGCATTCCGCCCGGCAGTATTATCTCGCAAGCGCAAATACGTAATGAGGTATATGACGGCGGCGCCGGCATTTAAGCGGGTAATCCATATCGACGTTGATACTGAAATCATTCAGATGCGCTGGATCAGGTTGGGAATGGATGCGCAGCCAACCGAACTCATCAGGGAGTTAATTGCGTAGAGATGTGCTTGGGCTTTCTGCCCGGGTTGACGTTAGGTGAGCCACTACTTAGACTCCATAGACTGTGCAAGATACAGGAACGCCTCACTTTTCGAGTAGAACAGCAACAATACAAAATATTATGCACCCGAATTGCATTAAGTGCGGAAGTAAAAAAACGCACAGCTCTCGTGCCCGGCCTGGGGAACGGACAGTGTCCATGCTGTTCCTTCGGCCTGTACGCTGCCGCGATTGCAGACAACGCTTTTGGGTGCGAAACCCCCATGCTTATGTTGCAGTGGGATCTGCCCTAACCGTGGGTGCGATACTGATTGCGTTGGTCTGGCTAGTCATAGAAGAGAACATGGCTGACTATTACGTTGGGCCCGTATCTGAAATCGAGCTGGAGAATCCCGCTATTCCCGGCAATGGCAACCCCGGACGCGATCATGAAGAACACTTGAATGCGGCGACCACCGGCGTCAAACCTCCTGCCGGAACGGCAGCGACGCGTAACACAGGGCCAGCCTCTCCTGCGACACCAGGTCCGGCGGATGATCATTATTTTACGGTGCGGTTGTATCAAGAGAGTGCTGAGAAGGGGGATAGCGATGCGCAGTATAAGCTCGGCCTGTTATATTTGACTGGAAATGGCGCCCTTCAGGATTTCGCCGAGGCTGCGAAGTGGCTTAAACTGGCAGCAGAACAAGGCTACGGCCCGGCACAGTATGAGCTAGGCCTCATCTACCGCACCGGATATGGCGTGGCTATCGATCAGGTACAGAGCTACGTATGGCTGAATCTCGCCGCTGCCGCCGGGGTTCAGCAAGCGGTAACGGCTCGGGACGAAATCATGCACACTCTTAGCCCCAAGCAACTTTTGCAAGCGCAAAAAATCTCGCGTGATTGGCTCTCTGCAAGACTCAAGCCCAAAACAACCGGCGAAAAGGCTAACCAGGCGGAGCCAGGAGATTAGGCAATATATTAAAAGACCAGGAGCCCCTGCAAGGTCGCCTTAACGCTATACCGGGACATAATGCCGGGCAATAGGGCGATGGCAGGGATTGTGTCTGCGAAACAGCGTTGGCTTACTGGTTACCTCAGCGGGCTTTTCGGTTCATACTCGCCGCACTTATCGTTACCTGGGGTTATTTGAAGTTACAAGTTACCTTAGGCAGCCGCTGAGCTAGCTCTTGGCCAGCCACCATGTCATGTTTTTTGCCCTTCCACCTCCAACCGCTTAGGTTCAATGCAGTTATATTGCCGGAGAAGCCGCCATGAATGAATCATACGATGTCATCATTGTCGGGGCCGGCACTGCGGGTCTGGCTGCATTGAATGAAGTGAAGAAGCAGACATCCAACTTCATCCTCATCAACGATGGACCATGGGGAACGGTCTGTGCCCGGGTGGGTTGCATGCCTTCCAAAGCGCTGATCGAGGCAGCGAATACCTTTCACTCTCGCAGCACGTTTGAGGAATTTGGTATTCGGGAAGCGAGTTCTCTCACACTTGACATTCCTGCTGCGCTGTGGCGTGTACGCCGGCTACGCGATGATTTTGTTGCCGGCACGCTGAAGATTTCCGAAGCACTGGGCGAGCACGCGATTTCCGGTCGTGCGCGCTTGCTTGGACCAGGAAGGCTGGAAGTAAACGGGCGTGAACTTCGCGCACGCAGCATTATCATCGCTTCCGGCTCACGCCCGGTCGTCCCTGAGCCATGGCGGGTTTTCGGGAAGCAATTGCTCACTACGGATACATTATTCGAACAGCAAACGCTGCCTTCCCGCATGGCAGTGATAGGCTTGGGCCCGGTGGGCGTGGAAATGGCCCAGGCGCTTTCCCGGTTGGGCGTGGATGTCGTGGCGTTTGGCGAGCAAATCTCGATTGCGGGATTGAAAGACCCCAGCGTGAATGCCGCGGCGATAGAACTTTTGAAACAGGAATTTCCCATTCATCTGGGGCAAAAGGCTGAGCTACGCGCAACTAACGGCGGTATGCAAGTACATGCCGGAAGTAAAGAGGCCATGGTCGACAGCGTTCTCGTCAGCCTGGGCCGTCGGCCCAATATCGACAGCCTTGGGCTGGAAACATTGGGTGTCGAACTCAATGAGCAGGGGCTGCCTTCAGTCGATCCTCATACTATGCAAATAGCCGATCTGCCGGTTTTCATGGCTGGCGACATCAACGACCACACTCCTCTTCTGCATGAGGCAGCGGATGAGGGATATATCGCCGGAGTCAACGCGACTCAGCGTGATCCCCTGTATTTCAAGCGCCGGGTCCCACTTGCGATAGTCTTCACCGATCCGGGCATTGCGATGACAGGCACGCGCTTCGATTCGCTCGACGTCGATACGATACTGACGGGAGAAGCGCGTTTTGAACATCAGGGCCGCGCCAGGGTGGCCCAGCGCAACAAGGGCATCCTACGTCTTTATGCCGAACCGGAAAGCGGCCGGCTACTCGGTGCCGAAATGTGTTCCCCCGCGGGGGAACACATGGCACATTTGGTGGCGCTAGCCATCGAGCGTTCGCTCACGGTACATGATATGCTGCGATTGCCGTTTTATCACCCCACTCTGGAAGAAGGTTTGCGCAGCGCTTTGCGCCAACTATCGGCACAAGTTCCCGCTTGCGGCAAATCGGATCTTGCCGGCTGCGATGCATTCGATTGCGAGGCTCTTAATTAATCCTGTTTTGGTCAAACATAGCCGGTTGCGCCGCTCCTTCAATGAGAAAAGGCGCTGAAAGCGCATATAGCAGGGCCCGTATACGGCACGCCTGAAACAGTACATAAGCAAAGGGACGAAAATCCAGCCAAGGCGGCGCCTCCGCTTCATGTTTATGTGTGAAATACTTGAACATTTTAGCGTCCAGGCTGCCAAACTCAATCACAAGCATTAACAACCTTTAGGTCAGGAGTAGCAACCCAGGCGGACAACAGGGGTGAATCCTGGCATATTTGTGCTGGCATGGATATCGAGAACATTTTTGCATAAGCGTTTCGAGCAGGAAAGACCGGGGGATTATTTCTATGGATGAGTTCGCTTTTGCCAGAGTGGTCCATGTGCTGGGCGTTGTGCTATGGATTGGTGGCGTGGCGATGGTCACTACCGTGCTGATTCCAGCCATGGCACAGATGAGATCGGTATCCGAACGAACCGAGTTTTTTGCGCGTATCGAAGGCCGCTTTGCACCTCAGGCTCGCTTCGTCACGGTGCTCGTGGGTTTGAGCGGATTCTACATGGTGCATTTTCTGAATGCATGGAACCGTTTTGCCGAATTGGGCTTCTGGTGGATGCATGCCATGGTCCTGGTCTGGCTAATCTTTACTTTGATGTTGTTTGTGGTGGAACCGCTGGTATTGCGGAAACGGACCCCGAAAACAGCGCAACACGACGCCGAAAAGACTTTTCACCGGATGCGGCGCATGCATTGGATATTGCTTGGTTTAAGCCTTATTACTATTGCCGGAGCGGTGGCGGGCAGCCACGGCTGGATGTTGAGCGGAGAGTGAGCATGAGTTACGCAACATTGAAAATGATTCATGTCACCAGCGTGATAATCAGCTACCTGTTGTTTTCGTTGCGCAGCATATGGAAAATGCGTGAATCGTCCGCTTTGCAGCGGCGCTGGGTAAAAGTTACACCGCACGTGGTGGATACCATACTGCTGACGAGTGCCATCGTGCTGGCCATCAGGATTCACCAGGATCCGATACATGATTCATGGCTCAGCGCCAAAGTCATCGGTCTGCTGGCTTATATCGGCCTGGGGATGATGGCGCTGAAATTCGGCAAAACCCGTAAAGCAAGAATGTATGCGTGGATCGCGGCTCAGTTGACCTTTCTTTATATCGTACTGGTCGCCCTGACTAAAAATCCGGCAGTACTTTCCTTTGCGTCCTCGTAAACGGACAAGCCTGCAATTTGACGACCTCCCGCCTCACTTCCCTGAAAAATACTTCAAAATGTGCCCTAGCATTCCCAGCGTTCGCTTCTACCGCATTGCTTCACGTAATACCTTATAATTGCATATGTTCGTCTTAACTCTCTTTTTCAAAATTCTTCTTACATGCTAGCACGTTGGTGGGTTTACCTGCTCGCCGCATTTTTAGCGCTAGGTCTTATTGGAGTCTTGCTAGCCGGCTTTGCCGCGCTGGTTACCATTCCCACATTGCCCTCGCTTGAAGCGCTGACCGATTACCGTCCGAAAATCCCTTTACGGGTTTACAGCGCTGAAGGTCTCCTGATCGGGGAATTCGGCGAAGAGCGCCGCGAGGTGGTGAAAATCAGCTCGGTCCCGGCGCGCCTGAAACAGGCGATTCTGGCCGCTGAGGACGACCGCTTTTATCAGCATGGCGGAGTGGATTATCCCGGCATATTGCGGGCTGCCTATTCGAATTTCACTTCCGGCGGTGCGCGGCAAGGGGCCAGCACCATTACCATGCAAGTCGCTCGTAATTTTTTCCTGACCAAGGAAAAAACACTCACTCGGAAATTCAGCGAGGCTTTGCTGGCGTTTAAAATTGAGCACAGCCTGAGCAAAGACGAGATTCTTGAACTTTACTTCAATCAGATATATCTCGGGCAGCGCGCTTATGGCTTTGCTGCCGCGTCGCAGGTCTATTTCGGCAAGAACCTGGACAAGATCAACCTCGCAGAAGCCGCAATGCTCGCGGGATTGCCCAAGGCGCCTTCACGCTTTAACCCGGTAGTCAATCCCAAGCGCGCGAAGATGCGGCAACTTTATGTCCTCCGGCGCATGCACGAACTCGGCTATATTTCCAGTCCCGCGTTCAAAGAAGCGGAAAAACAACCGTTGCAGGTCAAGCGCGAATCGCAGGAATTTGCAATGCACGCAGGCTTTGTAGCAGAAATGGCACGTCAGGCGGTATATGAGCGCCATCATGAAGACACCTATACTAAAGGCTTCAAAGTCTATACCACGATACGACGGCTGGATCAGGACGCAGCCTACAAGGCGGTGCGGCAAGCCGTGATGGATTATGACAGCCGACATGGTTATCGCGGCCCTGAAGCATTTATCAATTTGGCGCAAGCCGACCTGGATCGCGAAGAGATTCTGGAAGATGCGTTACAGGAAGTGGCCGACAGTGACGATATCCAGGCTGCCGTAGTGCTGGCCGCCAGCACGAAATCGGTCAAGGCATACCGAAGGGGCGGCGAAATCATTGAGATCACCGGTGATGGTCTCAAGTTCGCCCAGAAATCCCTTTCCAGCAACAGCAAGGCGGGCTCTGGCCAGCAATATATTCGTCCGGGCTCGCTAATCCGGATACGGAAGAACGAAAAAGACGTGTGGCATATCGTGCAACTTCCTCAGGTCGAGGCCTCGCTGGTTGCAATAAACTCGCATGATGGGGCAATTCGCGCGATCGTAGGCGGGTTCGACTTCAACCGAAGTCAGTTTAACCACGTCATACAGGCGTGGCGCCAACCGGGCTCCAGTTTCAAACCGTTCATTTATTCCGCATCTCTGGAAAAAGGCTTTACGCCAGCCACCGTCATCAATGACGCGCCACTCTCCTTTACCGCCGAGGAAACAGGAAGCGATCAGTGGGACCCACGAAATTTCGAGGATACTTATGAGGGGCCGGTACGCATGCGTGAAGCGCTTGCCAAATCCAAAAATCTGGTTTCCATT
The DNA here is from genome assembly GCF_900142705.1 of Nitrosospira sp. Nsp11. Taxonomy (GTDB): domain Bacteria; phylum Pseudomonadota; class Gammaproteobacteria; order Burkholderiales; family Nitrosomonadaceae; genus Nitrosospira. The sequence continues at coordinate 207,303 of NZ_FRBV01000001.1, forward strand.
CGCATTCTTCAGGCAATTGACGTTCAATACGCGCAGGATTATGTTGCCCGCTTCGGCTTCGACCCCAAGCTGCACCCCGCCTACCTGCCGATGGCATTGGGCGCCGGTTCGGTGACTCCGATACAGATGGCGGTGGGTTATGCCGCGTTCGCCAACGGGGGCTTTCTCGTAACACCCTATTTCATCCAGCGCATCGAGGATGAGAAAGGCAATATACTGGAGCAGCCAAAACCTGTACTGGCGGGGGAAAGCGCCAAGCAAATCATAGACCCGCGCAACGCCTTTCTTATGACCAGCATGATGCGGGATGTGGTGCAGCGGGGAACCGCGACTAGAGCAAAACAACTAGGCCGTGCCGATCTGGCTGGGAAAACCGGCACTACCAGCAATTATGTCGATGCATGGTTTTGTGGCTACCAGGCCGATCTGGTCGCTATTGCCTGGATCGGCTTTGATAACCCGAAATCATTGGGAAACAACGAAACCGGGGGCCGGGCTGCCCTGCCGATGTGGATGAGCTATATGAGCAAGGCATTGAAGGGCGTCCCGACAGCGGCTTATACGCCTCCTGCCGGCATCACCACAGCGAAAATCAACCCCGAAACCGGTTTGAGGGAAGCCCACGGCGCCATGACCGAATATTTCCTGGAGGAGCAACTACCGCCCGAAGCAGACAACAAGGTGGATGAAGCTATAAAATCGGTGGAGGACGTGATAAAGGAGTTTTTGTCACCGTGATTTTTGTCATCGTGAAATGATGAGGCCCATACCTCACGCCAACCCAAGAAATAGGTAGGTCGGGCTCCGCCCGACAACCAAAGAAAGACAATCAAAGAAACGATGTCGGGCAGAGCCCGACCTACTATCACTCCTCGATACTTCAGGCGCTCCTCAACCACTCCGCCGCATCAAGGGCGTAATAGGTGAGGATGCCGTCAGCGCCAGCACGCTTGAAAGCCAATAATGATTCAAGGACGCAGGTTCTTTCGTCCAGCCAGCCGTTTTGCGCAGCAGCCTTGAGCATGGCATATTCACCGCTTACTTGGTAGACAAAAGTGGGAACGCCAAACCGGTCCTTTACGCGACGTACGATATCCAGATAAGGCAACCCGGGCTTTATCATCACCATATCCGCGCCTTCTTCCAGATCCAGACCTACTTCCCACAACGCCTCGTCTGAATTGGCCGGGTCCATCTGATATGTACTCTTATTACCCGCGCCCAGATTGGCGGCTGAGCCCACCGCATCGCGAAAAGGGCCGTAAAAACCGGACGCATATTTCGCGGAATAAGCAAGAATACGGGTATGAGTGCACTTCTGACGTTCAAGCGCCTCGCGGATTGCTGCAATGCGCCCATCCATCATGTCGGAGGGCGCCACCACGTCCGCACCGGCCTGGGCGTGCATCAGCGCCTGTTGTGCCAGCACGGTAACAGTTTCATCGTTCATTACATAGCCATGGGCATCGATCAACCCATCCTGGCCATGGCTGGTATAGGGATCGAGCGCGACATCGGTAATAACGCCAAGCTCCGGAAATTGCTTCTTCAGCTCGCTCACTACCCTTGGCACCAGACCTGCGGGATTGAAGGCTTCCGAGGCGGTGAGATTCTTGAGACCGGGCTCGATAACCGGAAATATAGCGATAGCCGGGATACCGAGCCGCAGACATGTTTCCGCTCGATGCATCAGTACATCCAGGCTTTGCCGCACAACACCTGGCATTGAGGATACAGTTTCCTCCCGATTCTTTCCGTCCAGTACAAATACGGGATAAATCAGGTCGTCCGGATGGAGACGATTCTCTCGCACCAGGCGACGCGAGAATTCATCGCGGCGCATGCGCCGCATCCTCTTCTGTGGAAACTGGTTTAAAACTGGCATGATCTACCTAAAAAAGAAAATTGATAAAAAATGAAAAACCGGGAACTTGTACTCGAATTCTGTATCTTACTTACAGACGTTGCTTAATTGTCTCCCGCTTTTCCTCCCTGAGCGGGTACCTTAATCCCTATTAAGGTATGTTTGCCCCCGGTTTTATTCCCCTTTAACCGGGGGTTTTTTATTTTTGGCTTTGAGACGGCTTTTGGTTCCTGGATCAAATCGGCTTCCAATCCCAACCATGTGCCAAGCAAGGCCGTAGCGTCTTTCACCCCTTCCCTGGTTTTACTGGAAAACAGCTGTACGCTGCATTGCGGATAAGCTTCACGTAAATAAGCCAGCACCTCTTTGAGTATTTTCTCCGCATGCTGCCTGGTCAGCTTATCCGATTTGGTGAGCAGTACATGCACCGGTTTTCCTGTTGACGCGAACCAGGCCAGCATCTGGCGATCAAGTGGCGTCAACGGGTGCCGCACATCCATGATAAGCACCATTCCACAGAGCGATTCCCGCGTCTGGAGGTAGGTGCTGAGCAGGTGCTCCCAATGTCGTCGCACATCAATGGGTACTTTGGCATAACCATATCCTGGAAGGTCTACCAGAAAACGGCCGCCTCCCAGCTGAAAAAAATTCAAATGCTGAGTGCGTCCGGGCGTTTTGCTGACGAAAGCAAGGCGGCCACGAGTAGCCAGCGCGTTGATTGCGCTGGACTTTCCCGCATTCGACCGCCCGGCAAAGGCTATCTCCACCCCGTCAGGCGCCGGCAAACAGCTCAGCTGATTAACAGTGGTATAAAACGTTGCATGCTGAAAAACGGACATATTTCAACCAAAAGAGTAAACGCAGACAGCTAAAAACAAAATTTCCAAATGGCTTCCAAATAAGTCTCCAAGGATACGAACGGACCGACAAATCGCACGAAGGGAGGAGACCTATTCAGAGGCTTCCAACTTGCTGCGGATGAGAGCTGAGTTTACAGCGGTGCTTTCGGGTTCTCCTGGGCGATCGCCAGCAGACCTTGCAATACCAGATTATCCATCACTTTGGCATTGACGTTAAGTTGCGGCAGCAACCGCTGTGCCGAGCCCCCGCTTAAAATACAGTCAGGCACGCGACCCAGCGTGCCTGCAAGCGTCACGGCCATCCGTTCGATGGCGCCAGCAATTGCATGCATCGTGCCGCTGCATATGGCGTCTGCAGTGCTGTCGGGGTAATCGCAAAATTTCCCCTCCCCGGATGTCAGGGATACGATATTCCTCATCAGTATTTGCTGCATCAGATCAATACCCGGAGTAATAATGCCGCCAAGAAATTCACCCGTATCAGTAAGGGCGTCAACAGTCATTGCGGTCCCGGCATCCACTACCAGGCATCCTTGCCGTTCCGATTCCCATGCACCAATCAGCGCCGCCCACCGATCACTGCCGAGTTGGGCAGGATCCGCATAGTAGTTGCGCACACCGCACTGGTAAGCAACCGCATGGATCCATTCCGGCTGAATTTTCCATCTAACAAATAGCTCGGACAGATCACTCCTGGCCTGTGCGTCGGCAACATTGGACACCATGATACGCGAAGGTTCCTCCAGAACCTCCCATTCTCGCTCTAGCAAACCCTTTTTTCCTTGCGCCACGACTCCTTGTTTCAGCGGGTTGCCTCCATCGTACAGCCCCCACTTGATATGAGTGTTGCCGGAATCAACTGCCAGCAAAAGTGGTTTCAGGCTATTCGGCATAGCGTAATCTCGCCACCGCTGTAGCTACGAATACCCGCTGAAGTTTGCAGCAGCAACGATCCGTCATCCGCCACGCCATGTACAGTGCCCTCCTGACTTGAGCCGTCGGGAAAGCGAAGACTGACCGCCTTATTTTCACAAAAATGGTGGCTCATCCATTCTTCCTTGAATGGCGCAAAACCTCGACGCTCAAACTCTCTCAACGCAGCGGTGAGATCGATCAATAGCGCAGCCAATAATTCATTGCGGTCAGGCATTTTACCGGTAATCGAATACACGTCCGTCACACCCTGGTCTATACGCGCCTGTATATTATCCGACAGTTTCAGGTTTACGCCCACGCCAATGACGGCAGCGGATGGACCCAGCATATCGCCGTGCAATTCGATGAGTATGCCTGCAAGCTTGCACAGGTTGTACATGACGTCGTTGGGCCACTTGAGTACCGCGTCCTTGATTCCCGCGGACTCGAGCGTGCGTATGATCGCCACTCCAATCGCGAGACTTAGGCCGGACAGGAAGCTCGCACCCTGCTGAAATTGCCAGGACATCGAAAAAGCAAGGCTGCCGCCCAAGCCCGAATGCCATTGCCGTCCACGGCGTCCACGTCCGCTGGTTTGCAATTCTGCCGCAACCACATGAATACCCGCTCTGCCGCGATTTATTCCCCTCGAAGCCTCATGGAGCAAAAAAGTGTTGGTTGAGTCGATGCTATCCATCACTTCAAGGTGGAAATTGTTCGCGTCGCGGCCGAGATGCTTCAGAATCACCTCCCGTTCCATCCATTGCACCGGATCGAGCAGACGGTAGCCACGGCCGTGAATCCTGTGTACTGTCAGACCGGCTTCATCCACATCTCGTAGCGCGTTGGACACGCTGGCCCGCGAAACACCCAAGGTTTGTGCAATGGTAGCGCCCGAATGGAATTCATTATCGCTCAACAGGCGCAGAATGGAAAAAGTGAGCGGCTTCATATTAATTAGTGTAGTGCAAATCTTTCCAGCCTGCGCTACAGCTTGTGCATTAATCGCGTGAAGGTTTTTTATCCGATTTAGCGTAATGCGCTAATCTCTCTATAATAGGTGAACCGGCGCCAAGCATAATGAATGACACGAGAGAGGCTAATTTGAAAGATAACCCTGCAACCGGTCCCGCCGCGCTGCCCGTTTCCAACTTCATCCGTAATATCATCGAAGAAGATAACAGGACAGGCAAATGGAACGGACGCGTAGAAACGCGTTTTCCGCCCGAACCGAATGGCTACCTGCACATCGGCCATGCCAAAAGCATCTGCCTCAACTTTGGCCTTGCCCGTGATTATAACGGTATATGTCACTTGCGTTTTGACGACACCAATCCCGAAAAAGAGGAGCAGGAATATGTCGATTCGATACTCGATTCAGTTAAATGGCTGGGCTTCAGCTGGGACAGGCACCTCCATTACGCTTCGGACTATTTCGATAAGCTTTACGAGTTTGCCGAGCACCTTATCAAGCGGGGCAAAGCATATGTAGACAGCCTCACTGCCGAGGAAATCCGCGCGTTACGCGGAACACTGACCGAGGCGGGCGAGAATAGCCCTTATCGCGAACGCGTCATTGAAGAAAACCTTGACTTGTTTCGACGGATGAAAGCGGGAGAGTTTGCAGACGGGACGCATGTTTTGCGCGCCAAAATCGACATGACATCTCCCAACATCAACCTGCGCGATCCTGTCATATATCGTATCCGTCATGTTCATCATCATCGCACCGGCGATAAATGGTGTATTTACCCGATGTACGATTACACGCATTGCCTTTCAGATGCGCTGGAAAAAATTACTCACTCGCTTTGCACGCTGGAATTCGAAGATCACCGTCCGCTCTATGATTGGGTATTGGATCAATTGGCGGATATCGTCCCCTGCCACCCGCAGCAAATCGAATTTGCGCGGTTGAATCTCACCTATACCGTTATGAGCAAGCGCAAGCTGATCGAACTGGTTGAGGGGGGCGTCGTCGATGGTTGGGATGACCCACGCATGAATACGCTGGCGGGGGTACGACGCCGGGGCTACACGCCAGAATCCATTCGACTTTTTGCCGAGCGCATCGGCGTCAGCAAGGCCGATTCATGGATAGAGCTGGGTATGCTGGAAGACTGCCTTCGCGAAGACCTGAATGAACGTGCTCACCGGCGACTCGCTGTCCTGAAACCGCTAAAGGTCGTTATCGATAATTATCCGGAAAATAGCGAGGAGGATTGCATGGCGCCCAACCATCCGCAGAAGCCGGAGTGGGGAAACCGCGTTTTGCCTTTGTCAAAAATCATCTATATCGAGCGCAGCGACTTCATGGAAACACCGTCGAAGGGCTACTTCCGTCTCTTTCCCGGTGCGGAAGTGCGGCTGCGTTATGCTTATATCGTAAAATGCGTGAATGTCGTGAAAGACGCCGCCGGAGAAATTATGGAAATTCACTGCACCTATGATCCCGACACCAGGAGCGGCACAGCAGGCGCGGACAAGCGCAAAGTCAAGGGCAACATACACTGGCTTTCGGCAAACCATGCGCGGCAGGCCGAAGTACGAATTTATGACCGTCTGTTTTCCCATGCTCATCCTGATGCGGGAGGACAGAATTACAAAACTTTTCTGAATTCCAATTCAAAGAAAATTATCACTGCCTATGTAGAACCGGCACTCGATCAGGCTCAACCGGAAGACCGCTTTCAATTCGAACGCCACGGTTACTTCATCGCCGACCGTGAGAGTACGAAACCGGGAAAACCGGTGTTCAATCGAGCGGTAACACTGCGGGATTCATGGAGCAAGCCAGCTAAGGCCTGAAACACGGCGGTTGAAAACACGGCAGGCGCTCATACCGAACTTGTGCGGTTTCTGCTGTGGTATGATGCGGATTCAGCGTAAACCCGTCTTTCTTGAAAAAGCTGCTTCCCTTTCGTGCATTTTTTCGATAGCATATAAAAAATACAAAAGCAAAGCATCCGGAAAAGAAGCAATATATAATTTCTGATATTGCCACAGACCCTTGACTGAACTGCAGCTTCTTCATTTTCAGCATTATCGCATCGATGTCGTTTGATCCTGCCCGCCGTAGTCATTAGCCGCATCTATTTAACTTGAATGAGAAAGTCACATGAGCCAGCATATCCTTTATATTTCCGATGGGACATTTGAAGCCGAAGTACTGCAATCCGCCGTGCCGGTTCTGGTTGACTACTGGGCGGAGTGGTGCGGACCATGCAAGATGATCGCGCCGATCCTGGATGAGGTAGCCCAGGAATATGGAGATCGTCTGAAAGTGGCAAAACTGAATATTGACGAAAATCAGGCCACCCCGCCAAAATATGGCATCCGCGGTATTCCCACGCTTATGCTTTTTAAAAACGGCAATATCGAGGCGACCAAGGTTGGCGCGCTATCAAAATCCCAGCTTACCGCTTTTATTGACAGCCATATCTAAAATCGCTAATCTTGTAAAGAACCGCCTCCCCAAGCGGAATCCTATTCGATCTACCGCTTCTAATTCTCGCTCTGCCCCATCAGTTTTTTCCAACGCGTCCTGACGCTTTACGTCCCTGTTCTTCACCCACGAGTTCCACTCAATGCACTTATCCGACCTTAAGAACTTCCACGTCACCGAACTGGTAGAAATGGCCATCGCCAATGAAATTGACGGCGCCAACCGGCTGCGAAAACAGGACTTGATTTTCGCCTTACTAAAAAACCAGGCACGCAAGGGGGAAAGCATTTACGGCGAAGGCACCCTGGAAGTGCTTCAGGACGGCTTTGGCTTCCTGCGATCTCCAGATACCTCATATCTGGCTGGACCCGATGATATTTATGTCTCCCCCAGCCAGATAAGGCGCTTCAACCTGCACACCGGGGATTCCATAGAAGGCGAAATTCGCACTCCCAAGGATGGCGAACGCTACTTTGCCCTGGTTAAGGTGGATAAGGTCAACAGCGAACCGCCAGAAAATTCCAAGCACAAGATTCTGTTTGAAAATCTCACCCCGCTATTTCCCACCGAGCGATTACTGCTCGAACGTGACATCAAAGCCGAGGAAAACGTTACCAGCCGCATCATCGATCTCATTGCCCCCATCGGCAAAGGCCAGCGCGGTCTGCTGGTAGCGAGCCCCAAGTCGGGGAAAACGGTCATGCTTCAGCATATCGCCCATGCGATAGCGGCCAATCACCCCGACGTCATTCTGATGGTATTGTTGATAGACGAGCGTCCCGAGGAAGTAACCGAGATGATCCGCTCCGTCAGGGGTGAGGTAGTCTCCTCCACTTTCGACGAGCCTGCGGTACGTCACGTGCAAGTGGCCGACATGGTGATCGAAAAAGCAAAGCGGTTGGTCGAGCACAAGAAAGATGTCGTGATACTGCTGGACTCCATCACGCGACTGGCCCGCGCTTACAATACCGTGGTTCCTGCTTCCGGCAAGGTATTGACCGGTGGCGTCGATGCCAATGCACTGCAACGCCCCAAGCGTTTCTTTGGGGCCGCACGCAACATCGAAGAAGGGGGCTCCCTTACCATCATCGCCACCGCCCTGGTGGATACGGGCTCGCGCATGGACGATGTGATTTATGAGGAATTCAAGGGTACCGGCAACATGGAGATCCACCTTGATCGGCGCATGGCGGAAAAACGCACCTACCCCGCCATCAACGTGAACCGCTCCGGCACCCGCAAGGAAGAATTGCTCATCAAACCGGATGTATTACAGAAAATCTGGGTGCTGCGCAAATTGCTCTACCCGATGGACGACATGGAAGCAATGGAATTCTTGCTCGACAAGATCAAGGCCACGAAAAATAACGCGGATTTCTTCGATTCCATGCGCCGGGTATAGTGTTTCCGGAACAAAAACCCCGCCTTAATCGAATACATTGTTGCAACCTCTCCCCGGACTATAAGATAATAAGAGTTTTTCCTGCTCCGCAGCTATCCCCTGCCGATCGGGCACAGCTCAAGGACATACGCCATGAAAGCAAACATCCACCCAAACTATCAGGAAATTACCGTTACCTGCAGTTGCGGTAGCATATTCCAGACCCGTTCCACCATGGGCAAGCCGTTGCATATTGAAGTATGCTCGGTCTGCCACCCCTTCTATACCGGCAAGCAAAAAATCGTTGACACCGCCGGGCGAGTAGAAAAATTCCGCCAGAAATATGGAAAAAAGGTCGAAAAACAGCCAGCGGCTTAAAATCGATCGTCGGAGACTTGCTGAGGTAGAGCAGGCAGAAAAAAGAGCAGCTTCAAGCTGCTCTTTTTTCTGCCTGCTTTTTTATTTTCAGCAGTCGATTAAAATAATACGATGAGAATCCTGATCGCGCTTCAATTGGCCCTCGCGCTCAGCTGCCTGATTCAGTTGACAGGGTGCGCGGTAAATCCGGTTACAGGTAACCGGAATTTCACGCTCATGTCGGAAGCCGATGAGATGCGCGAGGGGCGGCAAGCCGCTATCGAGATAAGCAAGGCATACAATACTTATGGCGGTCTGCCGGCTTTGCAAAATTATGTCAACGAGATTGGGCAGAAGCTTGCCAGGAAAAGCCACCGCCCTCAGCTCGACTATCATTTCACGGTCGTAGACAGCCCTGAGGTAAACGCCTTTGCCTTGCCTGGCGGTCATATCTACCTCACACGAGGCATCCTGGCTTATCTTAATTCCGAAGCGGAACTTGCCGCCGTGCTAGGGCATGAGATTGGTCATGTTACGGCACGCCATAGCGTGCAGCAATCTAGCGCTGCCACTGCAGCCAATGTTGCCGCCGCCGTTGGCGGCCTGGTAGCGGGCATATTCGTGCCGCAGCTTGGCGGACAGTTGGCACAAGGCGTTCAAAGCCTTCTCGGGGTTACTGGCAGCGCTCTTCTTTCAGGCTACGGCCGCAGCCACGAGCTGGAGGCGGACCGGCTGGGCGCGGAGTATCTTGCGCGAAGCGGTTACGATCCCCAAGCAATGATCAAAGTCATTTCCGTGCTGAAAAATCAGGAGTTGTTCGATATCGAAGCCGCGAAGCAGGAAGGACGCGAGCCGCGCCGTTATCATGGTATTTTTGCCACTCACCCCGACAACGACACGCGATTGCAGGAGGTGGTTGGCGAAGCGAATCGATATGTCCAGCCAGGAAAAATCGATGATCACCGCGCGGAATTCCTGCACCAGACCGAAGGCATGATTTTCGGCGATGCCGTCAGCCAGGGAGTTGTGCGAGGAAATACGTTTCAACACAAGCAAATGGGTTTCAGGCTATCTTTCCCATCCGGCTGGCGTATCCGAAATAAGCCGGATGAAGTTGTCGCGGTGAGTCCCGATGGGGAGGCCATGGTGGTGTTAGGACCTCTTGGTGATCAACGCGGGGCGCCAGCAGATCTTGCCCAAGAGCGCCTTCGCCCTGAATCCCCTGCGGAAATTCTATCGATGACCCATAATGGGCTGCCAATGGCTGTCGTAACGTCCCTTGCGCAGGGTGAGCGACCCTTCAAGGCGGCTGTGATTTATCACGAAGACAAGGCATATCTCGTCGCGGGACGAGGTGACTCCCCCGCCGCCTTCGCCCGCTACCGGGATGCCATCTCCAGCACCATTGAAAGTTTTCGTGCGCTTACCGATGCGGAAAAAAAATCTGCCAAGGCACTTGAGATCCGAACCATCAAAGCCACCATTGGCTTGAGTTATGCCGGACTGGCCAAAGAGTCTCCTCTAGGGATTAACGCCGAAAGCTACCTGCGCTTGCTCAACGGCCAGTATCCCGAGGGAGAGCCCGCCGCTGGCCAGATCATCAAAATCGTCAAATAAATCATACGCTAACGTTACCATGCGTAACCTGAAGTCAACATGATGATTTTATCGCGCGTAATTCTCAAAGTCCTGTTTCGTCAGCCGCGCCAGCATCCTGTCGGGCTTGAAGAGTCGCAGCGAAAAAATCAAGGGGTGAGGGCGGATTTTGAAGGTCAATAGTTATTCTATTGGTCGAAAAAGCGGCGAAATATGAACCGCCCATGGACGCGTAGCGCTTTTGCGGCCGATTTCCTTTAAGCGCCAGCTGCGCTAGGCATTTTGCACCAGAAGCGGATAATCGGTAATCACCCCATCCACGCCGAGTTCCCGGCAATCATCGTGCTCGGCTTTGGTGACGGGACCATAAACGAAATTGCGGAAACCATCCAACGACGCCTGTTTCAACAGGTCGCCGTCCAGCACATCATAATCCCATACGATATGATTGATCCTGGGATTGCCGTTATAGTTCAAGTCTGCCAGCAACGAACTCAGCGTTCGCGGCCGATGCGCCAGCAAAAGGCCGCAATTGACCTTGAGCGACGATGCACAGATCGCCACCAGGTCATGGCGAAAAGACGTGACGATAATACGGTGGCCGGCCTGGTGCTTTTTGATAACGCCAATTACGGAGGATAGCGCCTTTATTGCCTTGATCTCGACATTCCACAAGATGCCGGGAAAATGTTCCAGCGCTTCATCCAGAGTGGGCACCTGGTGCCCCGCGATTTGCTCGATGTCGCTCCGTATCAACTCCGCCACCGCTTGTCCGGAGGCAATAATACGGTCATGAATCAGCACCGGCAAACCATCGAGGCTGATGCGCACGTCGGTTTCAATGCCGTTCGCGCCTACCGCCACCGCCGCCTCGAAAGCAGCCATGGTGTTTTCGGGAACCGCATCGTGATACCCGCGATGAGCGATTACCAGCATGATCTGCGATCAGGAACCATATTAGTTTGTCGAAGCTTCCGACGCTTCAGGTGCAGGCACGTACCTGTCGATAAATTCATTCAATACGTTCACCCAATCGTCCCGCATGTAAATGAAACCATTATTGTGGCCGCCCTGTAACTCCAGAAATTGTTTTGGATCGGGCGCTGCCTGATATAACGCCTGGCCATGCGCAAACGGCACAATTTCGTCCTGTGGACTATGAGCGACAAATACGGGGCAGGTAACATTTCGCAAGTAGTCAATCGTGTTGTACTCGAAACGGGACAGCAGCCGTACGGGCAAAAACGGGTACATTTCCGCCGCCATGTCGGGTACCGAAGTGAACGCGGAAGCCAGCACCAGCAAAGCCGGCTTTTCGTTTGCCGCAAGCCACGCTGCTATAGCGCCACCGAGGGATTCACCGAATAAAACGACATTATCAGGCGGCAAAGTTCTTTTTTCGATAAGGTATTGCCAGGCGGCCTGAGCGTCAAGATAGGTGCCAGGCTCGGATGGCGTTCCACTACTTTCGCCAAAACCGCGATAATCGAAAATAAATGTATTGTAACCGAGCCGGTAAAACATGGGCAGATAGTCCAGGCGGTGCGAAATGCTTCCGGCGTTGCCATGCAGAAACAAAACAGTTGCGGCTGGGGTTGCGGTTGGGGTGGCGGGGGCCGGCACAAACCAGCCGTGCAGGATTTCGCCGTCCGCAGTAGTGATCTCCACGGCCTCGTAGGCAAGTCCCAGATCATCTGGCGTTCCGGTAATGCTTCGCCCAAATTCCGGATAATAGATGAGACGCGGTTGCACAAAAAAGATTGCCGCCGCGAAAACGGCATACCCAACCATAGCCACGAGGCCTAAATTGAATAGCATATTGGTGCCCGAAAGGAATGGCATTGGGAAACCTGTGAATATTTCCCGGGCTTGTCTGCTCAGTTGCCGGTCATTCGCTACACGGAAGCTTATTCAGAGGTTTCTGGGTTAATCCGCCTGCTCATAGTTATAATAGCGGCTTTTCAGCCATCAGTAACAGGAACGCAAATGAATCTTGACCGGGTTGGTTCTGGCCGCGACGTGCCCAACGATTTCAACGTCATTATAGAAATACCCATGAATGCCGATCCTATCAAGTATGAAGTTGACAAGGAAACCGGTGCGTTGTTCGTGGACCGCTTCATGTCAACGTCGATGCACTACCCTTGCAACTATGGTTATATTCCTCACACGCTATCGGAAGATGGAGATCCGGTGGATGTGCTGGTAATCTCGCCGGTTCCGCTCATTTCCGGCGTGGTGGTGCGATGCAGGGCTCTGGGAATGTTGGAAATGACCGATGAAGCCGGTGAAGATGCCAAAGTATTAGCTGTGCCTATTGACAAGCTGTGCAGCCTCTACCGCAAGAAAAAATCCCATGATGATTTACCAGATCTGGTTCTTTCACAAATTGCGCATTTTTTCGCTCATTACAAAGATTTGGAACCCAACAAGTGGGTCAAGGTAAATGGCTGGGTTGGTGTCAAAGAAGCAAAAGCGGAAATTGTGAACGGTGTAAAGCGCTATAACGCAGCCAAAAAGAAGCCGATGTTTTAAAAAAGCCGCTGAGCAGGCCTCAGGCGTGAAGTATGGAAACTGATACGGCACAGGTTAACCCAGGGTCAGTGAAAGGCAATGTGAACGCATGTGAAAATGAGCTGGCTTGAATATATACAACTCAAGGGGACGCTTGTAACCCTTGAACCGCTCGATTTCACTCACATCGATCCGTTAAAGGCAGCGGTAATGGATGGAGAGTTATGGAAGCTCTGGTTTGCCAATGTGCCCTCGCCTGCCAAAATCGGCGACTATGTAGCTGAAGCTGTTGAAAACGCCAGGAACGGAAATATCGCGTTTGCAGTTCGGCTCAATGATGCGAACAGGATAGTGGGAACCACGCGCTTCTATAACGTGGACGAAAAGAGCAGGCGGCCGATGCTCGGCTATACCTGGTATGCAAAATCCGCCTGTAAAACAGGCGTAAATACCGAAAGCAAGCTCTTGTTGCTGGAACATGTCTTCGAGCAAAAAAAAGCCATCGCGGTAGAGTTCAGGACGCATTTTTTTAACCAGGCCTCAAGAACGGCAATTGAGCGGCTCGGCGCCAAGCAGGACGGGATTTTACGCAATCACCAGATAATGCGTGACGGTTCGGTTCGTGATACGGTTATCTATTCCATACTTCAGCATGAATGGCCCTCGGTAAAAAACAATTTAACGAGCAGGCTCTCGTTCCACAAACACGGCAATGAAGCCGCTGCGTCGCAAAATACGCCAGCCTCATAACCTCCATGCCGAATTTAAATCGATTTCATGAACTCGGAGACAGAGGCGCTATCAAAGCGTATATCGACCGACAACACCGCTGATGCCACTGTCTATCAATTTATGGAGAAAGCATGAATTTCGACAGTTGCGAGGAATCGTTCATGAATCGACGGCAAATGCTCACCTTGATCGGCGCAGCCGGCATAAACAGTTTCAGTGGATATTCGTCCGCCAACGAGTCGGTGCGCAGGACCCTCTCATGTGTTCTCACTCCTCAGCAGACCGAAGGTCCGTACTTCGTCGATGAGCATTTGCATCGTTCGGATATTCGATCCGATCCTTCGGATGGATCGATAAAAGAGGGACTGCCCCTCGCGCTTGAGATTCGTGTTTTTGCCGCAGCGACAGGTACGAAGGTCGGCAATGGAATCGACTGCAAGCCCCTTGCGGGCGCTTCTGTACATATTTGGCATTGTGATGCCCAAGGGATCTACTCTGATGTGACGGATAGCAGCTTCAACACCGTGGGCAAGAAATTCCTGCGCGGCTATCAAGTGACGGATACAAGCGGCAGCGTGCGATTTCTCACTATTTACCCCGGCTGGTATCCCGGCAGAACGGTTCATATTCATTTCAAAATACGTACCGACCCGAAATATGCGCGGGCGCGCGAGTTTACGTCGCAGCTCTATTTCAACGACTCGATTACGGACCTGGCGTATGCACGGCAGCAGGCGTATGCGAGAAAAGGGGGCTACCTGCCGAGAACGAGAAATGAGGGCGACAGCATATTCCGCGAAGGAGGAGACCAGCTAATGCTTACGCTTCTGGAAACGGGAGAGGGGTACGCGACAACATTTGATGTCGGGCTCGAAACGGGGTAGGCGAACGCCGCACAAAGTTCGAGCGTCATTGAATTACATACATGGGCTCGGTGCCCGAAGGCGGCTGGTTCGGAAACTTCTTAAATCAGCTTGAATTCGGAAGCGGGGCGACCGGTGCCCCGTTGACCCAGCGACGCCTGAATAGCATCATCCACCGTTTCCAGGAAAACGAATTCCAGTGTGGCACGCGTCGCTTCGGGCACATCCCGCAGATCTTTTTCATTGCGCGCCGGCAGTAGTACCGCGCGCAGACCCGCGCGCTGCGCCGCAAGCACCTTCTCCTTGATTCCCCCTACGGGCAATACCATCCCGCGCAAACTGATCTCCCCGGTCATTGCCACGTCGTGATTTATCGGCCGATCGGTAAAAAGCGAGGCGAGCGCTATAAACATGGCTACCCCGGCGCTGGGGCCGTCTTTCGGAATGGCTCCCGCCGGCACGTGCACATGAACATCCACACCGTCGAACATTGCCGCAGGAATATGCAAATCGCCCGCAATCGCCTTCACCAAGGTGAGCGCCGCCTGAGCGCTCTCCTTCATGACGCCGCCAAGCTGCCCTGTCAGAATCAGTTGGCCGCGTCCACTCACTCGCGTAGCTTCGATGAAAAGAATGTCACCGCCCGCCGGCGTCCAGGCAAGGCCGGTAGCCACGCCAGGCAGGCTGGCGCGCAAGCCGATCTCATGCTCATATTTGGCAGGGCCCAGGATACCATCCAGATCTGCAACATCGACGCGCACCCTGAGCTGCGCGCCATCGGCAACCCGCATGGCCGCATGACGCATCACACGCCCGATTTCGCGTTCGAATTGGCGTACCCCGGCCTCACGGGTATAATTCGCTATGATGCTATTCAACGCCTCGACTGTTATTTCACACTGCCCTTCGATCAGGCCGTTGCCCTCGCATTGGCGAGCCACCAGGTAACGCAGCGCGATTTGAAGTTTTTCCTCATGGGTATAGCCTGGGATATCGATTATCTCCATGCGATCGCGTACCGGGGGCGGCACGTTGTCAATTACATTCGCCGTCGCAATGAAGACGACACGGCTCAAGTCAAAAGGCACGCCGAGATAATTATCCCGGAAAGTCGAATTTTGTTCCGGGTCCAGGACCTCCAGCAGTGCGGCCGATGGGTCTCCGTGAAGACTGGCGGACATCTTGTCTACCTCGTCAAGCATCATCACGCAATTGCGCGCTTTGGCCTTGCGCAGACTCTGCACGATATTTCCCGGCATGGCACCAATATAAGTGCGGCGATGACCGCGCATTTCCGCCTCGTCATGCACGCCACCCAAAGATACGCGAACAAACGGCCGCTGCAGTGCCCGCGCGATGCTCTGGCCGAGCGAGGTCTTGCCCACCCCCGGCGGGCCGACAAAACAAAGAATCGGCGCGCGCCCCTGAGGTTTCAGTTTTTGTACTGCCAGAAACTCGACAACGCGCTGCTTGACGCGCTCAAGCCCGAAGTGATCGGCTTCCAGTATCTCGCGCGCTGCATTCAGGTCGATCGGCATGTCGGCCGGAAGCCGCCACGGCAACTCAGTCATCCACTCAAGATAAATGTGAAGCATTGAATATTCGCTTGAGGCCGACGGCATGCGTTGCAATCGTTGCAGCTCCTTGCGCGCCTGGGCCTCGATTTCATCCGGCATGCCGGCCTTGGCGATAGCCTCATCCAGTTCCGTGATCTCCTGGTCGTTGCCTTCAGTTTCACCCAGTTCTTTCTGGATCGTCTTTAATTGCTCACGCAGCAAGAATTTGCGCTCGCGGTCCACCAACTGTTCTTTCGTCCGCTCACCAATCTCCTGCGAGAGCCTGAGCACCTCGATGCGGCGCGACAGGATCTGAAGCACTTTTTTCAACCGTTCTTCCGTACTCAAGGTTTCGAGCAACATCTGCTTCTCACCGACTTCAGCATCGAGCAGGCTCGCGGCAATATCCGCCAGATGCGACGGCGCTCGTGTAGCTTGTAGCGCGTGCGCAAGCTCCGCAGGCACCCCGGGCAACAACGAGAGAATTTCTACGGTGCGTTCACGCAACTGCATAGCCAGCGCCTCGGCCTCGGTGGATACCTCGGCCGGCTCGGCAATGCGTCGTATTCGAGCGGCAAGAAACGGATAGCCCTCGACCAGTTCTTCAATGCAAAATCGCTCCAGACCCTGGCAGACGGCGTGACGCAGCCCATCGGCCGAGGTGAGATGCCGGACGATACTTATTATCGTGCCCATATTGAACAATGTGTCGAGCGCCGGCTCATCGATGGCCGCGTCCTTTTGCAGAACGATGCCCAGCGGCCAGTTGGAGTGTAGAGCATGCTCCACCGCCGCGATTGACTTTGCTCGGCCAACGGTGATCGCCGTCAATACGTGGGGAAACACCACAAGGTTGCGCATAGGCACTAGCGCGATCACGTCCTTGGGTAACTCGAATTTGGTGACGGTAGACTCTTCCATAACGATTCCCTCGGCAATAAGCGATTCTTTGCTAAAGTGTATAAGTCTTATGGATCTGCTCAGCCTCTACTGTCGTGCATGGTGCATGGTATAAAAGACCGGTAGCCGAGCAGGATGAAAGACGATAAATTATCGCTCCATGTTCCAGTCTAGCATTCGCTGGTCGAGCGTCAACTTGATTGAATTTTTTCTGGCTAACACAAATATTTTTACGCTTTCGGAGGGACGATCATAATGTACGCGGCGACGCCTGAAATGTCGGCATTCTCATTCGCGCATTCATATTGGTCCTGCACTGCAGCCGGGGGTAGGAAGCGCTTCGGATATCTCCAGCACTGTGGGCAGTTTCTGATTAAAGCGCTGAATAAATCTCACGCAGGCCCGGATTATTTCATACAATGAAGCGGTAGCGGCCGAGCTTCGGCAAGGTTCAACCCATTGCCAGAGAAATAAATGAGCAGATATCTCGTACAACTTAACTTCATTTCCTTCGTAAAGTTCAATTCGCTGGCATTCTGTTGTGCCAATACGTTATTTTCTCCCTTAAACGCATTTTTCACTTTTCAGAGTAGCGGTATGGGGAAAGCGCTTCTTGTTCTCCTTTTAGCGCCGTTTGCGGGTTTGCTTCTGGGCATAATCTTTGGCGCTCTCGCGTTCCCGCTTTATAAGGTGCTGACTACCCATAGCCAATTCCTTGCATCTCTTACCGGCAGATTCCAGGAAATACCGAGCAGTTCCACAGATGAGCCTGCCAGGGATGACTAAGCACGGTCCTACTCGCGAGGAGGGCAATTGAAGGTTAAAGCAACGTTTGAGGAAGTATTTTCCCGCATTCCAGGTCCTGTCACCGCAGAATGGTCCATGGGTGAACGATTCGCCGTTGCGCTTGCTCACGGCAGCATGTCGATCGAATATTACGCACCCATCGGCCTTGACCCCCAGATACCGCATGAACAGGATGAGGTTTACTTCATCCATAAGGGGACAGGTGAGCTTGTTATCGGTGAAGATCGTCATTCGTTCAAGGCGGGCGATTGCCTGTTTGTAGCCGCCAACGTTGAGCACCGGTTCGAGAATTTTTCCAGTGATTTTGGAACGTGGGTTGTATTCTGGGGGCCTAAAGGTGGCGAAAACGATGGTGGAAGCGGTTGAGGAAAACCCCTGATTCACCAGCCTGTTCAAGCATGGTCATGTATTAGTCATGTCTTCGTTAAATGCTTTGTCATCGCTGCGAGCCTGTTCATCAATGTGGTGTCTTGTGGGAGTGGGCTGAGTGGGCTGAATGGGCTGAGTGCGCCGAAGTGTCAGCATCCTCGGGAAGATGAAGTTGATGCAGGATGCCGTCAGTGAAGACCTGATAATTTATGTCGTAATACAGGCGATACTGGATTTTTCGTGCGTCGGGTCTTGGCTGTACGGATCCCGGGGTGGCGGTTGAACCTTGATAGACCTTGCCCGAGAACTCGTAATGGAATACCGGTCCAAAGCCGCTATAAGGCAGCGTCAACGTTTCGGAATGTATCAGCTTGTCGCCATCGTCAAAGGCATGAACGTCAATCCATGCGTTGGCGCCGAGAGTGGTTTCTCTGACCCATGCAGTCACCTTCAACATCGTCTGCAAGTCTGTTCCTTGGCGGGGGCCGCCTTCCGGCAGTGGTGGAAAGACGTTGACCTTGACAGCACTGTGCTCCAGCACATTAACCGTCTCCGGACTTGTTATCGCGCCGCTGCGATAAGCGACCGGCTGCATCGGGGCTCGCGCCGGCGCACCGTCGATCTCGAACCAGTAATTGGAGCCAAACCGGCTGTCCCAAGCGTCGCAACGCGTGCTGGTCTGATAAAAATTGTGGAACCAGATCTCCGCCTGTGCAGCGTCATCCGGCACCGCGGTTTCAAATGGCGCAGGCACATGTCCGATAATTATGCCTGGTGGGCTTTCCTGGTTTCGGACCGGGGCAATCACACTGCCGCTAACGACCTCCCCTCGAGGATGAAACCGGATATATGCGGTGATATCGCCGAGCCCGGCGCCATGCCATGTCGTGAAACAGTGCGGTAGTCTGTGCATGTCATACTCGACCTTGAGCCGTCCACTGCGCTCGATCATGCCATGCTGGAACTCGCGCCAATCCCCGAGGAACTGAATCGTTGCTTTTGATTTCATAATTTCCTCCTGCTTTCTGCTGGTATGGGTTAAGCGGTCTTGATGCGGACATGGCGCCAGGCGACTGTGCTGCCCGCATAAGCCTGGATGCCGATGAATCCGGGGGATAGGCCGCGGTTTGCGTCGGTATTGTGGAATATCGTCGTTTGCTTCCGTTCGCCGGTCTCGATATTGGTAAGGAAGACGGCATAGTCGTTGCCCTGCACGACAATCTCATATTCAAACCAGGTAGCGGGAACGAGCGCGGGGCCGGGCGTATAGTTCTGCACGGCCGGTTCGTTGAAATTCAGGTGCCAGACTTTATCGCCAGCCTGAATTTTATAGATCGCGCCGGTACGATTTTTAAATAATCCATCCGGCTCAGGCTTGATGCCATAAAAGTCCTTGCCGGAATCCCCGCGGGCGTTGTCGTCGATCTGGACCTCAAAACCAGCAATCACAGGTTTCCAGGCAGGATTTGCCGCATCGAAGGAAGGTTCGGGCGATGGTTGCTGCGAGACGCGATTTTGGAGAGCCGCGGTCAGGCCAGGCGTCGGGCGCGGGAAGCGGACGAATACGCCGCTGTTGTGGTTTGTGGCGTCGAAGATGCGAAACTGCAGGCGCAACGTGAAATCGCCAAAAGCTTCCTGGGAGTAGTAGAACAGCCGCAGCGCGCCATCGCCATAGCTGACCATTTCGCCGTTGAGGTGCAGCATGCCACCGCCGCCGGGTCCGGCAAGCGTCCAGTTTTTGAACTTAGCCGCCGTGCCGTCGAAGAGCGGGCGGAAACCGGTTTCGTCCTGAGGACTGATGACCGGGTCGGGGCTGAAGAGCACGCCACCGTTGAGCAAATCTCCCGTCCGACGGCCCAGCGCGACACCCGTGAGCATCGGGTTCGGTGAACCCAGAGAGGGGAAGAGCGCCGGGCTGGCAACGTAGCAATTGGTGGTGTCGTGGATACGACCAAAATCATTGGTTACAGCGTCCGCGATGTTGTCGCCCATGCGCATCGTGCCCGCGTCGTGGTGCGTGGTACCCAGGTCGTCGCGACGGTTCCTGAACGCGGAGAGTATGGCCAGCCGCTGCGCCCGGGTACCAGAAGGTACCGGAATGGCGCCGTCAGGATTGGCCAGAAGTATCTCGAACGGTTCATTGCCGGCAAAGATGAGCGCGATCTTATCGGCTACCACATCCATGGCATCCCATGTGGCGCGATCAGTGTTGGTCTGTGCACTGCCGGGAAACTGCTGTGGACTGGCTTTGGCGTTGCCGAGATGAACAACGGCCTTCGGGCGCCCAAAGTCACTTTCCCGCGTCGAAAGATCAATGAAGCTGTCGGGATTGCGAGTTGTCATTTCGCCGATGCCGCGAATGGTGATGACGACGGTCGCATCATTCGCGCGGCGCATCGCTTCGAAAAGTTCCAAATCCGGGATTTTCTTGAAAAGCTCGGCTTCGGAATCGCTGCCCAGCTTGCCCAATCCAGAGGCGGTGATCTGGAAGTGATAAGTCCGGTTGTTGGGTGCCTTGCCTTTGATGAGCAACGCCGATGCCTGGAGGCTGGGAATCAACGTGGCCGGCAGGTTGGCCGCGATGGCCGTGCGCGGTATCCGTATGGTGAGGTTGGTACGCAGATGCGCAATAAGATTTTCACCCATGCGTTGCGCAGCGCGCCCAGCAAGCGATTGCTGAAAGGTGGTCAGTGCCACTCGCGTGGTTTCAACCGTGCCAAGCGCGATTACCGCCGCACCCTGCCTGCCGTTTCGCGGTGGCGCGAGCAGAATATCCCGTGATGCGCCATTCTGCCAGATACGCGCGCCCGTTACTCGCACCCAATTATCGGCTTGCGTCTCGGTGATGAGTTCCTGTACGTGGCAGTTTGGCACAATCATGAGCCGCTTGCGTGCGTCCGCTACCGGTCCTACTCCGTCCGCCTCTTTGTTCGCCAGCCTTGCTGCGCTGATCAACCCGGGGATCGCGCTGAATTTATTGATTGGAAAGAATCCAGGCAACGTTGTCGACTGTACCGCAAGTGGTGCTTCAAGTTTGAAAAGTTCGTGCAGGACCGCCTCGGGAGTGATGTCGGTGCCGGGCAAACCCAGCCAGTCACGAAGCGGCGCTGCGGTCAGCGGCGGTTCTCCGGGGTCGGGGTAGCGCACCGCCGGATGCTCAAGGAGCTGAGCGAAGGTAAACCCTGTTTCATTGCCTGGTGTGTTGAGCCCGGCGTGGAGTTGTTTGCGCAGCGCAATGTGGAGCGGCCCGTAGATGAAGTCGTTAGTCTCTTTTACGCCGATCTGCCGACTCGACTGTGCGAAATAACCCTCAGCGGGAGGTGGCGGCCGCAACGCCGTTTTTACCGCTGGTGGCCATGCCGCCATTTCCTCATCAAGCATCTCGGGCGACCACCCGCCCCATGTCAGCGAGCGCCCTCCGACAGCGAAGATCAGGCCGAGGTAGTTCAGTGCGGGATGATTGACCCATGGCACACGCAAATCCGGCGCACCTCCCATAAACGGCATGTTTTGCACGTGCTCGGGCACTACGAATGGCCCTGCCTCGAGTACGAGAATCCGGCGGCTGCGCGTGGCATCGGTAATAAAAAGATGTTCCGCCATCACTGCGCCGAAGGTGCCGCCGCCAATGATAATTACATCAAAGCCGCGCTGGCGCCCACCGACGGTTTGCGCCGCACTATCGACTGCTTCCTGCAAGGTGTTGCAGAGGAACCTCCCCATGTTGTCCAATGTAAACGAAGTGGATTCAGAGGCCAGCAATTGAGGCATGTCGTTTCCGCTGGATTAGATAACTATTGATCATTGCGTCGGTTGATTGGCAGTGAGCAGGAAAGTGCCATCGCAGTGTTGATGACCTCTGCGCTCATGGATCAAACATTCATATCACTATAGTTCACAAACTCGCGCATTTCCGAAAATGAGAACAACTGAATCATTTGAACTTTAGTGCTCCCTGTAAGAATCCAAGCTTGACTTATGCTCATTGGCAGCCTGTCGGACTTAAAGGAAATGGGCTGCAAAAGCGTCTGGCTGTTTCATCTTTCCCCGCTTTTTTGGCCAATAGAATAACTATTGGCCTTCAGAATCCTCCAAAACTGTCCTCACCCAGTTACTTTTTCGCCGCGATTCTTCAAGTCCGACAGGCTGCTAGAAAAACAGCTATTGGCAGCATTCGTTCGCGGGTATAGAATCCCAGAAGCCATGAACCCGCGCCGTCATATTCACCTCGTCATGCTTGTACTGTTCGTCACTATGATGACCAACGCATTCAGCTGGGCGTTTAACGGCGAGGTTTTCGCGCATGAGCTCGACCATGAGCATCACGTTCTTTCTCTCGATCCAACAGCGCATCTTGAGGCCCATCAGCACGCGGCTATAAATGATGAAGGCCATCTCGATGCCGCCACTCATTTGTGTCTTCACGCGGCAGGGCAGTATCAGCCCTTTTTCTTTACAGCTCCTTTAACTGTACCCGCTTCCATTGGTATGGAAGTTCCGGGAATCTTTGTCTCTGCCACCGTTCCCGAATCCATTCCCGAGTCACCCCTGCATCCACCCCGAAACACCCTGGCAAGCTGAATCTGCAAGTCTCGCAAAAGTATCCCGTGGCATTGCTTTGGGAAGGCCCCTACTCGCCGGGAGAATATTCGAGGCCTTTATCCTTGTGTTCATTGTGCCGCTGCGCCATGCGCAGGCTTGCCGCATTCCTATCTGCGTAAGGACCGGCTGACTCATACGAGCGCCGGTTACGGAGTTTGATATCTACCTTGCGGAGGACTTTCATGAGCTTTGATGTATCGTTCGCGCCGTCACGATATTCCGTGCTGGCTGGATGGCTTATTCTTGTGCTGAGTTGGCACTCTTCGGCAATTGCGGAAGGCACCTTTGCCGGCGTCATTCCCGACAGAAGCCTGCGCGTTTCCGATGTGCTCCAGCCTGAGGAGAAGGACGACTTGACTTTACGGGATGCCGCGCTGCTTGCATTGCAGCGCAATCCCGAGCTGGCTTCTTTTGCCAAGGAGATACGCGCGCTGGAAGGCGCAACACTTCAAGCTGGGCTGCTTCGAAACCCGGAGTTATCGGTCAATGTCGAAAATATCGGAAATATTCAGCCGCTTCAGGGGGATATCAATTCGCAAAAGGCGGTTGCACAGGAGGTTGTGCAACAAATCACGACTATCCGCATCAGTCAGCTGATCGAGCTCGGCGGGAAGCGCGCGGCTCGAGTCAATGCGGCGCTGCTCGGTGAAGAACTGGCAGGTAAAGACTATGAAACAAGACGGGTGGAACTTATCGCCCGGATAGCAAATACCTTCACGGAAGTGCTGGCCGGACAAGAACGTGTGCGGCTTGCCGAGGATAACTTGCAACTGGCACAGAGGGTAGTCAATACGACGGGGAAGCGTGTCCAGGCCGGCAAGGTGCCTCCCATCGAGGAAACCAGGGCCGGAGTGACACTCTCCACCACCCGGATCGAGCTTGAGCAAGCGCAGCGTGATCTGGCGTCGGCGCGCAAACGGCTGACGCTGCTATGGGGCAACGCTTCCCCGCGATTTACCCGAGCGCTGGGAAATCTTGAATCATTGATCACCCTGCCAAGCTTTGAAGTTCTCGCGGAACGCGTTCTCAGCAGCCCTGCAGCGCTTCGCGCCATGAAAAATATAGAACAGCGTAAAGCGCTGCTGGAGGTGGAACAGACGCGGCGGATACCGAATCTCACCATAAACGCGGGTGTCGTTCATCACGCTCTGCTCGGGGGCAATACGCCCGTGGTCGGCCTGGTGATGCCGTTGCCATTTTTCGACCGCAATCAGGGCAGTGTCCGGGAAGCGCATCAACGTGTAGACAAGGCCATCGACGAGCAGGCAGCCATCGACCTGCGGCTTAAAGCCGAGCTCACGCTGGCGTATGAGGCCTTGTCGAGTGCGCAAAACGAGGTAGGTATACTGCGCGACGAAATTCTGCCCGCGGCCAAAAGCGCGTTCGAGGTTACCAACAAAGGCTATGAGCTGGGTAAATTTGGATTTCTTGAAGTGCTGGATGCGCAACGCACTTTATTCCAGAACAGAATCCTTTATGTGCGCGCGCTTGCGAATTACCACCGCCTGGTCAATGAAATCGAACGCGTGATTGCAGCACCCATCGATGCGGCGGTAAGTCCTGCTGCAATCAACGGCCCAAATACAAATGGCACAAATGACGCAAATGGGGATTCAAGGAGCACATTGTGAATAAGCGCCAAAGGATATCGATTGCCGTTGTCATCGTAACAGGGATCTTACTGGGTGGATTAATCCTTACCTGGAACAAGGCTTCTTCTCCCGATATCCCACATGAGGTTCATGATGAAGCTGCCGCCACCGGCGCTCACGAGGACCATAAAACCAGTAACCACCCAGCGACGGAAAGGCGAGCGGGACAAGAGCCCGGCAAAGGTCCCAAGGGAGGAAAGCTGTTTATCAAGAACGGCTTCGGCGTAGAGGTCACCATTTTTGAAAAAGGAGTACCGCCGCAATTGCGCCTCTACCTCTATGAAAACGGGAAGCTTCTTCCGCCCACTGCCGCGAAAGTGACGCTCACGCTATCCCGGCTGGGTGCGCCGGCGCAGATATTCAACTTCAAGCCTGAGGCCGACTATCTGCTGGGCGATCAGGTAGTGGAGGAGCCACACTCATTCGATATGGCAATCGCAGCCGAACACGACGGTGAAACGTTTCGCTGGGGTTACAGCCAGGTCGAAGCACGTGTAGCAATGCCGGACGAAATGCTGAAAAGCATCGGCATCGAAATACGCACTGCCGGACCAGCAATGCTCAAACTGACGCTCAAGCTGCCGGGCGAAATCGTATTCGACGAGCATACCATCGTGCAGGTCGTACCCCGGTTGCCCGGCATCGTGGATGCCGTCTATCGGCATCATGGCCAGCATGTGCAGAAAGGCGAGGTACTTGCCGTCATTGAAAGCATGATGCTGGCTGATTTACGCAGCCAGTTCTTCGCAGCGCGAAAACGGCTGGGGCTGGCGCGGATCACATTTGAACGTGAAAAGCAGTTGTGGGAAGAAAAGATCTCCGCAAAGCAGGATTATCTCACTGCCCAGCAGGCGCTGGTCGAAGCCGAGATCGCTTCCGATCTTGCCTTATCCAAATTGCGCACGCTTGGCGTGCGGCCTGAGGCAATCTATCAGGAGCATGATCTGTCCCGCTATGAGATCCAGGCTCCAATTCCGGGCCTTATTACCGCCAAAGCCATAGCGCAGGGCCAGACGCTTAAAGAGGATACGGCGATCTTCACCATAGCCGATGTTTCCACCGTATGGGCGCAAATCACGGTTTATGCAAAAGACCTGGATGTGCTCAAGATCGGGCAGAAGGCAAAGGTAAAAGCCACCGCGATCGATGTGGAGGGCGAAGGGGAGATCTCCTACATCAGCGCCCTTGTCGGTGCCGCGACGCGCACTGCCACCGCGCGGATCATACTGGATAACAAGGACGGCAGATGGCGGCCAGGCATGTTTGTCACAGCCGAACTGGTGGTCGAAGAAATTCAAGTGCCTGTCGCGGTTTCGGTGGATGCCATCCAGACACTGAATGATTGGTCGGTGGTGTTTGGCCGCTACGGGGAACACTTTGAAGCACGTCCACTGAAGCTCGGCCGCAGCGATGGCAAAATGGTTGAGGTGCTGGGCGGACTCTCCGCTGGAGAGCAGTACGCCACAGGCAACAGCTTTATCATCAAATCCGAACTCGGCAAGGCAGGTGCATCCCATGATCACTGAAAATCGGTGCAACCAAACGGCAAACTGCAGGTCAGCCGAGATTTTCCTGATGGTCATACACCATGATTGAACGCATCTTGCAAGGTTCGATACACCAGCGCGGCTTCGTGATCGGCGCGGTGCTGGCTATGGCCGCGGTTGGCGTTTACAGTTTCCAGAAGCTGTCTATTGACGCCGTACCGGATATTACCAATGTACAGGTACAGATAAATACCTCGGCGACAGGCTATTCGCCGGTGGAAGCAGAGCAGCGTGTGACCTTTCCGATCGAAACGGTCATGGCCGGCCTTCCCAACCTTCACTACACCCGATCCCTTTCTCGCTATGGCTTATCCCAGGTAACGGTTATCTTCGAGGATGGCACCGACATCTATTTCGCGCGCCAGTTAGTGAATCAGCGCATCCAGGAAGCCAGGGCCAAGCTGCCTGTTGGAATTGTGCCCACGATGGGACCGATCTCTACCGGCCTTGGAGAAATCTTCATGTGGACCGTCGGCGCGGAGAAAGATGCGCAAAAGCCGGATGGCACGGCATATAGCACGATCGACCTGCGGGAGATTCAGGACTGGATTATCCGGCCCCAGTTGCGGATGGTTAAAGGGGTAGCCGAGGTCAACGCCATAGGTGGCTACGTCAAGCAATTTCACGTCACACCCTATCCCGACAAACTGCTCTCCTTTGGGCTGACATTACAGGATGTAATCATCGCCCTGGAGCGAAATAATCTCAATGTGGGGGCGGGTTATATCGAAAAAAGCGGTGAGCAATACCTGGTTAGAGTGCCAGGGCAGGTAGCCGATCTCGATGAAATTGCAAATATCATTCTCGGTTCGCGGCAAGGTATACCCATACGCATCAAGGACGTTGCGGATATTTTGATAGGCAAGGAATTGCGCAGCGGCGCCGCAACACAGAATGGTGAGGAAATAGTTCTTGCCACCGCGCTCATGCTGATTGGAGAGAACAGCCGAGCGGTTTCTCATGCTATCGCCGACAAGCTGATTGAGGTAAACCGGACCCTGCCGGAAGGCATCGTCGCCACGCCGGTATACGATCGCACCGATCTGGTGGACAAAACCATCTGGACGGTCGCGACCAACCTGTTCGAGGGCGCAACCCTGGTAATCCTGGTGCTGTTCCTGTTTCTGGGAAACCTGCGTGCTGCACTGATTACCGCGCTCGTTATTCCGCTTTCGATGCTGTTCACCTTCAGCGGCATGGTGGCCAATCATGTCAGCGCAAATCTGATGAGCCTGGGGGCGCTTGACTTCGGCCTGATAGTAGACGGTTCCATCGTGATCGTCGAAAACGCCATCCGGCGGCTCGCGCACGAGCAGGCGCGACTGGGACGACTGTTGACTCCAGCCGAGCGCTTTGCCGTGGTCTTCGATGCATCTCGGGAGGCCCGGCGAGTGCTGATCTATGGCGAACTAATCATCATGGTGGTCTATCTGCCGATCTTCGCGTTGTCAGGCGTGGAAGGAAAGATGTTTCATCCCATGGCTTTCACGGTCGTGATCGCACTGGTCGGCGCGATGATTCTCTCCGTAACATTCATCCCGGCGGCAATTGCGCTCTTCCTCTCCGGCAAGGTAGCGGAAAAAGAAAGTCCGGTAGTAGTGTGGGTGAAGAATATGTATGTGCCGGCCCTAACGGCGGCAATGCACAACAAGGCGCTGACGGTCACGCTGGCGGTGGTGATTGTGGTGCTGTCCGGCTTGCTGACGACGCGAATGGGCAGCGAATTCATACCCAGCCTCAATGAAGGAGATATAGCTCTCCATGCCATTCGCATCCCGGGAACGAGCCTGACTACTGCGGTCGAGATGCAGGACGAACTGGAGAAAACAATCAAGACATTTCCCGAAGTGGAGAGGGTGTTCTCCAAGATCGGGACCGCCGAAATTGCGACCGATCCGATGCCGCCGAGCGTGGCGGATACCTTTGTTATCCTGAAACCCCCGTCGGAATGGCCGGGGCCGCACTATACAAAGCCGCAGCTGGTCGCCGCGATTGAACGGGCGGTGCGGGAAGTACCGGGTAACAATTACGAGTTCACCCAGCCGATACAGATGCGTTTTAATGAACTGCTCTCGGGCGTGCGCGCTGATGTCGCCGTAAAAGTATTCGGCGACGACATGGATACGCTGCTCGCTGTAGGAGAGGAGATCGAAAAAGTTCTAGGCACCATCCCTGGCGCAGCGGACGTAAGGACCGAGCAGATCACCGGATTACCGGTACTGTCCATTCAAATGGATCGGGCAAAGATGGCACGTTTCGGTTTGAATGCTGTGGATGTGCAGGATGCCGTCGCCATTTCCATTGGTGGAAGAAACGCGGGCACCATTTACGAGGGAGATCGCCGCTTCGATCTGCAGGTCCGATTGCCGGAATCCCTGCGCAGCGATATCGAGACGCTCGAGCGTTTACCCGTCAGGCTGCCCGCTTCCAACATGGCGGTTGCCGCGGCGCCTGCCGCCGGCGTAGTTGGCTACGTCCTGCTGGGCGAGGTGGCTAATCTGGAAGTTGTCCAGGGACCTAATCAGGTAAGCCGCGAAAACGGCAAACGCAGGGTAGTGGTTACCGCCAACGTGCGTGGCAGGGACCTGGGATCCTTCGTGGAAGAAGCGGAAGCGCTCATCGCAGAGAAGGTGAAGAGTCCGCCGGGTTATTGGATAACCTGGGGAGGGCAATTCGAGCAGTTGATTTCAGCCGCGAAGCGCCTTCAGATTGTCATTCCTGTGGCCCTCGGATTGATTTTTGTCCTGCTCTATACCATGTTCGGCAATGTCCGGGACGGACTGCTGATGTTTAGCGGCGTTCCTTTCGCGCTTAGCGGCGGAATTGTGGCGTTGTGGTTGCGCGATATCCCTCTGTCCATTTCCGCCGGCGTGGGATTTATCGCCCTGTCTGGCGTAGCCGTGCTGAACGGCCTGGTTATGCTGGCGTTTATCCGTGATTTACGCGCGCATGGCATGGCCCTGGATGAGGCCATTCAAACCGGCGCCCTCACCCGTTTGCGGCCGGTATTGATGACGGCACTGGTGGCAGCACTTGGGTTCGTCCCCATGGCCCTGGCAACCGGAACGGGTGCCGAAGTGCAGCGGCCACTGGCGACCGTGGTAATCGGCGGCATTCTTTCGTCCACTGCGTTGACTCTGCTGGTGCTGCCCATATTGTACCGCCTTGTTCACGGCGATGATAATAATCGCAATGGAACGAAAGGTTGAAACCCATCGCATACTTACCCCCTACTCATCCTTAGCCAATCTGAAAAAACTGTAGTAAATTTCTTTTGTCGGCCAGTCCCGGCTCCGGGCAGAGGCGGCGGCATTGTAGCGCACTGCCGTACACTCTAACCGGCAATTTCCACCGCGAAAAAGGGCCCGCAGCGCTGACGTCTGCAAGGACGATCTGATGCAAGGATATGAAGATGGGTGAAAGAACTTTATTTAATTTGCCAGTCTTGCCATTTGCGGGAAACGGTATGATGTCTGGAGTTGTGCCTCGTTGTCCAACTTCAGAAAAGAAAACCATCATGCTAAAAGTTGCTCTATTTGTACGATTACAAGCCAAACCCGGGAAGGAAACCGATGTAAGCAATTTTCTCGAACAGGGACTTGCACTCGCGAACCAGGAAGCCGAGACGCCGGTATGGTTCGCTCTTCGCCTGGGCCCGTCCACTTTCGGCGTTTTCGATGCATTCACCGATGAGGCGGGGCGGTCGGCGCATTTATCCGGTCCGATCGCAGAAGCACTGAGCGCCAACGCAGCTGATTTACTGGCGGAACCCCCGCAGATTGAGTATATAGACGTACTCGGCGCGAAGCTTCCACTCTGACGCATCAGCGGCGAGAACCGGAAGTAGCGCGAAGGAGTGGAGCAGATAATTCACCCACTCCTTCAGATGTTCGATCCCCTAAAAGCTTATCCTCCTTCCATCCTCGGGATTTAAGTTAAAATATTTTTTTGATCATACGCGCACATCAATTTTCATGAAAAAAACTCGCGCTCCTCATCGCACCAAATCTCCGCGCGTAGTGCAAGAGCTTTGCCGCCTGGCGGCTGGGCTTGCCGCTTCCGGCAGCCGTATAGAAGACGCCTTCTGGGAAAACCGCCTTGCGGCAAAGATACACGCTCAACTACGGACAAGCGACGATCAAAATCTCGAAGCGGCGTTGGATCAGCTTTATGACACGGACCCGGCGGGTTATAGCGAGTTCATTTATGCCATAGAGGCTGCAATTGAATGCAGCATATTGACACATGAAGATCGACGCTATGATGTGCTGATGTTTGCCGTGCCGGTGCTGACGTGGTCGCGATTTTCAATTCCTTCGGGGCCGGTAGACGAAGCAATGCTGGCCAATTTGCGGGTACAGTTGCAGACCCATGTGCTGGCGCCGAATGTTCAGTTCGTGCTCGCGGATTGTCTGTTCAGTCCCGACCAATTGCCGCGCGGCTATCACCTTACACATGAGCTGGCCGGCAAGCTATGGTCGGCAGCGGTGGCTGGAGAGCGTATGTTGCATATGAATCCCAACCGGCTAGCCGAAACCGGACGTTTTCTCTCCGATACACGTTATCTTCTAGGGGGCATCGCGGCGCCGCAAGGAAAGGCCATGTTCCGCTGGCAGCAAGCGAACGGGGTTGGCGAGACCAGGAACAGCAACCTCCCGGCTCTGATGTTATCAAAAGAGGAAATTGTGCTTGCATGGCAGACTCACGGCGGTGAAGCTTTACGGCAGTTGTTCCTGGGGTGCGCGTTTGAATTACCGATACCCGATGGCTTTTTTTCGGCCTGGCGCATGGCGGATCGCCTCGCCCGGCCCTATTCCACGCATGCCACCGTTAATTTCCTGCAAACTACACTGAATATCTCCCCAAACAGGCTGCGTGCGGTAATCGCGCCTTTCTATGATCAGTGGCTGGAAGAATACCGTATAGGTTTCACGCTCAAGGATCGCAACGAGGTGCTGTACGGGATAGTATGGGCATTGGTTGGCGATGAAGATGAGAGCAGCGATATCGTCACCCAAATCGAAACGACCTTGCGGGAATGCGGCATAGGTCATACCATGTTGCTGCAAAATCATTTTCTTCTGGACTATTGCGAGGAGTGTGGCACTCCATTGTTTCCAAACCCGGAAGGCGAAGTGGTTCACGCTGAATTTCCGGAAGAAGGCGAAGTAGCGCCAATACATTTACATTAAGATACACTCTTTGTCCGCTTGGAACACATCCCTGAAATATCCTTGAGATACCTTTCAGGTGGCGCTAAATTTTCGACTGAAGGGAATCATGGACCGAAAAATCGTCAAGTCTGAACAGGAATGGCAAAAGCAGCTTACGCCTCAGCAGTACCATGTTTGTCGCGAGGGCGGTACCGAGCCCGCTTTTACAGGTGAATACTGGAATTGCCACGATAAAGGCGTATACCGTTGCGCATGCTGCGGTGCTGCGCTATTCAGTTCGGATACCAAGTTCGATTCAGGCACGGGTTGGCCTTCTTTCTGGCAACCGGTGGCCCCGGCCAATGTCACAGCCGAGGAAGATAACAGCTTTTTCATGCACCGGACTGAGGTATTGTGTGCCCGCTGCGATGCGCACCTGGGGCATGTATTCGACGACGGACCTGAGCCAACCGGTTTACGCTATTGCATCAATTCCGGATCACTCAAGCTCGATCGGGGAACAGGCAATATATAAGCGGCTCGATTGCTTTATCAGTACGGCATATCTTTTTTATGACACTGAAAGACATGCCGGGCGTTTTAGTGGAAATCTAGCTCGACCGTTCGTCATTCGTCCGGCCTTTTTTACCTCATTCGTCCAGTCTTTTTTAGCCAGGACGGAGAATCATCTGTCGGGGCTAAAATCTCCCGCAATTTAAGCGTATATATTCGCTCATCTTTCTGGAAAATTTGAATAGATTTTTACGTGGCTAACGGCCATAATTACTCTTCAACGGCTCCTGCCGGCCCAGTTGGACATTATGAAGCTTCTTTTTGATCTCTTTCCGGTAATCCTGTTTTTCGTTGCTTTCAAAATTTATGGCATCTACGCGGCCACTGCCGTTGCCATTGGCGCCACTTTTGCGCAAATCGTCTGGGTCTGGTTTCGCCACGGCAAGGTGGATACCATGCTGTGGGTCAGCCTTGTTATCATCGTTATTTTCGGCAGTGCAACATTGATCCTGCAAGATGAAACATTCATCAAGTGGAAACCGTCGGTACTTTACTGGCTTTTCGCCGCCGCGCTACTGTTGGCCCACCTGGTTTTCAAGAAGAACTTGATCCGTGTCATGATGAAAGAACAGATCAAGCTGCCAGACCCCGTATGGGGCCGCCTCAACGCCAGCTGGGCGGCATTTTTCGCGTTAATGGGCGGAGCGAATCTTTACGTGGCTTTCAATTATGATACTGATACCTGGGTCAACTTCAAGCTGTTCGGGTTTATGGGTCTGATGGTGGCTTTTGTCCTGTTACAAGGTGTGATGCTGGGTAAATACATACAGGACAGTGAGGATAAGGAAGCGTGATGTTCTATGCGATAAACGGGGAAGATATACCCGACAGCCTGGAAAAAAGGATGGCGGTCCGTCCGGAACATCTGGAACGCATCAAGGTATTGCAGGAAGAGGGGCGTCTTATCCTGGCTGGACCATACCCGGCAATCGATAGCCCCGACCCAGGCCCGGCAGGATTTTCCGGTAGCCTGATCGTAGCCGAATTCGAATCACTGGAAGCAGCGCAAACCTGGGCAGAAGCCGATCCATATGTCACTTCCGGCGTATATGGCAAATTGACGGTCAGGCCATTCAGAAAAATTTTACCTTAAATAAAACCGTTGAGTACAATTGAATTGATCAAGCAGAAACTTTCTGTTCTTGAACCGGAAAAAATTGAAATCGTGGATGAGAGCGCCAGGCATGCAGGGCATGAAGGCGCTAAAAGCGGTGGCGGGCATTATTTACTCACCATTGTTTCCCATAAATTTTCCGGGAAATCCGCGTTGGCGCGACATCGTCTGGTCTATACCGCGCTGCAAGAGATGATGCATAAGAATATTCACGCCTTAAGTGTAAAAGCGTATACTCCCGAAGAAATTTGATTTTGATCCCATGACAAGGAAGCCCCATGTATTTTATTAAATTTTCCCAACTAACAGCGCTAGGTATTTCCGGGCTGATTGCCGTGACGGCTGTTCAGGCTCAAACTGGGTCGTCCATGGCGAAGGTGAATGGAGTCGCCATTCCTCAGTCACGCATTGAATTTATAATGAAAGCGCGCGCTGCCCAGGATCAGCCGGATTCTCCTGAAGCCAGAAAAGCCTTGCGTGAGGACCTCATAACCGAGGAAGTAATCGCTCAGGAAGCGAAAAAAAAGGGACTCGACAAGGACCCGGATTTCGTAACCCAACTCGAGATGGCTCGTCAAACAGCCCTGGTTAGAGCTTATCAGGTCGATTACATAAAAAACCACCCGGTTAGCGATGAAGAGCTGCGCAAGGAATATGAAACGGTCAAAACTCAGATGGGTGACAAAGAATACAAGGCGCATCATGTTTTAGTTGCTAGCGAGGCAGAAGCTAAGGATATTATCGCGCGTATCAAAAAAGGTACCAAGCTTGAGAAGATTGCCGAGGAAAAATCCCTGGATACCGGTAGCAAAAATAAGGGTGGCGAGCTCGACTGGAGTCCTGCTGCAAGCTATGTCCAGCCCTTTGCCGAAGCCTTGACTAAATTGACCAAGGGTCAGCTCACCGAACAACCGGTAAAAACGCCCTTCGGCTGGCATGTTATACGGCTGGACGACGTGCGGCCCCTGAAGGTTCCTCCATTCGAAGAAATAAAGCAGAACCTGGCCCAACGCGTATTGCAACGTCAATTCGCGGCATCTGTCGGCGAGTTGCGATCCAAGGCGAAGGTTGAATAACTCGTATTCAAATGCTCGCTAGATAAAAAGGCGGTCGGTGACCGCCTTTTTTTACGGGCGCAATTTGAACAGGTCCAAGGAAAAACCCGAACTTTCGCCTTCTGAATCGGATCAAGTTACTATCTGCATGCGTGGCGCCAGTGCGCATAATAACTCGTAGCCAACCGTACCGGCTGATTGCGCCACCTCGTCAACGGGCATTCCCTTTCCCCAGAGCGTTACCGGGGTACCCACCCCGGCGTTTTCTATTTCGGTCAGATCTACATGCAGCATATCCATGGATACACGCCCGACAATGCGGGTGCGCCTGCCGTTTACCAATATAGGGGTGCCAGTAGGCGCATGACGCGGGTAGCCGTCGGCGTAACCGCCCGCGACAATTCCCACGCGCATCGGCCCGTGTGTACGAAAAGTATGACCATATCCGACGCCATCTCTCGGCTCAAGCGTTTGCACCGCGATGATCTTGCTCGATACCGTCATCGCCGGGTGCAGATCCAGCTCGTCAGCAGGGGTGTCGGCGAATGGGGAGGCGCCATAAAGCACGATGCCCGGCCGTACCCAATCGGCATGTGTTTCGGGAAAACGGAGGATAGCAGCGGAATTAGCCATTGAACGGGGCAGATACCGCCCTTCGACGGCAGCGTTGAAACGTTGTAGCTGCGCGGCGATGCTCTCGCTTCTGCAGGGCTCGTCTGCGCGGGCAAAATGCGTCATCACGGTAATTTGACCTACGGCAGAATTCGCTTTGAGGGTTTCCAGCGCAGCGGGAAACTCATCAAGCGTAAATCCCAGCCGATTCATGCCGGTATTGAGCTTCAGAAATACATCCAGCTTGCCGCGGGGCCTGGATGCCGACAACATCGCGAGCTGCTCGCGGTGATGGATTACGGTGCTTAAGTGGTATTGCTCGATCCAACCTAATTCGCTTATATCGAAAAAACCTTCGAGTAGCAAAATCGTCTGGCGATAGCCCGCCTCCCGCAGCCGCACGGCAGCGTCCAGCTCAAGCATTGCGAACCCTTCTGCTCGAGCTAGTGCTTCGGCGGCACGCAGTAGCCCATGGCCATATGCGTCAGCCTTGATCACTGCCATCACGCGCGAGTTGGGGGCGTGGCGGCGAACGACGGACAGATTATATTCGAGTGCGGAGAGATCGATCAGTGCCTGGATGGGGCGTGACATCAGCAGGGCAACCTCTGAATAAATCCACTGCAGAGGATTCTGGATTTAGGCAGAGGTTTCTTGGGACATAACAAATATTTCATCAGTGATCCTGAATCAGATGGTTTCAATTTTATAGCACAACGGTTTCGTGATATTGCCCGGATGAGCATTGTATAATTCCTCGCCTTACGGGTGAGAAAGTTTTAGGAGAGCAAAGCTTGAAACGCGGATTCTATACCATCATGGCAGCGCAGTTTTTCTCTTCGCTGGCGGACAATGCGCTGCTGGTCGTCGCCATTGCGCTGTTGATAGAACTGCATGCGCCTGCTTACCTCACTCCGATGCTCAAGTTTGTGTTCGTGTTGTTTTATGTGATTCTTGCCCCGTTCGTTGGCGCTTTTGCCGATTCCATGGCCAAGGGGTGGGTAATGTTCATTAGCAATAGCATCAAGATCGTAGGTTGCAGTCTGCTTTTTCTGGCATCGCATCAGTATTTTGCTCTAGCTGCCTATGCAGTCGTCGGGCTTGGCGCCGCTGCTTACTCTCCCGCTAAATACGGCATACTCACTGAACTGCTGCCCCCCGAAAAACTGGTCGTAGCCAATGGCTGGATCGAAGGTTTGACCGTTGCCTCCATCATAATAGGCACGGTGCTGGGCGGGCTACTGATCTCACCCTCGGTCTCCGCCATGTTTTTGACGCTCGACTTTCCACTCATAGACACAGGTGTGAATACCGTCGCGGAAGCCGCCATACTTCTTATCGCCGTATTCTATACCACCGCCGCCATCTTCAATCTGTACATTCCCAATACCGGAGTTGACCACCGCGTTCTCAAGAAAAACCCTGTATTCCTGATACATGAGTTCGGGCATTGCATGAAGCTGTTATGGACAGACAAGCTCGGGCAAATTTCGCTGGCTGTCACTACGTTGTTTTGGGGGGCGGGGGCAACCCTGCAATTTATCGTGCTGAAATGGGCCGATATCGCGCTCGGCTATCCGCTAAGTAAAGCTGCGCAATTACAAGGCGTAGTGGCCGTAGGGATCGCGGTAGGCGCCGTTATCGCGGCACGGTTGGTGTCGCTCCGGCAGTCGGTAAAAGTGATTCCTCTTGGCATCGCCATGGGCATCGTCGTAATAGCCATGATTCTGGCGCACGATTTGTGGATTGCGGTTCCGCTTTTAATGCTGATCGGCGGACTTGCTGGTTTTTTTGTAGTGCCGATGAATGCTCTGCTGCAACACCGCGGACACATCCTGATGGGTGCCGGACACTCCATAGCAGTTCAGAATTTCAATGAGAACCTGAGTATTCTCACCATGCTGGCCGTGTATGCAATATTGGTGAGTTTCGACGTCCATGTTTACACCGTTATTGTTCTGTTCGGCCTCCTCGTGGCGATAATCATGGCGCTGATACGTCGATGGCATCTGCGTAACCAGAGCATTGAAGATTCATTGCATCTGATCGGCGCCCATAAAGGGCACTAGGGAATCTGAACAAATATTGAGAGCAGCCTGACCCTTTGGCTACGACTATAAATGCGTTGCCGGCTGTGCTTCCTGGCTTCCTGGCATCCTGGACTGAGCCACAACACGGCTCCGTTGCCTCGTGATCATTCCGACTTGCCACAACGCTTCGCACCGGGCTTGCCAAAGGTTCCGGCGCATCGATGTTTTTCTGCTATAAAATGACCGGCCGATCGGATAGCTCATTTTCTCCGCCCTTTCGCTCAGCGGGGAAATGCGTCTGCAAATGATTGCCGATCCCTTGGATTCCCGCAATTACCCCTGATTCGAACTGACCCAGACGAAAAGCTTCTTCCATTTCATGACAGATCTTTTCCCACTCCCCACTACCGACTTTGCTGTTGATTCCACGATCCGCAACGATTTCAACATCGCGATCCGCAAGCAATAAATAAATAAGCACACCATTGTTATGCTCTGTATCCCAGACACGAAGCTGGGCAAATGCCTCCACGGCTCGCTCGCGTGCCGACTGATCTCTAAGCAGCGGCCACGTATTCAATGCTGCCTCCACCGCAAAAAGGATCTCCCCGTCATGGCTGACTTCAGTTCGGCTGATAGCCTGTTCGATTGCTATCAGCACGGCATCCGGAAATACACGCCGCACGGCCATAGAACTGGTAAAACAGTGCCGCAGTATGCGTGCAAAATTCATCTACCATCTCCCTGATGCGCCACCGCCTCCAAAGCCGCCGCCACCCCCACCAAAGCCACCGCCTCCTCCAAACCCACCCCTGCCGCCCATGCCACCGCCGGGCCAGCCACCGCGGCCCCCTCTAAAAACTCCCCCGCCAGGGCTGCCGAACAAGCTTACGAAAAATGCAAGGATAGCCGCAATGATGCCGATGACTAGCGAAGAAAAAAGCAGCCAGCCCAGAAATCCTGCCGAAGCGCTTATGATGCCGGCGCCGATGAAGCGCCCAAAGAAGGACTGCAATACTTTTGCCACGACGATGAGCATGATAAAAATCGGGATAATGTTATCCATCACCGCATTCCCCGAAGGAGCACGTTCGCCGCGCCTGGCTTGGGGCGGCGGCAACGGTTCTCCTTCGACCACGCTCATCGTTTGCTCAATACCGGCATCGATACCGCCGGCAAAATTGCCCTGCTTGAATTCAGGAACAATGACTTCATCGACTATGCGCTTTGCCAGGGCGTCCGGCAGCACGCCCTCCAGACCATATCCCACCTCTATACGCACCGTCCTGTCCTGCTTGGCGACTAACAGGAGTGCGCCGTCATCGATACCTTTTCGCCCGAGTTTCCACGCCTCGGCCACGCGAATCGAATATTGCTCGATAGTTTCAGGCTGAGTGGTGGGAACGATCAACACCGCAATCTGGCTGCCTTTTCTGGCTTCAAACGCAGCCAGTTTCTGTTCCAGTTGCGCGGCCTCATCCGTCGTCAGTGTACCGGTCAGGTCGGTAACGCGGGATTTAAGCGCTGGAATTGCCACCTCCGCCATCGACAAAGAGACGGAAAAGAGCAGCGCGAAGAATACAAGAGCTTTTCTTTCAGTTTGTCTCATAAAGAAAAGTTGAGGCGCGGCTTCAAGTTCCGGGGTCAGGTATTTAGATTCCCGCAAAGAATCTGTTTCCCCGGCTATGGCTTGCTGAAATCCACCTTCGGTGCAACTGAAATTGCTTTCTCGTTTTCAACGGCGAAGCTAGGCTTCACCTTGAACCCGAATATCATTGCCGTAAGGTTGCTGGGGAACGAACGCACCGTGATGTTGTACTCCTGGACCGCCTTGATGTAGCGGTTACGAGCCACGGTGATACGATTCTCGGTGCCTTCCAGTTGTGCCTGCAATTCACGAAAATTGGCGTCCGATTTAAGTTGCGGATAGTTCTCCGCCACCACAAGCAAGCGCGACAGGGCGCTTGTCAGTTCCCCCTGGACACTCTGAAACTTCGCAAAGGCTTCGGGGTCGTTGATCAGCTCCGGCGTAGCCTGGATGCTTCCCACCTTGGAGCGGGCATTCGTTACGCCCAGCAGCACGTCTTTTTCCTGCGCGGCAAAACCTTTCACTACGTTTACAAGATTGGGCACCAGGTCCGCGCGACGTTGATACTGATTCAGAACTTCCGCCCAGCTCGCCTTGATTTGCTCATCGGTAGACTGCAAGGTATTATAGCCACAGCCGCTCAAGGTAACGGCAAGAAGCAATGTCAAAGACCGCAGAAAATTAGTCATGGAATTCTTCCTGAAAAAAGCGTTGCTTCACATAGGTGGTAAATGGGGATTAGTTATCCTAATGCAAGGGACCTCTGAATAAGTCCTCCACTGAGCGCGAAACGACGCGGACCGGAGCGCTGACGTTACCAAACTGCAAAGTAGGTCGGGCTCTGCCCGACATCCGTTTTTGATCGTCGGGCAGAGCCCGACCTACTCCTCCGACCATTCGCGTCGTTGCTCCCTTGCCTTGCTGGACGCAACGCCATGAAGCCGCAGCCGCCCTCCTGTTCTGACAAATCGTGTGACTTATTCGAAGGTTCCCAAAGTCTCCATTGTACGTCTGGCGAAACACAAATCCTCCCAGGCTTTCGCTTTTGCGGGCAATGTCCTCAGCAGATAAGCGGGGTGATAGGTGACAATAACAGGAATACCCGAATGCTGGTGCAATCTTCCGCGAAGGCTGCCGAGATTGGCATCGGTGTGCAGTAGATTCTCCGCCGCGACTTTTCCCAGCGCAATGATAAGCCTGGGCTTCATTAATTCGATTTGACGCGCGAGATACGGTTCGCATTGATGCGCCTCATGGGAGGTGGGGGCCCTGTTGTCAGGTGGACGGCATTTCACGATATTGGCGATGTAGACATTCTGACCGCGCTTCAGATCGATTGCCGCCAACATGTTGTCCAGCAACTTGCCGGCTTGCCCGACAAAAGGCTCTCCGGTCGCATCCTCCTGCGCACCGGGTCCTTCACCCACATAAAGCCAGTCGGCGTTCTTGTCCCCTATGCCGAATACGGTGCGTGTGCGGGACTGAAACAGTGGGCACGCAATACAACCCTCAACGCTGGCTTTAAGTTCATCCCAGCCCATCCGCAAAATTTGTGCGCGCCTGTCTTCCTTTGCGTCTACATGGAGATCGGGAACGGGCTCAACGGCAACCTCGGCTTTCTCAGCAGAAGCGCGACCGTGCATTTCGGTCCTGGTACGCCACAGTGGCGTCAAGCCCAGTTCCTTGAGTATGTCCTTGCGCCTGGTTCGCCTGGCAACAGTCATAACACCAGTTCCATAACCAATGAGTCTTCACGGCCACCCATCGCAGGGTAATAATCCTTGCGTTTGGCGATCTGCGTGAACCCGATCCGTTTATATAGCCGGGCAGCGATATGATTGGATTCTCGTACATCCAGGAACATCGTCAACGCACGCTGTTCTCTGGCGATATGGATGAAATGCCGCAGCAATCTTTCACCCCAGCCCTTCCCCTGCGCTCCTGCAGCAATGCTAAGCGTCAGCAGATGCGCTTCCTGCGCTCCAATTGTCATCACACCGTACCCAAAGACGTCTCCATCCTGCTCTAAAACAAGGGAATGGTAACCGGACTGGAGCGAATCGCTGAAGTTTCCGCGCGTCCACGGAAAAAGAAAAACCTCTCGTTCGAGTGCTACCACCATATCCAGGTCTGCCGGAACCATCCGTCTTATCTGCGGCATCTCCTGGAATTGAGCACTCATCGCTCCTTCTCCTTTAGTGCTACTTTATTACGGATGTATAGTGGCGCAG
Source organism: Nitrosospira sp. Nsp11 (assembly GCF_900142705.1). Classification (GTDB taxonomy): domain Bacteria; phylum Pseudomonadota; class Gammaproteobacteria; order Burkholderiales; family Nitrosomonadaceae; genus Nitrosospira. The sequence continues at coordinate 247,619 of NZ_FRBV01000001.1, forward strand.
CATCGGCAGGGTCGATACCCGATCCCTTTCTGAATTCTGCCGCAGCCAACTGAACTATGGCGCGGGCATTCGGCCTGAGGCCACTGATAACATGGCCGATACATCCATGGTAACGGCTTCGCAGTATTTCCTCATACATTTCAAAACCGCTGCCACAAACTGTCCAGTCGTTTCCTGAAACCAGGGGCGCATTGTGCGGCGAGCACAGTGCCGGTTCGCTCACCGGCAGCCATCCATCTGCTGTCCTCTTATACGCAGCATGATATATCTCGCTCATGCGCGCGTCGAGCGCGGCAATTACTCCGGCAACTGTTCCTTTTTCCCCGGCGTCCTGCGCCAATGCTTCCAATGTGCATATACCGATTACCGGCAGGTCTGCACCAAGTGCCAGCCCTTGAGTTACGCCGCACGCAATGCGCAAGCCGGTGAACGACCCTGGCCCCGAGCCGAAAGCGATACCATCCAGTTGTCTCAGCGTCAAACCGGCCTCGTCCAGCGTGTGCCTCACCATAGGCAAAATCAGTTCAGAATGACGCTGTTCCGCAAGAATCTCCTGATTCAGGATCTCGCTATCCCACAATAGTGCAACCGAGCAATATTCAGTAGATGTATCGAGAGCGAGAATTTTCAAGGTAAAATTGAACGAATATTAAGTATTATACGAAGGCAAGATTCTGCCGACGGAAACTTCTGTTGAAATCGCGTTGTCAATTGATGAGCAACTCTTTACTCGCTTTTACTTGGTTGTACCTGGTTTTACTTTACCACCATCGGACGGAGGAGTCATGAGCATCACGTGGATTCTGGTCGCAAACGCAAGCGCAGCATATCTTTACGCAAATTACGGACCCAAGAAAGGACTACAGAAACTCAAGGAATTCAGACATGATGCCAGCAGGGAAAAGGGGCAGCATCTGGTTTCCGACCGTCCCGGACACAACAAGAGCCACGGCAACGGCTGCGGCTCCTATATTTCCTCCACCGATCCAAAACAACATGAAGCGCGGACCTTTGCCTGCCAGCTAGCCAGAGAACTGGAGCATGGCCGCACCACCAACAGTTATCAACGCCTGATCCTAGTTGTGTCAACTCCGTTCATGGGCCTGATCAACAGCAATCTGGGAAGCCATGTACGAAATTTAGTAAGCGATACTTTTGAAAAGGATTACACCAAAGCTAGCGAGAAATATCTGACAAGACACCTGGAAAGCTGCATTTATCTTTAATCATAAAAGAAACTCTGGCGTCGGGTTGCGCTATGCAAACCCGACCTCTTCTTTGGTATATTCGATAGTGCCGGCCTAATAAAAAAATCACTAAAAGTAGGGCGCAATAAGCAACGCGCATTGCGCCGTATGATTTTTCAATCGTTGGCCCTCCCCTGATGTGTTGCCAAAATCAAGGTTTATTAGAAGTCTCCAAAGGCCAGCAGCGAATCGGCGTATAAATCGAGCCGTTGCTGGTCTGTTCCGATTTAACCAGCGACCATTCCCGCACCCGCCAGGCCATGGGCTCGGGCAATTCAGGCAACGGTTGGCAGAAGGCATTCCTCATCAACGTTATGTGTGGCGCATAAGCTCGCTGCTCCAACAAAAACCCGGCCGTGGAGATTGCTTCCTGTAGCGCGCTCACCAGATTGGCAAGTGCGTGAGGAACCTTGGCTGGCGCTAGATAAACGATATGGTTATGTTTCCAGTAGCGAATCTCATCAATGACCAAATCAAAAGCAGGCAAGCTGGACTGGTTGATTCTATCGCCTGCCTCGTATAGCGCCTTCAGGCTGTCGGGATATACTTTTCCCACAAACACCAGCGTGAGATGAATGTTTTCTGCTTTTATTTTCCGTCCGCCGCAGAGCGATTCCAGCCGCAGTTGTTTTGCCAGTCCAGCCAGTTGCTTTTGCGCATCGTTGTCCGGCCATATTGCAAAAAAAATGCGGTAGGCTTTTCCCGCGCTTTCAGTATTTTCTTCAGTTGTCGGCATTATCCAAGGTAATCAGGCATACGGCCTCCGCCTCTATCCCCTCGCCCCTTCCAACCGGGCCCAGGCGCTCCGCAGTCTTGGCCTTGATGTTGATATCCTCCGGTTGCATCCGAAGGTCATGTGCAATGTTGCTCAACATACCCGGAATATACGGCGCCATCTTGGGCGCCTGCGCTATGATAGTGGCATCAATGTTCACGACCTTGTAACCACGCTCTGCCAGCAAGCCATAAACGTTATGCAACAGCACGCGGCTATCGATGTTTCTGTAACGGGGGTCGGTATCCGAAAAATGCCTGCCGATGTCGCCCAGCGCTGCCGCGCCCAGAAGCGCGTCGCATATCGCATGCAGCAGCACGTCTGCGTCGGAATGTCCGAGAAGACCCTTCTCGTAAGGAATGGTCACACCGCCGATGATAAGCTTGCGGCCGTCAACCAGTTGATGTACATCGAACCCTTGCCCGATTCTTAACTTCTTCACCCTTTGCCTCTCTTCAGCTCTATGAATTCTCTTTCTCCGCTACCACTTAGCGGGCAAACAGTACCAAACGTTATCGGTGGTTTGGACTGAATTCCGGGTCAACCCCGGAATGACGAGATTTATGTTATTTTCTCAGAGATGGGATGATAGCTCATGGGTAAAACAGAGCACTCCGATCTCCCATTCAAAAATTTTTCAGTATCAGTTCCGCCAACGCCAGATCCTGCGGATAAGTCACTTTCAGATTGCGCGCATCGCTCAGGACCAGCTTGGGTTTCAGGCCGAGCGCTTCAATCGCGCCCGCATCGTCGGTCATGGTCATGCCGCCTGTCCTGCTCAACGCGTCCACCAGTAGCCCGTGACGAAACATCTGTGGCGTTTGGGCCTGCCATAGATTCTCTCTTGATTCGGTACGCTCAACCCGGCCACTGCCATCGCTGCGCTTCAGCGTGTCCGCCACCGGAACCGCAAGTAGTCCTCCTACCTCATCGTCAGCCAGTTCATTCATCAACTTGTCGAGTTGCGCGTTGCTTAAACAAGGCCGTGCTGCATCGTGCACCAACACCCAGTCGTGATTTTTCATGGCAGAGGCTTCCCCTGCTGCTTTCAAACCATTCAGCACGGTTTCCGCACGGGTCGTACCGCCGCATTCGATCACGATCAATTTGTCAGAAAATTCCGACCAGTCATGCCGCATCCATTCTCTATCGGCAGGCGCAAGGATCACGAACACGGAAGTAATTCGCGAAGACCCGCACAGCGTCTTTAATGTTTGATAAATCATCGGCTTGCCAGCCAGTCGCAAATATTGTTTGGGAAGCTCATCGCCCATGCGTGAACCGGAGCCTGCTGCGGGAATTAGGGCAAAAAAATTTGTCATTCTTGTGATGGAAGTAGCTCAGACTGATCTAATGGGTGAAAGATAAAATATGTGGGCCACGTGCTAACGCCGAATATTGAACGCTGACTGGTCAAACCCAAGTGACCGTGGGTCAAATCCCGTAAAGCAGGCTGCAAATACTTTCATTGATACTTCGACAAACAAAACCGCCTGAATTATCTCCACATATTCTACACAAGATAGCGCGGGTTTTCTCGCAAAAATGCGTTTGTCTTATTTCATCAGCTACATCGCACGGTTACCCTGTGATGCCGACGCCACCTGTAAAATCTTACAGCTATCCAGCGGTTTAATCTTGTTTTCTAATAGTTATATCGTAGGGCTTGAAGTAAAGAGCAGTTACAAGCAATTTTTAGCACTCCTTATGAAATAAAGGTTAACTAGCAGTCGCTCAGCTTTCAGGAAAAATATGATTGGACAGTCAGCTGCTTTCATAAGGAACACTCAACTCATCGAGAAAATTGCGCGTTGCGATGCGCCCGTTGTTATTGAGGGTGAAACCGGCACCGGCAAGGAATTGGTCGCGCGGGCCATTCACGATAGGGGAACCAGGGCTGGTTATCCCTTTGTTCCGGTCAATTGCGGAGCCATCCCCGACACGTTGATCGAGAATGAGCTATTTGGCCATGAACGCGGTGCTTATACAGGTGCCCAATCGAAACGCCTCGGCCTCATCGCGCATGCACAATCCGGAACGCTCTTCCTGGATGAAATCGATGCGCTATCTCCAAAAGCGCAAGTTACCCTATTGCGATTTTTTCAGGATCAGCAATATTCTCCGCTGGGCGGGGGTATCGCGCGCGCTGCAAATGTGAGAGTGATCGTTGCCAGTAACAGAAACTTGACCCAACTGGCGGAGAAGGGTGAATTCCGGCTTGACCTGCTATTTCGGCTTAAAATCATGCACCTTACCCTGCCCCCGCTGCGAGAGCGCCAAGGCGACGCCGCGCTTTTAGCAGTCCACTTTCTGCATGCGTGCGTAGCGCGCTTTGGCTGCGTTGAAAAAACACTCCACCCCGAGACGATTACCTGGTTTGATAACTATAGTTGGCCGGGCAATATCCGCGAACTGGAAAACCTCATTTATCGAGAGTGTTTGCTCACCGATGGGTTAACTATCAATATTGCGCCACTAGCATCCGCAGCTGTGGAGCGTCGGGCCGGGTTTGACCGCCGCCGCCCGAACTTCATCTATTTGAATTTCGCAGAGGCCAAAAATCATGCAATTGCGAAATTCGAACAATATTACCTCGCTCAAGCCCTGACCAAGGCGGGGGGGGGGAATGTAAGCAAGGCCGCCAATCTGGTAGGTAAAGATCGGCGGGCGTTCGGAAAGCTGTTGAAGAAACACGGTATAGACAAGAATATCCACTGCGTTTAGCGTTACCTCCCCTCTTTCCAGGATTTTTCTGGGCCGTTCATTTAATCCACTCAGACATACCCGATATAGCTCAACATATAAAGGGTCAAACTGGTTGTGTTGTTGTGATTCAATTTAGCTCCTTTCGCTAACTTCCCCCACCATCGTGCTACGCCGAATGCTCCAGCCAAAGGCTGAGCAACTGGCAGGCGTGCGCCAAGTCATTAGATATCTATAGCGGGTCAATTTCAACCCGGTGTGGGTATTTCTTCACCCAATGCCATCCATATCATATAGGCACTTGATTTCACTCTGGAAAGTTCCAGTGAATATCCGACTGCCGCCCGTAGCGAATCATTTTACTCCAAAAATATGACCACCCTACCGAGTGGTTTATTCCACAAGTCACTGACAATTTGGCCTTTTATATAACGATGAGGCTGGCATGGATATTGCTAAAATCAAAGATGAAAATCCGGATATGAGCGATCTTATCAATATTATAAATCGTCGGCTTGCAGCTAATGGCAGGTACTGCCTTAAAACTCGTCTGCCATCTGGAGCCGAAACCTGAACCGCCCCGGGTTTTGAGGAGGCTCCAACATCTGAGAGAAATGGTATGGACGCCTCCCACCCGTGAGGAATGGTAGGGAAGGATGGGACTTTCACGGGCTATTGGCATTGGCGTGATGACGGTGGAAGATCGCATAAATCTTCACATTGCAAACCGGAGGAGCCGAGATGAAGCTGACGCCAGTTGGAATCGATATTGCAAAGATGGTCTTCCAAGTGCACTACGTGGACGAGGAAACGGGTGAGATCGTGAACAAGCCCGTCAAACGTGCGGTGTTTCTAGAACATTTCGCGAACCGGTCGTCGTGCCTCGTCGGAATGGAGGCGTGCGGCGGTGCGCACCACTGGGCGCGGAAACTGTTGAAGATGGGTCATCAGGTCAAGTTGATGCCGGGAGAATTCGTGAAGGCGTTCAACATCCGCAACAAGAACGACGCGGCGGATGCTCGGGCGATCTGGCTGGCGGTGCAGCAACCAAGCAAGGCGGTCGCGGTTAAAACCGAAATGCAGCAGGCAATGCTGGCGCTGCACCGGATGCGCGAACAACTGGTGAAGTTCAGGACGATGCAGATCAACGGTTTACGCGGGCTGCTGACCGAGTACGGCGAGGTGACGGCTAAAGGACGGGCATCGCTTGACAAGGCGATACCGGAAATCCTTGCCCGGGTGGCGGAGCGTTTGCCAGCGGTGCTGATCGACACGTTGCGTGAGCAGTGGAACGGACTGACGAATCTGGACGAGCAGATCGCAGCGATTGAGCGCCGGATGCGCGAATGGAAGAAGGACGATCGCGCCGTGAAAGCGATCAGTGAGATCCCCGGCGTGGGGTTGCTGACCGCAACCGCGGCGGTCGCGATGATGGGCGACGCGAAGGCGTTTCGATCAGGGAGGGAGTTTGCCGCGTGGGCAGGACTGGTGCCGAAGCAGACCGGTTCGGGCGGCAAGGTGAATCTTCACGGCATCAGTAAGCGCGGCGACACCTATCTGCGCACGCTGCTGATCCACGGCGCACGCAGTGTGTTGATAAACGCGAAGGCCCCAGGTCCGTGGGTCGAACAGATGAAGCAGAGGCGGCATACGAATGTGGTGACTGTCGCCCTGGCAAACAGGATAGCGCGAACGATCTGGGCGGTGCTTGCCCATGACCGACCGTACCAAAAAGGATACGTAAGCGTGAAGCCGGCGTTAGCGGTAACCACCAGATGAGAGGTTGACTCTGTAAAGATGGAACGTCTATCTAGGTTGCGTTGGGAATCGATAGCGATGGCAACACAGGTCGGACCGGGATCCGCCAAACCTGAATGGCTCCAAGAACTTCGAGTTCGCGAGAGAAATGAGGTGCGGGTCAGCGGAATCCATAGTGGCCCGCAGCGGAAGGATCGGCTGCAACAAGGCCGGATATAAAGCTGCGAACCGTTCCTGTCACGTCAGACCAACTCGAAGTCCCTTGCAAAACGGGAGGCGTCCATATAAATGGAGCCATGAAAAAATCAAACAAGTTTTCCCCCGAGGTACGTGAGCGTGCGGTACGCATGGTGCTCGAACACCGCGGCGAGTACTCCTCCCTGTGGGCGGCCATCGAGTCCATTGCGCCCAAGATAGGATGTGTGCCACAGACATTGAACGAATGGGTGCGCAAGCACGAGGTCGAGACCGAGATTCGCTCTTCAATGACCTTCGCAAATTCGGCACCGGGCGCAATGGCATCCAGATCGCGAAAGACCTGTTCTTTACCGAAGTGATGGGCTAAACGATCATACAGTCGACCAGCGGAAGCAGCGCTGTCGTCTCGCCGATAACTGATGAAAATGCCAGCCATTAAATTCCTCATCGTTGACGACGACCGGTTTCAGGCGCATTGGTATGCACGCTATAGGATTCGAGCGGGCGTTAAGCGGACAAAATACATGCAAGAAATTCCAGTGAGACGCTGATTATTAAATTCATAGTAGGTCGGGCTCTGCCCGACAACGTTTTTGATCGTCGGGCAGAGCCCGACCTACCGCGCTTGTCAATAAATTTGTTCAAGACCTAGTGCGCCAGCCCTGGAATGACGAAAATTCCTCGCATTTGCCTCGGAATGAACGGGTTCAAATATCCATTGCCATGATGGTATCCGCCCGGACAAAAAACAAAAAACCCCGCAATAGCGGGGCGAGTATCGATTCCATGAATTGGCCTGAAACTTCCTACAGATTACAGAAAGTCAACTCAAACTCTACATCTTCTTCATATATTCTGGTTTTCTGCCTTGAACCCGAGATGACGAAACGGATGTTAAGAGCATATTTATTAGCGCTGATTTCGGGTACGCACGGCAGACTCTCGTCTACCTTCAGGCACAGCATATGCGCTACCCGCGCCGACCCCATCTGTTGATAAACACCCCGGTGAGCGGTATGCCGAATTGTCTTGCCGCTGTTTCGCAACAGGTGCAATACGATGCTGAAACCATTTTCCAGCGGCAACATCGGTGCAAGCCATTCGTTGAGATCGCTGCGCCGCACCGCAGGATCCTGATGCAGCCAATAGTGATACGAGGGCAAGTCGAATTCGCATGCGCCTCCCGGTATTCCGACACGTTGCTTTATGCTCATCAGCCATTCATTGTCCCGCATGTGTTCGCCGATTTTCCCCGACATGCCCAGCATGCTCTGAGAGGCGGCCTGTATATTGGTCAATACTTGATTCAGCGCGCCTTCCGAAATGTCCGGCCTTCGGCGCAACACCTCCAACGCGTGCTTCTGCCGCTCCAGTTCCTGCAGCAAATCCGATTTCATATCGGCGCGGCTCGTAACATCCAGTATTTCAAACAGGGTAACGAGCGCGGAGTGGTGCTGAAAAGCGTCCTTTTTTGCGGAAAAGAAAGCCACCTTGTCAAACAGGTCCTCAAGCCGCAGCAAGGTGCGGATGCGCTCGTTAAGAGGATGCTCGTAACAAATCACGGCAATGGTCTGAAAGGGGAAATGGAACGGACAGGGTACGTGATATTGTGCTGAAAAACAGAATTCTAAATCAAATAGCGTGCAATAAACGTAAAATGCCGGTAGAACTCAACTTTTATTTGCCAAAGCGAGATATTTTCGGTGTAACGCGTTTACTTGTTGCTCCAGATGGGCCATATCCGCATCGTTGATGATCGCGTCATCCGCTTGTTGTAATCTTTCCTTACGTGAAAGCTGCGCGGACATGATTGCACGCACAGTACGTTCGTCGAGCCCGGTTCGAGTAGCAGCGCGGACGATCTGATCATGCTCGCTGCAATCCACTACCAGGATGCGCTGGATTAATTCATGGTATGCACCGGTTTCGAGCAGCAACGGGACCACTATCATGCCGTATGGGGCACAGCAATGCGCGATGCGGCGAACCACCTCGACGCGTATGAGTGGATGGAGAATGGCCTCAAGTGTGTGGCGTGCACTGCTATCCGAGAATACGAGGCTGCGCATTTCTTCTCGTCTAAGCGCGCCGTCCGCTGTGATGAATTTTTCCGTAAAGGCTTGCCGAATATCGGCAATCGCTGCACCCTGCGGCTGGGTAAGCTCACGCGCAATTGCATCGGTGTCCACCACGTCCACGCCCAACGCGGCAAAGATTCTCGCAGCGCTGGTTTTACCGCTGCCGATGCCGCCAGTTAAACCGATGACCAAGGACATGGGCTAAAATAGGTTCAAATAGATACGATAAAAAAAGCGGGAGGGTTTTGCAACAGGGAAAGAAATGACAACCAAGTGGCAGACCACTATCCCGTATAGGGATCTGACGATTCCCGTTCAATGGGCGCTAACGTGAGGAATATCCGCACTACCTTGACCACGCGATCCTGAGTCTGGATGATTTCCATTGGATAGCCTGCGATTTTAAGACTGGTACCAGCCTCGGGAATATCCTGGAAGTGTTCCAGGATGAGGCCATTGAGCGTTTTCGGCCCCCCCAGCGGCAGCGTAAGCCCAAGCTTGCGGTTGAGATCACGCAGCAGGCTGCTTCCTTCCACTATTACACTGCCATCTTCCTGTTTCAGGAATGCACCTACTTGCGAAGGCGAGTGCGTAGTAAATTCGCCAATGATTTCTTCGATGATGTCTTCCAGTGTTACCAACCCCATCCATTCACCGTACTCGTCCACAATGAGGCCGACCCGTTCCCGGTTTTCCTGGAATAGTTGTAGCTGTGAAAACAGGGGCGTGCCGGATGGGATGAAGTAGGGCTCACGCATGATTTTTTCGAGTGTTGCGGCTGAGATGTCATCACTTCTCATCTGATTCAGCACCTTGCGGACGTGAATGATACCGGCAACGTTGTCAAGCGTGCCCCTGTATACAGGCAAACGGGTGTGATAACAGGTGAGTAACTGATCGTGAATGGTTTCATCGTCCGCGTCGAGATCTATCGCCTCGATCTGGCCACGGGGCACCATGACGTCGTCAACGGTAACGGTTTCGAGGTCAAACAAGTTAAGTAATACGCTCTGGTGTTTTTTCCGGATGAAGTGCCCCGCTTCCAGCACCAGCGTTTTAAGCTCTTCCAGGCTGAGTTTCTGCGTCGCGTTATCCGCCCTGGGCCTTATGCGCAGGAGAGTAAGCAGCGCCTGCACGAACAGATTGACAAACCAGACTACGGGATAAAATAGCTTCAGCAACGGTGTCAGCACGTAACTCGAAGCCAGCGCGATCCGCTCCGGGTGAGCAGCCGCGATGACTTTGGGCGTAATCTCGCTGAATACCAGGATAGCAAAAGTGACGCTTACCGTTCCCAAAAGCAGGGCCAGATCGCTATGACCGAATGAAACGGAAACAATCACGGCCACCACAGTCGCAGCGGCGGCATTCAACAGGTTGTTGCCAAGCAGGATGACCCCCAGCAGTCTATCGGTATTCAACAATAGCTGGGTGGTCAGGCGGGCGCCCCGATGTCCCTGTTTCGCGAGATGCTTCAACCGATAACGGTTGATTGCCATCATGCTGGTTTCGGAAAGGGAAAAAAATGCAGATAAAATCAATAGAACAGCCAGTGCTATCAGTAGCACATACAGCGGCATGTCTTCCAAGAGAAACGCCTTTATGCAAGTTGAAAAAATTCAGATGCGGAAGAAAGCATCAGCTACAACTCTGACGGCTTTTGCGACTTCCAAGCCAGCACTTTATAACCAATGACATTCGTTTCGGCATACAAGTACTGTTAGCGCTGCAATATCACTTCCAGCACAAATTTGCTGCCGAGATATGCCAGCAGCAAAATAATGAATCCGGCCAGTGTCCAGCGAATCGCAATGCGTCCGCGCCAGCCATAAAACTGCCTCCCCGCCAGCAGGGCTGCGAACACACCCCAGGAAATAAAACCAAACAGATTCTTGTGGGTGAATTTGACTGGCTGGCTGAATATCTCCTCCGAAAATACGACACCGCTGATGAGCGTCAGCGTGAGCAGTATGAAACCTACCCAGATGACGCGGAACAACAACGTTTCCATCGTAAGGAGCGGGGGTAGATTCGTCAGCACCGAAGGCATGGTCGGTTGGTGCAAGCGACGCTCCACCACTGCCATTAACAGCGCATGGAGTGCGGCAATGGTAAGAAGGCTGTATGCCAGCATTGCGATGGAAATGTGCGCCTTGAAAGCGGGTAGTTCAGTATTGGCCAAAGGCCGCAGGGAAGGAAAAACCAGCGGGAGCAGTACCGCCACCGCAGCCACCGGCGCGATCAGGGTTTGTAACCCTTCGAGCCGGTTGAAAAAGCCGGATACCCAATAGATTATGGCAGTAAGCCAAACGATGGCGGAAACTGCGCTGCCCACCCCGAAGCTCAACCCGATGCCTGCGAACACGGATTCATAAAGCGTATAGCCGTGCAGCGCCAGCGGGGCGAGAATGGCATAACGCTCCCTTCCCGGCGCTATAATATCGCCGCCTCCGGATTTTGTGGGCGCATTCCACCTGGTGCGCCAGAAGTGCCAACCGATCAGTCCATACAGCAGGGAGGCGACGAGATAGGCTAGAATACCTGACATTTATATAGCAGATTAAATTGGGACTGCCAGTTAGTCTACACCAAATTTTCTTGAGAGGCATTTTGCATGTTCGACAATCTTACCAGCCGGCTTTCCGGAGTCATCAAGACCCTGCGGGGTGAAGCGCGACTGACCGAAACGAATATACAGGAAGCGCTGCGCGAAGTGCGAATGGCGTTGCTGGAGGCGGACGTAGCCTTGCCGGTGATCAAGGAGTTCATTGCACGCGTCAAGGAAAAGGCGGTCGGCAAGGAGGTAGTAGGCAGCCTTTCGCCAGGCCAGGCGCTGGTTGGGGTAGTGCACCAGGAGTTGATCGCCCTCATGGGAGGCGAAACTGCCGATATCAATCTGTCTACCGTGCCGCCGGCGGTCATCCTCATGGCCGGGCTGCAGGGCGCCGGCAAGACCACCAGTAGCGGCAAATTAGCAAAGTGGTTGATGGAGCAAAAAAAGAAAAAGGTATTGCTTGTTTCGTGTGATACGTATCGCCCCGCCGCCATTCATCAATTGGAGCTTCTGGCCCGGCAAACGGGCGCATCGTTCTTCCCGGTTCAAGCGGGACAACAGCCGAAAGAAATCGCTGCTGCCGCATTGGATTTTGCCCGCAGGCACTTCCACGACGTGATGATCGTGGATACCGCCGGGCGGTTAGCCATCGACGAAGCGATGATGGAAGAAATTCGCGAATTGGAAACGCTGCTGAATCCCATAGAAACACTGTTCGTAGTGGATGCAATGCAGGGTCAGGACGCAGTCAACACGGCCAGAGCTTTTGCGGAGGCATTGCCGCTGACCGGTGTGATCCTTACGAAACTCGATGGCGATGCGCGCGGAGGTGCGGCACTGTCGGTGCTACACGTTACCGGCAAGCCAATAAAATTTGCGGGCGTAGGGGAAAAATTAACCGGGCTGGAAGCATTCCACCCTGACCGCATGGCTTCACGCATCCTCGGCATGGGTGATGTGTTGGGATTGATCGAGGAAGCCCAGCGCGGCGTAGATCAGCACGAGGCCGAAAAGCTTGCTAAAAAAATGAAATCGGGCAAAAGCTTCGATCTGAACGATTTCAAGATGCAATTTCAACAAATGAGAAATATGGGTGGCATGGGCGCCGTAATGGACAAACTGCCTGCTCAATTGAGCCAGGCCGCCCAAAACGTAAAAATTGACGATAAAGTCATGGGCCGCACCGAAGGCATCATTAATGCCATGACGCCCCAGGAACGGGTCAAGCCCGAAATCTTGAAAGCATCACGTAAACGCCGAATCGCGGCGGGAGCGGGCGTTACCGTACAGGAAGTAAACCGCTTGCTGTCGCAATTCGAGCAGGCACAGAAAATGATGAAAATGATGAGTAAAGGGGGAATGGCAAAAATGCTTCGGAGCATGAAAGGAATGCTTCCAGGCATGCGTTAAAAGCAAGTCGGATGCAGGCGTAGAATCCGGCAACGGAGAGCTGGTTATTCCGCTACCGGCATTTTATCGAGGCCCATGACCCACTCACCTGCCTTTATATTTCTCGTCGAAAACCAGCCAAGATTCGTTTCGATAGCATATTTCGCGGCCCCAGCGGAACCATGCGCCGTTGCCGTGCGGGGCGTCATGTCCTCGATGTTGAGTATCACCCCTTTTCCATCCAGAAAGGCGACGCTTAGCGGAATATCCGTGTTCATCATCCACATGCTGTGCCGCCCGGCCTCCGGGAATATAAATAGCATGCCATCATTATCATCCATGGATTGTCGGGACATCAACCCCTTTGAGCGGGTGGATTCGGTATACGCAACCTCGACGCGAAGAGTATGACCTGAAATTCCGAGTTGGCGTATCGGCATTTCCGCGTTGACCGGCGCCGATAGTAGAAAAACAAAGAAAATCGCAGGAATGTGCCAGCCTGAACCCGGCAGTTGGATAGAGTGGTGTGTATGATTTTTGGAGTGCCTGGCAACGCGCAACAACCGGGAAAGACCGCCCCATTCCAAGGAACTATAACGTGGCCATGTGCCATAAAAATGGTGCCATCCCCTTCGTAAAGAATGCATCACGAAGGAGAAGGTCGGATGGGACAAAAGTTCCTTGTTAAACATAGTGCCAAGCCTGAAAAATGAGGAGTTAACTGCTGGTAGATTTAATGTTTGCCGGTACTGCCAAAGCCGCTTGTTCCTCGATGGCTATGCGTAAAGTCATTTACAACATTGAAATCAACCTGCACCACCGGCACCACGACCAGTTGTGCGATCCGCTCCAGCGGATTCAATAGAAAAGGTACCTGCCCACGGTTCCAGCATGACACGAATATTTGCCCCTGGTAATCGGAATCGATCAGCCCGACCAGGTTCCCCATCACTATGCCATGCTTGTGGCCCAACCCCGAACGAGGGAGCACCATAGCGGCAAGTCCTGGATCAGCGAGATGAATAGCAATGCCGGTGGGAATGAGGTTAGCCTCTCCCGGTGCGATGGTCATCACATGTTCCGTGCAGGCCCGCAGGTCAAGCCCAGCGGAGCCGGGAGTAGCATAAGTCGGCAATTGGTGCGTCAGACGTGAGTCGAGAATCTTAATATCTATCTTTAGCATGGTAATCTTAGAATCTTTTTCACGCTTTTTGTTTTTCCTGCAGCAATGAAACATGTTTAATCAAACGCCGTGCCTGCTCTATTTTCTGCGCTCGCGGTAAATGATGCTTGCCAGCATCGTCGAATAGAGTCAATGTACAATCTTCAGAGCCAATCGCTTCCTGGGCCAGGTTTGCGGCGAGCAGTGGCAGTTTTTTCTTACGCCGCTTGATTTCGGCATTCTCCTCAAGATTTTCCGTCTCTGCGGCAAAACCGACACAGAAAGGCGGATCGGCAAGCCCTGCCGCATATTCCAGAATATCAGGATTGGGTATCAGTTCGAGTGTAATGTTATTACTGGTTTTCTTTGTCTTCTGCTTACTGGTGCTTTTGGCGCGGTAGTCGGCTACTGCCGCGACACTTATAAAAATGTCGACACCTGAAATTTTATTTTCCACGGCTTCAAACATTTCTTGCGCGCTTGTCACCCTGACGACCTTCGCCGCTGGAGGCGCATCAAGGCAAACAGGACCGGAAATGAGAATAACCTCCGCCCCGGCTTCAAGTGCTGCGCGCGCGACTGCATAGCCCATTTTTCCGGAACTTAAATTGGTGATTCCCCTGACGGCATCGATAGCCTCGTATGTGGGCCCGGCAGTGATGAGTACGCGCTTGCCTTGCAACAGCTTGGGCTGAAAAAAAGAATGCAACGTTTCAGCAAGTTCATGCGCTTCAAGCATGCGGCCCATACCGGTCTCTCCGCATGCCTGGGCGCCGCTGGCGGGACCGAGTATTGTTACATTATCCCGCCGCAGCGTAGCCAGGTTCCGTTGAGTTGCAGGATTTTCCCACATTTGCCGGTTCATGGCCGGAGCGATCAGCAAGGGGCAATCGCGCGCAAGACACAATGTCGATAAGAGGTCATCAGCAAGACCATTGGCAAGTTTGGCAATAAAATCGGCGCTGGCAGGCGCGATGAGTATCGCATCCACGTTGCGCGAAAGATCAATATGAGCCATGCTGTTGGCGATGCTCGCGTCCCACAGTTCAGTAAACACCGGCTTACCGGTTAATGCCTGCAACGTTGCCGTACCGACGAAATGGCAAGCCGATTGGGTCATTACCGCCTGCACGTCCGCGCCGTCATGCATCAAGAGACGCGCCAGTTCCGCAGCCTTGTATGCGGCTACCCCGCCGGTAAGCCCCAAAAGCAGGCGTCTGGCTGTTTGTCTTTGTAAGGACGTGTCAGTCATAATCATAGGATCACTTTTAGCAGGAAGGAGTTTAACCTAAAAACAGCGTCTCATTGCAGAGAGCGGCTCTCGCTGCCGCGATGATTTTGGATCTCCCACCTGACCTTCACGTTTTCATTTGGCACTCACACTACCATGGCAATTTCCGACTGGCCTGAATCCGAGCGTCCGCGCGAGAAACTCCTGAAAAATGGGCCGGCGCATCTTTCCGATGCGGAACTTCTGGCGATATTCCTGCGTACGGGTATGGCCGGAAAAAGCGCCGTGGACTTGGCGCGAGAACTGCTCCAGTGCTTCAACGGGTTGACAGGGCTATTTGCCGCGGATCAAAACGCTTTTTGCCAGGTAAGAGGAATGGGCCCAGCCAAGTATTCGCAATTACAGGCGGTAATGGAAATGGCACGACGTGCGCTGGAAGAAAAGCTGAAGAGTGGCGACACCATGAGCTCGCCGAAATCGGTACGTGATTATTTGCGCCTCAGTCTTCAGGGTAAAAAGCATGAGGTCTTTGTGGCTATTTTTCTCGACGCTCAGAATCGTACCATTGCGACCGAGGAATTGTTTAAGGGGACCCTCACCCAAACCAGCGTATACCCGCGCGAAGTGGTAAAACGCGCGCTGCATCATAACTCAGCCGCCATTATCTTCGCGCATAATCATCCTTCCGGTATTGCGGAGCCGAGCCAAGCCGACGAAATCCTGACTCAATCTCTAAAACAGGCGCTTGCTTTGATAGATGTGAAAGTCCTCGATCATTTTATCGTTGGCGCGGGCACGGCCATGTCATTCGCTGAGCGCGGACTGATATGATTCCTAGATCCGGCAGTTGACCGCTCATTTGTAAACTAAACGCTATAGTTGAAGAATTTTCTCGTACCCCATGAGCCGCACTTTTTGGCGAGTTCGCTACGGAGCGGATTGAATAGTTTTTACGGCACAGCGCTGCGTTGCAACTCCTTGGAATGGAATGGCGCCCCGAAGCGTCGCACGAGGAGCCCCGCGAAGCGGGGATCGGGAAGCGCAGGGAATGCCGCGATCGCTTTCCACACGCAAGGAGGCGCCAGCATCCCGCTTCGGGGCCGCCCGGAAGGCACTGCTCCGCCCTACGCGGTCGCATTCCGCGTCGTTGCGCCTTGCTCTGTGGCGCAAAAACCGCTCATCCGCCCCGTCCAACTGCCGGGTTTAGGATAATTTGAGGAAATCCTTGGAATCGGGATATAATGTCGGTTTTTCCGATTTTGGGAGTGGATCACCATGGCACAAGTATGTGAAGTCACCGGAAAGAAACCTATGACCGGCCACCACGTTTCCCATGCTAACAACAAGACTAAACGACGCTTTTTACCCAATTTGCAGCGGCGCCGGTTCTGGGTTGAGAGCGAGCAACGCTGGATCAGCCTGCGCCTGTCTAATGTAGCGCTCCGTACAATAGACAAGAACGGTATTGACGCGGTGCTGGCTGGAATGCGCGCACGCGGGGACAACATTTAAAAGTCGGAAAACGGCATTCAGGCTTGGGAATATAAGGACACCATCATGAGAGAAAAAATAAAGCTCGAATCTTCGGCCGGAACCGGCCATTTCTACACCACTACCAAAAATAAGCGCACCAAGCCAGAGAAAATCGAAATTTCAAAATTCGATCCGGTCGTACGTAAGCACGTCAAATACAAGGAAACCAAACTCAAGTAACATCATAGCTGGAGGCTGCGCCAGGAAGTTCCAGGGGATGCAGCGTAGAGATGTTAAGAACGTACTAAAAAAAACCCGCCGTTGGCGGGTTTTTTGTTGATGCTACGTTTGTAACGCTCGTCATATTCAACTTAAGCAGCATAGCAGCGTAACCTGCGGGAAAAATTTTGCAGCACTTCAATACCGCTTTCTTCGGCGCGGTGGCACCAATCCTCCAACTGCTTGACCAACTCGTCTTTGGAGGAGGTCGAGCGTTGCCACACTGCCATAAGCTCCTCTCGCATCTTATAGAGCTTGTCAAGCGTGCTGGTCTTGCTTAGCACCAAGTTCAGCTTGACACGTTCGTCTTCCTGCAAAGTCTTGGAGTCGGCAAGAACCCAACGTTTAAGGGTAGAACGATCTACGCCGAGGTTCGCGGTCCCGTCCTTCACATGATCAATTTCCTTTGCCAATGTATGCTTGAGGAACTGAGCATATTTTGCCAGCACTTCGTAACGATGAGAAATAACAGCTTGCAGTGTATCAAGATCGCAGGTTGTCTTGGCGGCATCCAGGCGTAGTTTGGGCGCAACCTTCTTCACCTGGGCCAGCCCCATCGATTGCAGAATGCATATATACATCCAACCTATGTCGAACTCGTACCACTTGTTGGATAAACGCGCGGAAGTGGCATAGGCGTGATGATTATTATGCAACTCCTCTCCACCTATGAGAATCCCCCAAGGTACGATATTGCGGCTGGCATCTTCCGCCTGGAAAGTGCGATAACCCCAGTAGTGCCCTACACCATTGATGACGCCAGCAGCCATGATGGGCGCCCATGCCATCTGTATCGCCCAGATCGTCAGCCCGATGGGACCGAATAAAATAAGATTGATGATCAGCATCAGCGCAATACCCTTGGCGCTATGCTTGGAGTAGACATTGCGCTCCAGCCAGTCATCCGGCGTACCATGGCCATATCTTTCCAAAGTTTCCAGGTTCTTTGCTTCTTTCCGATAGAGCTCGGATCCTTCTCTCAGCACTTTGCTGATGCCGAGCACTTGCGGACTGTGGGGGTCGGCCGCGGTTTCGCACTTGGCGTGATGCTTACGATGTATTGCCGTCCATTCCTTGGTCACCATGCCGGTAGTAAGCCACAACCAGAAGCGAAAGAAATGGCTGGGCAACGGATGCAACTCAAGCGAGCGGTGCGCCTGATGACGGTGCAGGTATATCGTGATACCGGCAATCGTAATATGGGTAAGACCCAGGATGACTGCGATATACCCCCACCACGGCAAGTCGATAAGACCTAAAGTCATAGATGTGTGACCTTTTAAGATAGCTGCTGAAGAGAACGGATATTACGGGGAGAAAGGATACCGCAATTTAGAACGAAATGGGCATTTAGTCAAGGAATTGTTCAGTCTTGGTGCGGCTTGGCGCAGATAGAAAGGCGGCAGGTAGCCTCGTCGCTTACGGCAGGGCACGACCTTACAGCGAAAGTAAATTTGGCGGTTTCAACGCCGCGTGGGCGCTTAAGCGTTTAACGCTTGCTCAGGGTTACATCACTTATTGTGATCCCTGCCCTTCATGAGAATTTTTTTCCGGAATAACTGTTCAAAGTCGATCTGGAGAGATGCTGTGGTGTTCGCCTTTAATGTCCTGCGCATCTGTCCAAGCGCATCGATATGTCTGTGTTTAGCCACTGAAGCACAGCAATCCGCAGGAACGAAAATTTCGAAGTCCCGCAGATACCCGTCGTTGGCGGTAAACAAAACACAAGAGTCGGTCGTAAGTCCGCAGAGAATCAACTTCTTCGTTTGCAAGCTCTGGAGCAGAAGGTCCAAAGGCGTCTGGAAAAAACCCGAATGCCTGGGCTTGAGCACGAAATAATCGTCTTGCTGGGGAACCAGCTCACGGGCTATCGGCGCTCCCCGTACTCCATTGCTTACACAACGTGCCACCAGATGCTTGAAATCGGATTGCCATTGACCAAAGTTATCATTGACGTACAGGCAGGGAATGCCGCGCTTTTTTGCTTCAAGCTTAAGCCGTGCGATGTTCCGCGCCATGGGTATGGCGTACTCGACGAGCTTCTCGCCTTCGTCAAACTCCAGATCATTGATTACGTCAATCAGGAGGAGCGCGACGGAACATTCATGAATTACGCAATTATCGTCCATCGATCACTCATCTTCCCGTCGCTCCACACGCAAGGTTTCAGAATATGCTATTAAGATTTGGCAGCTGTCATTGGGTACCTACCGACTCTGCCTAATGCTGGAGCATAACCTCGCAGGCGTCGGAAACAGACTTATACCGGCTTGGCTACCATTAAATAGAACACGACAACAAGCGCAACGAATGCCGGAATACCCAGCGCAACCCACCATCGGAAGTAGCGCCAATACAAAGCGGGTAAATCGATCTTTCCCTTACTGGCATCAACCGCCAAACGCTTCATATTTATTTGCAACCAGACTACCGGGAGCCAGCAAGCAGCCGCAAGCAGGTATAAGCCTATCGACCACATTATCCACCGGCTGGTGAGAGGAATGTCCGCGAGGTAAACGAGATAGAAACCCGTGACGGGTTGGATAATAATTGTCGTTGCGGTAAACAACCAATCGGCAGTAACAACATTTTTGGCGATCGAGGCCACGATCGGGGGATCCCTCGTCAAGCTGGCGTGAAACATATAGAAGGCTGTGCCTATGCCCGTGCCGAATAATAATGTTGAAGAAAGGATATGCAGCCACTTTGCGGTAACATAATCCATCATCGCTTCTCCAGTTCATACAACAACAAAATGACCGCAAGAATAGGCAGGTTTTTTATCAATGGACCAAAGGGGTGCAACCAGAATTCGGGAAGAAAAAAAGTGATGGTAACGGTATAAAGGCCGATGAGGCTCACCTGTGCTATCCACAGAAACTTGCGATGCCGCAGGAATAATGTTCCCAGTCCGAAAGCAATATCCATCGCAGCGGCGCCGTAGAGCGCCACAGGTGCGAGGCCGCCCGTGATTCCCACCGCAGCGAGCAGAGCATAGCTCTCCTCTACCGGATAAACTCCCATCGATACGACCCCAGCAACCAGCCATACCGCCGCCAGAGCAAAGCGCAATACAAGTTGTAGCCAGCTCATAAGCGCTGACATCCGTAGCCCTTCCACACCCCAGTGGGACGTGAATTCGCTAACCGGTCGAGGATCCCGACCCAAAAGCGCTCGAGTTGGCCCCGGATCCGCCGTATTACCCCGCTTGAGCATCTGCCATGTCTCCACGTCCAGCAAGCCCTTTCCCAGCCAAGTGCCCACCTGCGCAGCCGTATCGACGAAACTTGCGGGAATACGCAAAAATGTGCCGGGGCCCAGCCCCATCAGAAGCCGCAGTTCGCTTAAATAGCGCTCCAGGGAAAGGGGTCGCGGGCCCACGAGAGGAATACGCTGGCCGATATATCGATCGGCTTGAACCAGTGCCACCACGGCCTCGGTGAGATCATCGATATGAATTGGCTGTATTTGCTGGTCACCCGATCCGGGCAGAGGAATAACAGGCAAACTTGCGATTAGGTTGAAAATTCTCGCGCTCGCGCCGCCAGCTCCATATACGAGCGACGGTTGCACTATCACGGACCTGTTCGATAAGGCGAACAAAGCGTCGTCCGCGGCCTTTTTACTGAGGTGGTAACGGCTGCGCGCCTTCTCATCCGCACCCAGGGCAGAGATTTGCACGACTTTGACATCCTCAGCGGCACATGCTGCGAAAAGCGCTCGCGGGGCCCGATCATGAAGCGCGTCGAATGTTTGCCGGCCATGTTCCCGTAATATGCCTACCGCATTGATCACCACGTCGACGCCCGCTAGTCGTGTTTTCCAGACGTCCACATCGAAGTCACGAGTGTAATCGTTTGTGATATAAGCAAAGCCGCCCAGACTTTCCGGTGGCGTGGATGTCACCCCGCAAACAATTTTGTGTCCCATATCGGCAAGCGCCCCAACCAGATGGCTTCCGATAAACCCGGTCGCGCCTGTGATCAAAATAGTAGGCATTGTCGAATAGCTGAGCTGGCGCGATTATTCAAGGAAGCATCCAGCCAAGATTTTTTTGAAGCGAGATATCATAACGAAAACGAAATAAAGTATAGTTTCAGCCATGGATCGATCTACAAAAAGAAACTGGGGTCAATCAATTCGTGAAGGCCTGGTTTCCGGCACCATCGCGAGCATTGCATCAACCATTGCACTTTCAATTCTTGGCAAGGCTGAATTAGGCAAAACGGCTGCTCCTATCAATGGCCCGAGCCAGTGGATATGGGGAAGACACGCGCCCTACCAGGACCGCTTTAGTCTGCGATACACAATCGTGGGCTATGCAATACATCATGCAGCATCGGTCTTTTGGGCCCTCTGGTATGAAAAGCTGCGTCAGCGAATGGGCCCGGCCGAAAGGGTCGCAGGTGCACTGGCGCCCGCTGTCATAACTGCCGCCGCGGCTTACGCGGTCGACTTTCACTTTACGCCCAAACGGCTTACGCCCGGGTTTGAGCACCGGCTATCACAGCGCTCCTTGCTCATGGTTTACGGAACTTTCGCGCTCGAATTGGCCGCGACAGCTTTAGTAGGCCATTACAAGTCGTCCGACAAACACCGCTGAGCTTCCCAAAAAAGCTCGTTTCCGACACGCCAGTTGAGCGGGCTGAGCTCAAATAACGTCCATTTACGGCTTTCAGCTCCGAATTCCGCTTCGGCTGCCATCACGATCTGGAACGTCGGCACTCACAGCTGTGTGTATTGCAACGCTACATTAGCTCATCCCTCATCCATTCCACTCTACCTGAAGATAAGCATGCAGAATGTGCGTTATCGTACTGAGGAATTTTTGTCGAAGTCCTATCGTTCAAGAGCAGCATCAAACGGATGAAACAGGTTCGGTCAGGCGCTATCGGAGCGCAGGAAGCGGTGGAGCGACTGCTTGCTGGTGAACAATAATAAACGCAATTTTTTTTCAAAATCTTCAGGGGACTAAAGTATTGACGGCAAGCGTGCCGGTAATCCTTCCGTTAATCTAAATGGTCGATTGGTCTGAACTCTTTGGCTTCTCAGTAAATCCGGTCGAAATCTTTGTACGCGGGACCGTCATCTATTGGTTCATTTTTTTTCTGTTCAGATTCTTGCTGCGCCGCGATATCGGCGCTATTGCCATAACGGATGTGATGCTGCTTGTCCTTATCGCGGATGCCGCCAGTAATGGCATGTCCGGCGGTTATGACTCGATTACCGATGGCTGTATCCTAGTTGCCACCCTTGCCGGCTGGAATTATGTCCTCGACTGGATAAGCTTTCATTTCCCCGGCTTGCGGCGTCTGATCCAGCCGCCTCCGCTCGCTGTCATCAGAAATGGCAAAATGCAGCGTAAAGCCATGCGGCAGGAGCTGATTACGGTGGAAGAATTACAATCTAAACTGCGCGAACAAGGCATCGAGAACCTCGATGAAATAAAAATCGCTTGTCTTGAAGAGGATGGTGAAATCAGCGTGTTACGGCACGAAAACCAGGAAGCGCAGCCGGTCCCCGGTAGTTCAGCGGGAAAAAAAGTTACTTAGCAGAAGCAAGCTACGTCCTACGGTCAAGCATGTTCAGGTGTATGACGGATTCATCTTGAAAATCAAATGGGAAAGGAGCATCACATGAATGACTCTCTGTTTACCCTGAAGCCAAGAACCGAGTCAGGCCTTGTCAACATCATTGTCGATACGCCGAAAGGCAGCCGCAACAAATTCAAGTATGACGAGAAAACGCGGTGCTTCCGCTTGAGCCGAATTCTCCCAATTGGCGCCTCTTTCCCTTTTGATTTTGGCTCCATTCCAATGACAAGCGCAGAAGATGGCGACGCGCTCGACGTGCTTGTGATCGGCGACGCTCCAAGCTTTCCGGGATGCCTCCTGACAGGCAAACTGATCGGCACGATATCCGGTGAGCAGACGGAGAAAAATAAAACGATACGCAATGATCGGCTCCTCGCCGTGCCGGTCACTCCGGCAAATCCCCCCCTGTTTGAGCACATTGATGATTTACCCAGCGGCTGGATAACTGAAATAGAGCATTTTTTTATATCGTATAACCGTGTGCAGGGGCGTGAATACAAGCCCATTAAACGCGGGGGTCCGAAAGTGGCAGAAGAAACGTTGGCCAACGCCGAGCAGCGTTACAAGCGCGAGCAGAAACAATGAAATCCGCAAATCGGTCCATCCAGTCCGAGACAGCGGGGCATCCGGCCGAAAAACTGCTGCGTACGTCGGTCGGCGAAGCGCTGGAGCGCCTGCAAGCACCACAGCCGATCTCGGACGAAGCCATTCACGACGCACGGAAAGCCTTGAAAAAGGCACGGGCCGATCTTCGGCTGCTGCAGGACGGAATGAGCAAACCGACTTACCAGGCGGAAAACGCCGGCCTGCGGGATGCAGGGCGTTTTCTATCCCCGTTGCGTGATGCCAGATCATTGATCAAGGCATTTGATTCACTCCATGCTCGATATATCGACGAATTGCAAGGGGTTGAGCTTGCTCCACTCCAAAAAATATTACATGGGAACCTGGCAAAGGCGCGACGCCACCTCCATCCCCAGGGTAAATCAGCCGATTTGGGAAACTGCATACGTCAACTTGAGGATAGCCTCGACCTGGCAAAACAGGGGGATTTCTCGTCTATCAATTCCTCGACCATTGACCCGGGATTGCGGCGCATCTATCGCAAGGGTCGCAAAGCCTATGCTGAAGCGAAAATCGTCCCCACTACAGAAGCGCTTCATGAATGGCGAAAGCAAGTCAAGTATCTACTTAACGCGATGGATGGGCTTCATTCCGCCAAAAAAGACCGGAAAAGAGGCACGATGGTAAAAATCCTGAAGCGGGCCGACCGGCTTGCTGACTATCTAGGGGACGATCACGAGTTCGCTATGCTGGCACAGGAAACCGCACGCGGCGCCTACGCCGCGATTGATGGCGATGTGATAAAGAAATTGGACGCGCTCATAGAACCTCGCCGCGTGAAACTGCAAAAACGCGCGTTCAGATTGGGAAAGAAGCTCTATGACGAGAAACCCAGACGATTTACAAAGCAAACAGGCGTTGGCGTTCGCTCAACTTCTGGCTGACATCGCGCGTCCAATCGCGCTTCGGTATTTTCGCGCGCCTCTGGACATTATGTGCAAGGCCGACAGGAGCCCGGTCACAGCGGCGGATCACGAAATCGAAAGCGCCCTTCGCCAGGTGATTCACCAGCGATATCCACATCATGCCATTATCGGCGAAGAATACGGGAAGGTGCGAGGCAGCAATTACAGTTGGATTCTCGATCCTATCGACGGCACAAAAAGTTTCGTCATGGGAAACCCTCTTTTCGGCACGCTCATTGGCCTGATGCATGAAGACGAAACTGTTATCGGGCTGATCGATGTCCCGGCGATGGGAGAACAATGGGCAGGAGACGGCCAATTTACAAGATTCAACAACAGGCTCAATGTCTGTTCGGCCACAGTCAGCGGTTGTCACCTTATTGAGCGGGCACGACTGTACGCCACGCCCTCGCCACATTTTACCTGCCCCGATGAACGAAATGCCGTTGATACGCTAAGCAGACATGTTGCAATCGCGCACCCCACCTGCGATTGCTATGCGTACGGGCTGCTGGCTTCGGGGTATTGTGATCTGATTGTGGAAACGGGTCTTCAACCCTATGACTACTTACCCGTTGTCCCGATTGTAGAAGGCGCCGGCGGATGGATAACCGATTGGAAAGGTCGCCAGCCTGGTCTGAATTCAGATGGACGCATCGTTGCAGCAGCGAGCAAACCGCTATTGGATGCAGCCATCGACTCGCTGATGCGCCTGTAATATCCGGGAAACTCGTTTCTCGTTCCCTATAGGATCATTTCCTCCCACCGCCTCCCCAACGTTCATGTACTTCCTAAGTGCGATGCCGCACCGAAAACAAGGAAGCTCCGGCGTAACGTCTTATCGCCGTTTTGCCATTTTGCCATTTCGCTAAAATCAGGAGCAATCATGAAACGCTATTCACTATTTACAACTCCCCCCTCGATACTCGCAGGTGCGTTTTTCCTCGTGTCGGGGTTGGCTTATGCTCAGGTTACACCGGGACCCGGGGGCTCCATCGTTGGGCAGCCGCCCGGACAAAACAGCAATATTATCGGACAGCCAGTTCCGGGACAGGGTGTCCCCACTCCATATCCACCCGTATCAGGGAGCCAACCGGACTCCAGAATAATTACGGGCACTGACCCAGTAAAGGATAAATTGAATCGGGCAAATAGAGACGCCGCCGACATAGATCGTGACGGAAGAATAAGCCCGGAAGAAGCCTCAAGGGTCCCACCCGGCGCTCCCGTGATCAAATAGGGTTCGCCTGCCGGAGCCCTACTAACCGGTCACCCGGTTTTTTTCCCGAAAAACGCCAGGAAGGAGAACTCGGATGCATGCGCTTACCTATCACGGAAGTTACGACGTTCGGGTGGATACCGTACCTGATCCGATACTCCAGGAACCGGACGACGTCGTTCTCAAAATTACGGCTACCGCGATCTGCGGCTCGGATTTACATCTATATCGAGGGAAAATGCCCGAGCTCAAGGATGGCGATATCCTGGGCCACGAATTTATGGGGGTAGTTGTCGATGCCGGATCCGAGGTGACCGTGCTACAGAAGGGTGACCGGGTAGTTGTGCCGTTTGTCATTGCCTGTGGCGAATGTTTCTTTTGCGAAAAGCAGTTATTTTCAGCATGCGAGACAACGAATCCGGATCGCGGCGCAATCATGAACAAAAAGAACGTGCGCTCAGGCGCGGCGCTCTTTGGCTATACTCATCTGTACGGAGGCGTCCCTGGCGGTCAGGCGGAATATGTGCGCGTGCCAAAGGCCAACGTCGGCCCGATCAAGGTTCCCCAAACGCTAGCTGACGAACAAGTCCTATTCTTGAGCGATATTCTGCCGACCGGTTATCAAGCCGTACTTAATGCCGGTATCGGTCCTGGATCAAGTGTTGCTATCTTTGGCGCCGGCCCTGTCGGGTTGATGGCAGCCGCCTGCGCTCGCATGTTGGGTGCGGAAAAAATTTTTATGATCGACCATCATCCGTACCGGCTCGAATTTGCCCGCGAAACATATGGCATTTTTCCCATCAATTTTGATGAGGTCGATCCTGCTGAAGTTATTATCGACAATACCTCATTCAGGGGTGTCGATGCTGCTATCGACGCCATCGGTTTTGAAGCGAAAGGCAGCGCGCTGGAAACCGTCATGACCAATCTCAAGCTTGAGGGCAGCAGTGGAGTCGCACTACGTCAATGTATTGCTGCCGTACGCCGTGGAGGTACGGTCAGCGTGCCCGGGGTTTATGCGGGCTTCATACATGGATTCCTGTTTGGCGACGCTTTTGAAAAAGGCTTGATATTCAAGATGGGCCAGACTCATGTGCAGCGTTTTCTGCCCGAACTGCTAGACCACATCGAATCGGGAAAATTACACCCTGATGCCATCATCAGTCACCGTATGCCCCTTGCTCAAGCCGCCGCTGCCTATAAGATTTTCGACAAGAAAGAGGACGACTGCCGCAAAGTTGTTCTTACACCCTAGCACCCTGTCAGACTTAAAGGAAATTGGCAGGTGTTGCCATGCAGTTCGCACGTGCACGGCTGTGCTCACATAAGGGGCAAGGTTGGGCCACAACCTATAAATGCCTGAGTTGAGAAGAATGTACGTTATCGCACAGTGGTCGTCTATAAAAACCTCGATCATGACAGCATCGCCCCTGTCCAGCCCCAGCGCATGATCGGATATCAGCATGAGCAATGGCAATAATCGGCTTCAGGTGGATTCAGGCGACTTCAGGCATGGCGTGACAAACATCGACCGATGGATCTTATATGCATGGTGTGAAAGACGATGATAAATAACCGCATATTTCAATCCTATTGGCAGGCAGGCTATGAGGGTGCGGATCACGTCAACGGCACAGGTCTGTCTTTGTCATTAATAACTCGACGCAGCATCCGAAACTCGCATATGACAACTATTTACTGCTTGCGGATTTTGAGATCGGGATTGTGCGCGAGAGCGTCGATTGGCGAGCTGTAGAGAAAGATGGGCACGTCGATTTTTCATCAATCGAATCGCGCGCACATACCGCGAAGGCGCTTCGATTACATGCGTCTTCCCGCATCATTTTCCAACTCAAACCCCACCTGACGACCAAGGAGCCGCAATGACGACCATTATTGTTTTTTCCCACCTCCGCTGGGATTTTGTATACCAACGGCCACAGCATCTCCTGTCCAGACTGGCGGAAAATTACAAAATTGTCTTCATTGAAGAGCCGATTTTTCATGAGCATGACAGTTTCCTCGAAACATCCATGCCCAGCCCGAACGTAACCGTACTCAAACCTCACACGCCGGTTGCGGCGCCCGGCTTTCATGACGAGCAATTGCCGCACCTGATCAAGCTGATGCGCCAGTCGGTCGGTATCGATGAAGAACATATGGCATGGTTCTACACTCCTATGGCGTTGCCGTTATTGCAGGAGTTAAACCCCTCCCTGGTGATTTACGACTGCATGGATGAGCTCGCCGCTTTCAAGAATCCTCCCAAGCAGATGCTTCAGCGCGAGAATGCATTGCTGAAAGTGGCCGACATTGTTTTCACCGGAGGTCCCAGCCTTCATCGTGCAAAGCGGGAGCGTCACAAAAACGTCCACTGCTTCCCGAGCAGTGTCGATACGGCGCACTTTGAACAGGCACGCGACCGTAGCAATGCACACCCCGCACACGAGGATATACCCGGGCCAAGGCTGGGCTATTATGGGGTAATAGACGAGCGTCTCGATACAGAACTCATCGGGCGAGTTGCTGATGCACATCCACAGTGGCACATCATTCTTGTCGGACCGATCGTAAAAATAGATCCATCCACGCTACCACGTCGTCATAATATCCATTATTTGGGGCAGCAATCGTACAAAGTGCTGCCACATTTTCTGGCTGGCTGGAATGTCTGTCTACTACCGTTTGCACTGAACGAATCGACCCGTTTTATAAGCCCCACGAAAACGCTCGAGTACATGACAGCCGAACTGCCTATAGTGAGCACGGCGGTCACTGACGTTGTGGCGCTTTATGGAGAGGTTGTAACAATCGCGGAAACGCCGCTGGCCTTTATCAAAGCCTGTGAGAATGCGTTACTGACCACGCCCGAAGAGCATAAAAGAACAGTTGTCAGGATGAGGGAAATGGTTTCGGCAACGTCCTGGAATAGGACAGCGGAAAAAATGCACGAGCTGATGCAACTCGCGAGTGCACAGAAAGAAGAGTCGATGGGCATCGCACGGTCACAGGTAGAGCTGAATATGCCTATTCGCCACATTGTTCAGCCAGCGTTGGCGGAAAACAAAAAATGCGTCATTATCGGTGCGGGCCCCACCGGACTGAGCGCTGCCTATCACCTTGACGAAGAGACCCTGTTGCTGGACAAGAACCCGATAGTCGGAGGATGGTGCCGGTCGATCGAGGACAAAGGCTTTACCTTTGATCACGCTGGACACATCATGTTTTCGAACGATGCCTATGTCCACCAGCTCTACAAGATTTTACTTGGCAACAACGTCCACTGGCAGAATCGTGAAGCCTGGGTCTACAGCAAAGGTGTCCATACCCGTTATCCCTTCCAGGGCGCCCTGCACGGCCTGCCGCCCGCTGTAATCAAAGACTGTATTGTTGGGGCAATCGAATCACGCTATGGTGCCTTGAAGAATTCTGGATCCAAACCGGTAACGAGCGCTTGCCAAGCGGTAGATGGCGCAGCCGCAGTGCTATCCGACTGTTGCGCTGACGGAACTACGCTTGAAGCTGGCACAACGTCGTCATCTGATGAAGCGGCCGTGACAAGAAACAGATCGGAAAATTTCGAGGATTTCATTTACCGGATGTGGGGCTCGGGTATAGCGAAACATTTTGCCATCCCCTACAACAAAAAGCTTTGGACGGTGCCTTTGGCGGAAATGGAAACGTCATGGCTTGGAGGCCGCGTTCCCTTGCCGGATCTGGAAGAAATAATTGAAGGGGCCCTGCGTCCTGTCGCCAAGCCGATGGGGCCCAATGCACGCTTCGGCTACCCGTTGCGCGGAGGTTTTCAAGCAATGATGTCCGGATTTATTCCCCATATTAAAGGCGCCATTGAACTCAATGCCGATGTCGTTCACATATCACCGGATCAGCATTTGATTACGCTCGGCGATGGGCGGCGTTATCGATATGAGAATCTGATCAGTACCATGCCGTTGCCTGAGCTCATCCACCGTATAGGCGACGACGCGCCTCCACGGGTCAGAGACGCTGCGGCTGCGTTGCGCCATGTATCGGTACGCTGCGTCAATCTCGGCATTGGTCGCGAAAACATTACCGACAAACACTGGATTTACTATCCTGAAGATACGATTTTCCACCGTATTTTTCTTCAGGGTAATGCAAGCCCCGGTTGCAATCCACCGGGCGGATTCGGCCTTACATGCGAAATATCCTACTCGCCAGCCAAACCGCTTCCAGTAGAGGGGCAGGCGCTGATCGACCGGTGCGTAGAGGATTGCATCAACGTCGGAATATTGACTCGCGGCGATAAACTGGTGACTGCAAACACGATTGATATGCCATATGCTTACGTCGTATATGATCACGTCAGAAAACAAAACGTTGAAACGATCAAGGGATGGCTTTCGGAACACGATATTATCCTCGCTGGCCGCTACAGCGAGTGGGAATATTACAACTCCGATCACGCTTTTCTGGCGGGAAAAAAAGCGGCGGAGTCAGTCAAGCAACTGAGACCCATAGAGAAAATTTGCGTGGCGGAATAGCCGTGACTTATTTTTAAACATGATAATAGACGCCCACATCCATTGTTCTGGCGAAGAACAGGTAGACGATGTTCTACAGGCCCTGGATGCGGCGGCAGTCGACAAGGCAATTTTACTTGCGCCATTTTTAAGCGGAAATTATTCGCTGCATGACAGGACCACGCTACGGTCCGCCAACCAGTATCTCGCCCGGCTCATCGCCCACCACAGGGACAGATTGATCGGATTCGCAGTGGTCAATCCTTCGCTCGACAATGCATCTGAAGATTTGCGCCATGCGCATGACCTTGGCCTTACCGGTCTAAAAATGGTTCCTGCGGGCTGGTACCCCTATGATGATTGCGCACATCGCATTTATGAAGCGGCATCCCGCCTGAAAATACCGATCCTGTTTCATAGCGGAATTTTCATTGATGGAAAATCCGGCCGTTTCTGCCGCCCCGCGTTTTATGAAGCTGTACGGGATCATCCGGATTTACGCGTTACCCTGGCTCACCTCGGATGGCCATGGTCCGATGAGGCAAATGCTGTCGGTTTGATTGATCTTATTAATGGCGTGCCACCTGATAACAGCCAGTTTCGCTTCGACGTTTCATTTGGTGCGCCTCCGGTTTACCGTCTGGAAGTGCTGAGAAAGGCAATCGCGGTCCTGACACCCGAATTGTTGCAATTCGGCAGCGATGTATTTTTGCCATGTAGCGGCGAGTTGATTAAAAGCCGCATCAGTGACGTTTCAGACTTGCTGGAGCGCCTCGATATAGACAAACGCAGCCGCCAACGAATTATGGGGGGGACAGCGGCCGCCTGGCTGGGGATAAATTGACATGAAAATAATATCCACTACGGAACGGCCGATTAACCTGCTCCAGATTATTGGAGGCTCCATCGTCGGCGGAATGGAAAATTACGTCCTGCGGCTGCTACAGCGTTTGCCCGGCGATGCATTTCATGTCACTTGCTTGTGTATAGCCGAGAGCCGCTTTACCGCTCAACTGCGCGATATTGGTTGCAGTGTCCATACGACGCCCATGACTGATGAGCCTGAGTGGCAATCCCTCCAGCTTGGGGTTAGCCTGATACGCGCCGAGGCCATAGACGTCATACATGCGCACCTTCCCAATGCGCATTTGCTCGCAGGTATCCTGGGCAGGATAACCGAGAGGCCAGCATTGGCAACAATTCATGGCCGCTATCTGCATATACGTGATTTTGAAGTGCATAAGCTGATGCAAACCCATATCTGCGTAGTTGCGAAATCGGCCTATTTTCATGCATTGAACCTCGGCGTTCCGGCGAGTAAATTGCGGTTTATTGCAAATGGAGTTGATACGGAAATTTTCCATCCTATGGCCAAGACGGATTATCTCCATTCCATTATTAATGTTTCCCCTGCAACCCCACTCATTGGATTTATAGGGCGCTTGTCACATGAAAAAGGTCCGGAAGTATTTGTACAAGTTGCCAGCATGGTCCATAAGAAATGTGAAAAATATCATTTTGTGCTCGTGGGCGATGGGCCCATGCGGCAGAAACTGAAGGATGACATCGATAATATGGGTCTGAATGGTTATGTTCACATGGCCGGCCTTCAAAGTGATATGCCTCAGGTTTATTCCTCTCTCGATCTTGTGGTTTCGACTTCTTATTCCGAAGCGATGCCTCTTGCCATAATAGAAGCAATGGCATCGGGGCTGCCGGTAATCGCAACAAATGTCGGTGGCGTAATCGACATTGTCGAGGTAGGGCGCACCGGATTGCTGAACGGCGTTGGCGACCTGAACGGCATGGCAAATAATATCGTAACCATGATGTCGGATGAATCCGCGCGGATAGAAATGGGAAAGGCAGCCCGAAAACGGACTGAAGCGAATTTTGAACTCACCAACAGCGTCGGCCAAACCTCCGAGCTATTAAGTTCTCTTACCCAAATCGGATATCAGGGCGAGCGCAGCATCGGGCAGTACTGAACATTTACCGATATAGCCGGTTATCCTGGTTTTCCATGGAATTGCTTCTGTGCGGCGCAACTTCAGCGCCAGCATTAGAGAGTAGCCGGTTTTTTCGTGATCCGTGAGTATGAGAATATATCCAGGTGAACTCAACCCCGAGTAGAAAAATCTGAGCCGAGTAATAAACCCACACCAGCACAACCACGAGCGACCCCGCAGCGCCAAATCCTGAGCTAATGGCGCTTTTCCCGATATAGAGACCGATCAATAGCTTGCCCACGGTAAACAGCAGCGCCGTCACGGTTGCCCCTGCCCAAACATCCCGCCAGTGTATTTTGACCTTTGGCATAAATTTGTAAAGCATCGCGAACGCTACGATCGTAACAGCCAGGCTGAAAATAAAATTTACCACGGTCGCCAGCATTTCGAGATCGGAAAATAAAGGTCCCCACCACTTTCCCAATGCCGCCACCGCGGCGCTGAACACAAGCGAAACCATCAGTAAAAAACCGATTCCAAGTACAACGCCAAAAGACAACAAACGCGACCTGATCAACGCCCATATACCTCCTTTCTTATCTTTTCCGGGTGCGCGCCAGATACGATCGAATGCGTCCTGTAATTCGCCGAACACGGTTGTCGCGCCGATTACGAGCAGTACTATTCCAATAATCGTCCCAGCCGCGCCCTCTTCCGGCTTGCTGACACTTTTAAGCAGGCTCTGCACGGCCTCGGCTCCCTGCTCGCCCATCAAACCCCGTAGTTGACCAAAAATTTCGCCGCGCACCGCATCTTCGCCGAAGACAAGCCCCGCGGTTGAAATCACGATCAGCAGCAGCGGCGCTATCGAAAACATGGTGTAGTAAGCCAATGCAGCGCCCATGCTCGGCGCATAATCATCGAGCCATGATGAAAAAGAAGCGCTGACCAAATTCCATGCTTGCTTGATATTCACGACGTCATCCTCTTCCTCTTGGCCGCCCTCCGATGCACGGGGAGAAACGCGATGATTCTACGTACGCCCATCGGGGAAAAGAACCTGTAAAGGGTCACCTCCTCGCACAAAAGTATACGGCTTACCCAATCACCATAGCGGAAACGGCGCAATCGATATGTACGGCATTGCACAGACCGCTTCGGGTCGCGGAACGGATTTCTGATGGCTCTGGATCAATGCGTGGGGTTCCGCCAACCGAAGAGCAACAGCTTTCGCCTTCAGGTCTGATTACGCCGATTTATAAATCTGGTAGGCGGGATCCGGCGAGCCGGGCAACAGCTGGAAGTTATCCAGGATGTACTGGTGGATTAGCGGATGTGTATTACGGAAACGCAACTCCTCTCGCCCATCGAGCGGCAGATCGTATATCAAAATAAAGCCGGGGTCAGCGGCGCGGATGCGTTCGATCTCCAGCTGTTGATAAACTTCATTTCGCGGAAACAGCGCATAGATCTCCCACGTGGGAGATTTTCTTTCCAGCAGTGGATAGGCTCCGGGCCAAAAAGGGGTGGCAACAAAGCTTCGATCATGTGGCGCATATTCATCAGCCAGCTTTCGAAGCAGGCGGACATCGCCCGCTATATCTGGAGTAACGTTCAGCTCGCTGCCGGAAACTTCGATATTCACGCAGTGCTTGCTGGTGTCACATTGCCAGCCTGGATGAAAGACAAGCATCACCCATAGACTTGCCCCGCACAGCAAGAATACCCCAGGCCACTTGATCCTGGCGGGTTGCGCGGCCAGCAGCGCCAGACAGCCCACCAATAATGGAAAAATGCCCTGTGCGAGATGACCGACATCAGCGCGGGAATAAGCATAATGCGCGTAAGGCAGCGCCAGAAATGCGGTTGCAACCAGCACTGGCGCAACCGCATTTTGACTGAATTTTTGCCAGGTCACCCATGCGATTGTAATGACACCAAATGTGATTGCCCCGATAAAAAAAAGGCCGACCAGTACTCCACGAATCGCTTCGCCGACAGATGCTGAGCCGAATTGCGCTGTCCACGGCCAGGGAATAGGCAAAGGAAGATTAGTGGCCTTGACTTCGAACAGGAAGAGGATGCTTTTCCAAAAGGCGATCGCAAAACCCGGCACTAGCCACACCATGAGAAGCACGGGGGCAAAGCCAACGATTACGCCCGCAGCCCAGAGCAAAAACCCCTGGATAAATCCTGGCTGATCCACTTGCCTGATTGTTAGCCAGGTCATGACGCCAAGACTACCCATGACACCATATACGCCATGATTGCGGCCAAAAACAGCTACCAGGCCTACACATGCGCCAGCAAAAAAATAACGCATGCTGGTTGGATTGCGAATCAGGAAGGTCAACCCACCGATCAGCAGAATGGACAGTGAAATATCGAACAGCTTATGGCGCGGAAACATCCATAGCGCAAGCGTACCGGCCGCAAGCAACAGGTAGACCAAGCTCTGGCTTTTAGTACTTCGAGCAATCAGAAGCAAGCCGGCGAATAGTCCAATCACTTGAAAAACCGCCACCGCGCCACGCAAAGCCATAATGCCGTTGTCGCCCCACAAGCTCATGAGCGAGGCAGACCAGTAATAACGGCCCGGATCGTAGGACATGAAATCCCGGATTGGTACTTCGCCCAGCATCACGCGCTGCGCGCCGTACCAGAGATAACCCTCGTCCCACAGGCTGAAGCCCTTATGCCCTTGCCATAAAAAGAGAGCAAGTACAACAGCGCTGGAAAGAACCAGTATTGACGATGCTTGAAGTGTTTTGAGCGTGTTTCCTTGATGCTTGCTGAACATTGATGTCGACGGGCCTAAGGCCGGGGGAAACAAGGCAATTATTATTGCATGATTTTATCCTTGTCCAACTCCATCCTTATCGCCCCTCGTCCGTCCACAGGAGCTTTTTGCAAGACGTTATGCAGCAAATCTTTGATTACGGGCAATCTCCATTGCATACTGCCGTTGTCATATTCTTCGGAAAGGTTCCGAGAGGTTTCAAGAAGGCGTTAAAAAAAATTAAGTGGTGTTTAGCTCACAAAGCCAACGCGACGCACGGGTTACCCCCCGTTATGCGAATTAGATGATAATCGGCCTTCCGGGTTTTATTTTCAAAAAAAGAAAACCAGATGACACAGATAGCATTTGCATGAAGCTATATGCCAGCGGCAATTTTCATAGATCACATTTGTACTTCAGCCCAACCCTTGTCCAAGCCTGACGCTGGCAGGTACTTCCGCAAGCCTGATCTCACGATCTTTTTTTAAGCCGGGGCCAGCTTTGTCGCGATATTCATTATCCATTTTTTTTGGACTCTTACCATCCAGCTTGCCCGGTACCTGCTCGTGAATCTCACGATCTTTGTCCGAAACCGGCGCTTTTTCTCCCGCCGCAACACCAAAGCTGGAAACAGCTATGAAACAGGTAATAATGGAGGCGGAAATAGTTTTTATCATTTTTATATCTCCTTGTATTTTGACCTTGAAGCTTCAGGTGTATAACGGCCAGGCGATTAATAATGGCCGAGGCGGTCGGGGGCAGCGCCTTCTTAATACTCCCTTTTATCTCGATCAACGGTTGAATCCGTGCTGGATTTGGGCTCGTTTTTCATTTCGTCCCTGCTTCCTTTGCGATCCCCTTTTTTTGTTGCCGCGTCACTTTTATGGGGCTCGCCTTTTTTGATAACACCGTATTCCTGCCCTGTAGGCGTTTCGCCGCGCTTGTATTGATCACCCGCAGATTGCCCAGGCACGGGGCTGTCCATGGGCCCTTGCTGGGCATGAACCAAATTCGATGCAAAAAACGCCAGCACCAACCCGGCGATACTTAGTGCCACCCCGACGGAAGACAAAGAATGCGCCGCCCCCTTTTCCGATGTTGAAAGATAATTCATCACTTGCTCCTTGATCTCGCCAGCAATATTGCTGTGTACCAACGATACGTCATGTTAATCCGCGCATTCAGTGCGCTACCGCACGGGAGAAGCAAGGGGCGGCCTTAACCTGGCGGCGGCTCCCCTCCGGTGCCCTGGCATTTTATTTCCCACACCAGACGCGAGGATATCACCGCACCCATCCGATTGAAGGTGGGAATCGATTCCTCAGAAAGAAGCGTATATTCAGACATGCACAGATTTTTGGCATCGATATCCAGCCATTCGGCAGCCCTTTGCCTTGATTCCGGGCTGCCGTCGTATAAGCTTGTAAGGGAATAAACACTTGAACCATTTTCTATCCTGACAGGTTCGTGATCGTCCGCTGTCGAAGCGCAACCCGCCAGAGCAGGAAGGAGGAACAGGAAGATTTTCAGTGGGTTCAAAATCAGGAGTAATGGAGTTTGGGAGATCGAAAGTAGACGTGTGTTACATCTCGAGTGTTCATTATCGTCCCCTTAATTTACCGGTTATTCATGATTCCCATTTGTGCAACATAGGCTTCCAGGCCCAGGCCATGCAATAGGCCAAGTGGACTATTCGAATGGGGAGCGCGAAGAATAGCCGCCTATCCATGCAGGGCGTCGGACGCGAGAGTAAAAACTCGTGGCCAGGCATGAAGCATAGGCGGCATTTCACGAAGTGTAAGTAGGACCGATAACCGATACGCAGCCATCCGTAAGAAATTTAAGCTGCTTCCATGGATAAGTACCCGTGTTTACCGCTGAGTCCATGCTTGACTTTTCCTACTCAGCTTAATAAACGAGGTTTGAGCGAGCACTGTTGATCAAGTGGTGATATTATTTGATCGACCTCGATTAATAATGCCTCCCAAATGATTAGCTGCCGACTATCCGCCATTCTTGGAGCCAAGCGACTCAAAGTCGCCGATGTTTGCCGCGCAACGGGTATTGCCCGAGCCACGCTGGACAGGTACTACTATGACCGCGTAAACAGCTTTGATCGCGTGGTGTTGGAAAAGCTTTGCAGATTTTTACAAGTGAAACCAGGGGATTTGCTCATGATGACCGAGCAGAAAGACTTGTTTGAGACTTGGGTCGCACATGCCCCTGCTGCTGCGTTATCGACAGGAGATAAAGCATGATGGAGCGTGAAGTAAAACTTCTGCTTGACGCTAACGCGGTAAAACAGGTGCAGGTACATTACGCCATCATGTCCGATGGTTATATGGTTGTGATTGATGGCAAACCCCTGGAAACAGGAAAGCGTGAAACCCGCGAATTCAGGACACTTGATTCAGCGGCTAAATTGCTCTTCAAGATTGGAATTGCGAATTTTTCGGTTAAGCTCAAGACGAGCTGAAGTGCATTGATTCAGAGAATCATATCCGGCGGGCAGACGGGCGCCGACCGCGCCGCGCTGGATTGGGCTATAGCGAACAATATCCAACAGGGCGGCTGGTGCCCGGCTGGGCGGCGCGCAGAAGACGGGGTGATCCCCAATTTGTATTGCCTGCACGAAACGCCGCAGCGCGACTACCGGCAGCGTACAAAATGGAACGTGCGCGACAGCGATGCCACGCTGATCATCACGCCAGCGGCGGAACTCACTGGCGGATCACGGTTTACACAGGAATGGGCTCAGAAAATCAGTCGGCCTTGCTTGCATGTTTTTCGCTGCAATGAGTGGCCTGAATGGATCAGGATTTTCTTCGAAACAAACTCGATTGCAATACTGAATGTGGCAGGACCGCGTAGTTCAGGTGCAGCAGGAATTGAATATTTTGTTCATGAAGTGCTGGATGAAATGTTAGCCAAATCATCTAAAAAAACGTTCTTATGACATCGCACCAAAGATGACCATCAAATAATTGGGGTTTTTTATTTCGCATTTGGGATAATAAGGAAATAAGCCGCGGTTTCACTCGTGCCGGCATGAGACGTGGAAGAAATGCGGCCTGTTTCTTGTTATAACCTTCGACCCTCGACGCGTACGGTATTACCTTTCTCCAACCGAGCCA
Organism: Nitrosospira sp. Nsp11; assembly: GCF_900142705.1. Classification (GTDB taxonomy): domain Bacteria; phylum Pseudomonadota; class Gammaproteobacteria; order Burkholderiales; family Nitrosomonadaceae; genus Nitrosospira. The sequence continues at coordinate 285,175 of NZ_FRBV01000001.1, forward strand.
GCAGACCTATGAAGACCCCGAACAGAATCAAGCCACTCGTTGAAGAGGGGCTGGTGGACATGGTAGTCCGCCAGCTCATGAGCGGCAAAGAGGCCATCATCTACGTGGTCAAGTGCGGTGGCGATACTCGCTGTGCGAAGGTATATAAGGAAGCGCATCAACGCAGCTTTCGACAAGCCGCTTCCTACAAGGAAGGCCGTAAGGTAAAAAATAGCCGGCAGGCGCGCGCCATGGAGAAAGGTTCGCGGTACGGGCGTAAGATGCAGGAAGAAGTGTGGCAAAACGCCGAGGTCGATGCGCTATATCGTCTTGGCGCCGCCGGGGTGCGGGTGCCGCAACCTTATGGCTGTTTCGAAGGCGTGCTGCTAATGGAACTGGTGATGGATGCGGAGGGCAATGCAGCACCCCGGCTCCACGATGTGGAGCTCAATGAAGAGCTGGCGCTGGACTATTATGCAAAACTGCTTCACCAGGTTGTCCTCATGCTGTGCGCGGGAGTCATTCATGGTGACCTGTCTGAATATAATATCCTGGTCGACAGCGGCGGGCTCGTCATTATCGATTTGCCTCAGGCTGTCGACGCGGCAGGTAACAATAACGCCAGCGCGATGCTCGAGCGTGACGTCGCCAACCTGACGACATTTTTTAGCACCTTTGCGCCCCAGCTTGCCACTACCCAGTACGGCAAGGAAATCTGGGCCCTGTATCAGTCCGGGTTGCTTCGCCCTGATACGCCCCTCACTGGCCGTATAGAGGTTGATAACCGGCAGGCAGACGTTCGCGATGTCTTGCGAGAGATCGAGCAGGTAAAAAAAGAAGAGGAGACGCGGCTTCGGTTTCTGCAAGAGAGGGCAATGTCGAAATAGTGACGACCTTCCCTTGGTTTTTTTCCAAGGGTTGTGGCGCATGCGACCAAGCTGGTCAGCAGGGAACCGCATCGGGAATGTGAGCCGAATGTCGAGACTGGACTCACCCGCTCCCGCCTGATGGGTTACGCTCGCCCCCCGAAGGTTCCCTTGACGATTCCCGATCTTAAAAACTCATCAAGAAACCGTAGACACTATTATTTCTTATATGGCTTCTTGTCCATTACTTCCTGATCCCTGTATTCGTATTTCTCTCCCGGCGATAAATCCTTGGGAAACTGTTCTTTCATGACCTCAGAGGTTGAGCTTGGCTGCTTCCCATACTTGTCTCCATCCTTCTTATCTTGAGAAGATTTTGTATCTTGAGAAGATTTTGTATCTTGAGAAGATTTTGTATCTTGATAAGATTTTGTGTCCTTGTTCTTGTCTGATCCATCCGATCCAGCGACTGCGCTGAAGCTGCAAACAGCCGTGAAGGCGGTGAGAATAACGGTTGATATAAGTTTTTTCATTTCAATCTCCCAAGAGGTAGTTGTGGTGGTCGATAAAAGTATGAGCTTCAACATGCTTCTGTAGAAACGATACACACACCCCTCGGTGTTATCGGTACGCTACCGCACGATAGAGGATTGTGGCGGCACAATTGCCAAGAGCAATTGAAAACTCTTGACGAACTTGACGAACTTGATCAGCGGTGTAAACTTGTACTTCGTCAGGAGGAAATCAACATGCCAACCAAAACCATGCAACAAGGACAGGAAAGTCTCGATGAGATAGTGAATGATTTGTTTCCGAAAGAAGCGACCAAATTCTCGCGCGCGTTGAATGATCACATGGTTAACCTGGTCAATGAAATAGTTCAGGAGGTCGTGGCTGACACGCTTCAACGTACAGGAGCCGCCGCCACCGAAAAGTTTTCGTTACCCAGTCGTCAGACACATACGTCGGAGTCCGGCGCCCCGATTGACTGGACAACACTCCGGCCCGTAGGTGGAGGTGTTGCTACTGCCGAAAGGGAAGGCAGTCGTTTCAAGCAGGAAACCTGGTCCAGCGATGAAATGCTGACGTCTGATGAAGCAGCGAGCCGGATGAGCATGAGCCGTGAAGCCCTTAACAACCGTCGGAAATCAGGGCGGGCTTTAGCGCTTGAGGCAGGGAAGCGCGGCTATCGGTATCCTTCGTGGCAGTTTGAAGATGCGCTTATCCCTGCCATGCCCTATGTCTTGAAAGCACTGTCCTCTTTTGATCCCTGGGCGCAATATCTGTTTTTCAAGCAACCGGAGCCTTTACTGAAAGGTGAAGCACCGTTGAATTTGCTTCGCGAAGGCAAGCTGGACGAGGTGACGCGAGTGGCTCGCCTTTTGGCGGCGGAAGCGGATTGATGAAGGGCCTGCCAGCTTCTTTTCCTGCCACATTGCCGCTACACACTTTTACAGAGGCGGTTTTTTTTCGGATCTGTAAAACCTTGTATTCGAGCAGCGAACCTGGTTTTCGTGCGGCAGGTACTTATCGTTTTGATTCGCCGGATCAAAGCTTCGGCACCCTTTACTGTGCCCGCAACTTTAAAACCTGTTTTTTTGAGACGATTATTCGCGACCGTCCCGATCTAAAGATCCCCTCCGCTGACTACAACAACCGATCGGCGGTACAGTTGCTACTGGACACCCTCAAGTTAAGGCTCGTTGCCATTCATGGTGACGGGGCTCAAACACTTCGGCTTAACCTGGCAGAGCTTGCGGGCGGCGATTACACCTACCCGCAGGCGTTAGCGAAAGCAATCCATGACCACGCGAGTGAGCCGCATGGAATGGTATACCGTTCGCGTTTCGATGATGATGCTTTGGCGATGGTATTATTTGAGCGCGCCAAACCGCATGTCCGGATATTCCCAAGCAGTACGCCGGTTGCATTATTAAATGCGAAGGAACTTGGTGATGCAATTCGCAACACCGTTCCTTTCATTCTTATCTGACCTATTCTTGCGTCAGCCAACCAGTCACTTGAAAAAAAATGGCGATAGATCCCACTCTCTGCAGCATTGTTAAAGAGTAGGCGGCATCATGCCGCGATGAAATATCCAGGCAACGCCATAAGCAATCGGCGCAATGATCCCGAACAAGGCAATTGCATAAAGGAGTGCCAGTTTGCCCATTCCCCTGAGTTTGCTGAAATCGGTTATGACACCAATGCTGAGGAAAGTCAGCATGAACATCATGGTACGCATGGACCCTTCCACCGGGGTCGCAGCTTCATGCAAAGTTTTGGCAATTTCCGGCCCGCTGGAAGCAATGGCGATATATGAAAACCACACCAGAAGGTAGCCCAATACGAATTTAGGAAATCGGTGCCAGATTTCCATGAGTCCGATTTTGGATTGCCCAGGTTGACGCTCCACCTTGTATACCCATACAAGCGCCAATACAAAAGCCCAAACGCCAATAAACATATCGATCCAGATTTTAGTGGTCAGCGAAGCCATTAAAATCCAGCCTTCCTTCCATCTCACACCCAGATTAGCCTCGGCGTTTGCCCGCATTAATTCATCGAGCATCGCTCCGGCGGCTGCATCCGCGCCGTCAGTTTTGACCGTCAACCCCAGAGCAGAACCATTAACGATCGGCTGGTTCGGGGCTATTGCGGTATAAAAACCGGGCAGTATGATGAGCTCGAACATGGCGAAGATTACCACCAGTATCGAGACGACGACTGGAATGACCGGGCGGGCGCGAATGGCACCGGCGGTGGCAATGGCGGCCGATACGCCGCAAATGGAAATACCGGAAGCGAGCACAGCCGAAGCATCGCGTGATAGACGGAACACCCTGCGGCCGAGAGCATACACAATGGGCCAGAACAACATATATGCAACAAAGGTTGCGGCAACACCGGTCATGACCAGTTCGGTAATGAAACCGGCCGCCTCGATGGACATGACACCAATTTTTATACCCAGGAACACGATTGCTGTTTTGATAAACCATTCAGGTTTCGCTGCTTCGCTGAGAAACCCGGCAGTGCCCTTGAAAAAATTTCCGATAATCAGCCCAATCAAGAGGGCCAGCAGGTAAGAGAATCCACCTCCAAGCGACAATCCCCAGGATAAGCCAAATTTGGCGAACTCATTAACAGACACCTTGAAATGTGCTTCCTGTCCAATGATCCATATTATCCAGGTCATTACAAAAAGCACGGTCCATCCCGCCAGGAACCGTTTTAGATCGAATTTCATCGCCCATGCCGCCACACAAGTCAGCGTGGTAAATACCAGATAGGTTACCAGCCATGAAAGTGTCGGATGCCAGCCCAGCTTGCCGCTGGGTTTCAATACACCCTCAAGAGAAAATTCTCCCCATACCCAGGTGTTGGGTTTCGCCATCCAGCCGGTTAGATCCAATCCCCAGAGCGAACTGACGCTTGCGAGGAACATGGTGAGCCCCAGCCAGACCGCCCACCAGTCTTCTGTTCTCGCCATGCCGGAATACCACTTTCTGTTCATTTCACTTATTTCCTGCTCCGATTATTGCGCTGCCGATATCGGTGATTTCAAATCCAACCGGATGTAGCGGTTGAAGTAATGAGAGGCGTACTGCCGTATCCAGGTCGGGATACAGTTATAGTCAAACACCATGAATACGGTAACGTGACTATTCTCGGGGAATAATTGCCTATCCAGCAGACATCTGGTCAGTTCCTGGTCCAGTTCGAGCAAAGTCTCTCCAAAGGCTTCGAAACTTTGATGGTATGCGATCCAGTTGATGCCATCATGCACCAACCGGACCTCCAGATCGGCTTTCATCCGTTTATGCGGGAAGCAGGAACATGTCTACCAAAATACCCAGGATTACAAGTCCCGCGATACCGATGCCTATGCTCCACAAGCACAGCTGGGTTTCCCACTTTTCCCAGGGTTCAGGTTCGCCCAGAACAGATTGATTGGATAATAAGTTGCCGACATTTTCAAATAAATGATCGGCCATCTCATTCTTTTTATCATTTTTTGTCATGGTGTTTCTTTCTCTATAAGGTCCTTTTTATTTTAACGCAGGTCAGGAAAAATGCCGATAGGGTCAGCATCGAGCTATCTTCAGTTTCGCCCGAGCAGCAGGCGAAACTGAAGCTTGTATGAGGTGGATGCGGACAAGCACGATTAGCAGGCGGCATAAAAATGGCGGATAAGTCCGTTATCTATAATGAGTGGGAGTCTTACCCCATAGCTCCAGGATCGGGAAGCACTTCAGCTAACTCTTCCATTCATTATAAATATGGAAAAAACGAAAATATCTCCTATATTTCATAGATGACAGATCTCGGAAGGCTTTAAATTTCTTTCTTCGGTTCAGTCTATCCTGAAGATAGGCCAAGTCCCGGCAACCGCATGGAGAAGTTGCACGAGGTCAGCGCGGTAAAAATGAAGAATCAGCAATCCAAATTCATGGATGCTCGTCAGCCATTAAGACCAAAAGGATCATGAGCAAGAAGGATTACGAAATGAAGAAACTTGCGCTGGTAACAGTTCTATTATTGAGTACTACTGGCTGTATTGGAAACCTTAGTAGTGTTCATCGCGTGCTTGAGGTTTCGAATGGAGAGGGAGCGTTGATTGATATAAAGCAACGCGCCATTATGTCGTCGGTCGTACCTATCTATGATGAGCATGGAAGAAAGATCAGGACTGAAACAAGAGTTTGCGCAGAAGCGAGTCCGGATGCCCTTTCGGCATATGCAGCGGAATTGGCAGCAAAAGCGGATTCCGGAAAAATTGGTGCGGAACTGGCTGCCGCATTTCAGGAGGGATCGTCCTACGTTGGAATGAGAACGCCGACCATTCAATCACTTCGCGATGCATCTTATCGATTGTGTGAAAGCTATCTCAACAATGCTATCAGCGGGGCAGAATACGGCTGGCAGCTCCGCCGCTTCCAGCGCAACATGGTCGTATTGGCTGCCTGGAGCAACTGACAGGTACGATACGTGCGCCGTCTGTCACCATTAAAATGCGAGGTCAAGCAGAGGCGGCAAAATCACTATCCGAAATTACTGCCGAAAAGCAAAAGATAGATTCAAAAATCGCTGAACTGGAAAACGGAACGGTAGAGGAAAAAGAGAAAAATAAAGACACGCTGGCAGCAATGAAAAAAAATAGCCAAATCATGAATGACGCAATCCTAAACGCCACGGGCCTGATTGCCGGGGGGGCGGCGACTACTTCAGTCGAAAGTCTCAATGTTCCACAAGCTACGCCTCAATACATCGCTTCGGTATCAAAAGACATCCTGGAAATGGTTTCAAAAATTATTGAACAGGACGATAGAGGGCAGTTATGTTTCATTTATCTTAGCTCGCTTCTTAAAGAAGCATTGGCGAAACCCGTAAACAAAGATCTTGAAGATATCTGCGTAGCTTTTCTGTCTGATCAAACTGCTGGAGTGAAACGCCACTCCGCAGAGTCCGCTTCTGATACGCTCACCTCGGCGCAAATTCCAGATACTACAAAAAAACGCCAAATCAATAAAGCGAAGGAGACAAAATGAAAATATATATCATTTTTATCGCTCTTCTTCTCGCCGCTACAAGTGTCATGGCTCAGGATATCAACGACGCTGTAATAGCACAATATCGGGATAAATCAAAGAATGCCTGGGATAAGGCGCAGAAAACGCAAACCCGGGAAAATTGGCTGGAAGCCGTGAAATATGCTTTCGTTTATAGAGAACTTAGTGCAATCAATAAGGCCGATGAAGCCGATTTAAATGAATTGGATAAATTCGTTAAAAAGGCCCAAGATAAAGTTCTGGACGAAAAAAAATGGGAACCTGTCGAAATAATAAAGAAAAGAATAGAGGACCAGTGAAGAACTGGTGAGCACGCCCATGCTGCCCGCTGTATGCAGACCGGATGAGCTTTATCCAAAATAATAGGGAATGCGGAATCAGTCTCTAACCGAAATGCTGTAAGAACCCGTGCCGGCTGGGCTGTAGTGCCTGACCTGGGCATAGTAAACGCCAGACGCAAGGTTGACAGCAATCCTTGAATTGGTTCCGGGACCGCTATCATCATCCTGGGTGATGAATGTGGCTGGATTATCGGGGCCAAATAATGTAAGGAAGCAGTCGGTGCTGCCAGCGGTCTCGATTGTATGCGTGCCGGGATTCATTACCGTGAATGTATACATATCCCGCTCATTCGCAGCAGCGATCGTTCCCTGCGCTGCCGGACCGTTCACCTGAATGGTGGGGATACCGGGCTGGGACGCCGATCCGCTTACGGAGATACTATAGCTCCCGACTGATGAGCCGCTATAGTGCCGCACGCGTACATAATAGGTCCCCGCCGACAAATTTCTTTCAATCCGCGAATTCGCGCCTGGTCCGCTGTCGTCATCCTCAGTAATGATTGCCGCCATGTCGTTGGGGCCATACAGGCCGGTCACCACGTCGGTTGGACCCTGAGTCTCGATGACATGGCTTCCAGACGTAGTCACGACGAAACTATATATATCAATTTCTCCTGCCTGCCCTATCGAAGCCGAGGTAGCGGGCGCGCCAACGGTAAGGGGCACGACCTCTGGAGACACCACCCCCTCGTCGTCATACGTATAGCCGAGCGCATGATGATCGAGAACGCTTAGCGGCGTAGGCGGTGACGCCTCATTATCCCATGGCGGCATCGGATCGTCCCGGCCGTGACCCGCCACTACATTGGGGGTACCGCTGGGCGGCAAATAAATTGCCGCAGGATTTTCCCTTTGCCATTCCGCCCATAGCCGATCGATATTGCAATGGTGCAGCCAGAACACGGGGTCATTGGGAGATGCCATGGCCATCATCGACCCACCAACCCACATGTGCCCCGGATTGTGAATGACCGATTCCAGTCGATTACGAAAACTTGTGTTAGTGCTGCTATTGGAGTTCCAGGGTGCGGAATCATACGGAACCACATTCAGGGTGGCACTGACACCCTGTTGAGTCGGCAGCGACCCCATTGCGCCAAAAGCGCGCGTAAGAAAAGTGGTTGTATCGCCGGGATCACGGACCGTAAGAGTCCATTCTCCGGTCGAAAATGCAAAGGGCCCTGTGGTAACCTGCCGGCTGGCACCTGTTCCATTGCCGCCCATGAGATCCGAGGCCCAAAGCGAGGCTCCCGCCGTCCTGTCGACTGTCCAGTCCCAATAGGGTATGGAAACACTTGAATCGATCTGCTGGAGAGCAAGCTCGAATCGTCGAAGATACTCACGGTGCCACGGCAAAAAGGCTGGGCCGCGGTGCGCAGGATCATTGGGGCTGGCCATAAAGGCGGCGCGATGTTGAGCAACGAACATATCGTAGTCGCCGTTTGCCTTCAGCGCTTTCACCGCAGCGACGAATGCCGCTTTCTCGGCGGCTGTCAGGCTGGACTGATTTTTTCGGATCCCCATATTATTCCCCCGTTTCCCTGTAGTCGATAATCTTCCTGGCCAAGTCGACTGGCGAAGGTTGAGGATCGAAGGCAAAGCCGGATGCAATATATTTCCCACCTGCATCGCGCATCGTGAAGATTCGCTCCCCATCGATGTATAGTTCAGTCCCCTCGGCGCCCGCTTCGTCTTCTCTGATCCCTGCCGTCGCTCTCGCGGTAGAGGCCTCCGCTCCAGTTCGAAGGATAATCTCCCGGCCTCTATAGGTTTCACGTTGCTCCGCCATTTTTCCCCCTTGCAAATATGAGTTCCAGACCAAATCAAAAACACAACACGGCACATGAGCTGGTTATTTTTAATATAGATCATCTCATTGAAAATGCCAGGAAAGCTGATACGCCGAATTGCATCAAATCAAATACAACCGCCGGAAAATATTCCAGGAAATAACGTTGCGTGCTAAAAGTTACCGAAAGGAGACCACAATATGAAAAAAAATTTTCGTGCGAATATTTTGAAACGATTAAAACGCTATGCCAGATGCCAGGAAGGTCGGTCAGCAGCCAGTTCGGGATGGCTCTGCTGTAAGTTCCCACATGGGCGCATCAGCCTGACGGTCCTGCCCATCTTACAAATCCCCACGAAGAAACTACGATAGTACCTTTCCTCTACCCTTAAATTTTTAACACATGACAATACAAACGAATACGACCAGGGCAGATGATTCACCGATACGACTGGTGGTTCACGGTGGCGCCGGTACTATCACGCGCAGCAAGCTGACAAAGGAACTGGAGCAGGCTTATACGCAGGTGCTTGCGCAATCGCTGACCGCCGGCCATGCAGTGCTTGAAGCAGGCGGCAGCAGCATCGATGCCGTGATTGCAGCGATCGTGGTGATGGAAGATTCACCTTTATTCAATGCCGGCAAAGGCGCCGTGTTCAGTAATGCCGGCCGCATTGAGCTGGATGCATCTATCATGGAGGGCTCCACGCGCATGGCAGGTTCTGTTGCCGCCGTTACGACCATACGCAACCCCATCCGCGCCGCGAACGCCGTAATGACGAAAAGCGCGCATGTGATGCTGATGGGCCAGGGCGCCGATGCCTTTGCCGCCGAGATGGGCCTGGAGATCGTTGATCCTTCCTATTTCTACACCCAATTCCGGTGGAACCAGTTGCAAAAAGCCATTGCCGAAGAACGCCTGATGCAGGACCATGATGTGGTTCCCGATACGCCTCAGCCCCAGATGGATAAAAAGCGCGGAACGGTGGGTGCCGTGGCGCTGGATCGCCATGGCAATCTCGCCGCCGGCACATCGACTGGCGGGGTTACAAACAAGCGCTTCGGGCGTGTAGGGGATTCGCCCGTCATCGGCGCCGGAACCTACGCGGACAACCATTCGGTTGCTGTATCCGCGACCGGCACCGGAGAAATATTCATTCGCACCGTAGCTGCATTCAACACAGCGGCACAGGTACGGTTGCAGCACATTCCAATTATCGAGGCGGCGGATAATACGCTGGCGGAAATTGCTGCCCTCGGCGGTGATGGCGGCTTGATCGTGCTAGATGCAAAAGGTAATTATGCAATGCGTTTCAACACCAGGGGCATGTACCGTGGCACTATCGGCAGCGATGGTATCGTGCAAGTAGGCATGTTCGCCGCCGACGATAGAGCGGTATCCACATCCAACTCACACGATACTCGATAAAACCGAGCCGCCTGGGGTCAGCGCAAAGAGGTCAGCCCAAAGGCAATTTCCCCAACACTTCCGGACAGCTTTTGTGGATTTTGTGGATAACAGAACCAAGAACTGAAGATTGATTTTATCGCCACTTCACCCGGACTGGAATTCCACCTTTGGGGCGCAGGGTTACCGCCATCTCAACCTCGACTTCATCCGTGTCAAGCAACTGTAAATCACAGTGCTGAACGATTATGCTGAGCAGAAGCTGGCTTTCCAGTAATGCAAAATGACTACCTATGCAGATGCGTTCACCTGTCCCGAAAGGCATAAACGAAAACCTGCGATGCTCGGGTATTAAAAACCGTTCAGGGTCGAACTGCTCGGATTGTGGCCAAAAATCAGCATGATGATGAAGATTGAAAATACTGAATATCGCAAGTCTGCCAGCCTTTAACATATAGCCATCAACCTCGGTATCCTTATTGACTCTACGCAGCATAATGCCGGCAGGTGGACGGAAGCGCATCGATTCATTGAGTACCGCTTTAGTATAAACAAGCTGCTGCAGATCTGCCGCGTCCGGTATTTTTCCTTGCAGCAGGCCGTCAAGTTCCTGGCGCAGCTTAGCGAGTACGTCTGGATGCCGGGCCAGTAAATATAAGGTCCAGCTCAACAAATTCGCGGTAGTTTCATGGCCTGCACCAAAAATGGTGATGACTTCATCCCGAAGCTGCCTGTCGGTCATCTTTTCACCAGTGTTGTCATCGCTTGCTTTTAACAGCATATTCAGCAAGTCGTTGTGCGTGGATGGCGTAGCACGACGCTCATTGATGATTCCGTAAATGACCCCGTCGATTATCCCCAAAGCCTGTTTGAATTTTTGATTGGCCGGGGTGGGTACATATAACGGGAGCATCAAAGGATTCACGATGGTTTTAGCGGCATACCTCAGCAAGATGTCCAGAGATGGCGATATCTGTTCTATCTTGTCGAGGACGCTGGTGCTGAACATGGTCTGGGTGATCCCCTCCAGCGTCAACTGCGTCATCTCCCTGGACAGGTTAATCTCCGCACCTTCACCCAGCTTCCGCCATCTATCCAGCATATTGCTGCCAGCGGTGGCGATTTGCGGCAACAGCGTGGTTATATTGCTTCGCTGAAAAACCGGCTGTATCAACCGCCGTTGCCTTTGCCATAAATCGCCTTGGCTTGTTACTAATCCCTGCCCCAAAACCAATTCCAGGCCAGTTGGTTTTCCGTCACCGTGTATTTTTACAAAAACATCGCTTTGCTTGATCAGGGCTTGCTCAAACAGCTTCGGGTGACCGAACAGATAAATTTGGCGGGCAGCTAACCTGAAGCTGACCAGGTCACCGTACTCTCGCTGCCAGTCACAAAGGGCCTGAAACGGATTCGCGATCATCTGGCTTAAATTGCCCAGCAGAAAATTGCCTTTGACCTGTGGAACTGTTTTGTTATGCGGCATCGTCAACATCGTCAATACGGTTAGAAGTTTCGATCATGAGTTCATCAGCATTCAATTCTGCGCATGCACGGATCAGATGCAATAAGGCTAACAAAAGCAAACCCACTATATGTTCTTGTCCAGCTTTCGCCAATGGTCCTGATAGAACTGGGTGCTGCCGATCAAACGACCCATCCGCTTGACCTTGTTACCGAGATTCAAGATGAATTATTTTGGATATCATTGATCAAACGGTAGGGTAAGCGCATGATCAACCTGCGCTACGGATAAACCCACTAGACTATTACCATTAAACCTTTTTTTTACTGATACTTGCTGCCATGCTTTATCTGATATTGGTCTGTTTTATCGCTCTCCTGGTTGTCGGGCCTTCCTACTGGGTCAAACATACCATGGAAAAATATAGTGAACCGGCTGATCGCTATTCATTCACCGGAGCACAACTGGCTCGCAAGTTGCTGGATAAGGCCAATTTACAACATATCGCGGTGGAGGCAACCGAATTAGGCGACCACTATGATCCGTTGAAAAAAGTAGTCCGTCTCACACCGGAAAAATTCAACGGCCGCTCACTGACAGCCATAACGGTTGCAGCGCATGAAGTCGGCCATGCGATTCAGCATCAGGATAACTACCCGCCTCTTGCCTTGCGTACCAAGCTGGTGCAGTGGGCTGCGCCTGCGGAGAAACTAGGCGCCGGCATCCTGATGCTGTCTCCTGTGATTATGGGGCTATTGCGCTCTCCCTCGGCGGGATTGCTATTTCTTGTAGGCGGCATCCTGACACTGGGAAGCGCGACGCTTGTGCACGCACTAACCTTGCCGATGGAATTGAATGCGAGCTTTGCCCGTGCCCTGCCGATTTTGGAGCGAGAGCGTTATCTGATCGACGGGGACATGCCGCATGCCCGGCGTTTGCTCAACGCCGCAGCATGGACTTATGTTGCAGCTTCCCTGATGACACTTCTCAATATGGCGCGTTGGTTTGCGATTCTACGCCGATGATTGAAGTTGAAATATGTAGAATGTTAACGTCAGAACGACGTCAGCCAAGGAATCCAAATTTCTCTTCTATTGATGAATAACAGGTTCGGACACGATTGATCGTAGCTGAGATGAAGATTAGAAGACCCTATTGCTTTCAACACGTCTAGAGCGTATAGCAAACGATAGAATCCAATGTTTATCAATATTACTTTTATGTATGGACACTGCTAAAAGGCTGGATACACCCTTGGTCCACTTCCCTGGAGCGAGCAGACTCTAACTAAGGCTTACTGGAATAATTTCTCAGCCACGCAACGCGCGGTAAAAGAACATCCGGGCAGAGAATTCCAAGAACGTAGTCTGTCTCTCAGATCTGTTTTGCGCATATTCAATAAGGCGGCGGCTTTATTCCTCCTACATGTCGAGCGTTTTCATCAACAGGCATATCAGGGGGAAATATTTAGACGTAATCGTCATCAGGAACTTTGCCGACTTGAAGAAGAACTTCAGGATGCTGTTTATTTATTTGCTTCCTCAGCTATGACCCTCGTAGATCAATCACGAGCTTTGAGTAAAAAGATCACGATTTCTGGTTACTCTGCACGAATCAGCGCTGACTTTGAGAAAAATGGTTCGCACAAGTTTATACAAGAGCTGAGGAATGACGTTGTGCATATCACATTGCATAAGCCCAACTGGCATATAAGTACGGAGAAGGATGGTACGCGAATAACCAAGTTTCTACTCTATCCTCACCAGCTGGCACGTGCAGAAAAGTACAATCTCTACGCGAAAAATTACCTTCAGAAGAATCCCAATGGGATTAATCTGGGTGCTTTATTTGCAGAGTATCAAACACTGGTTAACGGATTTCAGGAATGGCTGCAGAAAGCTATATCTAGCGTTGTTGGTACGGAAATCTCAGATTATCTCCGATGTCGTCTATATGTGAACCGGTTAGGTGCTCGTCCTGCTTGGAATTTAATCCTGTGCCAAGTTGTTGCTGGGGCAAAAAACCCATACAACTACCTCGACCAATTCTTAACCGAGAAAGAAATGGTGGAAGTGCTTGCACTTCCCCATCAAAGCGCTGCACAAGTTGATCTGATCATACGGATTATCGATGAATACGGCGCCTGTGACGACGAATTGCGCAGCCTTGTATACAAGGCTTTTAACATTCACGAGGAAAAAATGCTCGAACCTTGATTATCACATCAATGCACATCAATGGGGTCAGGTCTTGCTATTTGCTATAGCCTACGTGACCAGCGTTATTATGATGGTCATATCTACGGGGTCAGGTTCGATTGATCTTGAATTGCTCCGATCGCCTATCTCCACCCTTGGCCGCAGGCTTTACCCGTCTTTTCAATTTCTCTTGAATACTTTGCTTGAACCTATCATTTCCCAATACCCAAGCTTTGTTTGTTGCCTCTCTAATCGCGTTAATGCTCTCTTTAGAAACCGGATGCTCGAATAGCTGCTGGTATGCACTCCGGCATTCCTCGTCAGTTTGTCCCAAACGTCGATATTCAGGATGCGGATTCACTAAGTTATCGGTCTGGCCCAAAGCATTGTAACCATAGCTTGACCAGCGGTATTCGGATGGATGCGCTACCATGCCTGCACGTACTGGATTGAGTTCTATGTAGCGCATGCAGGTCAGCAAATACGCCTCGGTATCAATCAAAGTGGCTTTGTAGCGCCCTTCCCATAATGTACCGGTGCGCCGGTAGCAATGATTGAAAAACTGCACATAATAACGCCCAAGCATTTGCAAGGCTTTGCTCAAGCTCTGCTCTTCCTGGGGAGTGACGAGCAAGTGCACGTGGTTGGTCATCAACACATAGGCGTGAATGTCACAACCATGCTTTTCGCAGGCTAACCGCAGCTTATCAAGATAGAACCGATAATCCGCCTCTGCACAGAAAATCTCGATCCGATTATTGCCACGTAAGATGACGTGCTGCGGTTGGCCGGGAAGGATAAATCTCGGTAAGCGCGCCATTTGCAATTCCTGTTGCGAAAAAGTTTCCAGTATACTTCGTCGTTATTCCATAATCAATCGAGTCTGACCCTACTGATTACTAGTCTGAAACCGCGAGCCTAGCTGAGTCTTGATTGGCGCCCTGAACACGAATCAAACGTGTGCTAATTACTGGGAGCAGGTCACCATTACATATAACATTAATCTCCAAAAAAAGGCCTTAGCTCGTCCTCAAACGGTTCGTTGTACAAGAATTTATAGAGCCTATATTCGAGCAAACGCCGACTTAATACTTCAATAGCGGTTTCGACAATTTTTACCAACGCATCATTATCTCCAATCGATAATTTCGCAAAAGCTCCGAAGCTTAAGCCTGCCCCCCCCGCACTACGGAGAGTTGTTCCTAAAACCATCTTTGATCCATCGGCTATATTGCTAGATATATGTCTCATTGCCTTCAACTCAATCTCTGATATTCCAAATTCTTTTTCAGCGACTAACGGAGGTCCATTAAAAAATTTATCCTTTAATGTTAAAACCGTGGGTTGAAGATTAGATTCAGTGAGATAGTCAGGCTTATCCTCTTCTTTTAGATAAAGTAATTCATACAGAGGCAACAATTTTTTTGGATCCTCTTTGGATGCTATCGTTTTTGATGTTTGGTTATAGGATTGCTTATAGCTTATCTTATTCGTTGAGTTCGCCGTGACGGGAGTAGGAAATGCAAATTCAGATAACGCCTCAAGAAAAACTGTGGTAAGACCGATCAAAGCGTCGTTATCGGTCGACACGGTGAAAACCCCTTCTTGATTAAATCCGATGCTCTTAGATGGTTTCGCTAGCTTTGTTCCGTCCCGTAGAACAAAATCTCCTTTGTAGTAAGTTTTGGCATAGGTTAATAGTACTTTGCTGAATACAAGTTTGTCGTCCGCGTCTTTTATCTTTTGTTTAACTTTGTTATCTGAAGAAGCTCTTACATACTCTTTATGCATCGCGTCTATAAATTCACGCATTCCAGAATACCCCATACTCATATCTCCATTTTCCCCGCACTGACTCTTCATCAGTTCTTTCATAGTACCTGCGCTCGCCATCTCATCTGAGAGTGGTGCCTTATCTTCGTAGTATTTTGGTCCTGGAGCGGGTTGGGGATTATTAGAACTATTTTGACACTTATGACCTTTACCAAGCACCTGATCCGCCAATATTTTTAAACCTTGATTGTTTTTGTTATCTCTCGGAAGTTTTTTGAAGAAGATGCTGTTTTCCGGTTCTGTTAGGTTTTTGGCAGGTTCTATAATTGATAGTGAGCTGCATCCAGATAAAAAGATAACAATCCCAGAAGCCAATATGGAGAAAAGCGATTTTTTATTCATTTTTTTACCTTTCAAATGAAAAGATCAATTAAGAATGAAGTCACCCTCATGCTTGTATGGCTATTTTAAGTATAGTGACGGAACTAGGATTTACAAGAAATTGACGTTCTTCCGGAAAATTGATACAGGTTAAAACTGGAGGTAGGATTGCTTCCCGAGGCCCCGAACGGGCAAGGAGAAGTGATGAAGAAGTCGAGATTCACGGAGGAGCAAATCATTTATGCGCTGCGGTTGGCTGACAGCGGCAAGGCGGTGGTTGATGGGTGCCGGCAGCTTGGCGTGTCGGAGGCCACATGCGGACCTGGGTGTGAGCGAGCTGCGCAAGCTCAAGCAGATCGAGGATGAGAATGCAAGGCTGCGACGCATCGTGGCCGACCTGACGCTGGACAAGCAGATCCTGCAGGAGGTAGTGCGAAAAAAACTCTGAAGGCTGCCAAGCGGCGCGAGCTGGCAGCCTGGATGCAGGAGCGTTTCAAAATCAGTGTGCATCGATCATGTCACCTGGCGTTGCTGCAGCGCTCGTCGGTATGCCAAGAGTATGGCGCGTGATCAAAGCGCATTGTGCCAGCGCAGACGCGACATCGCCATGAATCGTCCCAGGTTTGGCTACCTACGGGTGCTAGTGATACTCAAGCGCGAAGGTTGGCAGGTGGGCAAAAAACGCGTGTACCTTGCGAACCAGTCGGGCGACACCGGATTTGGATATACCTATTTATCGACTTTGGCGGTTGAAAGGGTAAATCCTGCATCGTGTAAAGTTTTGGCGGCTGCTTCAGCATTTTCTTCCCACAGGTCGGCTAGCAGAACATGCTTACCTGCACTGACCCTTCTTGCGATAGCTAGCCCAATTGAACCAGTGCCGATTAAAACATTTACGTTCCCCATGCGAATTTTCCTCTTTATGATTTGCCAATAACATGCGATAGCGATGGGGTCAGACTCGATCGATCTTGAATTGCTCCGATCGTCTATCTCCACCCTTGGCCGCAGGCTCTACCCGTCTCTTCAATTTCTCTTGAATACTTTGCTTGAACCGGTCGTTTCCCAATACCCACGCCTTGTTGGTTGCCTCTCTGATTGCGTTAATGCACTCTTCGGAAATCGGGTACTCAAATAGCTGCTGGTATGCACTCCGGCATTCCTCGTCAGTTCTTCCCAATCGCAGGTATTCAGGATGTGGAGTTACCAAGTTATCGGTTTGGCCCCAGGCGTTGTAGCCATAGCTTGACCAGCGGTATTCGGATGGATGGGCTACCATGCCTGCACGTACTGGATTGAGTTCTATGTAGCGCATGCAGGTCAACAAATATGTCTCGGTATCAATCAGGGTAGCTTTGTAGCGCCCTTCCCATAATGTACCGGTGCGCCGATAGCAATGATTGAAAAACTGCACATAATAACGTCCCAGCATTTGCAAGGCTTTGCTCAAACTCTGCTCTTCGTGGGGTGTGATGAGTAAGTGTACGTGGTTGGTCATCAGCACATAGGCGTGAATGTCACAACCATGCTTTTCACAGGCTAGCCGCAGCTTATCAAAATAGAACCGATAATCGGCCTCTGCACAGAAAATCTCAGTCCGATTATTGCCACGTAAAATTACGTGCTGCGGTTGACCAGGAAGGATAAATCTCGGTAAGCGCGCCATTTGCAATTCCTGCTACGGAAGAGTTTCCAGTATACTTCGTCGGCATCCCATAATCAATCGAGTCTGACCCTACTGATTACCATGGATCTGATAACCGCAATTACTCTTGTCGCAAGACGCTATCTCGCACCAACAGTAATCGTTATTTTGGTGCTCGCTAGTGGTATGTCATACGTTTGGAGCGAGTACAAGGATCTCTTAAAGGAGCGAAAATCCTTGGACGATGAAATAGTTCGTTCGGAAAGAAATCGTGCTGATGCTTCAATAGCACTGATCGCACAAAAGGCCGAACTCGAAAAGCGTGAGTTCGTTCTTCAGCAACTTGAAAGACAAAACAAAGAAAAGCTAGCTGCGCTTCAGCAACGTGCTAGTGAATATGACGCGGCCTTTGGAAAATTGCAGCAGGCACAATCTTCTGTGGGCGAAGCCCAAAGACAGAAAGAGGTTGAAGACAAGATTCAAACCCTCATGTCGGAGTTCTCCGCGATGGGGGTAAACCTGGATGATCCTGTTCGCTGCGGAGATACTGACGGCCAAGCCCGTTTCAATGCAGCGAAAGCGAAGTATACGGAGATTTATACGTTGGCGGAGGCCAATCGGATGACGAAGAGATTTAATAATTTCCTCTTCCATAACGAACCGTCCGGGTGGCATTCATGCCAGCGCTGAAAATCTATGGAGCATATCATGGGGGTCCCTTGGGGTCAGGTCTTGCTATTTGCCATAACCTGCGAGATCAGCCGCATGACGGCAACCTCATCTGATGATGTTGCTGTTACCGTCAAATTTACTGCCGGCTACGTCGAATTATAATAGCCGAGCTTAGATTTATTGGACAACAAAAAACCCGCAAGCCTTTATTCATGCGGGTTTCTTGGGTTTCTTGGGTTTCTTGGGTTTCTTTGGACGTTGTTAAACGTTTAATTGGTGGAGGCGGCGGGAATCGAACCCGCGTCCGCAAATCCTCTACAGACAGTTCTACATACTTAGCCATGTTATTTAATTTTACCTGGCATGCGTCAACTGGCAGACTAATGACAGGCGAGTCACCTATTTTTTAGCGTTCTGTAAAGTGACCCTACCGAACGCGATCCTCGTTAATGGCTCCGCTGCCTGTTGCCAGACCCGGCGTTGAGGCCCACCGGTGCGGAGTCCAGCCGGATTTAAGCGGCTAGAGCGTAACTATCGTCGTTTGCGACTATTGGTTTCCAGATGTATTTACGAGGTAACTGGTCCTCGGTATGCCCTGCACTGCTTTGTAATCCACGTCGAAGCCAGGTCGCCCCCGGCATTCTGTATTTACATCTATTAGATAACTGCGGACCGGAAGAGTTCAATTACCAGTGTTTGGAAATCTTTGGAGAAGCCACTTGAGGTCGGATACCCGACTGTGTTACCCATTAGATGACAGAAGCATTGGTGAAAACTTTCATACGGCGCAATGCGCTTCGCTTATTGGCGCCCTACTCTTTACTTGCTGCATACTACCAGATTTTACAGATAACCGAGCAGTTCTTGCGGTTGATCGATGAGGTATCTCGCTCCCCATGACTCGGGCGGTGCCGCATTGCCCAAGTAGCCGTATCTCGCGACGATGGGTTCCATGCCTGCCGCAAGACTGGCCTGCACGTCACGCAAGTCGTCGCCCAGGTAGACGCATTCGGCCGGCGAGACATCCATCGTGTTGCTGGCTGCAAGTAACGGCTCTGGATGGGGTTTGGAATGCACGGTGTCTCCGCCGCTGATGATGCACGCGAAACGATTGTTCAGGCCTAGCGCCTGCATCAGAGGTATGGAGAAACGCGCCGGTTTATTGGTAACGATGCCCCACGGAATGCTGCGAATATCGAGTTGATCGAGTAATTCGGTTACGCCTTGAAATAGAGATGTTTCATGGCATAACCGTTCGGCGTAAAAATCGAGGAATTCGGCGCGCATCGCATCATAGCCCTTATCGCCGGGTTTGATACCGAACCCAAGACCAAGCAGGCCGCGCGCTCCTGCCGAGGCTTCGGTACGGATATGCTCTATCGGCAGGGCGGCAAGGCCGCGCATGATGCGCTGCCGATTGAGGGCATGACCCAGGTCGGGCGCGGTATCCGCAAGCGTACCGTCGAGATCGAATAGAACGGCTTTAATCATGAATGAGTCATGAATGAGTGATGGCTGAGCTCAATGGCTGAATCAAACAATTCAGGTGCGAGCAAAGGAATTGATGAGCCGACACGGAGAGCAGGCGGTGGCTACGGCTCAGCCTGGTGTCATCCACACGGAAACTCAGCGAGACTTCAAGCGGGACTTCAAGCGCGAATTCAAGCACGAAACGCCATGATGTAGTTGACGTCCGAATCCTGCCCCAATGCATAAACTTTCGTGATGGGGTTGTAAGTCAGGCCAATGATCTCCTCGACGGCTAGCCCTGCATCACGGCCCATGCGGGCCAGTTCGGATGGCTTGATGAATTTTGCGTAATCGTGTGTGCCTCTGGGCAACAGGCTCAGTACATATTCGGCACCGATTATGGCAAAAAGGTACGATTTTGGATTGCGGTTGATGGTTGAGAAGAAAACCCAGCCGCCGGGTTTGACAAGCTGGGCGCAGGCTCTCACGGTGCTCACCGGGCTGGGCACGTGCTCCAGCATTTCCATGCAGGTAACCACATCGTAATGATGGGGCTGTTCTTTGGCAAGTTCTTCTACGGCCACCTTACGGTAATTTACCTGCTTGCGGCTTTCCAGCAGGTGCAGCTTTGCAACTTTGAGCGCTTTATCGCCTAGATCGATACCCGTGACCTGTGCGGCGCGGTCTGACATGCTTTCTGACAAAATGCCGCCGCCACAGCCGACGTCCAGCACAGTTTTGCCTGCAAAACCCGCAAGCTGGTCGATATAATTCAGCCGCAAGGGGTTGATTTCATGCAATGGCTTGAATTCACTGGTCGGGTCCCACCAGCGGTGCGCAAGCTGGCTGAATTTTTCCAATTCAAGCAGGTCAACGTTTACGTTGTCACTTTCCGTCTGTTTACTCATCATGCCTCTATGCGGTTGTTGTTGGCATTGCAGAGCGAAGCGAGACTCATCATCCGGCTTATCTCACATGCCTCCAATCCGCTCTCCATATAACTCTACTGTTTATAGGGCCAACTCTTCAGAAAAATAATGGGTTGTGATGGGCTGCACTGCGTTTCATCCATGCATACTATATAAACCATATAGGCGTATAGGATGGCTTCCCGTTACGTTGCCAGTTCTTCAGCCCTCTTCAGCCCGCTGCCATCTGTCCCCGCCAGAATTCGGCCCTGAGCAACAGCTCCCGCTCATCCAGCGTGGTCAACTCTCCGCAGTTCAGCAGTATCTTACCATTTACCCACACATGGCTCACGTGTTCCCGCCCCGCAGCGTAGACGAGGTGGGAAACAGGATCATAACAGGGCGAAAGTTCGAGGCTGGAAAAATCCAGGGCAATGATGTCGGCTGACTTGCCCGCCACCAACGACCCGGTGAGCGCGCCCAGTCCCAGCGCCCGGGCGCCATTGAGTGTAGCCATTTGCAGCGCCTGCCATGCGGGCAGCATGTTGGCGCCGCCGCTTTGGCCTTTGGCAAGCAGCGCGGTGAAACGCATTTCTTCAAACATATCGAGCCGGTTGTTGCTGGCGGCGCCGTCCGTTCCGATGCCGACGTTAATGTCGGCATTCAGCAGTGAGACTATGGGCGCCAGGCCATTGCCCAGCTTCAGATTGGAAGAAGGACAATGCGCCACGGTGCAGCCTTGCTGCGCCAGCAATTCGATTTCGCCGTTATCCAGGTAGACCATGTGCACCGCGATGAGATTGGGACCGAGAAGGCCGAGCCTGTGCAAACGTTCTATCGGGCGCACCCCGTGAACTTTCACGCTATCGCTGATTTCATCACGGGTTTCATGCAGGTGAATATGGATGGGTAGATCGAGTTGCTCCGCATAGGTGAGAATTTTATTGAATATCCTATCGCTCACCGTATAAGGCGCATGAGGCGCGAAGCAGAACGACAGCAGCGGATGTCGGCTATATTCGTCGCGCAGCGCAAGACCTTTGGCCAGATAATCGTCGGCGTCGCTGGCGTATGCAGTAGGAAAGTCGATGGCGATCATACCGATGCTGGCGCGTATACCCGAAGCAATCGCCGCCCGAGCAGACGCCTCGGGATAAAAATACATGTCGTTAAAGCAGGTGATCCCGCCTCTCAGCATCTCGGCGCAGGCTAACCGGGTGCCATCGAAGACAAAGCCCGAATCGACGTGCCTGGTTTCCGCAGGCCATATGTGATTGTTCAGCCACTCCATTAGCGGCAGATCGTCCGCAATGCCCCGCATCAGCGACATCGCGGCATGGGTATGGAGGTTCACCAGGCCCGGCATCAGCGCGTGATTCTCAAGAACAATATGTTCCTCTGGCGCGAACCGGGCATGGGCCTCGGCACTTGGGACAATTGCGCTGATCACGCCCTTATTGATTGCAACGGCATGGTCGCGCAGCGCCACGCCCGCCGGTTCCACCGGAATTATCCAGCGTGCCTCCAGCAATGTATCGATTTTTTCAGGACAGATCATTATGTGAAAGCTTAGCAAAAAAAAACCCTGCGCGATGGCAGGGTTTTGATTTTAAGTTTGAAGCAGGATTATTTTACTGTCGCCCGTGTGCCGGCCACTTCAACTTCAACGCGACGGTCGGGTTGCAGGCATGCGACCAATGCTTTGGTTTTCTTTTCGCCCTTGCAGGTATCGCCGGTTACCGGATTGGCTTCGCCCTTGCCATCGGTAAAGACGGTATCGGCCGCTATGCTTTTCTCGTTGACCAGGTAGCTTTTGACAGATTCAGCGCGACGCATGGATAATTTCTTGTTGTAGGCATCAGAGCCGATACGGTCAGCGTATCCGATTACAACGATCGTGTCGTATTTGACACCTTCAAGCTTGGAGACAAGGTCATCCAGGGCTTGCTTGCCCTCGGGTTTTAGATTGGCTTTATCGAAATCGAACAGTTGATCGGCGGAGAGCGATACTTTTTCGGGTTCGCCGTAGGTGGTAGCAACAGGGGCAGCGGGTTCGGCAGGCGCTTCGACCGTCTTCTCGGGTTTTGGCATCAATTCAGGATCGCATTCGTAGGTCGCCATGGCAGGCGTCCAGTAGCCTGTGCGCCAACAGTCGCCGGATGAATCCCGGGCTGTAACCCCACGGCCATCACTTGCATATGCCTCGGGTTGCTCCTCAGCCATGGCAGCTCCTGCAACCAGCATTGGCAGAACCATCGCGCCAAGCAAGAGTTTTTTCGTTACCGTATTTTTCATCTATTGCCCCTTTTTCAGAAAAACTTCAATTCAAGATCAAATCATCCCTTAGGTCATGCAAATAACAAACAAAGCCATTTTTTTTGGCCGCGGCACATTATTGCATATTCGCGTTCCGATTATCTAGTTATATGTCCGTTCTTGTCAAATCAAGTTGTTGCAAACGGCATGAATGCTGGAATGCAGAGGTGACTTGGATACGATCGGCATGCTAAAATAAGCAGTTTTATGTATCGCTATCCGGGGTGAAGCTCAGGACGACATTTATGCTTTAAGCTACTGTTTGTCCTGAATAAAACAAGTAATGGATCAATTCGCTAAAGAAACACTGCCCATCAGCCTCGAAGAGGAGATGCGCCGCTCTTATCTTGACTACGCCATGAGCGTAATTATAGGCCGTGCCCTGCCGGATGTACGGGACGGCTTGAAGCCGGTACATCGCCGGGCGCTGTTCGCCATGCATGAACTGTCCAACGACTGGAACCGCCCCTACAAGAAGTCGGCGCGCATCGTCGGCGACGTAATCGGCAAGTACCATCCGCATGGCGATACCGCGGTATATGACACTATCGTGCGCATGGCGCAGAACTTTTCGTTGCGCTATATGCTGGTGGACGGCCAGGGCAACTTTGGTTCGGTAGACGGCGATAACGCGGCGGCAATGCGTTATACCGAAATCCGCATGTCGCGCATCGCTCATGAGCTATTGGCTGATCTCGACAAGGAAACGGTGGATTTCGGTCCGAACTACGACGGGTCGGAGAGAGAGCCGCTGATTCTGCCCGCGAAAATTCCGAACCTGCTTATCAACGGCTCTTCCGGTATTGCGGTCGGCATGGCGACCAACATTCCTCCGCATAACCTCAATGAAGTGGTGGATGCCTGCCTGGCGCTGCTGAAGAATGCCGACACAACCATTGAAGAGTTGATAGAAATCATTCCTGCGCCGGATTTTCCGACTGCCGGCATCATCTACGGCGTCACCGGGGTGAAGGAAGGTTACCGAACCGGGCGTGGCCGCGTGGTGATGCGCGCGCGCACTCACTTCGAGGATATGGAAAAAGGCAGCCGCCAAAGCATTATCATCGACGAGTTGCCCTACCAGGTAAACAAGGCGAATTTGCTGATCCGTATCGGCGAACTGGTGCGCGACAAGAAAATCGAAGGCATTTCCGATTTGCGCGATGAATCGGACAAATCCGGCATGCGCGTGGTCATCGAGCTACGGCGCGGAGAAGTGCCCGAAGTGGTGCTGAACAATTTATACAAAGAAACACAAATGCAGGACACCTTTGGCATGAATATGGTGGCCCTGCTGGACGGGCAGCCGCGCCTGCTGAATTTGAAGCAGATGCTCGATGCATTCTTGCGCCACCGCCGCGAAGTGGTGACAAGGCGCACCGTATTCGAATTGAAAAAAGCGCGTGAGCGCGGACATCTCCTGGAAGGCCTGGCGGTAGCACTTTCAAACGTGGATGAAGTGATTGCCCTCATCAAGGCGGCGCCTACGCCCGCGGTAGCGAAAGAAGCATTGATGTTGAGGATATGGCGCTCCACGCTGGTGGAGGAAATGCTGGTTCGCGCCTCGGTCGACGTGAAGTCATTTCGTCCTGACGGACTGGCACCTGAATTCGGTTTATCCAGCGATGGATACCGCTTGTCCGATGCGCAAGCCCAAGCAATTCTTGAATTACGCCTGCAGCGGCTGACCGGGCTGGAGCAGGACAAGATCGTAAGCGAATACAAGGAGGTAATGGAAAAAATTGCCGACCTTCTCGACATCCTCTCCAGGCCGGAACGTATCACGACCATTATCACCGAGGAGCTTGTTGCAATAAAGCAACAGTTCGGTGATAAACGCCGCAGCGAAATCGTTATCGATACTCAGGATCTGAGCATGGAGGACTTGATCACACCTGAGGATGTGGTCGTGACGCTATCACATAGCGGCTACATCAAGTCGCAGCCGCTCGATGACTACCGGGCTCAAAAACGGGGCGGGCGCGGGAAACAGGCAACTGGCACCAAAGAAGATGATTTCATCGACAATCTTTTCATCGCCAATACGCACGATTACATCCTGTGCTTTTCCAGCCGCGGACGTGTTTACTGGATCAAGGTCTACACGGTACCCCAGGGGGGTCGCGCATCGCGCGGCAAGCCCATCGTCAACCTGGTGCAACTGGAACGGGACGAAAAGATCAATGCCATCCTGCCCGTAAAGGTTTTCGAAGAGAACCGTTATATATTTATGGCCACTTCTTTTGGTACCGTGAAAAAAACGCCGTTGTCGGAATTTTCCCGCCCTCGCGCCAGCGGAATCATCGCGGTGGGCCTGGACGAAGATGATTATCTGATCGGCGTAGCCCTGACTGAAGGCAAGCATGACGTGATGCTCTTTTCAGACAACGGCAAGGCAGTGCGTTTCGATGAGAATGACGTGCGCCCCATGGGGCGTGGCGCGCGCGGCGTGCGCGGGATGAAATTGGGCAAGGGGCAGAAAGTAATATCCCTTCTGGTGGCCGAGAGTGAAGAACTGGCGGTCCTAACCGCAACGGAAAATGGCTATGGCAAGCGTACCCCGATAGGTGAATACACCCGTCACGGCCGCGGCAGCCAGGGCATGATTGCGATCAAGACCACCCAGCGCAATGGCAAGGTCGTGGCGGCAAAGCTGGTCAGGCCGGATGACGAAATCATGCTTATTACCACTGGCGGCGTGCTGATCCGCACTCGCGTCAATGAAGTGCGCGAAATGAGCCGGGCGACCCAGGGCGTAACGCTGATCAACCTGGACAAGGGTGAAAAACTCGCCGGGCTCGAAAGGGTGGTTGAGGCGGACGAGGAAAAGGAACTGATCCAGAACGTTTAAAATTTCGGAGCGCTTTTAAAAATTGAAGGTTGCGGGTAAGCTCATTGATAAATTGCCCGAATGGGAGCGCAGCTTGCGTAGGATGGGTGGAGCGTAGCGCAACCCATCATTTGGTTATTAACAGCCGCCTTCGCGCCGGTATCCGCTCATGGTTTAACGTGTCGTGTTGCGTCGTTTTGATGGGTTGCGCTACGCTCCACCCATCCTGCTGACCGCAAAGAGGCGGATTTTTGAATTATCGGGGATAAAAGCGCGAATTTGACTGCCAGGAGCGTCCTGCAGAGATAAAGGGGTTTTAATGGAACATATATATAACTTCAGCGCAGGTCCGGCGGTATTGCCGGCGGAAGTGCTGCAACAAGCGCGCGATGAAATGCTCGATTGGCATGGCAGCGGCATGTCTGTTATGGAGATGAGCCACCGCGGCAAGGAATTCATGTCCATCGCGGCGAAGGTTGAAGCCGATTTTCGCGAACTGGGGGGCATCCCGGCCAATTATAAGGTTCTGTTTTTATCCGGTGGCGCCTCCACGCAATTCGCCATGGCGCCCATGAACCTGCTGCGCGGAAAAAAAAGCGCCAACTACGTCAATACAGGCCAGTGGTCCAAGAAAGCCATCCAGGAAGCGAAGAAATATACGGCCGTAAATGTCGCGGCCTCATCCGAGGGCGCTAATTTCACCTATGCTCCGCCGCAGGATACGTGGAATATCGATCGCGACGCGGCCTATCTGCATTACACGCCCAACGAGACAATCGGCGGAGTAGAGTTCAACTGGGTTCCGGATTTGTCTGATCTGGGCGTCGATATGCCCCTGGTGGCAGACATGTCCTCCAGCTTTATGTCACGCCCCATCGATGTGGCTCGATTCGGGGTGATTTATGCCGGCGCTCAGAAAAATGTCGGTCCTGCTGGATTGTGCATTGTCATTGTCCGCGATGACTTGCTGGGAGAAACCATCCCGGGCACGCCGACCATGTTCGACTATAAAATCCACGCTGATACCGACTCGATGTATAACACCCCGCCGACCTACGCAATGTATATTACCGGCCTTGTGCTGGAGTGGCTGAAAAAGAACGGTGGGTTGGCTGCAATGGAAAAGGCAAACATCGCCAAGGCCAATTTGTTGTACGGCTTGCTGGATACCACCGATTTTTATCATTGTCCCGTAGCCAAAGCCGACCGCTCGCGCATGAATGTACCGTTCACGTTAAAAAACCCCTCGCTCGATGACGAGTTTCTGAAACAGGCCAAGGCACACGGCTTGATCCAGTTGAAGGGCCATCGTTCAGTGGGAGGAATGCGCGCTTCCATATACAACGCCATGCCCTTCGAAGGGGTAAAGGTCCTGGTTGAATTCATGAATAAATTTGCGAGTGACCATGCCTGAACGCGCACATAAAATTTTCCGGATACTTACGCTTAATCAGATATCGCCGCTGGGCCTGAAGTTGTTCGACCCCCATCATTACACCGTCGGGGACAATATTGCCGAACCGGACGCGATCCTGGTGCGTTCACACAACATGCTGCAAATGGATATCGCACCCAGCGTAAAAGCGATAGGCCGTGCGGGTGCGGGCACCAATAACGTTCCTGTGAAAGACATGAACCTTCGCGGCGTGCCGGTCTTTAACGCACCCGGTGCAAACGCCAATGCGGTGAAAGAACTGGTGCTTGCCGGCTTGCTGATGGCGTCACGCAACCTGATCCCGGCGATTCGCTTTGCCGAGGATTTGCAGGGCGATAACGCGACGCTGCACAAGCTCGCGGAGGGCGGAAAGAAGCAATTCGCCGGAATTGAATTGCCGGGGCGGACACTGGGGATCGTAGGCCTGGGTGCGGTAGGACGGTTGGTAGCGGATGCGGCGCTCCGGCTTGGCATGAAAGTGATGGGTTACGATCCGAATATAACGGTAGACGCAGCCTGGAATTTATCGGCGGAAGTAAAACGCGCCGAGAGCATGGAAGATCTGCTGCGCAATAGTGAATTTGTGACCTTGCATGTACCCCTGCTGGACGCCACACGTCACCTGATCAATCACAAGCTCGTGTCGAATATGAAAGCCGGCACGATTCTGCTCAACTTCTCTCGCGACGGTATCGTCGACGAGAGTGCCGTACTCGAAGGAATCGACTCGGGCAAGATAAAATATTATGTTTGCGATTTTCCCAGCCAGTTACTGCAGCACCGAGCCGCTGTAATCACGCTGCCGCATCTGGGCGCGTCGACGATGGAAGCTGAGGAGAATTGCGCGGTAATGGTGGTAAATCAGATGATAGATTATCTGGAAAACGGGAACATTACCAACGCGGTCAATTTCCCCAACATAACAATGGAACGCGGATCCCCCTTCCGCCTGGCGGTAGCAAATTCCAACGTGCCCAACATGCTGGGGCAGATTTCCACCGGTATGGCCAAAGCAGGCCTCAATATTCATAACATGGGCAATAAATCCCGCGGCGAGATGGCCTACACGCTGGTTGACGTCGACAGCCCGGTACCGCAAAAAACAATAGACGAGATTGCGGCAATCAGTGGCGTTTTGATGGTGCGCTACGTGCCGATACTGGCTGAATAACTATAAGCCACTATAAAATTCATTCTCGATGACCGCTCAACTCAAACAGCTGCGCGATAAGATAGATGCGATTGACAGCGAGTTGCTCAAACTGATGAGCAACCGCGCTGGTCTCGCACAAGAGATCGGACAGATCAAGAACGGCATGGCATATCGCCCCGAGCGGGAAGCCCAGGTGTTGGCCCGATTATGCGAGCTCAATCCCGGACCGCTGCCCAACGAACATATTGTGCGATTATTTACAGAAATCATGTCACTGTGCCGATCCATGGAAGAACCTTTGACGATAGCATATCTGGGCCCCCGGGGGACCTTTTCGGAAGAAGCCGCGTTAAAGCGCTTCGGTGGCGTGGTAACGACTCTTGCCTGCACCTCGATAGACGATGTATTTCGAAAAGTGGAGTCGCGCGCAGCCGGTTATGGGGTCGTGCCTGTGGAGAATTCCACCGAAGGCGCAGTGGGCAGGTCGCTGGACCTGCTGCTGCAAACCCCGTTAAAGGTATGCGGTGAAATTGCGTTGCCTATACATCAGCTTCTTCTCGCGCAGCATGCTGATCTCGCACGCATCACGAAGATCTACTCTCATCCTCAATCATTTTCTCAATGTCATGAGTGGCTTAACGCCAACCTGCCCCATTTGACCGGACAAGCGCGGATCAATGCGGCGAGCAATGCAGATGCGGCGAGACTGGCCGCAGAGGATGAAAATGCTGCAGCGGTAGCCGGGAGAAAAGCGGGAGAGGTATTCGGGCTTACGGTCTGCGCTGAAAATATCGAAGACGATCCTAATAACACCACGCGTTTTCTCGTAATCGGAGCACAGGAAGTCGCTCCTTCGGGCAAGGATAAAACTTCATTGGTCATGTCGGCCCGGAATCTTCCGGGCGCAATACACGGGCTGCTGGCTCCGCTGGCGGCTCATGGAGTCAGCATGAGCCGCCTTGAGTCGCGACCTTCCCGCGCGGGTTTATGGGAGTACGTGTTTTTTGTGGATATCGAAGGTCATCAGCAAGATATAAAAGTCGCGAAAGCGCTACAGGAATTGCAAGAGAAGGCAGCCTTCCTGAAAGTACTCGGCTCCTATCCAGCACCGTAACTGTATGCCTGAATAATAAATTTCCGGAATGGAATCCCATACTGCTAATCCACCTGTTTTCAGTTTTTATCAGCTTTTTGCTGTATTTCGGCAATTTATGGATTTGAACTTATGAATGTTTGCGATCTGGCTCCTGAATATATTCGCGCCATCAGTCCCTATCAACCCGGAAAACCCATCTCTGAACTGGCGCGAGAGATGGGAATGGATGAGCGTGCCATCATCAAGCTTGCATCCAATGAAAATCCGTTGGGAACAAGTCCGCTGGCGCGGGAAGCGATGCGCAAGGCACTGGATGAAGTGTCGCTTTATCCGGATGGAAGCGGCTTCGAGTTAAAAGCAGCGTTATCCCAGCGTTATGGCGTGACCAGCGATCAGATTGTGTTGGGCAACGGCTCCAATGACGTTCTGGAGCTGGCTGCCAGGGTATTCATGAAGCCGGGCGCTTCAGCGGTATATTCGCAGCATGCCTTCGCGGTCTATCCGCTGGTGACGCAGGCGGCAGGCGCAAGCGGCATATCGATTCGCGCCAGAAATTACGGCCATGACCTTGATGCCATGCTGCATGCGGTCATGCCTGAAACCCGTATGGTGTTTATTGCCAATCCCAATAATCCCACCGGCACACTGCTGGCTGCGCCTGATGTATTGCGTTTTCTGGAACGGATATCGTCAGATGTACTGGTTGTACTTGATGAGGCTTATAACGAATATTTGCCAAATCCCCTCAAGGCTGACAGTATTGAATGGTTGAAGCGTTTTCCCAATCTGCTGATTACCCGCACTTTTTCCAAGGCTTACGGCATGGCGGGTGCACGCGTAGGCTTCGGGCTGGCGCATCCTGATGTTAGCGGCCTGATGAATCGGGTACGTCAACCGTTCAATGTGAATAGCATTGGCCTCGCCGGCGCAGTAGCCGCGCTGGAAGATGTGGAATTTGTGAAACGCTCTTACGCGCTCAATCAGGCAGGAATGCTCCAGATTACCACCGGACTGCGGCAACTCGGCATCGAATACATTCCGTCCTACGGTAATTTTTTGAGTTTCCGAGTGCGGGGAAATATCAAAGCGGTAAATGAAAGCCTCCTGAAGCAGGGCGTTATCGTGCGCCCCATCGGTATTTATGAAATGCCGGAGCATCTTCGTGTCACTGTTGGGCTCGAATCGGAAAATCAGAGATTCTTGAAGTCCCTTGAGTTGGCGCTTGACGCAGCCCACGACGTAATTCCCGAAGCCGCGTTTGCAACGCCCTCGAAAACGACCCGCGAGGCAACCCCTTTAACAGAAACCGGAGAATCAGCTTGATCATCGTTATGAATAGTGGCGCCAGCGGCGAACAGATTGACACAGTGGTAGCCAAGATTCAAAGCTTCGGTCTGAGCGCGAATGTTTCCCGCGGCACCGAACGCACGGTTATCGGCGCCATCGGCGATGAGCGCAAACTCAACCCGGAAATGTTCGATTCCTTGAGCGGTGTCGAATCTTCAATGCACATCGTCAAGCAGTACAAAATTGTTTCGCGCGAATCGCACAAGCACGACTCGATAATAAACGTGGGTGGGGTACCGATCGGCGGCAACCAGGTGCAGGTGATCGGAGGCCCGTGTTCGGTGGAAACGCAGGAGCAAATGGACCTGGCGGCGCAACAGGTTTCCGCGGCGGGTTGCAAACTGATGCGAGGCGGCGCATTCAAGCCGCGCACCAGTCCGTATACCTTCCAGGGAAATGGTGAAGAAGGCCTGAAAATGTTCCGCAAGGCTGCGGATAAGCACAACCTGCGCATCGTTACCGAACTGATGGATGCGCGCATGCTCGACACCTTTCTCAAGTATGACGTGGATGTGATCCAGATTGGTACGCGCAGTATGCAGAATTTCGAGCTTCTGAAAGAAGTGGGACGCATCAATAAGCCGGTGATACTCAAGCGCGGAATGTCCGCGACCGTCTCCGAATGGCTGATGGCTGCTGAATACATTGCCGCCGGCGGCAACCACAACATTATTTTTTGCGAGCGCGGCATACGCACTTTTGAAACAGCTTACCGTAATGTGATGGATGTAACCTGCATCCCGGTACTGAAAAAAGAAACACATCTGCCTGTGATCGTCGATCCTTCTCATGCCGGAGGCAAGACCTGGATGGTGCCCGCGCTTGCACGCGCGGCCGTTGCTGCGGGGGCTGACGGCTTGTTGGTGGAAATGCACCCCAATCCATGCGAAGCCTGGTGCGATGCGGATCAGGCGTTGAATCCGCAGGAATTCCACGCCCTCATGGGCTCACTGAAAGGAATAGCGGAAGTAATCGGACGGAGTTTGTAGTTCAAGTCGTTTCCGATAAAAGTCGCTTTCTATTATGACAAACGTCGTGATCAACAAACTGGTGATTATCGGCGTTGGCCTGATCGGCGGTTCTTTCGCGCTGGCGTTGCGCAAGGCAGAGCTGGCCGGGCATATCGTGGGTGTAGGCCGCAGCCGGGAAAATATGGCGCGCGCCCTCAAGCGGGGGTTGATAGACGAGATTGCCGTAGACCTTCCATCGGCGTTGAAGCGTGCGGATATCGTATTCCTTGCCGTACCCGTCGGTCAGACCGGCGAAATCATGGCGAATATTTCCCCATATCTCGAACCTGACTCGATCGTAACCGATGCCGGCAGCACCAAACAGGATGTCATCGCGGCGGCGCGTTCTCATCTGACTGAAAACCTGCAAAACTTCGTTCCGGGGCATCCCATTGCCGGGGCGGAACAAAGTGGTGCAGGCGCGGCTCGCGCCGACCTGTTCCGTGCCAAAAACGTTGTATTGACGCCTCTCGAAGAAACCAGCAGCAACGCGGTAAATCGGGTAAAAGAATTATGGCAGGCTTGTGACGCACGAATCTCTCTGATGAGCGCCAGCCAGCACGACAAGATTCTTGCCACGGTAAGCCACCTTCCCCATGTGTTGGCATTCACGCTAATGAATCATGTCTACCGCGCTGGCCATGGGCCGGAGGGTACGCCGCGCCCGAACGACCCGCTACACTTTGCCGGCACCGGGTTTCGCGATTTTACCCGCATTGCGGGCAGTTCTCCCGAGATGTGGCGGGATATATGCCTTGGCAATCGCGAAGCCCTGGTTAATCAAATCGATGCTTACCAGCGTGAACTTGCCGCCTTAAGTGAAATGCTTGCAAGCAGCGATGGCGAGGCGCTCGAGAAGGCTTTCGCCAATGCACGTGAAGCGCGGCAACAATGGCTGAAAAATACGCCCTGAATCCGGTATCTCGTACTGAATGAATGAGGGCCTGTATTAAGTGAAAGAGCGCGGTATTCAGCGAATAATGCCTCGACCGCGAACGGAAAGAAAATCAAGAAAATTTTGAACTTCCGGCGCCACGAGAGTTAACGGCTTGATC
The DNA here is from genome assembly GCF_900142705.1 of Nitrosospira sp. Nsp11. GTDB lineage: Bacteria > Pseudomonadota > Gammaproteobacteria > Burkholderiales > Nitrosomonadaceae > Nitrosospira. The sequence continues at coordinate 317,882 of NZ_FRBV01000001.1, forward strand.
AGCGCCTCCGCTTCTCTCAGAGAAAGGCCAGATCGATAGACCAGCTTATACGCGTGCTTTAAGGCATGGATGACTTCCTCCGAAAAACCTCTGCGCTTGAGCTCCCTCAGGTTGAGCCCATTAGGCTTGGCTGTATTGCCCGCCGCTAACACATAGGGGGGCAGGTCTTGAGTGAGTATGGTGCCCAGGGCAGTAAAGCTATAAGCGCCTATACGAACAAACTGGTGGACGGCGGTGAATCCGCCCAGACCTGCGTAATCGCCCACCTGTACATGCCCCGCCAATGAAGCGTTGTTAACGAACGTAGTGAAATTACCCACCTGGCAATCATGCGCCAGATGAACATACGCCATCATGAAGTTATCGTTTCCCAGGCGAGTTATTCCCGCACCATGGATGGTGCCGAGGTTAAAGGTGCAGAACTCGCGGATCGTATTGCGATCGCCTATTTCCAGCCCGGTCGGTTCTCCGTTGTATTTTTTGTCCTGTGGTTCATCGCCAAGCGAACAAAACTGGAAAATGCGATTGTCGCAGCCGATGCGTGTATGACCATTGATGACGACATGTGGCCCGATCTGGGTATCGTCGCCGATTTCCACGTGCTCGCCGATGATTGAATAGGCTCCGATGGCAACGCCCGCACCGAGACGAGCGCCTGGATGAACGATTGCAGCCGGGTGAATAAGATTTTCCTTCATGTGCTCGGCGTGGAAACTGCAAAATCAAAGCTTACATATATATAGCTGGCTTGCCGGCTGCTTCAACCACATAGTAGCTGGCACACTAATTCTAAGCTAAGATAAATTTTGATAAGCTTGGTGACGAGCCTCGGTTACGTGCCCTTCCCGCGCAATCGACAGGGCTCCCGGGAATGCGCATACAACAGCATGAGCAGTCTAACGAAATAGAACCACATAATGCCATCCTTGCCTCAACCCACTCTCGATGATGCCATTGACAGTGTAGATATTGCACTTCGCGTTTCAAACCTGTCAAAAACATATCGTATTTATGACCGCTCACAAGACAGGTTGCTGCAGAGCCTGTGGGGCAGCCGCAAGCAACTTTACCGCGAGTTCATGGCGCTGGATAGCATTTCATTTGATGTCTATCGCGGCGAAACCGTCGGCGTCATCGGCCTCAACGGTTCAGGCAAGAGCACATTGCTGCAACTGATCGCCGGAACATTGACGCCCACCAAAGGTGAAATATTCATCAACGGCAAAGTGTCGGCATTGCTCGAGTTGGGAGCCGGTTTCAATACCGAGTTTACCGGGCGCGAAAACATCTATCTGGCGGCATCGATTGCGGGGCTTACCAGCCTCGAGGTCGAGCAACGTTATGATCGGATTGCGGCGTACGCAGACATCGGCGGCTTTATCGACCAACCGGTGAAGACGTATTCGAGCGGCATGTATGTGCGTCTTGCATTCGCGGTAGCGATATCGGTCGAACCCGAAGTGCTGATTATAGACGAGGCGCTCGCGGTAGGAGATATGGAGTTTCAGACGAAGTGCATGGTGACGTTGAAACAGATGCAGGAGCGGGGCGCTACCATCTTGTTCGTCAGTCACGATGTTGGAGCCGTCAGCGCGCTATGCCGGCGCACTCTTTACCTGAAACAGGGACAGGCACGTGAGTTGGGACCTACCGCGGAGGTGGTTGCGCGCTATATTCGCGAGGTGCAGGAAGCAAACAACCGGACGATTATCGGCGCTATCGCTGACGCTGTAACTCAAACCGCAGAAATTGCCGGCATCAATGATGCCGCTGGAATCCCTGACGCTATTGGGACTACCGGAACCGCTCAAGCAGCTATAACGATGGGCGACCTTCCGCTCACGCGGAACGAGCATTTTGCCCGCTTTGCCGAAAAGGCAAACCATTGCCGCTCAGGGACTGGCGATATAAGAATCATGTACGCGGAGATGCTGGACGATAAGGGGCTGCCCGTTCGCTCAGCGGAGTTTGGGCAGGAGGTATCCATACGAATTATCGTCGAAGCCGTCCGCACCTGTACCTTTTCCGTCAACTACAAGATTTGCGACAAGAACCGTACGCCGGTCATCGGGGCCGATTTTTTGATGCAAGGTCAGGCGCTGCTGACGTTGGCGCCAGCGCAGCAGGCGGAAGTCGTTTACCGGACATCTCTTCCCCTGACCGATGGCAGATACAGCCTGAGAATCTCGCTGACACACCCTATCAAGGCACATCAACAGGCATTGTTTTTCGACATAGTGGAGATTGGGCATGTGTTCGAGGTGCTGCCAAACCCAACCGCCAAGTTCTGGACACAGGTTTATCTTCCGAATGTGCTGGAGGTAAAAGTTTTATAATGAGTATCATGAAATCCACGCCAGAAGGACGCAGTTTGCTGGTAATCGGCCACCCTGGCCATGAATTGCGCGTCTACGGCTGGATTGGCCAGACACGGCCCATCGTCTGCATTCTTACCGATGGTTCCGGTAGCGATGGCACGCCCAGGCTGGATAAAACGCTGGAAATCCTGCACGAATCAGGTGCGGAGATCGGACCGCTATGCGGGGAACTCAGCGATCGGGAAATTTATGAGAAAATCCTGCGTCATGAATACGATCCGTTCGATATCCTGTGCGAACGACTGGCCAGGCTCATCACCGCGCGAGATATCGATCTGGTCGTCAGCGACGCTATAGAAGGTTACAATCCGGTCCACGATTTGTGCGAGGCATTGGTTCGCACGGGGGTCGGTATCGCCAGGAATGCCAATGATGCTGACAGCAACGAAAATGCCGATAAAAAAAGCAATGGAACACCTCGCTCGATCCGGCATTGCACCATTCCTCTGATGAATGATCCCCGTCCAGCTACAGGCAGCATGGAAGCCGCGCACCATGCAATTGAATTGACACCGCTGCGGTTCAAGCAGAAGCTGGAGGCGATGCGGAGCTATGCCGCCAGCGCGGGAGGAATCCTGCAAGAGGAAGTGGGAGATGCGTTTCACAACTTTGGTGAACAAGCTTTCGCCCGTGAGTACCTGTTTGCGGCTGCTGCGCCGGGGCAGGAACCGGAACGGCGCTTCTCGCGACAAAAACCCTTTTATGAAACCTATGGAGAACAAAAAGTCGCTGCTGGCCGTTATCAATCTGTCATTCGTTTCCGCGAGCATGTTCTGCCAATTTTGAATCACCTTCGCAAGAAGGTATCGGACACGCGGGCGGATGCGCAGGGATGAAGCTGCAATGAGGGTGCTGATCACCAATAATACGCTGGATAACCGCGCCGGGTCCGAGGTCTACGTGCGCGATCTCGCGCTCGCGCTGTTGCGGCGCGGCCATAACCCGGTGGCCTATAGCACCCGACTCGGGATGGTCGCCAATGAGTTGCGCGAGGCGACCATCCCGGTAATCAACGACCTCAGGCTGCTCACAGCAATTCCGGACATCATCCATGGACAGCATCATCTGGATGCAATGACCGCCATGTTGCATTTCCCTGATACGCCGGCTGTCTATTTCTGCCATGGTTGGCTGCCCTGGGAGGAGATGGCGCCGCACTTCCCCACTATACAGCGCTATGTCGCGGTCGACGACCTTTGCCGGGAACGCCTGCAATGCTTGCACGGTATCTCCGGCGAGCGCATCCGGATGATCCGCAATTTTGTCGATCTGCGGCGTTTTGCGCTGCGCGGCGATCTGCCCGCTACCCCTCGTCGCGCGCTGGTTTTCAGCAATTACATAAACGAGGATGGTTGCCTGGGCATTTTGCGTCAGGCGTGTGCCGGCCGCGGCATCGAACTGGATGCCATCGGTCTTTCCGTCGGGCATAGTGAAGCCCGGCCCGAGCAGATCCTCGGCCAATACGATATTGTATTTGCCAAAGCGCGGTGTGCGCTTGAGGCGCTCGCCTGCGGGACAGCCCTGATTGCTTGCGATGCCGCCGGCCTGGGCGGCATGGTCACACCCGGCAATTATGAACGATTTCGCGCACTGAACTTCGGCATCCGCACCTTGCGTGATCCCATTACTGTCGAAACCATTACGAGGGAAATCGATCTGTACGATGCAGCCGGCGCCCGCGGAGTCACTCAACGTGTGCGAGCGGAAGCGGCCATGGAACCGGCAATCGATCAGATTATCGATGTGTACCGGGAAGCAGTCGATGCGCAGCTTGCCGCTCGAGCTACGAAATACCCGGAAAAAGAAACTGACTATCGTACCCATTTCCTGACTGCCAGCGATTATCTTCGCGGGGTCGCAGATTTCACCAAGGGCCGTTACCGAGCCGAGCAAGAGCGGGACCAAGCTCGGGTCGAAGCGGCGGCGCAGCGTTTGCGTACAAAACAAGCCGAGTCTGAGCTGACGAGAATTCGCAACTCGCGTCTCTGGCCTGTCGTGACCTCACTCTACCGCTTGAAGGACGCCGTATGGAGACGTTCCGCGGCTATGTTAAAAATACGTCAGGATAATCGCCACGATGGAGATAATCAGGGCATTCATGGTAGCCCTGCTGTAAACGACCATCCCCGAATATTCGAACAAATCTACCAGCATAATTCATGGCAAAGTGCTGAATCCCGGTCCGGACCCGGCTCGACCCTGGAGCGAACCAAGGCGTTGCGACAGGAGTTACCCGCAGTGCTAAGCAGATTGGGCGTCCGAACTCTCGTCGATGCGCCATGTGGCGACTGCAATTGGCGCCAGCACATCGAGATGGACCTGGATGCCTACATTGGCGTCGATATCGTCCCTGCATTGATCGAGGACAATCGCCGGCGCTACCAGGATTTCAACTGGAAATTCGAGGTTATGGACTTGATCAAAGATCCCCTCCCCACGGGCGATGCGGTACTCTGCCGCGATGCCCTGATCCACCTGTCACTTGCAGATATCGGCCGGGCTCTTTCCAACATCCGCCGCTCAGGGGCAAAATATCTGCTGGCAACCAGCCATGAAGCAATCAGCGTCAATACCGACATCACTACCGGCGGATGGCGTTCAGTGAACCTTATGCTGGCACCCTTTAATCTTTCGGCTCCGCTGGAACGCATTGTTGAAAACGCGCAGACCGGGAAGATACTGGGCGTATGGGCGCTGGGCAAACCATGACTCGGCCCGTCCTCGATCTCGAATTGCCGGGCGGCGTCCAGGACCAGGCGCGTCCCATCGATACCGCCGTTGTGGGAGTGGGCTATTTCGGCAGCCTGCACGCGCTATGTTACTCTAGATTGCCGGGCAGCCGGCTGCGGGCGTTGGTCGATCCAGATCCAATGACGAAATCCTTTGCCGACTACCTTGGCGTAAGCTGGTTCAGTCATCTTGCCGATCTCCCATCCACGGTGCGTGCGGTATCAGTGGCGACGCCGGTCGCTACGCACTACGCGCTGACAAAAGCACTGCTTCAGCGTGGGTTGGATGTGCTGCTGGAAAAGCCAATAGCAGAAACCGCGGCACAGGCGGCGAAGCTGGAGATCATGGCGGACGCAAAGTGTTGTGTCCTGCAGATTGGCCACATCGAGCGCTTTAATCCCGCTTTTGCCACCGGCCCATCCTTGCTGGGCCGGGCTCATACTATCCAGACAGTTCGTACTACGCATCGCAAGCCCCGTGCGGGCGCACTGGATGTGGTGATCGATTTGATGATTCATGACCTCGACCTGGTCCTGCACGGGGTGGCCTCCCCCGTGGTTGAATTTCACGCCTCGGGTAGCAGTCATCATTTGACCCCTATCGATGAAGCACAAGTTGAGCTGACCTTCGCTAACGGTTGCCGCGCATCTCTGCGCGCGCACTGGGGCTCAGGCGCAAGAAAAGAAGACCGCTGCATGACCGCTGAACTGGACGATAATGAAACCTGGACCATTGATTTTCGGCGCCGGATCACCTACCGTAACTTCCCCACGGGCCTCTCGCGCCCCGGCAATACCCACAACCCTTCCCTTACACATTCCGAGCCCGGGATACAGCAAGACGCGCTGAGCCTGCAACTCGCCTCTTTTCTGGAGGCTTCGCGCACCCGCACGGTACCGCGGGTCACTTCGGGAGAAGGCCATGCAGCGCTATACCTGGCGCAACAGATCCGACAACGGATACTCGACGGCGCCTGATGATCGTACCCCAATTGGATCTGGGTTCAGAGTATGAGCAATTACGCGCCGAGATCGATGCCGCGGTGCAGCGGGTACTCGCAAGCGGCAACTTCATCGACGGTGCTGAAAATGATGCATTGGAACGCGAGTTGGCCGCCTACATAGGCGTTGCTGAAGTGGTCTGCGTCAACTCGGGTACGGATGCACTGCTGCTCTCCCTAAAGGCCTTGGGCATAGGTGCAGGAGATGAGGTAATCGTGCCGGGTTTCACTTTTTTCGCGACAGCGGAGGCGGTTTGCCTGACCGGCGCCCAACCACGTTTCGCCGACTGCTCAGCCCAACATTATAATATCGACGTAGATAGCGTACGGCAGGCTTTGACGCCTCAGACGAAAGCGATTATTGCCGTCCATCTCTTTGGGGAGCCGGTTGACCTCGCGCCACTGCAGCAATTCTGCGAAAGCCATGGCTTGTGGCTGATCGAGGACGCGGCGCAAGCAATCGGTGCGCAATATTGCGGTCGCAGTGTCGGATCATTCGGCGTCACCGGCGCCTTCAGCTTTTATCCTACGAAAAATCTTGGCGCATACGGAGACGGCGGCGCAATTACCTGCAATGATCCGGCCTTGGCCAGGCGGCTGCGCAGTCTTGGAAATCACGGTCGCCAGAATCGCTATCAACATACCGAAATCGGTTGCAACAGTCGTCTCGACGAGATCCAGGCAGCTATTCTACGAGTCAAGCTTCCTTACCTGGATCAATGGAATGCGCGGCGCCGGCAACTTGCCGCTCTTTATCAGGAAGCCTTGCGCGGTACCGCCTGTGGCTGGCCGGTAGCTATAAAAGGCAGTATCTCTGTCTATCACCAGTTTGTCATTACCCATCCCCGGCGCAACGAACTTCAAATATTTCTGGCTGAATGTGATATCGCAACTGCCGTGTTTTATCCCATCCCCTGCCATCTACAACCGGCTTTCTCCGTATCGCATGCCGGGGTATCACTGCCGCTAGCTGAGTGCCTCGCTGATCAGGTGCTGGCCCTGCCCATCTTCCCCGCGCTGCCTGAAGAAAAAGTAGCGCACATCGCGAAAATGATACGAGTCTTTGAGCAGCGCTTCCCAATCGACGTGGAATATTCGCCTGTCTGAAGAGCGGCGCCAGCAATTAGCGATTCAATAGAAACCTGTTCGGCCTGGAAAAGCCTTGGCGCTACCCGTGAATGATTTATAGCTGCATGAGTATCAGGCAGCTCATCATTAGCGAGTCTGCTTGTGCAAGAGGCCAGCCGGCTATTCAGAAGAATTCACGAATAAGTCCTCAGGAAGCGCCTGCTCTAGTCGTGCGTAAGCGGCGTCTCAGTGAACAGATACTCTTTCAGCTCGGAGGAAAACTTCGCATCCCTACGCCGGATCCATTCCAGCACCATGGAGGCGTGCTCTTTCTCCTCATCACGATTATGCATGAGAATGGCCTTGAGCTCCTCATCCTTGCACGCGTTTACACGCTGGTTGTACCAATCGACAGCCTCCAGCTCTTCCATCAGCGACACGATTGCGCGGTGCATGTCCCTCGTTTCATCGGACAACTCTTCAATAGGCTCATGGTAACCAACACTTGACATTGCTTGCTCCCTTTTTGTGGACAATAAATTTCAATATTGGATGCTTTTATTGGTTCAGGTGAGATTTTCTGCGGCCATCGCTATGTTAGCAAGTGATGCTGTGGCTGGGACCTTACAGATCACCGTTGTGTAATCATGTAAGCCATACCCCAGTTCCATGCCTGGATTGGGCTAAGTCGAACTAAGTTTAACAGAACCGCATGTTACAGCTAGAGAGACGTCGACCTTTTGCCGGGCCATTTTCCAATGACCTGGTTTTTATCCTGTACAGTTTAAAGAAGAGTGAGCACGCCATCACAGATGGTACGCGATGTTGGTATCGAGTCGCCCGGATTAGCCGTATGGAAATGTATCCCCTACGCGCTCTACTTTGCCAGAGAATTACCGCAGCGGGGAGGAAATCTGACAGGCAAATCCTTGGAATTTTCAAGGCGTATGTTGGGGTAAGGCACAATTCCAACATTTCGTGCTGCTCAAACATTCGAGTTCCATTCGTCACGCCAATGTACGGAGATTGGACCCAAGTAGGTCGGGCTACGCCCGACGATCGAAGGAATGATGTCGGGCATAGCCCGACCTACTTGCTCAAAATTTAGCGTAACACGCGCTGATGCGTACGCTACGACCGTTGATACCCAATCGATGCTTCTATCCTTCTATCAAGCTATCCCGTCTCGGCCCTATGTGTTTTACCGCACAGTATGAGCCGCAATCATGGTGTTAATCTGATAACTCTTGCCGCTTGGTATCTGTAGCCGCTGATAACTCTAATGTTGAGAATATCAATGCCGGCTACTCCGTGAGCAAGCAATATTTAGATTTTTTGATAGGAGATTCAATCATGAATAAAGACCAAGTCAAAGGTACCGCAAAAGACATCGCTGGAAAAGTCCAGGAAGAGGCCGGAAACTTGACAGGAAGTAAAGAACAAGAAGCCAAAGGGCTTGCAAAACAAGTAGAAGGAAAAACGCAAAAGAAGGTGGGAGATGCCAAGGAAGCTGTCAAAGATGCAATTGACAAGCTTTAACAGTTGCACGCAAAGTCGGGGAGAAACCCGATAAAGAAGGAAGACTCCGGCGAAATATAAGCATCTGCAATGCCCCGGCCCCAGGTTACTGCGAGCCGGGGTTTTTATTCTGCTCGCCAGTTTGCCGAACGGGAGAACCATTACCTGTGGGGCAGGCGCTATCCGCTGTCCATTGTTGAGAAAGACGCAAAGCCCGCCGTGAACACTGGACCATTTATCTGACAGTTTTCTTTCGAAATTTCTGACAGCCGGGTGCGTCGGAAGAAATTCGCTCGGTTATTTGCCCTAAATTAGGCGGGATTCCATGCTACTCGGAGCGAGAACTTGCGGCAGACTTGAGCCTCTCAAGCTGCTCAGGTCGTTCGCATCAAGCGAGAGCAAGAGTTTTGGAAATAAATTGCCGGATTGCCCAAGACCGATTCCGAGCTTATACCGGCTGTGCCCGAAAATTTGTCCAAACAAAAGTATGCATTGTGCGGTTTGCTATCTGGCGGCATCGGGATGAAACTCGAAGAATGGCCACCGTGAAAGCTTAGGTCGTCCCAGAGATTCCTGTTCAAAATCTCCTTTGTCATCGCTGGTTACGAAGGCCTCGAGGTGAGGTCGGACATCTTCCAGAAATGGATCCGCAAGCAAGTTTGGAAGGACGGATCGGTCAAAGTCAGTGAGAGAAGTAGGAGAATTCCGTTCTCTCCGAGCCATGAGAAATGGAGTAACAGGACGCTTAATTGCTTGCCTGAGCTTTGAAAGGATGAGAAATCCCGCTGGGTCAGTGTCGCCAAAGTGGAATACTGGGATATCTGCAGGCAAGAGCTCAAAGAGGCGGACAAGACCGCGTGTTGGATATGCGCAAGCTACCACGAGGGTGTCCTTGGCTAGGTTGAGGGAGGCGATTCTACGAAGCGTAGTTTTTGTATTCTCGACTGTCAGCACTCTTTTGGCAGGAGTTTCTGCTTTGAGGGCAATCATGAGATCTGAGGTAAGGTGATAGCTGCTTCTTAGTTCATTAATTAGTTGTGTGCGCTCGTTCGCAAACTGAAGCAATAATTGACCGGCTATTTCGATCCTAGGCTGACTCCCGGCAATACCCAGCATTTCAAATGTGGCCACTCGACCAAGCATTGACGCCAAACAGGCTTCGATAAGACGCTGAGATCTCTCAAGATCCTTCGTTGCGAGGCCAAGATCCACGCTCGCTTCGCGTACAAGAGTATCTGGCGGCCATGATTTAGCTGAGATCTGGAATGTGATCCTCAACAGCCGTTCGAAGAGGACGGGGTGACGCCACGATAGAGGGCGAATTCGACTACCTGATACGAACGCATCTTCAATGCGTTTGAGCCAGTCGGACCATGAGTCGGGAAATAAAGGATGTTGCAATGCGGAAGCCCTCCGCACGTGTTCCAAGCTCTGATTCAGGATTTCATCCGGGCTCTGCGAGGAAAACAATTGACGAAGCCATTTTTCCGAATTGAACGGTACGGTCACGCGTTCGATGAGATAGGGACGGTAATCATTGCACTTGAGAGCTAGCTTTCCATCGGTTTTGAGTTTCCGGGCTTCCCGTGCGGCAGTGTTAATATCGTCCACCTTGATGATACCAGCAGCGTCCAAAAGCTCATCCCACTTCCTATGGTATGGTCTTGACCAAGAGCCAAGCTTATTCCCGCGAGAGGAAAACCACTGACGGTAAAGCTCGGTAAGCCAGTCTGGAGGGCTCATGAAAGTGCCTCAATGAGCTGAATCCGATCAATCTTTGTGCACCAATTACGGATGCCGGTGACATTTCCGTTTTGATCGTCATAGATCCTATCGACTTTCGCTTGTACCACCGTCTCCGCATAATGAATCATGGTAGGGAGCCTATCTTCGGGGAAGGCCATTACCAGTTGCAGACCAAAGTTTCGGGCGAGCGCGAGGCACGCATCGATCCGATCGCCCGAGAGCTTCGAAAAAGCTTCGTCCATAATAACAAGGCCGAGATTCTGGCGCTGGTCCTTTTTCCCAAGGTTATATACCCGCTGGAAGGCGGCGAGCATGGCGACAAAGAAGGGGGCTTGATTTTCACCGCCACTTTGCTTTTTTGCACTCTTGTTAAGTGAGATTGAGGAGCCTTCACCTCGACCTATGGGAGTTGCTCTGATATCCCAATGATGATAGTAGCGGTAATCTAGGGCCTTTTGATACCGCGGATCCTCCGTGTTCTCGATCGCAACCATGAGGGCTTGTTTTGCTCGCTCAATGTCGTCCTTACCGCCAGCAGCGAAGAGCTCCATCGCGGGATTGAGCCCTTTATCTACCAACGTCCAGATGGCGCTGTGTGTACGATCCGCCCGCATGGAGAGTTGGTAGCGAATGCCCCCGATTTCGTGATCCATGGCACGGTTCAGCTCTTTCTTGGTGCGCTCGGCTTCATCGAGTTTGTCCTTCAACACGTCGAGCACTTGATGCTGTAAACGATCTTCCCATTGCCGCTGCGCGTCCTCCGCCTCAATGCGATAACGTTCCAGTTCGTGCTCTTCCAGCGAGCGGCAACGGGTTTCGTAGCGTGTATTTTCATCGTCCGCAGAATCAAAGAATTCTGCGGTTTCGCGATGAGTCTCGGTCAATGCGGCTCGCTCAGTGTTACGCCGATCAAAAGCCTTCTCTGAATCATGGCGTCGGGCATAAGCGGCGGCGGTAGCAGCTTCCACACGCTGGGACCATTTCGGGAATTGTTGCCGTGCGGATTCGATCTTCTCTTCGATCTCAGCCTCTCTGATATTTCTTACCTGCTCGCGGCTGCCTTGGCGTTCCCGCAGGGACGCTTGTTCATTTTTCGCGGCACTTTCAATGCCCTCGAGCAGTTCGCGCTGCTGCTGATCGAATTTCGAAATCGCGCCAACCAGCCCGCCTATTCGCTCGATGACACCCTGAAAGGTTTTTTCCAGTATTTGTAGCTTCGCTACCGTGGCCTCACGCTCAGGCGTGGCCAACAGGCTGATGGTTTTATCGAGATCCCGCGCTTCCTTCGTTAGGTGGGGCAGGTTCCGCAGACGGAAGGTGTCAAAAGGTGGGTCTGGCTGGTTCAAGTACCACAGTTCCCCGTTCAGGATCCACTGCTTCCAAATACTCCGGGGCTGCTTGAGTTGCGCCAGTTCCTTCCTGACCGTCTCCAGTTCTGCTTCGCGAAGCCCCTGCAGGCGGCGACGGCCCTTCTCGCCGATGGTGAACTCTTTCGAGGGTGTGAGATGCAGCCGATGAGGCGGGTCTTTAAGCCAACCATCCTTGGACAGGGCACAAGGATACTCGTCCAATTGACTGGCGTTTTCTACGGCGATCATGTTGCCATAGAGATGCCTCAGATAGGCGGTTGCAGTCGATAGCGACGCCTCAAAGAGTTCTGCAATGCTGTTGTCGCATGCCTTCTTTGTCGCGATGAGTTCACCGGGATTTACCAGACGCTCATCGATGTGACCAAGACGCTGAGCCTGTTCCCAGGCGGCTGCGAAATCTTCTGCCAGAACGGCCTGCCGATTCGGTCCCAGGAGAGTCTCCAGTAGTGGCCACCAAGATTCTGCTTCGGGTCTGACTTCAATCACCCGCCCAAGAGCAACCGCTTTCTGCTCATGTGAGTGCAAAGCATCCAGCAAAGGCGATGCCAAGATACTGCCTTTACGCACGAGTTCATCCAGATCGCGTTGCAGCCGCAGTTCCTTAGCTTTCAGATCTCCGATCTTCTCCTCAATGGGGCGCAACTGGTCGTTTCCTTGCGTTTTCAGGAGTTGATGAATCTGCGCCATGCGTGAGGCGGCATCTAACGCTGGTGCCTCTTCCACATCCTGCATCTGCTCCAGCCACTCGAAAGCCTGCTCAGGTGCCTTCAGTCCCAGGTCGCCGGCTTGCCGGAGCCACTTCTTCCAGTTATGCGAGCGATCATAGAGGAACTGCTGTGCCGTCTTCGCGGCTTCCTTTAGCGCGTCCAACTCCCGGCCCACCTCATCACGACGGGCGCGGCTCTTGGCTAGTTCGGCAATCTGCGAATCACCGCCCGCGATCAGGCGCACGTCGTTGAGTTCCCGCTCTCTTTCGTTCCGCTCGGCGACGGCCTCCTCATAAGCCGCACGATCTGTCGCCTTCTGTTGATGAAGACGTTCGAGCTTAGCGCGACGGGCCTCCAACTCCTCACGTTTTTCCTCATGAGTTAGTGCATCACGCAGATGCTCAAAGAGCACCGCTTCTAGCCGTGCAGCCAGGTAAGTCGTATGATGCTCACAGATGCGCACGAGACGCTGATGCTGATCATGCATGGAGTCCAGCCGCGCCTTCGCCCGGCGATGCGCATCTACACTGGCACGCACTGCTTTCACATCCGGCAGGCCTGGCTCCAGTAGGTATTCACGAATGAATTTCTCGAAGCTTTCCACCGGCTGAAAGGCCATGGAATTCGGTAAAGTTTTATTCATCTGAATGCGATCGAAACCCAGATGACTGCGTGACCCCATCTCATCCAGATAGGTCGCCTGACGATCCCATACTTCACCATCCAAATCCCGCCGCACATGCACACGGAATTCATCCTCAGCTAGAAATCCTAGCGCATTAGCAAGGGGTTGAGCGGATAGAAAGTCATCTTGCTGCAGGCGCCCCGGTACGCAGAACCATAGAGTACGTGGCTTCGCGGAGGGTCCCTCGTATTCGATGCGGGCGCCCCACGTTTCCCTGCGCGGCTCAGCTCCATCGGATGCGGCAGGCCAAACGAACTCTAATGCAGCCACAGTTACACCACTAGGGCGTAGATAACGCTCTTGGCCGTCCTTGCCTACGGTATTCGTGTCACAGAGACAGTATCCCCGCAGAGTACGTCCGCTGCCCGCGCCGGCGGCGGCTTTGTTGAAGCGGCTTAGGGACTCCCCCAGCATGACGAACTGCAGCAGATCCAATAGTGCGCTCTTCCCGGAACCATTGGCCCCGGTGATAAGAGTGAGACCGGAGACATCAATGAAGTCCCGATAACCGTACCAGTTGATGGCAATGATGCGACTGAGGTGAACACGCATATTACAATAATCAGTTAGGAGTTTCGATCAATGCAGGCTGATAAACCGCGACCCGGGTCAGCCAGGTCTCAATAGAGTCAAAAGGAATCGTGCGGGCTAGACTGGGCAGGATTTCAATCTGCATTTCGCCAATGGGTGCAGTCGGGTCATTACGATAGGTGCGGATTAGGCGGTTGCGCTTCATCCGTGCGAGAAGCTGCTCCAATTGCGTTTTTTCCGGCGGCTCAATGTTCTCAAAGGTCGCTTTGAAGCGCTGCCAGAGATCGTCCACCGTGAGCACCACTGTTTGCTCGGCGCGAGTATTGCGATGGTCATCCCAGGCGCGCCATAGCACGAGCAACAGCAGCGTTTCGTCCTTTGTGAACTGGGCCAGTAGCAGGCAGACTTCCGGCCGCGGCCGCGCCTGGAGCAGAGAAAAATCGTCATCCACGATGAGTTCCAGCCCCAGTGGAGCGAGGTAGTCCGTGATGTGGGCCTGATAGTGATCTCGAGCCAGCAGGAAGAGATCTCGCCCGCTGCCTTCCGTGCCCAGCAAGGTGCCCCGCCCGAGAAGCTCGGCCAGAACTTCCCGCAGAGGAGCGCGGTCAGCCTCAGGAACATCTGGCCAGAAACGAGGCCAATGGGGATCAGAATCACTCATGCGTAGCGGGTAATGGTGAAACGCTCAATGTGCCAGTCAAATTGCTTGTCCCGCGGGATCGCGGTCACCTCCAGCCCGTCTTGGCGGCGTGGGCCGTCGACCTCCCAGCGTACCACGCGACCGTCCGGCATAGTGGCCTGCTCGTAAGCCGCGGTAGCCAGCAGATCCAGAAGGTCATCGATCGAGGCAGAAACCACATTGTCCGTGCCAGCGGTAACGGCCACCTTATCCATAAGACGCGCAACGAGGCGGGCCGCTCTCTGCGGAGTCAGTGCTAGACGTTGCCGCTCCTTGAGCGCCGCGAGATCGGCCTCTGCGTCATCGGCATGCTCTTCTGCCAGACTGAAGGTAAGATTGGCAGCGGCACGGCCACGGCGGGCACGAGCGAGCGATTCGATCCCGTAGAAAAAGCGGACCTCGGGCACCAGCGGAGTGTAGTCCGGCTCCTCATCCCGCAGCGTGCCGATCTTGCAGCCGAGGTGGAGGGCATTAACAGCATCGCAGTAGGATTTCACGATCTCCGGGCGGCGACCGCGCAGTTCCGTTTGGTAGGTATAGCGCTGCTGAGAGAGACGGTTGAAGCTGGCCATGCGGGAATCGATGGCATCCGCAACGAGGCGGATAGACGCTAGACCGTGCTCTAGATCGCGCAGGGCCGTATCCGCCCGCAAGTAGGATTCCTCCACCAGCCAGCCGTAGTGCGCCGAGAGTCCTTCTGCTAAGCGCTCCTTGGCCATAGGAAGGTCCCGCACTTTGGCCACTTTTCCGCGCACAGCTTGCAGGCGCGGAAGCAGACCGTTTCTACGAAGTGCATCGTAGCAGACCATATGCTGCCCGGAGCCGAACTCCTCATAGAGCAGCCGTAACGTTTCTGCGGGAGACTTGCTGGCCCGCTGCCGTTCGTCGAAGATGGAGATCAGCTTCTCAACGCCGTGAAGCTGGATTACGGCGCTCTCCAAACGTGCATTGAGATCAGTGACCGTGGCGCGGAGCTCATCTGGCGTTCGTATCAGGGCATCCAGCGCTTCCTCCCGTTCCAGAGTCTCGCAGACACCGCGAACAGTATCTGCGAACGTGATGAGTTCTGCGATTTCCTCTTCCGCCAGTTCTCTCAACAAGCGGAGTAATTGGCGCAGCCCGGGCGATACCAAGACCAATCGCTCGTGCAACCCCAATTGCTGATCTTCCACCCAACCCGCTTCGCAGAGGCGGTTAAATATCTGGCCTGCGCGCTGCCGGGTATCCCGTAGGAACGCTCCCTCATCTTCAGCAAGCTGAATCTCAGGATGAGCGGCTAAGACCTCTCGAACCAGCGCAATGACATCCGTTTGAGGAATGCTTCCAGCATCACCCGCTGCATCGGCAATGCGATCTGCACAGTCGATATAAACGCCAGCAGAGCGACGTGAAAGCGGCCGAAAAAAACCCCTCGGAACTGAGCTGAGTAAACGATGACTGAGAGGAGGGTTGACCATAGAGTCTCTGAAAATCAGAGTAATTTCTCCACGTATATTGATTTATCCGAAAGATTAACAATATTGCATATTATGCCATTCACGCAACCTTCTGTTGACTTACCTTTACTACGCCTGCAACAACGTCAGCAAGGACGGCATAGGTGCTACTTGCACATTGCTGAATATTCCGGCACGAGCAATGGACGATTGCGTCCTACAGATCATCGGAGAAATCGGGCGACACACGGATGTCATCAAAGCTGCCATCACTGCCTCTAATGAAGAGAAGAACAAATCGCTGCGCCCTCTCAAATCGAAGTTGACTCAATTCCAGCGTCGTCATACCGAGTTAAGCGAGAAGTTCCAGCGCTACCTCAAGCTCGTCCGCAAGACCGATTCCGAACATTTCGGACAGGAAATGTTGGCAGCCGCCGAGAATCTGGCCAAACAAAAAAACGAACTGGAGCAGGAGATCGAGAGAGTCAAAATCGACATCGCCTATCGTGAGCGTGTCGTGACGAACGAGAAGGTCATCGCCAATGCTTTGTTAACCTTTGAACAAGCCGTGAAAGTGCTACCCTTCGACGACCAACGGAAGTTGCTTCACCTCTTGTTGCAGCAGATTCGAGCTAACCGCCTTAACCCGGAAAAGGAGCTGCTTCCTGCCGATTCACAGACTTGGAATATCCAAATACGATACGAACTCGCTGGTATACGGTAAATTTAGACCTTCATGCAACTGGCTTGGTTTCAGGAAGTTGCGCAAAACGCGATTTGAGTTCGCATTTGAAACAAAATGGCGGAGGCGGTGAGATTCGAACTCACGGTAGAGTTGCCCCTACGGCAGTTTTCAAGACTGCTGCCTTAAACCGCTCGGCCACGCCTCCAGCGTTGGGCCAGAATAATACCTTTTTAAGCTTGATTTTGCCAGCCGTCACGCAGGAAAAGGCAAGCCCATCGGAAGGATAGGATTGCAACTTTTACTGAACATGAGTAGTCTTATGTGCTGTATAGTTCGTCAACCAAGGAGACGTTATGCAACCTGAACTACGATATTCCGGCTCGGCCGCGCAAACGGGGCTTTCCGCCGTTCGCAACAAGGTCTTGCGCAATACTTACTGGATGCTTGGCTTGACCATGATCCCGACGCTGATCGGTGCGTCGATCGGGATGAGCACCAATTTCGCGTTTCTCGCACAAGCGCCCATTGTTGGGCCGTTGGTGATGCTGGCGGTAATGATGGGTCTGCTGTTTGGTGTCAGCGCGACTCGAAACAGCCCGATGGGGATCGCATTGCTGTTTGCGTTTACCTTCGTAGCAGGCTGGTGGCTAGGCCCCATGCTGCAATACGCGCTTCATTTCAAGAACGGCGCGCAACTGATAGGAACTGCTGCCGCTGGAACGGGCATAATCTTTTTCACGCTGGCCACGATCGCTACGGTGACCAAGAAGGATTTCGGCTTCATGCGGAATTTCCTGTTTGTGGGACTTGTGCTGCTAATCCTCGCTTCCGTTGCTAATCTGTTCTTTGCCATGCCGGCTGCCTCGCTTGCCATTTCGGCAGTTGCGGTGCTGCTGTTTTCCGGCTTCATCCTGTTCGACGTAAGCCGTATTGTTAACGGTGGGGAAACAAATTACGTGATGGCAACGATGGGCATTTATCTAAGCCTCTATAACCTCTTCACCAGCCTGTTGCATCTGCTCCTGGCTTTCTCAGGTGAAAGAGACTAGCACTCGAAAATATTCCGGTACATGAAAAAGGGCGGCTGGTAACAGTCGCCCTTTTTCATTTCCGCGCCATTTCCGTTTCAAAACCGTGCTATTTTACAGCCGTGGCTCAGCGGCATCTTTCTCGAACAACGCGATGGATTCGACATGCGCGGTATGCGGGAACATATTTACGACACCTGCCGCTTTTAATACATACCCGTTGCAATGCACCAGCACCGCTGCATCGCGAGCCAACGTAGCCGGGTTGCAGGATACGTAAACGATACGCCGGGGCGCTGCTTGTTCTTTTCCCAAGGAAGTAACCGCAGCGAAGGCCCCTTCGCGCGGCGGATCGATCAGCATTTTGTCGAAATACCCCTGCGCTCGCATCCAGGCTTCATCTATTTCAAACAGATTGGTTTCGATGAATTGCGTATTGAGCGCAAGCCCGTTGCGCTCCGCATTTTCGTCGGCGCGGCGCACCACGGCCGCGCTGCCCTCAAAACCCGCGACCTGCGCACCACGCTTGGCAATCGGTAACGCAAAGTTTCCCAACCCGCAGAATAAATCCGCAATGCGTTCCCCAGGCTGAGGATCCAGCAGGTTCAGGGCGCGCCGTACCAGTACCCGGTTCATGGCGGGATTTACCTGGGTAAATTCGGTAGGATGAAACGGCATGACGATATCGAACTCGGGCAGCGTATAGTTCAATTCCGCCGCGTTCTTCGGGTAAAAAGGATAGGCTGTTTGAGGCCCGCCGGGCTGCAAGAAGAACTGGATATGATGCTGATCGGCGAAAGCCTGAAGCAACATTTCATCTTGATCGATCAACGGCTTCAGGATGCGCAACACCAGCACATCCACATTTTCACCCAATGATACCTCGATCTGCGGGATATGCTGACGGACAGACAAGCTGCATACCAACTCTCTCAATGGAATGATGAGCCGGGAAATGCGTGATGGCACGATTTCGCAAGCGCGCATATCGACAACGAAGCTGCTGCGCTTCTCATGAAAACCTACCAGGACCCCACCTTTTTTGGCGACATAGCGCACGGACAGCCGCGCGCGATGGCGATAGCCCCAGGCTGCGCCATAGATCGCCGGCAGTATCAATTCGGCCTCGACCTTGCCGATATGCTTGAGATTATCTTCAAGAACGCGCTGCTTCGCCGCCACTTGGGCGCGCGCATCCATATGTTGCAGGCTGCATCCGCCGCATATTGCAAAGTAACTGCATTGCGGCGCCACTCGACCAAAGCCCGGCTTGAGTATCTGTCCCGCCTGCGCCATTTCAAAGCTTTGTTTCTTGCGATAGGAGTTATAGGTAACCACTTCTCCCGGCAATGCACCTTCGATAAAGATGACCTTGCCTTCTGAGTGGGCGACCCCACGCCCTTCCTGATCCAGGGATTCTATGGTGACAGGCGCAATCATATTGTGCGGTGCGGGATGAGTCCCGTAATGGCGAGAGGATGAGAAAGAATAGGCGTAATGTTCGCTATGCCCACTGCCCCAGGAATTCCTGCCAGTGGGGTTCGGAAGATTTGCTCAAGGTAAAACGCACCAGTTCGCATTCGCGCTGATACTGTTCGTTATCAAAGATACCACGCATGAGCTGGAATCGTAAAAACACGAGATACGTGTTCACCACATCGGTTTCGCAATAATCGCGAATTGCGGCAATCTCACCATTCTGGAATGCATTCCAGACCTGGGAACCGTCCATTCCCAGTTTTCCGGGAAAACCCATCAGCTTAGCCAACTCATCCAGCGGTACATTTGCGCGCGGCTGATATAGGGCGAGCATATCCATCAAATCGAGATGGCGAGTATGGTAACGGCTAAGGTAATTATTCCATTTGAAATCGCGGTCATCCTCGCCCATATCCCAATAACGGCGCGCCTGCAAACCATGAATCAGGCTGCGATAATGGAGTACCGGCAAGTCGAAGCCACCGCCATTCCAGGAAACCAGTTGGGGACTGTATTTGTCCAGCCCTTCGAAAAAACGGCGGATGAGTTCGGATTCCGAATCTGCGGGAGTTCCTAACGACCACACGCGAAAATCATTTTTATCCCGCAATACGCATGAAATTGCCACGACCTTCTGCACATGCAATTGCAGGAAATCGTTGCCGACGGCCTGACGGCGCACTTGAAACGCCATGTCGGCAATACCTGCCGGCGCAACCTCCGGGGGCAGATTGTAAAGCCTGCGTAATCCCTCGGTATCGGGAACGGTCTCGATGTCAAAAACCAGTACGGGTATCAATGCTAAGAAGATCTCAAGCGAATTTTGGAGCTTGGAAGGTGTAATCTACAAGGCTTGCGTCATATAGCGTTACTTTCTGACCCAGGAGCCGTTTGCCGCTTGATACCACCACCCCGGCCTGGCCAGATCGATCCAGCGCTGACCGAAAGTAGCGCGAATATCGGCTTCCCACTCGGGATGGCTGTTGGCTCGGGCGATTTCGCGGTACAACGCATTTCTGTCCTGGTTTTCGGCCGCGATCAAGGCATTGACCGGCTGGCGCGCCGCCAATGGCAGTGCATTGGCATCACGCATGGCGACAAGACCATCTCGTGTAAGCCCTACCGCTCCCCTTTCATAATAAGGCTGGAGCTGGCTGTGGCGCTGCTGCATGCTTTGCCTGAGGCTGGAAATTGCGGGTGTATCGATTTCGATATTGGCTTGCGTATAACCAGGACTCGACACCGAAAACAGCAGCATCAGAAATATAAAGCGGTAGACAGGATTACGCATGGTAGTCACCTTAATTTTGGGGCTGCATGGGTTGCGTGGGCTGCATCGGTTGTCCCGGTTGCGGGATGGGTTGAGAAGGTATGGGGCCATCCATACCCGGTGTGCCCGGTGTGCCCTGTGCGCCGTCCTCGGGTTTTTTAAGTTGCCACACTTCCTCTATTATCTTGTCCGCTGCTTTTTCAGCAGCGGCAGCGGGGAAATAAATGTTGATAGTGACGCAACCGGACAGCAACGCCAGCGTCAGCAAGCTTGCGTAAAAATAAGAATTCTTCATATTCCCCTACTGAATAACGGGTTTGGTTTCTACCTGGGTGATCCGTTGCAGACGGTTCACCAGCTCCCACCAATCCACTTCACGATTATAGCCTATCACTGTAATGGCCGGGATTCCGCCGCCCTTGACGATGAGATAGCCATGCGGCAGCGGCTCCGACTCTATCCCGCCCATGTGACAAATCCCGCTGCGTAATGAGCAGCTCCAGCCTATCTCCGAATAGCCGAACTGCTCGAAAATGCCCAGAATACTGCGCTGGATCGCGGCAGCCGCTCCCGATCCTCCAAGAGAGGAGATATTCTGCACCGCAGCCTGGCTGATGCGACGCGGATAACTGCCGGGACTGCTCACAAGGCTGGCATCAAACTTTACCGGCTTCCAATTGAAGAGTTCGAGGCCATGGACGGCGGCATCAATGCGCCCCTGCATGTTGCCGAACGAAAACGTGCCGGTCAGCAGGTTCAGATCGAGATTGCGCATATCGAGGTCCGCCAAAAGGGATGGCGCAGGCCCCAACGGATCCAGCAGCTTCAAATTCCCCAGCTCTATGGTGCCATCGAATATCCTGAAAAGGAGCGCACCATCCACCACGACGGTTGCGCCATTGTAACTCACCCTGGGTATCTCACCGGACAGGGTGCCCTTCATTGGCTGGGTTCCCAAAGCTTCAGTCAGTTTTTGCATCGATACGGGCGAAAGCCCGCCGCTGAATTGCCATACCCAGCCCTGAGCCTGCCGCGATGCGCTGAAATTTTTGAGCGTAAGCTCACCGTCAAGCACAGGCAAGGTCAAGCGCGGGATGCGAAGATTCGACCCATCAATCTCCAGGGGAATGTCAACCTGGCCTATGGGTATCTTCCCCAACTGGCTGCTCTGGATACGAATAGTCGCTTTTGTCGGTTTCACACTCCCCTGATTCCCTGGCGCTTGCCAGGGAATACTGGCGTCGACGCCGCGAAATGCAAAGCGCCCATGCCCGTCTTCCACCGAGGCATTGCGCAAATCGACATGGAGGAATTCATGGGCGCCATCCCGGTAACGCCACTGCAGCCCCGCCTGTCCGGCAGCCTCTAGCTCAGCGATGGCGGTATTGACAAGAAACGGCTTCAGCACTTGACTGAACAAGGTGGACAACTCGAGATTGTCGGCGCTCAAATCGAAATCGCGCAGCGTGTTTCCTGGCCGGTCAATCAATCCCGATAAATTCACCTCCCCGATATTCGAAAGTACAAGCTTTCCCTCGCGCAATCGTATGGTGTTTTCATCCAGTTGGCCGCTGGCGCTAAAACGATGGCCTTGCGCGGCAAAATAAACCGGTTGCCAGAATACTTCGCCACTCGGCCAATCCACATCAACGTGCCACAACCATGAATTTCCTTGCTTGTCCTCGTCGCGCCTAGCCATCGCGTTAACTTCGACGCTGATATTCTCACCGGCATGCAACCCGCTGGCGTCACTGAACGCCAGTCCATCCACCGCCAGATGCGCTTCAATTCCAGCAAGCCCGCCGGCAGCGCCGCGCAGCTTGATCGTGCCGTTCATGTTTCCCTTTGCAGGCACCGGCAACAAGTTCTGTTCTGCCTCTGGCAAAAATTCGGCAATACGCGCTGCCTCTCCGTTTGTTATGGTCAGCATGGCTTCCCAAGCCGGCTTTCCCCACTGCGCGGATAGTCTCCAGCCCGCAGCGGCTCCTCCAGAAGCAGTCTTGATTTTTATGTCCAGCGTTTTATTGCGGGAAGAGAAATCAAACGATACAGGTAGCGGCGCCGATCGGGACAGCTTTAGCAAGCCATCCTCACAGCGAATCCAGTCATTCGCAACCTGAAATTTGTGGCACGAAAAATGCAAATCGCGCCAGACTTTTCCCTGTATCGCGACCTCGTCCAACCTTACTTCCAGCAATGATGCTTGCGGGCCAGTCACGCTGACCTGAACGCCTTTCGCATTTAAAAAAGGACTATGAACATCATCGGCGGAAAGGGTAATTAAAGGACCGGCATATGCGGATAAGGTACCAATGAATAATGCTGGCAATATTATGACGAACAGCTTTATCATTATTCATCCGGCCAATCACGGCTTACGTGTACCGCATATTGTACGCCGGGTTGCAGGCCGGCTACATAACGTCCTCGGCCGCATAACGCGCATGGGTTTACGATACTCAGGCGGGAAAAACACCTGTGGAAAGATAGCGATCACCGCGGTCGCAAACAATCGAAACAATTGTCGCGTTCTCGGCTTCTGCAGAAATCCTGAGTGCCGCCGCCAGCGCACCTCCTGATGAAATCCCCGCGAAAATCCCTTCCTCACTCGCCAGCCGCCGGGTCATCTCCTCGGCTTCAGCCTGGGAAACCAGCACGATGCGATCTACCCGCTTTGCATCATAGATTTTCGGCAGATACGCTTCCGGCCATTTGCGGATGCCCGGAATCTGGGAACCTTCTTCCGGCTGCACGCCGATGATCTGAATCTCCGGGTTCTTTTCCTTGAAATATCGAGAGCAACCCATGATGGTACCGGTGGTACCCATGCTGCTCACCAGATGGGTAATCTTACCGCCGGTATCTCGCCAGATCTCGGGAGCGGTGCCTTCATAATGCGCTCGTGGATTATCAGGGCTGGCAAACTGATCAAGGATGACACCGCGCCCCTCATCACACATGCGCTCGGCCACATCGCGCGCTTCTTCCATGCTGCCCTCCTTTGAGGTCAGCACGATTTCCGCACCGAACGCCTTCATCGATTGCCGCCGTTCAATGCTGAGGTGTTCCGGCATTACCAGCACCATGCGGTAACCCATTATCGCGGCCGCCATCGCCAGAGCAATGCCGGTGTTACCGCTAGTTGCTTCTATCAACGTATCGCCCGGCTTGATATCACCGCGCTGTTGCGCATGCGTAATCATCGATAACGCCGGACGATCTTTCACTGAACCGGCGGGATTGTTACCCTCCAGCTTGACGAGAACAACATTGCTGGTATTCCCCGGCAGGCGCTTGAGTTTTACCAGGGGCGTGTTGCCGACAAAATCTTCTATGGTTTTGTACATGACGACGCAATTTGCAAAAAGATTGCCGGATTATCGCACACGTTCCGGCTAGCGCGACGCTACAGATAGGATAGTAGTAGTAGGATGGGTGAAGCGAAGCGTAACCCATCAACCAATGATACGATGAGTTGCGGCTAAAGCCTCCACCCGTTCAACCGGATCATTTAATCAATAAGAGTTGTTGTTTACTTCAGCGTGGGTTTATTTTCTTTCTTAACCGTAGTAGCGCCACCCACTGCTATGTCCTTGCGCAACCGCTTCAGCGTAGCAGGGCCGATGCCGTTGACCTTTTCCAGGTCATCAGCCGACTTGAAAGATCCATTCTTCTTGCGATGATCGATGATGGCCTTGGCTTTGGCCGGGCCGATTCCCTGAAGCGTTTCAAGCTCGGCCTGGGTTGCGGTATTGATGTTGACGGCCGCGTAGGTAGCGCCGGTAAACGCGAACAGCGTAACCAAAACAATTGTCAGAAATTTTCTCATTAAATTTCCCTTGGGAAGGGTCAGGTTAGAGGCTGGCCCCGCACTGTTTTTCTCAGTAAGAATTTGATCGCTGGGAAGGCAAAACTATTAACAATACCGGTAAGGCAGATTCCTCTATAACGGCAAAATGAATATCAGAAATGAGCATGTTAAATAAAAAAATTCCTGTTCAGTTCGAAAGAGAATTTTAGCCCTCAGAATGATCGATGTAATATTAAAACGGAATATCATCATCCATATCATCAAATCCACTGCTGCTTTTAGCAGGTGCTTTACTCCCCGACGAACTCGGCGCAAAGTTGCTTTCGTCCCGCCCTTCCCTATCCGAATCGAAACCAGCGCTGCCGGGTTTGCTGCCGAGCATCTTCATATCGCTGGCGATGATGTCGGTGGTATAGCGCTCAACACCCGCCTTATCGGTCCATTTGCGCGTTTCCAACCGTCCTTCGACGTACACGGGACGGCCTTTTTTCAGGTATTCGCCGGCGATTTCAGCAAGCTTGCGATAAAAGGTGACGCGATGCCATTCAGTTTTTTCCTGTTTTTCGCCGTTTTTATCCTTCCAATTTTCCGTGGTTGCCAAAGTGATATTGGTCACCGCGTCGCCATTTGGCATATAACGCGTCTCAGGGTCTTTGCCGAGATTGCCAATGAGTATTACCTTGTTGACTGATGCCATTACGCTTCTCCCCCCAATAATTGAACAACGCCTTCTTCGTCGAAACCTCTCATATCCACTTTCAGGTAGGCCACGCCTTCGCTCGCCAGCACCAGCGCCTCATGCACGCCGGGCAGCGCCGCCAGCTGGCGGGATAGGCCGCTGGCCCTGCCTGTATCCATCTCTTGCACGTGGTACATTCTGGTACGCACAGCGGCAGGGGCTTTCATTGTAATGGCAAAAATAAGCCATAATGTCAGTAGGGCTCCGCAAAACGCATAGAGTGCAGAGGCTCCATAATGCTGATACAAATAGCCACCCACGGTTGCGCCCACAAATGCGCCAAGAAACTGGACACTGCTATAGACGCCTATGGCTGTGCCTTTCGCACCTACCGGCGCAATCTTGGAAATGAGCGAGGGGAGAGTCGCTTCCAGAAGGTTGAAGGCGGTGAAGAACACCAGCAACGCCAAGGTCGTTCCCCATAGCGAATCGAATGCATAGGCCAGCATTACCTGGCTGGCAAGCAATACAGCTATCGAAATGACGAATATCTGTTTGAGCTTCGCCTTCTTTTCACCATAAATGATCGCCGGAACAATCAATACCATGGAAAGGAGCAGTACCGGCAAATATACCTGCCAGTGGTTGTCCGCCGCCAGTCCGGTTGTTCGTAACGACAACGGCACTACCAGCCACAGCGCCATCAATGTCGCGTGCAATGCAAACACACCGAAATCCAGGCGCAGCAGTTGCGGGTTGCGCAACACATTCCGGAAACGTCCGGCGGATGCTTCGGTATCGGAATGGAAGCGGCTGACTACCGGATCGGGAATGATTTTGAAAACAACCACCATCGCCAGTAGTGCCAGCACGCCGGTCATGGCAAAAATTCCCGGCACACCGATCACATTATTTAGTGCTGGCGCAATAATCAGCGAGAGTGCAAAGGTCGCACCTATGGTCATGCCGATCGCGGCCATTGCCTTGGTCCGGTGCTCTTCACGGGTAAGGTCGGCGGCAAGCGCCATCACAGCCGCGGAAATCGCCCCCGCACCCTGGATGACGCGCCCAAGGATCACCACGTAAATATCGGTGGCGGATGCAGCAACAAAACTGCCGATTGCGAACAGGATCAATCCGATGTAAATGACAGGCTTGCGGCCGATACGGTCGGACAGCCAGCCAAACGGAATTTGCAGTATGGCCTGAGTCAGCCCATATGCGCCAAGCGCGATACCTACCAGCGTATAGCTGACGCCGCCAGGGAGATGCTCGGCATAGAACGCGAATACCGGCAGAATGATGAACATCCCCAACATGCGCAACCCGTAAATTCCCGCCAGGCCGGCTGTAGCGCGCAGCTCTATCGGCGACATTTTATCGGGAGGTAATGAGGAGGACATGAATCAGATTGGGGAAACGCGGAAAGTTGCGTATATTAACAGGTTTGACCGGCACTCAGATAGCCTCGGCTGAGGATGTTACGGATAGTTCACGTAACATGTCGTCGCAGGTAGTCTATGAGCAGCCAAATGGAAGCAGTCGATGGAACTTATAAAAATTCGCGGTGCGCGCACGCACAATCTCAAAAACATCAGTCTTGATTTGCCGCGAAACAAGCTGATCGTCATTACCGGCTTGTCAGGGTCCGGCAAGTCTTCGCTCGCGTTTGACACCCTGTATGCGGAAGGCCAGCGGCGCTATGTGGAATCGCTCTCGGCGTATGCGCGCCAGTTTCTGCAATTGATGGAAAAACCCGACGTCGATCTGATAGAAGGGCTGTCTCCTGCCATAGCCATAGAGCAAAAAGCGACTTCGCATAACCCGCGTTCCACCGTCGGCACCGTTACCGAAATACATGATTACATGCGCCTGCTGTTTGCGCGCGTGGGCGATCCGCAGTGCCCTGATCATGGCATCACGCTAACAGTGCAAAGCGTCTCGCAAATGGTCGATCATGTCATGCGGTTGCCTGCGGAAACCAAGCTGATGATACTGGCGCCGCTGGTGGTAGGGCGCAAGGGCGAGCAAATGGAATTGATCGATGAGCTGCGCGCGCAGGGTTTTGTGCGGCTACGAATCGATGGTGAAGTGCATGAGATCGATACACTGCCGAAATTGCAAAAAAATAAAAAGCACACAATAGAAGTCGTGGTGGACAGGCTTAAAGTCTCACCCGATTCCAAGCAGCGACTGGCGGAATCGTTTGAAACAGCGCTACGCCACGCCGACGGACGCGCTTTAGCAGTGGAAATGGATTCGGGCCATGAGCACCTTTTTTCGGCCAGGTTCAGTTGTCCGGTATGCAGCTACTCCCTGCCGGAACTCGAACCCCGCTTATTTTCCTTTAACAACCCCATGGGGGCGTGCCCTAAATGTGACGGCCTGGGCAAAATAACCTTTTTCGACCCTAAACGGGTGGTGGCATTTCCTCATCTGTCATTGGCTTCCGGCGCGATCAAGAGCTGGGATCGGCGAAATCAATTTTATTACCAGTTGCTGGCGAGCCTTGCCAACCACTACGATTTTGATCTGGAAGTACCCTTTGAACAGCTCGGCGAGAATTTGCAGGATATCGTTCTGCACGGATCAGCCAAGGAAAAAATCTCATTCTCGTATTTGAACGAGAGCGGTAAACGCAACTATCGCAAGCATACCTTTGAAGGCATTATTCCCAATCTGGAGCGACGCTACAAGGAAACCGAATCGCTTGCCGTGCGTGAAGAACTGGCAAAATACCTCAATTCCCAAATATGCCCCGAATGCGGCGGAACCCGACTACGTCGCGAGGCGCGCCACGTCCGCGTGGGAGGGCGGGCTATTTACGAAATCAACGCGCTGCCACTGAAGGAGGCGAAGGATTTTTTCGATCAGGTAACACTGACGGGGCACAAATTTGCCATCGCGGAAAGAATCGTCAAGGAAATTTCCAGCCGCATATTATTTCTCAACAATGTCGGGTTGGATTATTTGTCGCTGGACCGTTCCGCCGACACTTTGTCGGGTGGAGAATCCCAGCGCATTCGCCTCGCCAGCCAGATCGGATCAGGCCTGACCGGCGTGATGTATGTGCTGGATGAGCCGTCCATCGGCCTGCATCAACGGGACAACGGACGCCTGCTGGAAACGCTCAAGAACCTGCGCGATCTCGGCAATAGCGTCATCGTGGTGGAACATGACCAGGACGCCATACTTACCGCCGACCATGTGGTGGACATGGGCCCGGGTGCGGGCGAGCATGGCGGATTGATCATCGCACAGGGAACACCCGAGGCTATTCAACAGGATTCCAGCTCACTCACCGGTAAATATCTTTCGGGTGAACTTTCCATCGCACTGCCGGAAAAACGCACCGAACCAAAAAGCGATCGCTGGCTCAGGATCGAAGGCGCATCGGGCAATAACCTGAAGAACGTCAACCTCAACCTGCCTGTAGGATTATTCGTCTGCATCACCGGCGTATCCGGTTCAGGCAAATCCACGCTCATCAACGAAACACTTTACCATGCAACCGCTCGCCATCTATATGGCAGCACTGCAGAGCCCGCGCCATATCAGAATCTGGATGGATTGGCCTTTTTCGACAAGGTCATCAGCATGGACCAGAGCCCCATCGGGCGGACACCGCGCTCAAACCCGGCCACCTATACCGGCCTGTTCACGCCGGTTCGGGAGTTGTTCGCCGGTGTTCCGCAGGCACGCGAGCGCGGCTATGGGCCCGGGCGATTCTCGTTCAACGTCAAGGGCGGGCGCTGTGAAGCCTGCCAGGGCGACGGCATGATCAAGGTTGAAATGCATTTTCTGCCGGATATATATGTGTCATGCGATGTCTGCCATGGCAAGCGCTATAACCGCGAAACCCTGGAGATCCAGTACAAGGGAAAAAACATCAATGAAATTCTGCATATGACGGTCGAACAGGCACGCGAGTTTTTCAGTCCCGTGCCGGTCGTGGCACGCAAGCTGCAAACCTTGCTGGATGTCGGCCTGGGCTATATCACCCTGGGCCAGTCCGCGACCACACTTTCCGGAGGCGAAGCCCAGCGGGTAAAGCTGTCGCTTGAACTTTCCAAACGCGACACCGGCCGCACGCTCTATATTCTGGACGAGCCCACTACAGGCCTGCATTTCCAGGACATCGATCTATTGCTGAAAGTATTGCATCGCTTGCGCGATCATGGCAATACCGTAGTCGTCATCGAGCATAACCTGGATGTGATCAAAACCGCCGACTGGATTATCGATCTCGGCCCCGAAGGCGGCGGAGGCGGTGGCGAGATCATTGCCCAGGGGACGCCGGAGCAAATAGCAGCGGACGAGAGGAGCTTTACCGGACGCTACCTGAAAACGGCGCTCAGTTCCTCAACTCATAATCAGCAGCGGCAACGTGGATATGGGCGTTCATAAGCATGTCCGCAACCTTCTGCTCAATAGCTTTCATGCCGCAGTCAGCGCAGCCGATCCCCTGCTTGTAGTACCCCGGCATTTACCGCCACCATTGCTGCACCGATTACCTCGAGGCCGGACGCTGGTGGTGGGTGCAGGCAAAGCTGCGGCGGCGATGGCGCTGGCAGTGGAAAAACATTGGCAGGAAGATACGACGCTGGATGGCATAGTCCTCACCCGCTACGGTCACGGCTTGCCGCTCGATCGGATCCAGGTTATCGAAGCCGGACATCCGGTACCCGATGAACATGGCGAAGAAGCCACACGCCATCTTTTGGCGGAAGTAAAAAAACTCGGTACGAATGATTTTCTGCTTTGCTTACTGAGCGGCGGCGGGTCGAGTTTGCTATCGCTGCCGGTAGCGGGTATATCGCTGGGCGATCTCCGAACCGTCACCTCGGAACTGCTCCACTGTGGCGCGACAATTCAAGAGATCAACACTGTGCGCAAGCATCTTTCCGCTGTCTTGGGAGGAAGGCTTGCAGCTTCGAGCCGTGCGCAAGTACTGGTATTGATAATTTCCGACGTAACGGGGGACGATCCAACGCATGTCGCATCCGGCCCCTGCGCACCGGACCCCACAACCTACGCGGATGCGCTCGCAATCATCGAGTATCACGGCATCCCGGCACCCGATGCCGTAACGGAAATATTGCTGGCAGGCGCCAATGGCAAGCTTGGCGAGACGCCCAAACCCGGCGATGCGGTGTTCCATCGCGTAGAAAACCGGGTGATCGCTACCGCGCATGAGTCGCTGCTGGCCGCGGTGGAATATTTTCGCACTCAAGGCATTTTCGCTGTAATACTGGGCGATTCCGTTACCGGCGAGTCGCGCGATGTCGCCAGGGTCTTCGCAGCCTTGCTCAGGGAAATCCGCCGATATGGGCACCCTTGGAGACCCCCGTTAGCGCTAATCTCAGGCGGCGAAACGACCGTTACATTAGGTAAAAAACGAAATGGCGCCTATGGTGACCAAAGCAACCATCGCGGACGTGGCGGACGAAATACGGAATTCCTGCTATCTCTTGCCGTTGAGCTCGGTGGTGCAGAGAATATGCACGCGCTCGCCTGCGATACGGACGGCATAGACGGAACGGAAAACAATGCCGGCGCCATTGTCACGCCGGATTCCTTGTACCGTGCAAGCCAGGCGGGTATCAACGCATCGACATTGCTTGCCCGCAACGATTCTTATACGTTCTTTGAGCAGCTCGGGGATTTGGTCGTTACCGGCCCAACCCGCACGAACGTCAATGACTACCGCGTTATCCTGATGTTGTAAGGCTGGCGCGCGACAGGGCTGGAAAGCACTTGCATTCGGGCAGAGGAGGACGCAAGTGTCACGAAACCGCAATATTGTTTACATATCATCGCAATATAAGGACAATCAAAATCGAAGAGAAATAATCACGAATAGAAGGAATGTGCCGATGGCAGCGACAATACTGGTGGTTGAAGATGAACCGGCGATCCAGGATTTAATCTCATATAGTTTGCGACAGGCAAGACATAACGTTTTTTCCGCACGAAATGCGGAAGAAGCGATGGAAATAATCAATGATGCGCTACCGGATCTGGTGCTGCTCGACTGGATGCTGCCGGGGATGAGCGGAATCGAATTCGCCCGCGTTCTGCGGCGCACCGCGCGCACTAAAACAATTCCTATCATCATGCTTACGGCTCGCGCAGAAGAAGGCGATAAGGTGGCCGGGCTGGAGATCGGGGCCGACGATTACATTACCAAGCCTTTCTCTCCGCGTGAGATGCTCGCGAGAATCAAGGCGGTGCTGCGGCGGCGCTCGCCCGAAGCAGCCGACGACATGGTCGAGATCGGTGGACTACACCTGGACTCGGCTGCTCATCGGGTAACCGCCGACGGTAATGAAGTAGTGCTGGGTCCTACCGAATTCCGGTTGCTGCATTTTCTGATGACTCACGCCGAGCGGGTATACAGCCGTTCGCAACTGCTCGATCAAGTATGGGGAGATCATGTATTTGTAGAAGATCGCACCGTGGATGTGCATATCCGCCGATTACGCAAGGCATTGGAGACAGTCAGCAAGGATGGACTGGTGCAGACAGTGAGGGGATCCGGCTATCGGCTTTCCGCGGTGCTGACGGCGAGCATGGGGTGATCCCTGGAATAATGATCCAGTTTTGTTCTTCCAAATAGCTCACGTGTCCAGTTTCTGGGAGCGTTTCCGGGAGCATGCGGCCAACCTGATCCTGGTTACGGTTGTAACCGGGCTACTCTTGGCGGTGCTGGGTGCTCTCGCGACATTAGCCCTCTATAATGTCGCGCTGCTGCTGCTGGTCATTTATCATTGGCGTCAATTGGCGGTGCTCGATAAATGGCTCCAGGCCGAAGAATCCAGGTTACCTTCCGGCTTCGGCAAATGGGGGGACGTGTTTGCACGCTTGACACGCCTGACCCGTGATCAAAGCCAGAAACATCGGCAAATCAGTTCTGCGCTGGAGCTTCTGCGACGCGCCACCTCGGCTATGCCGGAAGGCGTGGTAATCATGGATGAGATAGACCGCATCGAATGGTGCAACCCTGTAGCAGAGAAACATCTGGGCATCAACGCGAGTGTTGATACGGGGCAGCATATCACCCATCTGATGCGTCAAACCCAATTCACCAAATACCTTGCCGCCCAAAACTATTCTGAACCACTGATAATCAAACAGTCCCGGCATCAGGGACTGACTCTTTCAATACAGCTAGTGCCCTATGGTGATAAACAGAAACTGCTGCTCAGCCGTGATGTGACGCGCTTTGAAAGAATTCAGACCATGCGCAGGGATTTCGTGGCCAATGTGTCGCACGAATTACGGACACCGCTGACGGTGGTTGGCGGATTTCTCGAAACACTGTCGGAAGAAGGCCATTCAGATCCTGAAACACGTAGGTGGGCGCTGACGCTGATGACCGATCAAACCAGACGAATGCAAAGCCTGGTGGAAGACTTGTTGACGCTGTCGCGACTGGAGGACACGGAAAACATGGCCCGGGAGGGGAACGTCGATGTCCCCGAAATGTTACGGAAGCTTTATGATGAAGCGCAATCCTTGAGTGCCGGACGCCACCATATCAGCCTCAATCTCGATACTGACACGAAATTATTGGGTAACACGGACGAATTGCGTAGCGCTTTCGGTAACCTTATCAGCAACGCCATCCGTTATACCCCTGCCGGAGGGGATATCTCCTTGAACTGGGCAATGCGCGACGGGCAGGGCGTATTTTCCGTACAGGACAGCGGCATGGGCATTGAACCCCAACATATCCCGCGTCTTACGGAACGATTCTATCGGGTTGACCATGGGCGTTCGCGTGAAACGGGGGGTACCGGACTGGGTCTCGCCATTGTCAAACATGTGCTGAGTTGCCATCAGGCGAGACTTGAGATCGACAGCGAACCCGGCAAAGGGAGCCTTTTCAGTGCCTGGTTCCCATCCGCAAGGTTGATCGTGCAGGAAAGCGAGTAGGTCGCCGCCTGCCACAAGCGTTATAGGCAAGCGTACAGCCCTTCGGATGAAACGAACCCATCACGAATTTTCGTCAATATTCATTTTCAAGGTTGCTTTACATTGTTATGCCCACAACACCCCTCGATCTTACGGAAACAACGCTCAGCAGCGAGAATGTGTACGATGGCGAGCTTCTGCATGTGCGAGCAGACCAAGCCCGGCTGCCTGACGGCAAAGTCGCAGTACGCGAATACATCAGGCATCCCGGCGCAGTGGTCATCATACCGTTGCTCGACAATGGCGAGCTGGTGCTGGAACGCCAGTATCGCTACCCCCTGCAGCGGGAGTTTTACGAACTGCCTGCCGGAAAAATCGATAGCGGTGAAGATCCGCTAAGGTGCGCTCAACGGGAACTGCTGGAAGAAACAGGTTACACGGCGGAAAGCTGGCGTCATATCGCCACCTTGCATCCCTGTATCGGTTATTCGGACGAGAAGTTGATTTATTACTTCGCGGAAAACCTTACCTTCAAGGGCGCAAGCCTGGATGACGGCGAGCATCTGGAGGTGTTCACCTTGGGATTGTCGACGGCACTGGAGTGGGTAAAAACAGGGAAAATATCCGACAATAAAACGGTTTCCGGCCTGTTTTGGGCAGAGAAGCTACTAAGTGGCGCATGGTAAATGCGGTTTGGATTCGCCAGGCACGATTGCTAAGCCGCCATAATTACCTAATCCTCCGGTTGCGCCGCATGAGCTTGCGTCCTCTTCGCTCACAGAATGTTGAAAAACCCCGCCCAATCCATGCAAATAGTATAATTGGGTTTTTGGTCGCGAACGCCGCGCGCGGACAGCACTCTCCCTCGGCCACGAGTTGGTGCAAGCGGTGGGTTCTCGCCAAGTCGATGACGTAACAACGAGGTTCTACACGCTGCGCCGTCCCGTCAGAGCCTTGTTTTGGTGCTCGCAAGATAGCGCCGTAGGACTGGAACAATCTCCTCAAAAGTAGCCGCGTAGTTGGAATTTTCTGCGTACAAAAAAACATTTGGATCAATAAAAGTAAAACTTAGGTAACAAATTTCAATTTATTCAGATTTTTTTGCTAGCCGGACCATAGGTAAAGATGGAAAATCTAGCCCGCCATACCCCCATGATGCAGCAATATCTCCGCATCAAGGCGCAGCATCCCGATATGCTGATGTTTTATCGCATGGGGGATTTCTACGAACTGTTCTTTGAAGATGCGGAAAAAGCGGCCAAGCTGCTCGATATTACCCTGACCCGGCGCGGCACTTCGGCGGGCGAGCCGATAAAGATGGCGGGTGTGCCTTATCATTCCGCCGAACAGTACCTGGCAAAACTCATCAAGCTGGGTGAATCGGTAGCGATCTGTGAACAGACCGGCGATCCCGCTACGTCCAAAGGTCCGGTAGAACGGCAGGTCATGCGGATTATTACGCCCGGAACGCTGACAGATTCGGCGTTGCTGGATGAAAAACGCGAAAGTATTTTATTGGCCCTGTGCGTGCATGAAACAACGCTGGGGCTGGCATGGCTCAATCTGGCGGCGGGGCAATTTTGGGTATTGGAAACATCAGCGGATAATCTGGCGGGCGAACTCGAACGCCTGAAGCCAGCGGAGATTCTTTTGCCGGATTCGCAGGATGCGCTTACCGGCCTCAGCGATGCGGGTGCATCCAAAACTTGTCTGAAGCGCCTGCCCTTTTGGCAGTTCGACGTCGAGGCTGCTGTTCGCATTCTCTCGCGCCAATTGGGAACCCATGACCTTTCCGGTTTCGGTTGCGAGGGCCTGCATTCGTCGCTGGGCGCGGCCGGTGCGCTGCTGGAATACGCGCGCCTCACGCAAGGCAACAATATCGCCCATATCAAGACATTGCGGGTGGAGCGGGACAACGCCTATTTGCGCATGGACGCTGTCACTCGCCGCAATCTTGAAATTTCCGAGACCATACTTGGCGGTGCATCGCCCACTTTGTTATCCCTGTTCGATACCTGCTCGACCCATATGGGCAGCCGCATGCTGCGGCACTGGCTGCATCATCCCCTGCGCGACCGGGCAGCGATTCAAAACCGGCTTGACAGCGTGTCGTTTTTAATCGGAGAAGCGGGCTCAGGGCCCTACCTTTCCATTCGAGGATGCCTCAAACGGGTCGCAGACATCGAACGTATCACCGCTCGCATTGGGCTGAAATCGGCCCGTCCACGAGATTTATCCGGACTGCGCGATAGTCTCAAACGCTTACCGGAAGCAATTGCAGCTATCGCTGAAGTCGCCGCTATTGCTGAAGCCATGAACGGCATTGACAAGCATATTGCCGCGCTGGCGCAATCGATGACTCCGGATGCGACGCTTGTCGGGCTTCTGCAGGAATCCCTGCGCGAAGAGCCGGAGGTGGTGCTGCGCGTAGGCGGTGTGATCGCGGATGGCTATGATGCCGAACTGGATGAGCTTCGCGCCATACAGAATAATTGCGGTGAATTTTTGCTGCAACTCGAAACGCGGGAAAAAACGCGCACAGGCATTTCAAATCTCAAAGTGGAATATAACCGGTTACACGGTTTTTATATCGAGGTGACGCACGCGCACACCGAGAAGATCCCGGAGGACTACCGCAGAAGGCAGACGCTGAAGAATGCCGAGCGCTATATTACGCCAGAGCTCAAGGCATTTGAAGAAAAGGCGCTCTCTGCGCAGGACCGTGCGCTGGAACGGGAAAAGCTTTTATATGATGAGCTGCTGGAAGGGCTTTTGCAGTATATCGATCACTTGCAGCAGGTGGCCCGCAGTATTGCCGAGCTGGATGTATTAGCCGCCTTCGCCGAACGCGCACTGGCCCTGGACTATATCGTGCCGACCTTCACCAGTGAAGCCGTTATTGAAATTGAGGCGGGCCGTCATCCGGTTGTGGAAAAACAGGTCGAAAACTTCATTGCCAACAATGTCCAGCTCGGCGCCTGGGGCGATACCGCACGGCAAATGCTCGTCATTACCGGTCCCAACATGGGCGGAAAATCCACCTATATGCGACAAGTCGCACTGATTGCGTTACTCGCACATTGCGGCAGCTATGTACCGGCAAAAAAAGCGCGCTTCGGCCCCCTGGATCAAATCTTCACTCGCATTGGCGCTTCCGATGACCTGGCCGGGGGACGCTCAACCTTCATGATGGAAATGACGGAAGCCGCCAATATCCTGCATAACGCCACTGCACAAAGCTTGGTGTTGATGGATGAGATAGGACGGGGAACTTCTACTTTCGACGGCTTGGCCCTGGCTTTTGCGATTGCCAGGTATCTATTGAAAAACAACCGCTGTTATACGTTATTTGCAACTCATTATTTTGAACTGACGAGGCTCGCGGAGGAGTTTACGCAGGCCGCCAACGTGCACCTGCGTGCGGTGGAACACAAGCATCATATTGTATTCCTGCACTCGGTCGATGAGGGCGCTGCGAGTCAGAGCTACGGGCTTCAAGTGGCTGCGCTGGCCGGCGTGCCGGAGCAAGTGATCAGAACAGCAAGAAAATATCTGGCGCAACTTGAGGAGGAAGCGGTTGGCAGACACCCACAACGGGATTTGTTCGCGGCAGCGTCGGGCAGCGCAAAAGAAAACCCCCAAACCCTGCCCGAACACCCCGTACTCAAACTGCTGCACGCTATCGTTCCGGACGAGCTAAGCCCGAAGCAAGCGCTGGAAGAACTCTATGCGCTAAAAAAAGCCGCGGAGAAAGACCGGCCCTAGGAATGAGAAGGACGAAACAACCAACCGGACGAGGCAAGCCAACTGGTTGTCATAACCCGTCTTGATCGATTTCTTACGTCGAGATACTGCGGGTTCGCCAGAGCCTCTCTTCAATGTTCGTGCCCATGGGCACCATGGACGTGGCCGTGAGCCAGTTCCTCTGAAGTGGCGGGCCGTACTGCGGTAACCGTACAATCGAAGCGCAGTGTCACGCCCGCGAATGGGTGATTGCCGTCTACTACCACCTTGTCTTCGGCAATATCGGTTACGGTATAGATAAAGGCATCGTCGGAACCTTCTTCGCCTCCTTCAAACTGCATTCCGACCGTTACATTGTCGGGGAAAAGATCGCGAGGCTCGACTCGCACCAAATCGCTATCGTATTCACCAAAAGTATTTTCCGGCTCCATCAAAACGGAGCAACTATAGCCCACTTCCTTGCTATGCAATTCTTCTTCCACCATTGGGAAGATTCCGTCATAACCTCCATGCAGATAGCTGATTGGCGCGTCGGGTTCTTCCATGATCTTGCCGGCCAGATCAGATAATTTATAGTTTAGTGACACTACGCTGTCTTTTTCGATTCGCATATTAAAGGCCGTAAGTTAATGTAGGTTAATTATTGCAATAAAGATGAGCGCCGATGTTTCTTGCGTTACTCACAAGAAAAACCGCTGGCGCCCAAGTATGCGCATATGCTATCAATGTGGCTTATCGAGAGCAACCATAATTGCATTAGTAATTATGAATTGAATAAAGTTCTGTCTCGGGGAAATCTGTATATGCTCAGCGCTGTCTTATCCGGTTCGTCAGTTTTTACAGGTTCCAATCAATTCTCTGACTGGCGCAAAGCTGCGTCGGTGCACTACCGATATCCCATGCATTCGCAGGGCTGCAATGTGTCGTTCTGTGGAATACCCCTTATGCTGGTCAAAGCCATAACGTGGGAAGCGCTGGTGTAACGCCACCATCTCCGCATCACGCGCCGTCTTTGCCAGAATGGAAGCGGCCGAAATCTCGGGTACCAAACTATCGCCTCTGACGATAGTGGTTACGGGGCATCGCAGACGAGGTTTCTGGTTCCCATCCACCAACACCCTGGAAGGAACCAGAGACAGACTCTCTACAGCACGTTTCATGGCCAGTAAACTTGCCTGAAGAATATTGATTCGATCGATTTCCTTAACCGATGCAAAGCCAATGGCCCAGGCTATGGAATGTGCTTTAATGGCAACAGTGAGGCTGTTGCGCTTTGCTTCGCTTAGCGTTTTTGAATCCGCCAGACCCTCGATGCAATAGTCTGGATCGAGTATGACGCAGGCGGCGAATACCGGCCCCGCCAGCGGTCCCCTGCCGGACTCATCCACACCGCAAACCCAGTTGAATTCCCGTGCCGTCACTTCTCGCGGCTTCCCTTTCTCAATGCCCGCCGCTGGCCAGCCCAAATATTTTCGGCACCATTATCCTAAATCCGGTAGTTGGACGAGGGGAAGTGTACTGCTTTTGGCGTGCAGGGCAAGGCGCAACGACGCGGAATAGACCGCGCAGGGCGGAGCAGTGCCTTCCGCAGGAAGGTGCGACCCCGAAGCGGGATGCGGGCGCCCCCTTGCGTGTGGAGCGCGATCGCGGCATCCCCTGCGCTGCCCGATCCCCGCTTCGCGGGGCCCCTCGGGCGACGCTTCGGGGCGCCGTTCCATTCCAAGAAGTTGCAACGCAGCCATGTGCCCCAAAAACTGTGCAATTCTTCCCGTAGCGACCTCACCCGGAAGGTGAGCGTCAAATAATCTGAGATATTGTTATTGATCATGACACTGATATGTTAAATGAGCGGTCAGCTACCGGATTTAGGATTATCCTTGCGGCGCATTGTGCACATCAACTCAGCTACGGCAACAGTCCGGCCTTCCACTTCCGCCTGGGCAGAATATTTCCAGATTCCAATCCTCTCCCGCAAAATCGTGGCCTTGAGTATCAGCTGGTCCCCCGGCACTACCGGCCTCTTGAAGCGGGCGCCATCTATGCCCACAAAATAGTAAACCGAATTCTCGTCGGCTTCCAGATTCGCCGTCTTGAGCGTCAGGATAGCCGCCGCTTGTGCCAGTGCTTCGATTATGAGAACGCCCGGCATCACTGGATAGTGGGGAAAATGACCACCGAAGAACGGCTCGTTAATGGTCACGTTCTTGAGTGCGGTGATGCTCTTTCCCGGATCGCAGGTTAAAACGCGATCAACAAGTAAAAAAGGATAGCGATGAGGGAGGTACTTTAAGATTTCCTGAATATCCATGATGCGTAAATTTTTCCTGGGTCCGTAATAATGACAGTTTGGATAAGCAATGCCGGTCCCACGTATTTCGGCCGTGGAATTGGCAGGGCCCCTGCTTTTTACTTTTTAC
Organism: Nitrosospira sp. Nsp11; assembly: GCF_900142705.1. Lineage (GTDB taxonomy): Bacteria > Pseudomonadota > Gammaproteobacteria > Burkholderiales > Nitrosomonadaceae > Nitrosospira. The sequence goes on from NZ_FRBV01000001.1 coordinate 356,760, forward strand.
TTGTCAGCCAGCGCCTTGATCACCTTCTCGGTGATGTCGACACGTGGACTGCGGTAAACGAGATCGCGCAAGGGCAATATCAAGTCGTACTTTTCTGCCTCCGCGATTATTTGAATGGCTTTACTGGCGGTTAACTGAAGCGTGGCGACTTCATCGTTCTGGCGCAGGCTCAGGTCTTCGCGCATTTGCCGTTGAGCGCGCTGAAGTTCGCGGTTAAGGGTGGCAAGTTCGCGCTCCTTGCTACGCCGGTCCGCTTCTGGCATCGTTTTTCCCTCATTTTCAAGAAGGTCCTGCAGCGCCTTGGCCTGTAAAGCCAGCTTCTTGATTTCATGGTCGCGTGGCAAGAATTCCTTTTCTATTTTTTTCAGCGCCCTTACCGCAGGCGCTGATTCGGCTAGAATTCTCTCGGTATCGACAACACCTATCTTGATCTCATCCGCAAGGGCGCCCGCCGATCCCCAGGCAGATGCAAGGATCATGCATGCTGCCGCCGTTAAAGTTCTTAGCCTTAGAACCTTTTGTTTCAATTTTATCTCCGGATTGTTCATTTAATTTAGAACTGCTGCCCAAATTGAAACTGAAACCGCTGCAAACTGTCGCCCGGTTTATCATTCAAAGGTTGTGCGGCACTGACTTTAAGTGGTCCCATCGGTGAAATCCACATTACCGCGACTCCCGCCGAATAACGCAAGCCTTCCTGCTGCGGCCTTTCTCCATCAGGACCCCAGACCGAGCCGCCGTCAAGAAATACGCTCAGGCGCACTGTTCGATCGTTTTTCATGCCGGGCATCGGGAACAGTACCTCCACGCTGCCTACACCGCGCTTATTGCCCCCGAGCGCTCTATTGGACGCGTCACGTGGACCCAACGAACTGATGTTATAGCCTCGAACCGAGGTATTGCCACCGGCAAAAAAATTCTTGAAGAAGGGAAGATCCTTTCCATTGTACCCGTCGCCGTATCCGAACTCGCCCTTCAACATAAGAGTAAAGATTTTCGTAATAGGATAATACCAACTAAGGTCATAACTCACTTTATAATAGGTCAAATCGCCTCCCGGCAGACCTGCTTCAGCAAATACCCGCTGTGTGGTGCCTTCGGTCGTCCAGATGGCGCTATTTCGGCCATCGCGCCGCCAGCTGAGCGTTAGAGGTATATTGATGGTACTCCGCCCGAATTTTTCCACAAAATTGATGTTGCGCTGGGGACTGTTGGCGCCTAGATCGATTACAGTATTTTCGATCCCCAGTCCACCTATAACCCTGTCGTTTTCGTTGACCGGCATGCCAAAGCGTACACCGGCGCCGGTGGTGTCGGTATTGAAGTTCATCACGGATGACAGCGAACTCGTATTCAGGACTCGCTTATAAAGATCGAACCCGGCGTTAATGCCGTCGCGGGTGAAATAAGGATCGGTATAAGATAACGAGTAGGTCTTGTTTACACGACCGGTATTGATCATGAGATTGACAAGTTTACCTGTACCGAAAATGTTGTCCTGGGCAATGGAACCGCTCAGTATCAGTCCCTCCATATTGGAATAACCCGCTCCAAACATTACCGCGCCTGTGGGCTTTTCCTTAACCTCGACGTTCACGTCAATCTGATCGGTGGCGCCTGAAACCGCCGGGGTTTCAAGGCTGACGGAATTGAAATAATTCAGGCGGTCTATACGGGTCTTTGACTGATTAATCTTGCTGGTCGAATACCATCCGCCTTCGAATTGGCGCATTTCCCGACGTATTACTTCATCCCGCGTACGGTTATTGCCCGTTATGTTGATACGCCTTACGTACACCCTCCGCCCAGGATCTATAAAAAAAGTAAACGCTACCTGTTGCTTTTCCTTATCCAGTTGAGGCGACGCGTTGATATTTGCAAATGCATAACCATCATCGCCAAGCCGATCGGTAATGAGCTTGATGGATTCAGTCAGCTGCTCACGTGAAAAAACAGCACCTTCTTCAATTTTTATAAGCTTGCGCAATTCTTCTTCCGGTACCAGCAGTTCGCCAGCCAGTTTTATCTCGGACACCTTATATTGCGGACCCTCAGCGATATTTACCGTAATATAAATGTCCTGCATGTCGGCAGTGATCGATACCTGGGTGGATTCAACGCTGAACTCAAGATAGCCGCGATTGAGATAGTAGGATCGTAATGACTCAAGATCAGCGGAAAGCTTCTGTTTCGAATACTGATCCTCCTTGGTAAACCATGTTAGCAGACCAGGCGTCCTCAATACGAACGCGCTCAGAAGCTCTTTTTCCTTGAAAGCCCTGTTCCCAACGATATTGATCTTGCGAATTTTGGCGGTCTTGCCTTCATCCACATGGAAATTGATTCCGATGCGGTTACGTTCAAGGGGCGTTGTGGTAGTGGTGATTTTTACCGCGTATTTGCCACGGCTGAGGTATTGCTGCTTGAGTTCGTGCTCGGCTCGTTCCAGCACCGAGCGATCGAATATCCGCGATTCCGCCAACCCGGCCTGTTTCAGGCCTTCCTTCAGTTTCTCTTTCTCGAATTCCTTCGCGCCGATAATGCTGATCTGTGCAATAGCGGGGCGCTCTTCAACCACCACTATCAAAATGCCGTTTTCAGATTCGAGTCGCACATCCTTGAAAAAGCCGGTGGCATAGAGCACTTTGATGGCTGCTGCGGCCTTTTCATCGTCAAGCGTATCTCCCACCTTCACGGGAAGATAACTGAACACTGTCCCAGCCTCGGTTCGCTGTATGCCTTCCACTCGTATGTCTCTCACTACGAATGGCTCACGCGCCCATGAAACCGAAGCGCAGAAGGCAGAAACAAGCGCGACGAGATACCTGACTTTCATACTTTAACTGGGGATAAGCCGGCTGATATCGTTGTATATGGCAAAAGCCATCAGGACAAATAACAGTACCATCCCGACCTGCTGACCCATTTCGATAACTTTCGCAGAAACAGGACTGCCTTTGACGATTTCGATCACATAATACATTAAATGCCCCCCGTCCAGTATGGGAATAGGTAACAGGTTCAGCACACCCAGACTGATGCTGATGAGGGCGACAAAGCCCAGGTAGGATGACAGGCCCATCTGCGCCGATTTGCCTGCGTAGTCGGCGATTGTGATGGGACCGCTCACGTTCTTCCAGGACACTTCACCCGCAACCATTTTCCACATCATATGCAAAGTAAATACCGACGTTTCCCAGGTTTTGCTAATGGCCTTGGCCATGGCTGTGCCCGCCGGATAGCTGACTTCTATGAGCAGCTTCTTCAACTCGTCATGATCGATTTGGGGTCCAATACCGATTTTCCCGATTTTCTCCCCGCTGTCGGTGGTTGTATCGGGAATGACTTCCATGCTCAGCGTTGTTTCATTACGACGGATATCCAGCATGAGCGGAATTCCCGGACTGGCCCGTATCTTTTGCACCAGATCTTCCCAAAGCGTAATCCGCTTACCGTCTATTGCCAGAATCTCATCACCCGCCTGCAAACCGGCACGGCTACCTGCGCTATCCGGCGTGACCTGTGAAATAATGGGTTTCACCGCGGGCTGATAGCTGCTCAAGCCGACCTTCTTCAGAAAATCGCCGTCCAGGTCATCGGCATCAATGCCGCTGAAATCTATTCGCCGCAAGACAAGTCGTCCGTGTGTATCAAGCGTCTCCACGGCCACGGCAGGTGACCTTTCAACCGCATTCGACAACAACAGCCAGCGAGCGTCCTGCCAGGTCGTGACGGGTTCTGCTTCGATTTTTACGATAGTGTCCCCCTTCTCAAAGCCTGCAACCGCTGCTGGTGTTGCAGGTGCGACGGGCCCCAGGACGGGTTTCATGGCGCTGACGCCGAGCACGAACAGGAACCAGTAAAGCACGATTGCCAGAAGAAAATTGGCGATAGGTCCTGCCGCGACAACCGCAAGCCGATGTGCCACAGACTTGCGGTTGAAGGCTCGCGTCAGTTCCTCGGGCGGAACGGCACCCTCGCTTTCATCAAGCATCTTCACGTAACCGCCGAGAGGAAAAGCCGCTACTACCCACTCGGTTTGGTCTTTTCCCCAGCGCTTCCGTAATAAAGGCCGACCGAAGCCGATCGAAAAACGCAGCACCTTTATTCCACACCAGCGCGCTACCAGAAAGTGGCCAAATTCATGAAATACGATCAGTAACCCTAAGGCAACAACGAAAGCAACGATGGTGAAAATGAATGTCATGCGGTATGCCGGCTGGTAACGCGGCCCAGGGGAGCTTCAAATATCCGGAAGAAATGGCTTGCTGTCTTCCGCAAAGCGGGATAACAGCGTGATCGGTGAGAAATGATCAGGTTGGCGTCAGGCACAACGGGAGAAACGACGGTACTTTATGCCAGGCACGTCAGCCACTCATGTGCAGCTTCACGCGCTATGCTATCCGCATCAAGCACGTCATCAAGGGTGGCGATATCCTGGTGGCCGATAGTCTGCATCACATCTTCAATCATGGCCGGGATGGCGGTAAAAGGCATTTTACATGTCAGAAAAGACTCTACCGCTACTTCGTTGGCTGCGTTAAGTATCGCTGGTGCGCTGCCGCCGGTAGCCAGCGCCTGGTATGCAAGCCTCAAGCAGGGGAAGCGTTTAAAATCCGGGGCCTCGAAATCCAGCCGGCCAACTTTGAACATATCCAGAGGTGTCACACCCGTTTCAATCCGGTCCGGAAAACCCAGGGCATGTGCAATCGGCGTACGCATGTCCGGATTACCAAGCTGTGCCAATACCGAACCATCCACGTATTCAACCATGGAATGAATGATGCTCTGCGGATGAATCACTACCTGGATCTGGTCCGGGGGGGCCTCAAACAGCCAATGCGCCTCAATGACTTCCAGCCCCTTGTTCATCATGGTAGCGGAGTCGACTGAAATCTTCCGCCCCATTACCCAGTTGGGATGAGCGCATGCCTGCCCCGGCGTTACCTGCTCCAGCGAGCTCAGCGGAGATTGCCGAAACGGCCCCCCGGATGCCGTCAGTAAAATGCGGCGTACCCCGATTGCACCTAAATCACCATTGAAATGCTGCGGTAGCGATTGAAAAATCGCATTATGTTCGCTATCAATCGGCAGTAGAGTAGCGTTATTTTCTTTGACCACATCCATAAAAATCCGCCCCGCCATGACCATCGTTTCCTTGTTGGCGAGCAGCACCTGCTTGCCTGCACGGGCGGCGGCAAACGTGGGACGTATGCCCGCGGCACCCACGATCGCGGCCATCACGGTATCGACTTCTGCTAGCGACGCCACTTTTTCCAGAGACTCGACACCGCAGAGCACTTCGGTAGCAAGCCCTGCCGCACGCGCTTCGGTCTGCAACCATTCAGCGCTCGCTTCCTCAAGCAGGACTGCATAACGGGGCTGAAAGCGACGGCATTGCTCCAGCATTTTTTTGGCGCTCTTGTTGGCAGCAAGGGCAACGATACGAAACCGGTCAGGATGGCGTGAAACCACGTCAAGCGTACTTACGCCGATGCTACCGGTAGAACCAAGAATAGTGAGGTGACGAACTGCTATCATAATTCGGACTGTAACAATAGAAGTGACAAAACTGCCAGGGGCAGGGTTGAAGTCAGGGCATCAATACGGTCAAGTATACCACCGTGGCCGGGCAAAATATTTCCGCTATCCTTGAGTCCGGCATGACGTTTCATCATGGATTCAAACAAATCTCCGATGATTCCCATGGCGGCGAGTAAAAGTAACAGCGGTATCAGTAACCTGGCTGGAACTTCGTCTCCTCCCGCATAACTCCATATCAGCGCATAAATAAACACCGCAGCCAGCGCTCCCGCCACGCCTTCCCAGGTCTTTCCCGGGCTGATAGCGGGCGCAAGCTTATGCTTTCCCCAGGCACGTCCGGAAAAATACGCCGCGGTATCGGATATCCAGACGGTGGACATGAACCCCAGCAGGAGAAGCGGATCGATGGACCGTAACTGGTACAGGGCAAAACACGTCGGCAGTAGCAGCAACCAACCCGTCAATGCCAGCAAGGCCGTATTTCCGATCGGACGTTTTGATCTCAGCAAAAACGGAACGCCCAGCGTCCAGAACACCAGTGATGCGACGTAAATCCAGAGAAATGACGTGGTATACGGATCAGCTAAAACGGCGCCGCTAAGCAGGAATAGCAATTCACCCGTCAGCAACACCGTAAATAAAAGATAACCGATGGAATGCTTGAGGGAAAACTTTGCGAGCCGGGTCCATTCCAATGAGCCTGCGGCAGTCAAGATAAGCAGCAATGCCATCCAGAAAATAGGCGACAGGTAAAATAATGCCGCAAGGAAAAGGCATAATATAATGACGGCGGTGAAAATCCGAGCCCTAAGCATGACTGGGAAGGTAAAGAAGAAACGGCACGGATGGAAAGGTGTAGAAGTTATGCCGTTTTTTTGACGACAGCTTCTCTTCCTCCATGACCGGGTGGCGTCGTTTGAAGTTGTTCGCTGGTGCGCCCAAACCGGCGTTCACGCTGTTGATAAGACTGGATCGCGAGGTCCAGCGCACGCGCATCAAAATCCGGCCACAACGTATCGGTGAAATAAAGCTCGGTATAAGCCAATTGCCATAACAGAAAATTGCTGATGCGTTTTTCGCCGCCGGTACGGATAAATAGATCCGGTTCGGGAGCATAGTTCAAAGCAAAATGCTTCATCAAATCATTTTCGTCAAAAGAAGCAGCCAATTGCGGGTGTTGCTCCAGCATTTTCCGAACAGCCTGCATCATATCCCAGCGCCCACCGTAATTGGCCGCAATGGTAAGTGTAAATCGATTGTTCCCTGCTGTAAGCGCCTCCCCATTGCGAACAAATTCGACTATTTTTTGATCAAATTTGGACAAATCGCCGATCACTTTGAAGCAAATGCCGTTCTCGTGCAGTTTGGTAACCTCCTGCTCGAGCACGCTGATGAAAAGCTGCATCAGAAATGCGACCTCGTCCGTCGGCCTGCGCCAATTTTCGCTACTGAAAGCGAATAAGGTGAGATATTCCACCCCGCGCTCTATACAAGCCTTGATCGCTGTGCGAACTGTTTCCACCCCGCGTTTATGCCCAGCCATCCGCGGCATGAAGCGATTTTTCGCCCAACGGCCATTGCCGTCCATGATGATGGCGATATGTCGCGGAATCAGGCCGGTTTCAGGTATTTCCCGAGTTGAACTGGTGGTAACGGGCATGGGGATACGGTTGAGTCAAGGACATTTAAAATCCAGTAATGCGTAGCACCGTTCGCAAAAGCGGACGCTTACCTCCGCAATACCTTGTGCAGGCAGCTTAACCTCAGATCGCCATCAGTTCGGCTTCCTTGATCTGCAGAAGTTTGTCTATTTCCGCGATATAACGGTCGGTGATTTTCTGAATCTCATCCTGTCCGCGGCGTTCATCATCCTCAGCTATTTCTTTTTCCTTCAGCAGATCCTTCAGGTGCGTATTTGCGTCACGGCGGATATTTCGCACCGCCACCCGCGCGGTTTCACCCTCATGCTTAACCACTTTGGTGAGATCACGACGACGTTCTTCAGTGAGCGCGGGCATGGGTACGCGGATCAACTCGCCTACAGTGACAGGATTTAGCCCCAGATCGGAGCTTCGAATCGCTTTTTCAATCGCACCCAGCATTTTCTTTTCCCATGGCGCGACGGTGATGGTGCGCGCATCCGCCAGGTTGACGTTCGCGACCTGATTGATGAGCGTCGGTGCGCCATAATAGTCGACCGTAACATGATCCAGCAGACCCGTGTGAGCCCGCCCGGTCCGTATCTTGCCCAGGTCCAGTTTCAGCGCATCCAGACTCTTCTGCATTTTTTGTTCAGCGGATTTTTTTATCTCGGCGATCATGATTGTCGTTTACGGAATAACGGAATTTTGCACTGATCGTTGACAGTCCCTATTTTACGGATGATTACAATGGTGTTAAGCAGTAAAAATGTAGACCATTTCAAGCCTGCACCAACGTTCCCTCATCTTCCCCCATCACCACCCGTTTCAGCGCACCCGGCTTGAATATGCTGAATACATTGAGCGGCAACTTCTGATCGCGGCACAAGGTCAATGCCGTCGCATCCATCACCTTGAGATTCTTGGCAATGGCCACATCAAACGATAGCTTTTGATAGCGGATGGCGTCGGCATTCGTCTTGGGATCAGTGGTATAAACGCCATCCACCTTGGTGCCCTTGAGTACAATATCGACGTTCATTTCCATCCCGCGTAGCGCGGCAGCAGTATCGGTCGTGAAAAAAGGATTGCCTGTACCGGCGGCAAAAATCACCACCTTCCCGGTCTCCAGATAACGTATGGCCTTCCCACGGATATAAGGCTCCACGACTTGATCAATTCGCAACGCGGACTGTACCCGACTTACCAAACCGCCGCGGCGCATGGCATCCTGCAGCGCCAGGGCATTCATGACCGTAGCCAGCATCCCCATGTAATCCGCGGTGGCGCGATCCATCCCATCTTCAGCGGACGTTATTCCTCGAAAGATATTGCCACCGCCAATTACCACGGCCACCTGGACGCCCAACTGAATTACGTCGGTGATCTCGGCTACGATTCGTTCAATTACCGCCCGATTGATGCCATAGCTATCATCGCCCATAAGAGCTTCACCGGAGAGCTTCAGCAGAATACGCTTGTAAGAGGCGATCGTCATGAATAATGAATAATTAATTTGGCTGATTTGACTGCGACGTGTTGTCTTCTTTGGCCTGGTTTACTTGCGCCATCACTTCGGCGGCAAAATCGCCAGTTTTCTTTTCGATACCCTCACCCACGATAAACAGGGTAAAGCCATTAACCTTCGCAGACTTTGCGGTAAGTAGTTTCTCCACGGTCTGATCGGGATTTTTGACGAATGGCTGGCCTAGAAGAGTAACTTCAGCAAGGTATTTGACAACACGCCCATCAACCATCTTTGTGACGATATCGGCAGGCTTACCGCTTTCCTCCGCCTGTGCCGCATAGATTTGCCTTTCGCGCGCCAGCAACTCGGGTGACACCTGCTCGCTTGACACACATATCGGTTTGCTGGCCGCGATGTGCATCGCCAAATCCTTGCCTAGCGCCTGGTCACCCCCCGTATAATCAACCATTACGCCAATTTTTGCACCGTGCAAGTATGAAGCAAGATGCCCCTGCGTTACATGTCGCGCGAAACGGCGCAGGCTGATATTTTCGCCTAATTTCATTATCAAGGCTTCCCGGAACTCATCCACGTTTTCCCCGCCCGGCAGCGCAGCGCTCGCCAATGCTTCGGTATCGGCTAAATTTTTCGTCGCTGCCAACTGCGCAAGATCGCGGACAAAACCGATAAAGTCTTCATTTCGGGCGACAAAATCGGTTTCGCAATTGACTTCCACCAAGGCGCCGCTCTTGCCATCTGGCGTAATATACGCCGCCACCATTCCTTCCGCCGCAACACGCGCGGCGGCCTTGCTCGCCTTGGCGCCACTCTTGATGCGTAGCAGATCCTCCGCCGCTTTAATGTCCCCGCCGGCTTCAGTCAACGCTTTCTTGCATTCCATCATGCCTAGACCGGTCATGTCGCGCAATTCCTTCACCCTTTTTGCGGTGATGTCCGCCATATTCACTCCAGATATAATTTGTTAAAGTAGCCGGGCGTTGATCATATCGCCAGCGTTGCCTGCGCAGAGGAAAACCCATCTGGCCAGCTAACAGCAGCCCCTGTTATTCCGCGGCTATTGCCTCATCCGCCTCTGCCAGCTCATTTTTAACGATCTCCTGCATGGCCTGATTGCGCCCTTCCAGAATCGCATCGGCGACACCACGTGCATAAAGGCGTATCGCCTGGCTGGAATCGTCATTACCAGGGATAACATAGTTCAACCCCTCAGGGCTGTGGTTAGTGTCCACCACGCCGACTATCGGTATGCCGAGCTTCTTGGCCTCCGTAATCGCTCCTTTCTGGTAACCGACATCGATCACAAACATGGCATCGGGCAAGCCTTTCATGTTCTTGATACCGCCTAGGCTGCGATCGAGCTTTTCCAGATCGCGCTGGATATCCAGCGCTTCTTTCTTGGAAAGCTTGTCGAGAGTGCCATCCTCAGCCATCGCCTCCATATCATGTAAACGCTTGACCGATAGCTTTATCGTCTTGAAGTTGGTGAGCATCCCGCCGAGCCAGCGCTGATCGACATAGGGAGCACCGCAGCGGAGGGCTTCCTCACGCACGATATCGCGCGCCTGGCGTTTGGTGCCGACAAACAGAATATTGCCCTTGTTGGCCGATAACTGGCGCACATAGTTCATCGCATCCTGGTACATCGTCAGGGTTTTTTCGAGATTGATGATGTGTATCTTGTTGCGATGGCCGAAAATGTACTGTGCCATCTTGGGATTCCAGAAACGGGTCTGATGCCCGAAATGGACACCCGCCTCGAGCATTTGTCGCATGGTTACTGACATGAATTTCTCCTGTGGGGTTGAGCCTCTATCCGCCATAGTCGCTCTCCTGAAGAGCACCCTATTTGAAACAGACGGATATGCGAATTTAAGCTGGCTTACGAAAAATTCATCCTGGAACTTGGGGACCAATTAACCGCAAAGCCAGATTAGCGGGAAATTATATCATTTTTGCCGGGATTCACTCAATTTGAACCCGAGAAATGGGATATATAACTCTGGCGTGCGTTACGTTTCGTGCGCGGAAGGGCCTATATGTTTAGGCCTCGGAAGAGAAATAGCAGGATTCCGTTGATAACGATTGGATTATCCTCAATCCAGCAGGACGGAGTGGAGTGAGCGGTCAACGGACGGATTTAGTGGTATGTGTGTCAACGTACATAGCCACGTCAACAATTGTGAGAAACTGATCACTCATGACGAGGCGCTCACAATCGAGTACTGCGTATATCTTCTGACTAACAATTGAAGGAGCCATTATGGAACAGAATACTTCGGATAAGATTGATGACGCAAAAGCCGCGGCAGAAAACATGGCGGACCGGGCCGGCACCGCAGCTCAGCGGGTCGGAAATGCGGCCAAATCCGCAGGTAAGCAGGTGGGTGACGTCGCGAGTGAAGAACTCGCCAATCTCAGAGCCGATCTTGACGACCTGATTTCGCGAATACCCAGCTTATCGGATGTTGACCTCGAGGAAGCCAAGGAAAAACTGATGGCAAAGGTTGCCTCCACGCGTGAAGCGGCGACGGACCTGGCCCACGATGCCCGCGAACAGTTCGACTATGGTGTTGAATGTTCCAAGGAGTGTATAAAGGAGCATCCCCTGCAATCGGTAGGTTACGCCGCCGGCATCGGCTTGCTGATCGGCTTGCTGATGACGCGCCGTTAACCGTCCATCCGGCTCCAGCACCCCAGTCGAGATAATCGCCATGTTTGAGTCCATCAAAAAAGCCCAACAACTCGGAACACTTGCGTTAGAGCGCGTCGACGACTATCTCGAGTTGGTGAAGTTATCAGCGGAGATTCAGGTTCAAAATTGGAAGAAGCAAGTGGTCAGCTATCTAATGGCAGCGCTTTTTTCTGCCTTGAGTCTGATCTTCCTGGGGTTGGCCGTCATCATTACCTGCTGGGACACCCCTTATCGCATACTCTCCGCATGGGGTGTTGCCGGCATTTACACTTTGATAGCTTTTCTGGTTTACGCCGCAGCACCAAAACCGACAGTTTCTGTTTCGGCCTTCGATGTCGTGCGTGATGAATTGCAGCAGGATATAAAGCTAATGAAGGATGTGGTATGAGCACCGCTCTCGAAGATGAACAAAAAGCGCTACTGGAGCGGATGGATGCCAGTCGTAGAAATTATCGATCCAGATTTGTCCATGAGCATGAAGACGAACAAGTCCATGATACGCATGCGTTCCCGCGTAGCCATACGTTCAAATTCCTAACGCGACATCCGTATTACGTCTCCGGCGCGCTTGTTGCGCTGTCGTTGGTTTCACGCGGACGACTGAACAAAGCGGTGAAAGGCGGCGTAGCGCTCACGGCAGGAATGCTGGGCAGCAGCGCAAGAACACTCATTATGCGTCGGGTCCTACCCTCGGTAATAAGTTCGCTACGCTCGCGTAACCACCGCGCATGATTCGGCAACGAAAAAATGCGTATGTGACTATGGCATGGCCGAAACAAGCTGCTTCTGCTTTTTTTGAGGAGAGTTATCATGGGTAAATATATTCTCGCCTGGATTCTGGGCGTACCCGCATTTGTTTTAATAATAGTTTACTTCTTGATGAACTGAGCGATATTGATCTGCATTGCTGCTCTAGCTGGATTTCTTCTGCTCAGCGCCAGCTACTATCATAAAGGCGGTCCCGTGAGATATTTTTCAACATGCCAGGTCTTCAAACTGCAGTGGTTTGCAATACTGATTGCCAGCGCCGCAGGGCCGGCCTATGCAGAGGCGCCTCCCGAGGGAAACCGGAATACGCCAGAGGCAGTGGCGCCCCCGTGGGAATTATACGACACCGATGAGGATGGTTATATCAGCACTGAAGAAGCAGCGGCACAGAAGATGTCAGCTCGGACTTTTGAAGGTCTGGACATTGACCGGGATGGACGGCTGAATCAGGATGAGTTCTCTAAGGCGCCTCGCATCAGGTTGAAGTGATATGCCCCACTTAAACTTACCCGGACACCTGGTTGTGGGTCGTAGGCTGCGGCTTTCGCCTCCTCGTTCTGCTCTTCTGCTCTTCTGCTCGTTCTGCTGAAAGTTATCTAGTTATCTTGCTTACACCGCCCTTCGACTTGCGAGCGATCGGTAAGCCGAGCCATTGCCATCAAAATACAGTCCGACTTGGCGGGGATTGTTTTAGTCCTTGGCGGTCAAAACCTGAACATATTGTAGTTAACGTGGATCAGGGCATTTCGGCTACAATTCGTGAATGTATGCAATTAAAGCAATAGTGACGCTAGATAATAGGGTAGGCGAGCCCGTCCTGGACGAGACAAGGGGAAATATTTTTCTGGTCGGAATGATGGGAGCGGGAAAAACGACGGTCGGCAGGCTTCTGGCGAATTTTCTGGAAAAAAAGTTTCACGACTCGGATCGGGAAATCCAGAAGCGAACTGGCGTTAGCATACCTCTTATTTTTGAAATTGAGGGAGAGGCTGGTTTCCGCAAGCGGGAAACAGAAATGCTCTCCGAACTGGTGAAAACCGGAAATATTGTGCTTGCCACAGGCGGCGGCGCAGTGTTAAGCGCGGAAAATCGCGAGATGCTGAAGCGTAGCGGCACCGTGATCTACTTGAGAGCCACAATTGATGATTTGTGGCGACGAACGCGACATGATAAGAATCGTCCATTGCTCCAGACTCAGGATCCTCGCACGAAACTGACCGAGCTTTATGCGCAACGGGACCCGCTTTACCGGGAGACAGCGCATATCATCGTTGAAAGCGGAAAACGGAGTGCACGCCATCTTGCGCAACTGCTGGCACAACAACTGGCCTGCTCCGATCTAAGAATGGATGAAATTTGAAAAGAAAAGGTCTATAAATTGGCGGACTGATGAGTAAAGAGGGAGACGGATAGCTCAGCTTACTCGTCCATTGGCGCCTCGTCTGGAAACAGAACATCGGTAAAACCAAATGTACGAAAATCAGTAATACGCATGGGGTAGAGAATGCCCTCCAAATGGTCGCACTCATGTTGTACGACACGGGCGTGGAACCCCTCGACACTCCGATCTATGAATTTACCATACTGATCCAGGCCCTGATAGCGCACCTTGGTAAAACGTGGAACCATGCCGCGCATGCCTGGAACACTGAGGCAGCCCTCCCAACCCTGTTCCATGGTTTTTGCCAGCGGTGTTAACTCCGGATTCACCAATACGGTATAGGGCACCTCCTCCGCATCGGGATAGCGCGGATTGCGCTTCACCCCGAAGATTACTACTTGTAGCCCGACTCCAATTTGAGGTGCAGCCAGTCCCGCGCCGTTGAGCGCTTCCATGGTGTCATGCATATCTCGAATCAGGGCCTCAAGCTCGGGGGTACCGAACGCCTCCACTTTGCGGGCCACTTCGAGCAATCCGGGAGCGCCCATTCTCAAGACGGGTTTAATCGACATCGAGCTCCACCGCGTGCTCGAGAATATTCCTGACACCGACCATCGCTTTCTCCAGAACAGCATGAGCATCTTCCAGGCGAATCGCATGTACGCTCGTTTTACGTCCCGCGGCATGATTGGCCACTACCGCGATCGCCGCATAGCAGAGGCCCAATTCTTTAGCGAGCGCCGCTTCGGGCATACCGGTCATACCTACCATATCTACCCCGTCCCGTTCCATGCGATTGATTTCGGCGGCGGTTTCCAGCCGGGGCCCTTGAGTTGCGCCATAGACGCCACCATCGATTACGTCCTCACCGGCACATCCCGCTGCTTCCAGCAAGCGTCCACGAGTCAATTTGCAATAGGGCTCGGTGAAATCGATGTGAACTACGGACTTGGCTGCGTTGTCGTGATAAGTATACTTGCGACCATGCGTATAATCGATAATCTGATCGGGAATTGCAACCACGCCGGGTGTTAAATCCGAGCGGATACCGCCTACCGAAGCAACAGCTATCACCCGGGTCAGATCCAGTGATTGCAGCGCCCAGAGGTTGGCACGATAATTTACCTCATGAGGCGGAATCGTATGCCCATAGCCATGGCGCGCCAGGAATACGACCTCGTTGCCATTAATCCTCCCGAAAGTCAGGGGGCTCGACGGTTCGCCGTAAGGCGTCGTCATGATGCGCCGATGCGATATTTCAAGACAGGCAAGCTGGGCCATGCCGGTGCCTCCGATGATTGCAAGCATGTCTTAGAAATCCAGAAATATTGAAGAGTGCTCGGGCTTGACCGCTTTTAAAAAAAACATGGCTCGCCGGCGCTCACCCCGCAACTTTCGTTCTTTTCGTTCTTGTCGCGCGTTGGCGACGTTAGCGACTTTGCAGGTTTCATATTTTCCGGTTTTTCCTACGCCTTCAAGGCGTAAATCGCGGGGAGATTCCGCCACGCGCCATAGATATCCATACCGAAGCCAAACACAAAGCGATCCGGCAGCAGGACACCCACAAAATCCGCGCTGATGGGCTTGGGCTTGCCTATGACTTTCTCAGCAAAAACGGCGCTGTAAAAGGCCGTTGCGCCCTGGCCCATGACCCGTTCGCGGATCGCCGCAAGCGTAACCCCCTCATCAAGGACGTCATCCAGCACTAACACTACCCTGTCCCGCACGTTTTCGGGGGGTAATACCTTCCAATTGATTTTACCACCCCGAATTTCATTATCGTAGCGGCTGACGTGAAGGTAATCGAAATTGAGCGGAAATTCCAGCAACGGTAGCAATTGACCGGTAAACACCACGGCCCCGCCCATTATGCTCAACACCAGCGGATACCGATGCGATAGTGCCGCAGTAATCTCGACTGCCATTTGTTTGACCGTCTGGGATACCACGTCAGCAGAAAATATCTGCTCCGCTGCACCCAGGATCTTCTTCGCTTCTTCACAAGAAAGCATCGGATCAGTATGGGTATCAGCTAAAATCGTAAAAAGAAAAAATCGTCAAACCAAAGGAATGTCGCGGCATCGGGCATCCAGATAATCGGAAAATTCCTGGCGCACTTCCGGATGCTCAAGCGCCAGCGCGATAGTAGCCTTGAGATAACCTATCTTGCTTCCACAATCGTAACGGGTACCCGAGAATTCATACGCCAACGCGCGCTCTTCCAATAATAGCGAGGCGATGCCGTCCGTGAGCTGAATTTCCCCGCCCGCGCCAGGATCGATTTTTTCCAGATGCTCAAAAATTTTGGGAGTCAAAATATAACGGCCCACTACGCCTAACGTTGAGGGTGCATCCTCTGGCTCGGGTTTTTCAACAATACCGGTGATAGGGTGCAGCCGGTTCATCCCTGGCCCGCATTTCACAATGCCGTAATTCACCGTATCTTCCGGCTCGACTTCTTGTACGGCTAATATCGAGCAGCCGTTCTGTTCATATACACGGCACAACTGTTGCATGATCGGTTCGTCATCCGCCAGCAAGTCGTCCGCAAGCAGTACTGCGAATGGTTCATTACCCACTGCGGGGCGAGCACATAAGATTGCATGGCCTAACCCGAGCGCTTCCGATTGACGGATATAGATGCAGGAAACGTTTTTCGGCAGAATATTCCGCAGCACTTCCAGCGTTTCCGTTTTACCGCGTGCTTCCAGCTCTGCTTCCATCTCGTAAGCTTTATCGAAATGATCCTCTATAGCACGCTTATGACGTCCAGTTATAAAGATCATTTCTGTTATGCCCGCCGCCACAGCCTCTTCAACGGCGTACTGGATCAAAGGCTTATCCACGACGGGCATCATTTCCTTGGGGCTCGCCTTGGTAGCAGGGAGGAAACGGGTGCCCATCCCCGCCACGGGGAAAACCGCTTTAGTTATTTTGGCCATGAACGCACTCGCTTAGTGTTGGGATTTCGGAAAAATCAACTTGAATCAACCTTGCGAACCTTGCAATAATTGTAACAGTCCTGCCTCGTCAAGGACCGTTATTCCCAATTCAACGGCCTTGTCATACTTGCTGCCAGGGTCTGCACCAGCCACTACATAATCGGTTTTTGCCGAAACGCTGCCTGTTACTTTTCCCCCAACGGTTTCTATTTTCTCCCTGGCGTCCTCCCGTGTCAGATTTGGCAGGCTCCCCGTCAGCACAAAAATCTTGCCACCGGCTTTGCCCATATCCGAGATGATATCGAAGCTCGCCTTTGCTTGTGCGCCTTCGTCTTCCTTCCATCGTATTCCGCTGGCGCGCAATTGTTCGATAACTTCGAGATTGTGCCTTTCTCCAAAAAAATCGGCAATGCTCTCAGCCACTACAGGTCCAATATTCGGCACCAGACGCAAACTTTCCGCATCCGCTGCAATCAGCCTATCCAGCCCACCGAAGTACCGGGCCAGATCCTTGGCAGTGGTCTCGCCCACATTACGGATACCCAACGAATAAATAAACCGGGCCAGCGTGGTATTTTTGCTTTTTTCGATGGCCTTTATGACATTGCTTGCGGATTTGTCCGCCATCCTCTCCAGCGCGGCAAGTCCGGTTATGCCCAGTTTATAAAGATCTGCCGGTGTTCTAATAATGGCGTTGTCTACCAGTTGCTCCACGAGCTTATCGCCCAGGCCGTTGATATCCATAGCGCGGCGTGAGGCAAAATGCAAAATCGACTGTTTTCGTTGTGCCGGACAGAACAGCCCGCCCGTGCAACGTGTTAGCGCCTCGCCAGGCAGGCGCACTGCTTTCGAGCCACATACCGGGCAGTGATCGGGCATGACGAATGGCCTTGCATGCGGCGGTCGGCTCTCCTTCTGTACTGCCACTACCTCGGGAATCACATCGCCCGCCCGCCGCACTGTTACTTTGTCACCGATCATGACATCTTTACGCCTGATTTCATCTTCGTTGTGCAGCGTTGCATTAGTAACGGTGGCGCCCCCCACAAACACCGGCTTCAATCGCGCAACCGGCGTCATAGCACCGGTTCTACCTACTTGTACGTCGATTCCCAGCAATTCCGTTATCGCTTCCTGTGCTGGAAATTTATGAGCGAGGGCAAATCGGGGGGCGCGTGACACAAACCCAAGCTTCTCCTGCTGCGCAAGATCGTTGACCTTATATACCGTGCCATCGATATCGTAGGGCAGATGTTCACGCTTTATGCATATTCCCCGGTGATATTCCAGCAATGCCGCTACACCGGTTACGGTACTGCGTTCTTGCGCGACCGGAAAACGCAGCGACGCAAGGTAGTCCGTTATATGATGATGTTTATCCCGAGGCACGCTTCCGCCTTCACAAGCGCCGACGCCATAGGCGAAGAACTTCAGTCCACGGTTTGCCGTAATGGCGGGGTCGAGTTGGCGTAGCGCACCTGCCGCGGCATTGCGAGGATTGATGAACTCCCTTTCATTTTTTGCACGCTGTTGCCGATTAAGTTTCTCGAAATCAGCCTTCAACATCAGTACCTCCCCGCGCACCTCAAGAAAGGAAGGAGTTTCTTCGCCACAAGCGCCGGTTTTAAGCGTCAAGGGAATAGATTGGACCGTGCGTAAATTCAGGGTAACATCTTCGCCAACGTAGCCATCGCCGCGGGTGGCGCCGGTCCTGAATATACCATTTTCATAACACAGGCTTACCGCCAAACCGTCGAATTTAGGTTCCACCGCATATTCCACCATGCTCACGCCTAAGGTCTGGCGCACGCGCCGGTCAAATGCCTCCACCTCCGCCGGTTCAAATGCATTGCCAAGGGAGAGCATCGGGATGCGATGGACAATCTGGGGAAATTCAGTGAGCGCGGCAGCACCAATGCGCTGAGTAGGGGAATCAGGTGTAATGAGTTGCGGATGGCGCTGCTCAAGTTCCTGTAATTCACGGAACAGCTTGTCGTACTCCGCGTCCGGAATTGTCGGGGTATCCCGTGCGTAGTAGTTGTAATTATGCAGTTCGATAGTGCCGCGCAGTTCCTGTATACGGCGCGCTACTTGAGAGACTTCATCCGGATGTCCACTCACGTAAATAGCCTCAGCGCAGTTTCGCCACCCGCAGGGATATTGCGCGACAGCATGGTGGACTGTATCGCAATTAATTGCTGTTTGATTTTGCGGATGCCGCTGTCACTCAAGGGTATGCGATTATCATCTACCATGATTCCCCCCAGATTGTCCGTGAAGATACCGGCAAGATGAATCATTTGCCCAAAAACGGCTTCGCCGTTTGCTACGCCCGGTATATCAAGAAGAAATGTAATACCACGCGTCGTAAGCGTGCGTACGCTACCCGGGAGAAAAGGGGAAGGCTCATAGTTTCCGAGGGAAAATAAGATCGCATTGTTTTCGTCACGATAATGAAACAGACCTTCGGCTCCCAGTTTGAACCCCGACGTTTCTGCCAGGACGCGAATTTTGGCGCCGGTAAACACACTGTTATCCTTGCTGATAATGTTGATGCCCACCATGACGTCCACTTGGGTGCAGAATTCATCAAGCAATATCGCGCGCGCATACGCCTTATGTATGTTGGGGCAATTTACCGCTGCTGCCACATGCGTGGCGAAGTTTTCCGCCATGTCACGAAATTCGGACAAACTTACTTCGCTTATCGGACCGGCTCGATCGGCGAGTTGCAGGCAACCGCGCAAATGTGTATAGCCACCCTTGCCGTTGGCCTCCGTGGTGATTTCTTCCCAAAATGCTTCTGAACTCCTCTGCCCCAGCCATCGCACCGGCTTGCTGAAATCGAATCTCCGCTGTAACACCTCTGCCATGCTCGAATTCATGATCGGTTTTTCGCTGCGGATTTCAATAATATAATCCACACTCTCCTGGGAATTGTCCTCCTCAAGCGGCGCTGACTCCCGCTCAACCGCTGTTATAGCCCTGGCCGAACCGATGAGCGGCTCCAGCTTGGGCTTGGCAATTTCCGCAGCTTCTGCTGGTTCTTCGCACGGTTCTTCGATTGGTTTTTCGGTAGGTTCTTTGGTTGGTCCTTCGGTTGGTCCTTCGGTAGTTTCTTCGGCTGGTTTTTCGGTGGATTCTCCGTCTGGCTCCATCCGGGGCTCTTGCGAGAACCCCTTGTCGAGTTGCGGTTCAATCCTTTCATTTTGTTCACTGGACATGGCTTCTCTCAGCAGCACATCCTCATGCTTTGGCCCGAATGCTTCTTCCGCACCCCGCCGATAGCGGCGTTGCTGCATCCAGTTAAAAAGAACAACACCCATAACCACAATGAGTCCTATGGCTATCAAGCTGATTTGCAATTCGCTCATGTTCATCATATGTTCAAGTCACCGTGGAAGCGCCGCTCAGTCTTACAGCCTCTTCGATTTCTACCGCAACCACCCGTGAAACGCCTTTTTCCTGCATAGTGACGCCAATTAATTGCTGCGCGATTCCCATAGTGATCTTATTGTGACTGATAAACACGAACTGGGTCCGAAGCGACATTTTCCGCACCAGATTGCAGAACCGCTCGGTGTTGCTATCATCCAGAGGGGCATCCACTTCATCCAACAGGCAAAACGGCGCAGGATTGAGTTGAAACAGCGAGAACACAAACGCCAGCGCAGTGAGCGCTTTTTCACCGCCGGACAAAAGGTTGATAGAACTGTTCTTCTTACCCGGCGGTTGGGCGAAAATTTGTATGCCTGCATCGAGAATTTCCTCACCCCTCAATATCAGCTTCGCTTGCCCGCCACCGAACATGGTGGGAAACATCTCTTCCAGATGCCCGTTGACCTTTTCGATAGTCTCCAGCAGTCGTTCGCGGGTTTCACGATCTATCTGCCGGATTGCATTTTTAAGGGTCTCGGATGCCTCCTCCAGATCCTGCGATTGTGAATCCAGATAAGTTTTACGCGTCTGGCAAGATTCCAGCTCATCGAGCGCACCCGGATTGACTGCTCCCAACGCAGCAATTTCTCCATTCATCCGGTTTATCTCAGCCTGCAATGCGAAAGGTCTTGTTTTCCCGAGAGAGTGGACCAGTTCCTGCTCCGAACCACCTGATTCCCTTAATTGCTCACTAAACTGATCCTCGGCAATTCGCGCCTCTTGTTCCTTGAGGCGCGCCTGGTTGATGCCCTCCCGCAGCGGGTGCAACTTTTGCTCGGCGGTCATGCGCTCCTGCTCTATTTCTCGCAATTCGCTGGCCGCATCTTCAAGGGCGTTGCGCGCAACCGCCAATCTCTCCTCACGCTGTTCACGCGACGCCAGCCGTTCCTGAAGCAGGCTGCTCAATTGCGTTTCATCAAAATCACTTTGTCCGGCTTGCAATTTTTCCAGATGAGCCTCGAGCTCAACAGCATTTTCGCCAATATATCGAATGGAATTCTCCACTTCGGAGATTTTATTCAAGCAGGTTTTTTCGTGAAATGCAGCCTCCTGCATTTCCTTCTCGGCAATCCGCACGCGCAGACGCTGTGCATCCAAAAACTGTTCCGCTGCTTCCCGCGCTTGTTTTTCCTTTTTTACCTGCTGTTGCAGCGCTTCGACCTGGACCTGATACTGCATCAATTTTTCTTCGGCCTCCTGCTTCCGGGAGGACTCTGCCGTTGCCTGCTGCCCTATTTCAGCCAATTCGCTGTCAATCTGCTTGTGCCGCTGGCTAGTGCGGTCAGCGAGTTGCGTGAGCTTCAATGCTTGCATTTGTACGTCGTGATGCAGTTGCTGTAGGCCCCCAATATCATCACGAAGACAAGATACAAATGATTCGAGCTCATGGCAGGCTTCCACCGCCATATCCAGCTCGGCTTTCTCCCCCGCCAGGCTTACTCTCAGCGCACCCGCTTCGACTTCAATCTGGGTTATCTCGCGTTGCCGCGCCAGCACGCCATGCAACTGGGAATCGGGAGCATAATAGGAAAGACTGTGACATGTAATGATATGGCCCTCGCGGGTCACCAGCATTTCGCGGGAAGATAGGCTTGTTCGTGCCGAGAGACCCGCCCGCACATCCTCGGCCACAAATATTCCGTCCAGCCATTCGTCCAGCACAGGTCTTGTTTCTGCATGATCGCAAGTCAGATACGACTGCAGCAGTATCCAGCTCTCCCTTCCTCTCAAGTTCTTCTGTTGTTCGCCCGGTATTCCTTGTAATGCCTGGGCCGCTAACTCGAACACCGCCCATTTCCCCGGAGGAGGATCTTCCGCCCACTCGCGCGTCAGCTCCAATTGGCCAAGCGACACACTGTTCAGGCGCTCGCGCAGCACCGCTTCAAGCGCATCTTCCCACCCCTTCTCAATCTGGATGTGTTGCCACAAACGCGGCAGTGCATCAAGCTGATGCCTTGCGATCCATGCGCTCAGTCCCTCGCTGCCTTCGAGGCGTTTCTGCAGGCGCTGCAAAGCGCCAAGCCGCGCTTCGATCCGGACAATCTGCTGTTCCAGCATTTGCACTTTGTGCGAAAACTCGCGTTTCACTTTCTCGGCATTCAGCAGGAGGCTTTCGGTTTGCACGAGCGTTTCCTGTTTACTTTTCAGATCAGCAGCGCTGACCTCTATTTGCCGAGTCAAGCGGGACAGCGCTTCGATTTCCGGTTGCGGCAAGGAATCTCGTTCAGCCGTTAGCCGTGCCCGTCGCAGCTCAAGCTGCTGGAAGTTTTTTGCCGCGTGGACCCGGTTACTTTCCTCCAACTGACCAGCCTGCTCAACCAGCAACAGCTCACGCTGTATTTCGGTTAATTTCTCCTGGCATAACCGAAAAGCGGAGTCGGCTACCGGCAATTTTTCGCTTTCTGCCGCGACTTCCTGTTTGCCGGCTTCGCGCGCCAGGCGAGCCCGTTCAAATTCTTCGCGCCAACGGTTCAAACTTTCTGCTGCGTCCTCCGCTTGTTTTTTTTGGCTCTCAAGCTGGTTCTTCACTGCCTTGATTTGTTGCTCCATGCGATGATAGTTTTCACGCACGTGTCGAATTTGTTGTTCAATATGCGCTACTTCCGCATTGGCTGCATAAAGCTCGCCCTGAAACTCATGCAAGAGATCGCCCATGGCGTAATGATGAGCGCGCTTCTCTTCCAGGCGTTTTTCTGCGTCGCGCAGGTTCGCGCTTTCCATTTCCAGCGAGGTCTGCAGCGATCGGAGTTCTTTTTCCGCAAGGGTACGTTGCGTGGCGGCTTCCTGTTTGCGGGCGTACCATAAAAGGTTTTGCGTTTTATGCAATTGGTCTTTCACGTCATTGAAGCGTCGGGCCACCTCGGCCTGTCGTTCCAGGCGTATTAACTGCTTTCCCAGTTCCTGGCAAATATCGCCTATCCGCAGAAGGTTGTCGCGTGTATCGGAGAGACGCGATTCAGTTTCCCGGCGCCGCTCACGATATCTGGAGATGCCTGCTGCTTCCTCCAGAAGTACGCGCAACTCCTCCGGCTTTGCCTCGATAATGCGAGAGATCATTCCCTGCTCGATAATGGCATAACCACGCCCGCCTACCCCGGTGCCAAGAAAGATATCCGCCACATCCCGCCGGCGGACATGGATATTATTGATGTGATAGGTTGACTCACCGTCGCGACGCAATATCCGTTTGATGGAGATCTCCGCATAGCTCGACCATTGACCTGCCGCCTTGCCAAGATTGTTATCAAACATCAGCTCCACGCTTGCTCTTCCCACTGGTTTGCGATTCGCGGAACCGTTAAAAATCACGTCCTGCATGGACTCGCCGCGCAACGCAGACGCCCGCGATTCGCCCAGGACCCAGCGCACGGCGTCGATCACATTGGATTTTCCGCAGCCATTAGGACCCACAACGCCGACCAGATCCCCTGGAAGGGGAATCTCGGTAGGGTCGACAAAGGATTTGAACCCGGCTAGTTTGATGCGGGAGAGACGCAATTTGTCGTTCGCAACCAGTTATAATTGAGCGGCTCGAAAAGATAGCCTTGAAAAGAAGCCCTAAAGTTATTCTGAGCTATTGTGCAACGACCGTACCTCAGGGCAGACAATTCTAACCGATTTGAAAGAGATAAGAGAATGCCCAGCAACCCCACGACCAACTTGGAAGTTTTCCCAAACCCCGCGCCGGCGCGGGATTATCATATCCATATGGAGATTCCGGAGTTTACCTGCCTTTGTCCAAAAACCGGACAACCGGATTTTGCCACCTTGATTCTGGATTACATTCCGAACGTAAACTGCGTTGAGCTTAAAAGCCTCAAGCTCTACATCTGGTCTTATCGGAACGAGAAAACGTTTCATGAGGCTGTAACCAACCGTATTGCCGATGACCTCGTTGCTGTCCTGGAGCCAAGGTATTTACGCCTCACTGCCAAATTTTATGTGCGCGGCGGTATTTTTACCAATGTCATCGCGGAACATCGGAGGCCGGGCTGGCAACCGCTGCCGGCAGTAGAGCTGGCGGCATTCGGGGCTCAGCCTGCAACACGAGGATAATTTCTTTTTTGCGGGTAGCAGTCATGCATGGGGTCAGGCTCCGCCGTTATTGCCCACTTGTTGCTTTTTGATAGGTTGCTTTTGGCGATTTGCTGCCCCGAGATAATCTTTGTGCAGCTTGATTAAATTTTAGAAAGAGGCCTTACCCGACGAATTTTTTCCAATAAACCTCCACAAACCAATAAAACCTCGACAAAAGGTTAATAATAATAAGCATGGAAGTCCAACGGCTCACTTCAGTTTTGATTATCAGCCTCACGCTGACAACCGCAAGTTTCGCAGCAAACGCAGATGAGCATACCGATCAGCCAATTGCTGAGTTTGCGCAGGACGATACGCACGACACATCCGCCATTCTTCCCATTGCGGAAAACGATCCTGTCATTCCCCCCGCCGAAACGAGCCTCCCTGCCGGCAAGATAGCACCTTCTCTCCCCGTTGATCTATGGCAACGCATTCGTAATGGCTTCGCCATGGCTAAATTGGATAGTGAAAAGGTGCGCAGCAACGAGGATTTTTACGTTGATCGTCCCGAATATATCAAGCGCATCGTCGAACGCGGTAAACGCTACCTCTTTCATATCGTTGAAGAGGTGGAGCGCCGCGGCATGCCTGCCGAGATCGCCCTGCTGCCTATCATCGAAAGTGCTTTCAATCCAAAGGCATATTCCAATCGAAGTGCCGCCGGCATCTGGCAGTTCATCCCATCCACAGGTAAGAATTATGGCTTGAAGCAGAATTGGTGGTATGACGAACGCAGGGACATAGTCGCCGCCACCGGCGCCGCACTTGATTATTTACAAAACCTTCATCGCATGTTTGGTGACTGGGAACTGGTGCTGGCTTCATATAATTGGGGTGAAGGTGCAGTGGGACGCTCGCTCATGAAAAACCGTAACAGCGGGCTTCCGGAGGATTTCCGTAATATCGCGCTGCCACCTGAAACCCGAAACTATGTTCCCAGGCTGATCGCAATCAGAAATATTATCTTGAACCCGGCCGCCTTCGGGATTGAGCTTGAATCCGTCCCCAACGAGCCTTATTTCGGCCGGGTCGAAGCGACCCGCCATATGGACGTAAAACTGGCGGCAAGGCTTGCTGAAATTTCTGTGGATGAGTTTAAAGCGCTTAATCCGGGCCATAATCGGCCGGTCATTAATATTGACGGGCCTCGTACGCTGCTTCTTCCAGCGGAAAAAGTGGAGGTCTTTATGGAAAATCTGAAAGTTCATGACAGACCCTTGGTATCGTGGCAAGCCTACGAGGCAAAAAAAGATGAGACGATAGAAAAAATTTCGATTCGATATGGGATCAGCGTCGGGCGACTGAAGGAAATCAACGATATTGAGACGGGCGGCGCGATAATGGCAGGACAAACTTTGCTCGTTCCCCGTAACGGAAGTGCCGAAGGGATGGATATTTCTGTTATGAGCAACAAACCCGCCACGCCGAAAATGCTCGAACACAATTTCGTCTACGCCGTCAGGAAAGGCGATTCACTTTTGGGCATTGCCAAACGTCATGACGTCACGGTAGGGCAAATAATGTCATGGAACGGTGGCACAGGCCGTCTGCTGCAAATCGGCCAGAAGCTCACGCTAAAGCACAAGTTTGTGGATAAAACAGCGCTACCTGCTACTGAGGCAGGACCTGCTTTGCCGGAAAAAAAACGCATGTGAGCGTGCATGTAAACGTATTGCCCGGCACTCGATGCGTCGGATTCATACGAACCAAACCGCACTTAAAGGACCAAAACGCGCCAGGAAGAGATTGCCAGGTGCTAGAAACAAAAAGCCACGAAGCGCGGACTCAACTCTCTATATAACTCAGAATAAGGCTCTGCTTAAGCAGTCTCGCCATGAGGCGGCGCTATCAGCCTAAGCCGATCAGTAGCGTGCCCGGTTGCTGTGCTGACAGTTCCAGACTTTGCTGATCAAAAAAATCCCGCTCTTACGGGAAGGTTCAGGAGCTCACCGAACGCTCACTGAACGGCAGGTTTATCACTCGTATTGACTCTTGAAACAAGCTCGGACTGGCCCTCGAAATAAGCTGCAGCGTCAAGAATGGGCTTGGGGTCGCCGCCTTGTCGGGCGACAATCTCTGCCGTCTCTTTATAGCCCTTCGCCAGCGATTTTGCCTGCTTGGGAAACAACGGTTCTCCTGTCTTTAGCTTGAAGTCATTCGCCTTTCGTATCTTCTTTCTAGCCTCGTCACTGGCTTGCTGAGCTGCATTATCAGTTTTTTTCGATGCCGTCTGTGCCGCCACCGGGGTTCCTGCGACAATGAAAATGGAAAGCGCAATAACCAGCAGGATGCGAAAAGCCGAGAAGCGGTGCATACTCATTGATTGAGCCCGCGGTCGACAATATGCGCCGTAGAGTTTGTACCCACGTTAACAGCGCCGATAAATTGGCCTCCGTACAACTCTCCGCCAGAGAGTCCCGTGACATGAAGGTTCGGTACCGCTTTGTTTGCAGACAAGATAATCTGATTGGTCGTGCGATTCCATTGCGCATGGATAATCGCAGACTTGACGTTGAGAGTTTCCGCGGTACCGTCACCGATCAGATAATATGGTAAATTCCTGACGGGTAAATTAAACAGTTGTTCATATTCCACGAAAACCGCATTGAGCCAGTCAAATTCCAGCGTATTACCGCTTTCGTCATATCTAGCCAAGTTCGCCTGATGGAAAAAATGAGGCCACCTGCTAAATGTCAGCATATGTCGTAACGCCATATCTGCTTCCACCATGAGGATTTCAGCATAATTCCGGGGAGAGCAGATAGCTTCGGGTATTTCACATGGATTTCGTCCCGCATTAACAAATCTCCCATTGTAAATATAGTTGTACTCATCTTCCAACTGGGATGGATTCGTCACATTATAAAAAATATTGGTTGGCCAGCGTGGCAACATCAGTCGATCCGTTCCGCTACCATCTTCGTACTGAGCGATATATTGTTCGACGTTCTCAGCCTGCTGCGATGCGTCGGCGCCGAGATACTCCACGCCCACGCTGGCCGCCGCTTCAAGGAATAGCGGATTGGCGCCACCCGCATCAAATGCTATGTCATCAGCTTGAACGTCAAACATATCAGGGTGCAAAGCAGGATCCTCCGTGCATTTGCGGTCTTTCAAGCCCGAGTGGGCGCCGCTTATCAGCACTCGGTTGTTTTGACTTCTTTCGGGAAGATCCAGAAGCGCCCAAACCGCCTGGTTCTTGGTAATTTCCGCGCGAATGGCCGCGACGTTGGTAAATCTAGCCTCATCACAGGGGGCATCCGCTGGAATCGGCGCCTTATCCAAATCCGCATGAGTGAAGGTATGGTTGATAAAACGAAAATCTCCTTTATTGGCGACCACCGCCGCGACCAGGTCTTCCGTCAAGTTTGCGGCCAGCGGCGCCGCTTCTGGATCGACAACCGCGCCCGAACCGTTGAACGGAAAATCCAGCTTGAAATTACCGGCTAGTGGATGTGCGGCACGAAACGCTTGCTGTCTACGCACTGTATTATTGATGTCAGCGCCGTTCAAACGAAAGGTCATGACAGGATGTTCTTTCTTCAGAGCGGGATCCCATAATTTACTGCGGCGAAACAAGTCGTCCATATGGGCAGCCATATAGACAAAGCGTGAACCCACGAATATGCCTTGTGTCACCCAGTTGATGAACTCGTAGACCAAAACATTAGAATGGACCAGGAACGGCGCGTTCGTGATAGTCGAGATCATCACCTCGCGTACAGGCGTTGCCTGGGAAGGCAGCATGTATCGCACGATCGATATCAACGCCTCGCCATTTCGGGTTCGCAGAATGGGATCAACGTGCGGCACAGAACCATCCCGCATGCCGCTGGCATCATTTCGAGGGTTGGCCGTGAAGGCAAAGTCTGTAATTGAAAACGGACTCGCCCGGTTCACGTACTCAAAAACCTCCTTGCTATAGATGGCAGGCACCGTCCACTTGGCATCGAAGTCATTGCCGCTCGACGAATAGACAAGACCATAATCCAGATAAACTCCATGAGGAGGTTGCGGATCCGTATAAGTGGCTGGCCATCCTGACAGCACCGCCTCGCGTACGCCAAAGTTTTTCTGGTAATTATGCAGTATGTCCCATTCTGAGGGCGTGAAGTTGGGGACCAAATCGGCATCGGAAAGGATAACGCCGTTATAGTTTCCTACACAGCCCACATCCCCAGCCTTGCAGCCGACGCCGGCCGAAGATGAGGCAAGCATGGGGGCCGTTAAATCCTGTGTCTGGGCATTTAACACATCGTACGGCACTCCCATTTCATCAAGGACCGGCTTGATATAGGCGAATCCCAGATCTTCCGCTACCTCACCTGTCGTGATTACCAGTATTCTCAGCTTGACGGCATTATCAGAAAACGCGGATGGCGCCACAGCAGCTAAAGCCAGCCACATGGCCGCTGAAAGGAGCAGCAGGCGTTTTATGCTCAGACTCTGCTTCATCAATAAAATCTCCTTATCGGAGACGAAAACCAAAAGAGTCCAATGAATTCCTCAAGATTAAAGATTGATTCTGTCCATTAATCTCACACTCCATCGCCACCCCTTAATCGACAATAAGTCGCGCACTCACATTTGACAAGAAAACCTATGCCAGATTCTCCTGCATTACAATAAATGATAACCGGCTATTATATTGCTCTGCTCAGCAGGAAGAAGAAAAAAAGAGAAGGAAGTCCACTGAGCAAAAACCTGGATATGTCCGCGTAAAAGATATAGTTCGCAATCCCGTTCTGCATCCTTTAAAAAGGAAACTTAACGAGCAAGCATTGGCCAATAAACATTGGTATCTACCGACAGCTCCAATTTTCGAGAAGACTTCTGATACCTATCCTGATGCTTTCGGCCACTTTTACGCGCGATAAGGAGACCAATCAGGCCAAGCGCAAAGAGCGCTAATGTCGACGGTTCAGGAACAGCGCTAATTTCATTGGGGATGATTCCGCCCTCGCCCTGATTTCCGTTTCCACCGGTGCCGCTAATGCCGGAACCATTACCCATACCCCCGCCATCCGAGTTATCAAAATCGAACCAGCTATCGGCATCCCCGTTACCTCCAATACCAGTACCAGGGTTAGTACTGTCAGAACCTGTACCGGCACCAGTGCCTCCTGCGTGGCTTTGACCAGTACCACCACCGCCTCCGCTTCCACCAAGGCCGCCGCCACCGCCACCGAAGTCGCCACTATCCACAATGCTCTTATGGGGATACAAGCCAGCGCTTCCGCTACCCCCGGGCATTAAGTCTCGGCCCCTGCCACTCCTGCCAGAACCGCTACTGCCGCCCGACCCAATCTCTTCGGGGCAAAGACTTCCTCCTCGCTTGTGCGACTGCTCCTGCCGTGGTTGCAGGCAACCGTCTCGCGAACTTTGCCGAACTATTGCAGGCGCCACAGCCGGTGAGGTTTTCCGAATAAATGCCTGTGAATTTTTTTCGACTGTTAGCGGATCCTCTAGTGAAATGCCCAACATGGCAAAAAATTCATCTGCGGCATTTTTGTCTTCACTTGATTCGACAATGTGAGTCACGTCGATGAGATCAGCAAACGGATGGTCCAGGATGAGAAAAGTCGCCATATCAAGACCCGGTAAATCGCTTCCAAAAACCGAGTGGAAGCCATAAAGTATATCGATTCCGCCCGGATAATTAGCCGACGGCGCAGCATTCGCGGCAGTGTGCTGGTTCCACAAGAGAGGATTTGCAGGTATCCGAGCATCATCATCCCCCGTGCTGATCCTGGTGAGATCGCCGTATTGCGCGTCATAGGCATCCCCATCCAAAGAAGGCGCAAGGTCGAGCTGAAATATGGGAAAAGCATGGGCGTTTGCAGAAAATAAAAGTATTAAAAATACCCCTGCTCGCAAGAAAATTTTTATGCTCACTTTACGCGTACTCCGATTTACCGATGCTCATCTGATAACTGAGGTAAAAACTTGAAGATCAGCGCGGTCCGGGCAGCGCGATCAGCAGTTCAAGCCCAAGAAAAAAGCCTTTCAAGTCATGTGCGCATCATAACAACCTCGGCAGTAGGGTCAATTGGACCTTGGTACACCTTCAGGCGCAAATGGATTATTACGTTCCGAGTTCAAGGACAAATTGGCGCTCCATCCTATCGGCGAGCAGGAAGCACGGACGAAGCCGGTAAGGGCAGGAAGGAAAAAATTACCGGTGAATCTCGGGCAGGAAGATATGTTCTGACGGACGTGCAGGGTGGAATCGAATAACTACGCTGAAGAAGTCCGTGGTAATTGAACACTCGCTCTTCAGGAGGCCTGGTAACAAAACCGCAGCCCATCCAGCATGGGTGATCGGAACCACATCAATACGCGCCATGATAGCAAGACGTACCGGCTATTTGATGACGTCACCGCGACCTGTCGCCAAAAACGAAGATTGGACGACTATGATAGTGATACGGAGTCACTCAGGAAGGGAAATCCTGACCTGGCGAACCTACCTGCTCTTCATGGACAGATGCGGCAAATGTTGGAACTATGACAAACGTCCCATCCTGCCGCTTTGGTAATCGGTAATCGCCTGTCTGATTTCCTCTGGCTTGTTCATAACAAAAGGGCCGCTTCCCACAATTGGTTCGTCGATCGGTTCACCGCAAAGCAGCAGCGTTGTTGCGTTTTGTGCGCTATCAATGCAAATCTGGTCGCCAGCCCGATCAAACAGACCAACCTCCCCCGCCCGGATCGTTTCAGAACCATTCACGTTTACCGACCCTTTGAGCACTACCAGCAACGTGGTGTACCCTTCGGGTGTCGGGAGGCAGAATGACTGCTCACTCGCCAAACGAAGATCCCACACATGAACCGGCGTAAACGTTTGCGCCGGCCCCCTTATACCGCCAAACTCGCCAGCGATGATGCGCAGCGTTCCATAACCGCCGGGGAGATCCAGCGCGGGGATCTCCCTATTCGATATGCTTTGATAGCGCGGTGAGGACGTTTTGTCTTTTGCGGGCAGGTTGACCCACAACTGCACCATTTCCAGCGTACCGCCTTGTCGCGCAAAATTGCCGCCATGAAATTCTTCATGAACCAGGCCGGAGGCCGCCGTCATCCATTGCACATCACCGGGACCAATAATGCCGCCACTGCCGGAGCTGTCGCGATGCTCCACCTCGCCGCTATATACGATAGTTACCGTCTCGAATCCGCGATGCGGATGTTCACTGACACCAAGGCGTTTTTCTGTTGGCGGAAATTCCATCGGACCAGCATGATCGAGAAGCAGAAAAGGGCTGATCATCGGCCCCAGGTTCGAATAGGCGAAAAGTGTTCGTACGGGGAAACCGTCGCCAACCCAGTGCTGCTCTCCCCCGCGCTGGACGCGCGATAATTTTTTGGTGGATTTTCCAGCTGCTATTTCAAGTATCCTCATGACATTCTCCCGCTTCAAGGTGAATAGTAGGTTAATGGGAAACTGACCTGGAAAATACATTCAGGACAATTACGCCAGCGACGATAAGCGCCAGTCCGAGCATAGCGAAACCATCAAGCGTTTGCCCGAAAGCGAGCCACGCAATAAGCGTGACAAGCACGATACCGGCGCCAGACCAGATAGCGTAGGCGACTCCAACGGGGATTGTGCGTAGGGTAAGAGACAGGAAAAAGAAGGCAGCGGCGTAGCCGGCTACCACTACAAGGGACGGCCACAATTGCGTGAATCCGTTACTCGACTTCAAAGCGGAAGTCGCAATAACTTCACTGATAATTGCGATAGAAAGGAAAAGCCATTGCATTGCCGGCTCCTGCCTGATCGGCGTACGGAATTGACTTTATTAACATCATACGCCAAGTGGCGACATCGGCGATAATCGGAACGCCACCCAGATGCTTTATGTGCGTCACCGTACCGACCAGATTTTTGCTCCTCAATAACGTTCAAAAATTCAGACGCGCGGCTGCTGGAAATCATAATCCATGAGTTGCAAGCCGACAAAAAATAAGCAGAAACTACAGACTACCTCATCCTCGATCAAGACTCTAAAAAAGGGAATACCGTGCCACATCTTTCTATCATCGCCGCAACGTTGTTGTTATTTACATCAGTGGTCAACGCTGCGGTAACCGAGGACGCTTATATTGCCGGTTATGCCGCTGGGATTCTCAAGCATGGTTTCAAGGTCGAAATACCGACGTTGATCGTGCGGGAAGGCATCATTACAGTTCCGGCGAATAAACTGACACCGGACAACCGTATCTCGATTGTGCACGCACTGTCACAGATTCCGGGAGTCACTGCGGTTACTGTGTCTGAAAGTATTGCCGGTGGTTCCGCGCAGCGCGATGCATTCAAGCCTATTCAGCAACGCCCCGCCACCTCGCAGGAACCGGGACCGGAAGAGGCAGTTGCAAGTGAAGGAGTGCCCGCAGCGGGTCCAGCGGTTCTCGCAACCGGAATGCTGCCTGAAGGTCATCTGTTCAAGCCATTGCTGGCTGATCCCCGTTGGGCTCATTTCTCCGCCGCATACCGTAATTATGTTGGAAACAACATTGATGGAAATAACAATGGCGCTGTCAGCTTCGGGGAAACGATTCCGTTCTACCGCTCTAATTTTGGAAACTCGACGGTGCAATGGGAAGCCGGCCTCCAGGCTGCCGTCTTCAGCGACTTCAATCTCGGTGCGCCCTCTGCGGATCTCATCAATACCGATTTTATAGCTTCGGCCTACGGAAGTATGCGAGCGGGCAACTTTTCGGCTTTCGGCCGCGTCTATCACCAGAGCTCGCATCTTGGCGACGAGTTTTTGCTGCGCAGGTTAACCAATTTCGAGCGGATCAACCTTAGCTATGAAGGAGCCGATCTCAGGCTGTCGTATGAGCTCCCGTATGGACTACGAGTCTACGGCGGAGGAGGAGGCATTTTTCACAAGGAACCCTCGACAATCAAACCTTGGTCAATACAATATGGTGTCGAGTTCAGAAGCCCCCGGCGAATCGAGGTTGTATCAATGCGACCGATTGTAGCGGTTGACATCAAAAACCATGAACAGAATGACTGGAACGCCGATGTATCCGCGAGGGCGGGCGTGCAATTGGATCACTTCCAGGCATTTGGTCGAAAACTCCTGTTCCTGGTAGAATATTTCCACGGAAATTCTCCCACCGGGCAGTTTTTCAGACAAAGGGTCGACTATCTTGGTTTTGGCGCGCACTACCATTTTTAAACCCTGGCCGGCAAATGCTGCATGGATGCACTTCCACTTCCTGGCAACTGCACTTCAACCTGATTACTCGGTGGGACTATTGCTGAGCAAGTCGATGAGCTCTGACCGCGTGGCCCGGTAGCGGCTGTTCCAAGATTTCCTACGCATGTCCAACACCATTCAGCGGGCCTATCCGTCGCATGCTTACGATGCACTGCTCCGGCATGGCTTCCATCCCGTACTGGCTCGCGTCTATGCTGCGCGTGGTATCGAAGAGCCAGCGCAACTCGAGGTGGATTGGTCCCGGCTAATCCCATTCAGTCGCCTGAAGAATATTTCACTAATGGCGCGATTTCTTGCCGAGGCAATCCTGGCTCGAAAACGTCTCCTGATCGTAGCCGATTATGATTCGGACGGCGCCACCGCTTGCGCCGTTGCCATCCGCGCTCTTAGGCAATTCGGCGCGGTAGTCGATTATCTTGTCCCCAACCGCTTCGAATACGGTTATGGCCTAACACCGGAGATCGTGCGTCTTGCAGCCGGCGCCGTAGGCGCAACGGCAACCGGCGGGACAAGCCGTCCCGACATACTGATCACGGTGGATAATGGCATAGCCAGCGTAGAAGGCGTAGCTGAAGCCAACCGTTTCGGTATGCAAGTGCTTGTTACCGATCATCACCTGCCCGGGGATGAATTGCCGGATGCCGCAGTGATCGTGAATCCAAATCAGCCCGGCTGCGATTTTCCCAGTAAACATCTCGCCGGCGTCGGCGTAATGTTTTATCTGATGCTGGCGTTACGGGCAGAGTTGCGCGCAAATGGAGTTTTTCGCGCCCCTCAAAAGGAACCTAATCTTGCCATCCTGCTGGACCTGGTTGCGCTGGGCACCGTAGCCGATGTCGTAAAACTCGATGACAACAACCGGATTTTAGTACACCAAGGTTTGCAGCGTATCCGCAAGGGGCGCGGCTGCGCAGGCATCAACGCTCTCCTGCAAGTTGCGCGACGGGATTTTCAGCGCGTATCCGCCTACGAACTGGGTTTCATGTTGGGGCCGAGATTGAACGCAGCGGGACGGCTCGACGACATGTCGCTAGGCATTGAGTGTCTCATTACAGATGATGCATCCCGCGCTTCGCAAATTGCCCTGCAACTCGATACGCTTAACCGCAAACGCCAGGAAATCGAGGCGGATATGCAGGATAGTGCGTTAACGATGCTGGAGAATGCTCTCCTTCCGGTACCGGCTCCCCAATCACAACACCCAACTATAAAGGCGCCGGATACCCATAGCCTGAGCCTGTTCGATCCAAGCTGGCATCAAGGCGTGATAGGCATACTTGCATCGCGCATCAAGGATAAGTTCCATCGCCCAGTCATCGCATTCGCACCAGGCAGCAATGGCGAATTGAAGGGTTCGGGGAGATCCATTACGGGATTTCATCTAAGGGATGCACTGGATCTCGTTTCAAAACGCTATCCGGGCCTTTTGCTGAAATTCGGCGGCCATTCAGCCGCGGCTGGGCTGACCATACTTACCGGTGATTTCGAAAAATTTCGCGATGCGTTCGAGCAAACTGCGCAGGCGCTGCTCGCGCCGGCTGATCTCAAGCGCATTATTGAAACCGACGGTGATCTGGACGAATCCGAAATGAATCTGGAACTGGCACGGCATCTTACGGAACAGATATGGGGCCAGGGTTTTGCGCCGCCCACATTCAGTAGCCGCTTTTGTGTGGAGGATCAGCGTGTGGTTGGGCAAAGACATTTAAAATTAAAACTGAGGAGACAGGAAACAAAGATCAGGGATGGCGAGCGAATGAAGCCGAAGATTCTTTATGACGGCATATTATTTTCCCACGCAAGTCCTCTTCCAGATGTCATAGAGGCGATTTACCGGCTACAGATAAATGAGTTCAACGGCAGTTCCACCTTGCAATTCATCCTGGAGCATTGGTTTCAGCCTGTGCCTGATGCTCAAGTTACGCTTTCTCAAGAGCGATGAACCTGATACGCCGTTTTTTATCGCACCGTATTTCTGCCGGAGGGCGATGAAAGAAACATACTTTCGCAGCCAGCCATCCGTCTGCTGGATATACGGCATTATAACTGTCATATAATGTCTCTCTTTTTTATGTGGAGCGCGGTGTTTATTGGCCGCGGCTATTGAAAACAGTACAGATGCCATTCAAGTTGACTATTCCCCAGTCCGGTTCGATGATCCGCTATGGTCATTTCGACGGTTCCGGTGATGCCCTGGCTCTGGCAAAACTGGCGCAGGAAGCAAAACCTATCGCCATCATCACGGCAAGCGCGCTCGCCGCGCAAAGGCTGCTGGAGGAAATCCCTTTTTTTGCCCCCGAGTTGAGAACACGGCTGTTGCCGGACTGGGAGACCCTGCCCTACGATACCTTTTCACCTCATCAAGATCTCGTTTCCGACCGGCTTGCCACGCTTTACCAGCTCATGAGCGGCGCCTGCGATGTACTGATCGTTCCTGTCACTACCGCGTTATACCGAATGCCACCGCGAGAGTATCTGGCAGCGCATACTTTTTTTCTCAAGCGGGGTGAAACGCTTAATCTGAACACGCTACGCGGCCAAATGACTTTGGCGGGTTACAGCCATGTAACCCAGGTGCTCTCGCCGGGTGAATACAGTGTGCGCGGCGGGCTGGTAGATCTGTTTCCAATGGGTAGCCCGCTGCCCTACCGGATCGATTTGCTGGATAACGAAATTGAAACCATCCGTACGTTTGATGTGGATACGCAGAGAAGCGTCTATCCCGTCACGGAGATACGATTACTGCCGGCGCGTGAATTCCCTCTCGACGAAGAAGCCCGCAGTCGTTTTCGAGGTCGTTTTCGCGAAAATTTCGAAGGTGATCCATCGAAAAGCCGCGTCTACAGAGACATAAGCAAGGGTGCTGCGCCTGCGGGCATCGAATATTACTTGCCGCTTTTTTTTGAGGATACCGCGACAATCTTCGATTACTTGCCGCAAACGACGCTGATATGCCTGCACCATGAACTCCACCCGGCAGTGGAAAACTTCTGGCGCGACACCCAATCACGCTATCAGCTTTTGCGAGGCGACAATGATCACCCATTGCTGCAACCGGGAGAATTATTTGTCACGACGGAGGCTTTCTTCGGCGCGCTGAAGCCCTACGCGCGCATCGAAATCCCATCCGATGCTCAAACCTCGAAAGCCGAGACTCAAAGTTGGACCCGCTCGCTACCACTTCTTCAGATTGATCGCCGCGCTGACAATCCAGCTGAGAAGCTTGATATATTTATCGCAGAATTCGCCTCTGAGTTCACCTTTCCCGCCGGGCGAACATTGCTATTGGCAGAAAGTCTCGGCAGGCGAGAACTGATTGCAGATCATCTGAAACAGTATGGGCTCGATACCGATATCTGCGATAGCTATGCGCAATTTCGGTCAGGCGACAAACCTTTCATGCTTGGCGTGGGGCCCTTGCACAACGGTTTTATATTCCGTGGCGAAGGAACAGCCTTCATTACCGAAAACGAGCTGTATGCAAGACATTTGCACGGCCGTCGCGAACGTGATTCGCGCAAAACTTCCGCAGTGGCC
This sequence comes from Nitrosospira sp. Nsp11, assembly GCF_900142705.1. GTDB lineage: Bacteria > Pseudomonadota > Gammaproteobacteria > Burkholderiales > Nitrosomonadaceae > Nitrosospira. Next base: position 393,504 of record NZ_FRBV01000001.1, read on the forward strand.
GATGCGATGCTGCGCGATTTGTCCGAGATCAAATCCGGTGACCCGGTTGTGCATGAGCAGCACGGCATTGGCCGTTACCTCGGACTGGTAAGCATGGATATGGGAGAAGGCGCAACAGAATTTCTATCGCTTGAATACGCCGGTGGAGATAAGTTATATGTACCGGTTTCGCAACTGCACCTTATTGGACGATACAGCGGGGCGACGCCTGAAGCTGCGCCGCTGCATAAACTCGGCAGCGGCCAATGGGACAAAGCCAAGCGTAAAGCGATGCAACAGGTACGCGATACCGCTGCGGAACTGCTGAATCTTTATGCTCAGCGTACCGCTCGTGTGGGCCATGCGTTCAGGCTCAGGCAGCATGATTATGAAGCATTTGTTGAAGGTTTCGGGTTCGAGGAAACGCCCGATCAGGCCGCCGCGATCGATGCGGTAATCGAGGATCTGGCTTCGGCCAAGCCCATGGACCGCCTGATCTGCGGAGATGTTGGTTTCGGCAAGACCGAAGTGGCGTTGCGAGCAGCCTTTGTCGCTGTTGCGGATGGTAAACAGGTGGCTGTACTGGTACCCACTACGCTCCTGGCTGAGCAGCATTTCCAAAACTTTTCCGATCGCTTCAGCCTGATTGCGAACGAATGGCCAATCAAAATTGCGGAGCTGTCGCGTTTCCGTTCGCCGAAGGAACAAACCCAGGCGTTGGCAGGGTTGGCTACCGGGCAAATCGACATTGTCATCGGTACGCATAAACTGGTCCAGAAAGGAGTGAAATTCAGTAACCTGGGCCTGGTCATCATCGACGAGGAGCATCGCTTCGGTGTGCGTCACAAGGAGCAACTGAAAAGTCTGCGTTCTGAAGTGGACGTGCTGACGCTCACCGCCACACCCATTCCCCGCACGCTTGCCATGTCGCTGGAAGGTCTGCGTGACTTTTCCGTAATCGCTACCGCCCCGCAAAGGCGGCTCGCCATCAAAACTTTTGTCAATCGTTTTTCCGAGGGCATTATTCGCGAAGCATGCTCGCGCGAATTAAAACGCGGCGGGCAGATATACTTTCTGCACAACGAAGTGAGCACCATTCAACCCATGCATGACAAGCTTGCACAGTTGTTGCCGGAAGCGCGCATAAATATTGCCCATGGGCAAATGCGCGAACGCGAACTGGAACATGTGATGAAGGATTTTTATCAACAGCGCTTTAATCTGTTGCTTTGCACAACCATCATCGAAACCGGTATCGATGTTCCCACCGCCAATACCATCGTCATCAATCGCGCGGACAAATTCGGTCTGGCGCAATTACATCAGTTGCGCGGACGCGTAGGCCGCTCCCATCATCAGGCGTACGCTTACTTATTGGTGCCGGAGGAAGAGGCGCTTGGAACACAAGCCAGAAAACGTCTGGAAGCCATCCAAGCCATGGAAGAGCTGGGCGCGGGTTTTTATCTCGCCATGCACGATCTGGAAATTCGTGGCGCTGGCGAAGTACTGGGGGAATCGCAAAGCGGCGAGATGCAGGAAATCGGCTTCACTCTCTATGCCACTATGCTTGATGCTGCGGTTCGATCATTAAAGGAGGGCAAAGAACCCGATATGCAGCATCCCCTGGGCGTTGCAGCCGAAATAAACTTACATGTTCCCGCGTTGCTGCCTGATGGCTACTGTAATGATGTACATGAACGCCTGGTATTGTATAAGCGCATGGCGAACTGTACAAGCGATGATGGACTGGATGATATTCAGATAGAATTGTCGGACCGCTTCGGCCTCTTGCCGGACCCCGTCAGAGCACTGCTGGATTGTCATCGCCTGCGTGTTGCAGCTACGCCATTGGGAATTACGCGCATTGAAGCAAGTGCCGACTCCATCCAGGTGCAATTCATCCCCAACCCGCCGGTTGATGCCGCAAAAATCGTCGCGCTCCTTCAGCGCAGCCGCGATTATGAGCTTTCCGGTCCTGATCGCTTGAAAATAAAAGCACGCATCCCCGAAGTGAAAGAACGGGTAACGCGGATAAAAAGCTTGATCACCGAGTTGAATGGCTGAAAATCCAGTTGCGATTTGACGCGGAGTCGACTATGCGTTTTGGTATTCCTTCAACTAAGTACCATTAGCCAAGTATTGTTGATGATTACGGCGTTTCCCTTTTTTTACAAAAATAAATAGATGCCCAATTGCAGCTTTTCAGGATAATCGCCCTTCATTCGGACATAACTTGTCCGTTAATAATCGTTTATGCCGGAAAACTATCCTGATGGCGTGGCTAAGGAGTATTAAAAGCAAACTTGTTGTGTTTGCCATGATGGCCACACTCATCCCGTCGTTAGGGCTGGGATTGTTGTCCTTTCGACAAAATGAGGCGCAGATAAGCGATAACGTAACCCGTGAACTTCGCGCCATGACAAATTATGCCAGCCGCGAAATAAAGCTCTGGATTGATAAGCGTGTCCATGAGGTACACGTAACATCCACGTCCAATGTCGTCATAGACGGTTTATCGGCAATTAGCCGCCCCGAAGAGAGCTTACCTGGTGGAAATCCGCAAGCCCTCGCACACTATCTGCGATCGGTACAGGGAAAACTCGACACAATACTGGAACTGACTGTCGTGGATGCGACGGGTAAAGTCGTGGCGAGCAGCACGCAAGCGCCGGCCAGAGTCACACTCCCCAAGGATTGGCCCCAGAGTTCCCTCACAGAAGGCCTGGTGATTGCACCGCCTCGCTGGAATACGGGATATGCTACCGCCACACTTAGCGTTGCGGTTCCGGTATTGTCCTACGACGATCTATTGATGGGCGCGTTAGTGGCCGTGCTTGATCTTCACGGCTTGCAGCCCCGCCTGAAAAGCGCGATAAAATCTCCATCGGGCGAAGTGATCCTGCTTGATTCAGACGGCAGAGCTCTCGCCAGCAGCCAGAACGACACAGATAAATTGCAGCAGCTGGATCCTTCCGTGCTGCGGCATCTGCTCGCGCAACCGGGCAACTCCATGGCCTTTCAAGGCCTCACACATCGCAACGTGATCGGGTTGGCTGAGGTATCCGCGGAGCCGGGGGTCACCATTGTGGCAGAGCTCGATCGCGCTGCAGTCTATGGCAAATGGATAGAACTTCGAAATATGTTTCTGGGGCTGGTAGGCGCACTGGTTCTGGTAGTGGCAGCCGTGGCCTTTCAGATGGGCCGTTCAATTGTCGTGCCGTTGCAACGGCTGATCCGTGCAGCGGACCGCATTGCCGGGGGCGACCTGGAGGTACGGCTTTCTGCAAAACGAAATGACGAACTCGGTCGCCTTACGGTGGTATTCGATCAGATGGCGGACCGGTTGCGCCAAAGCCACGCCGAGATTATGGCCGCTAATGAAGCCATGCAGCAACAGAATCAGGTCCTGGAGACGCTTTCCATCACCGACAGCCTTACCGGCCTGTACAATCGCAGTAAGCTCGATGCCATTCTGGCCGATGAGCTAGCGCGCTTTAAACGCACCCAACGGCAGTTTGCATTATTAATGCTGGACATTGATCACTTCAAGACATTAAACGATACCCATGGCCATATCACCGGCGATGAAATTCTGCGAAGCGTCGCCCGGATACTTCTTCAGTCTGTCCGTAGTATCGACTATGCAGCACGCTACGGGGGTGATGAACTTATTATTATTCTGGTTGATACTTCCGCAGACCTGGCCGCGAAAACTGCAGAACGCATCCGTTCCCAAGTAGAAAATGCGCAATATGGCAACAACGGCTCGACGATTGCAGTAACGGTGAGTATCGGTATCGCACAGTGTCAACCCGACGACATGACGCCAACCGCAGTGTTCGCCCGCGCAGATCAAGCACTCTATCAAGCAAAGCGCGCGGGTCGCAACAGGCATATAGCGATCATTAATCCTGGTTTGTCCACCGCACCTACTGCTTGCCCAAGTAGGCTTCCACCAGCGTATTGAGTACCCATCCCGACCGGCCATCGGCCGAGATCAACAGCCATTCGCCCTGATAGGCATCCGCTACCATAAGGGATTCCTTCTTCAATACGCCCAGCACTGCGGCACTTAAACCGGGCTTCTGGCGCAGATTGCTATTGGCAGTGGCACGAAGCGGGAGTGGAACCTGCAACGAGACTGTTATTTGATGCGACTCCGAGCTCTTGCGACCTTGGGTGTTTGTTAGCATGTTGATAAACTCACGAGCCTGCGCGGCATAATCCATGGCGACGGCATAGTTGTCCTCTGCGTACGATGTAGCGGCCGCATCCAGAAGGCGCGCTGCCTGAGCTTGAAGTACCTGCGCGGAGCCCGTGATTGGTGATGATTTCACGTTTTCCATGACCATTTCAACTTCCGCAATAGTGGAGGCGGCGGCGGGACGTGTAGCCAGACGCCTGAGTTTCACCTGGGCGTGAGCAGCCTTGCTGCTGGTTTCCTGCAATGTCTTTGCCTGGTCCTGCTGCCGGGCTTCCTGGCTGCGGATTTGGGCCTCCTTTTCCGCCACCAACTTCTGCAAGCGTTCGATTTCCTGCTGCTGCACCTCTTTTTCCACAAGCAGTTTTTGCAGGCGCTCGATTTCATGCTGTTCCCCAACACATGGAGACCAGAGGCTGCGGGCAATCTCGGCTTCAGAGGGAGAAGCTTTTGGAAGAATGCTGCATCCCGTCATAATCACGCCGATAAGCACGAAGATCATCCAGTCCGGCATTTGTCTTGGCTGAAGCTTTAAAAGACTGTAGTGCTCCACTGATCGCTTCAATAGTCCCATGACTCGGTTACTCCGGATCGATCCTGATATTGGTTGAAACAGATATTATCGCTCAGTTCCGGTTTATGTGGTACGCATCACCATTTTCACTGTATGGTCTAGTGCTAGCCAGGCAAAACTCGGCGGCGCGCAGACTTGCTATGCCACTCATCGAACAGGCAGCAGATATAGCAAGTATGAGTACATCCCCATTTGCTTGATCTTCAGGACCTGTGAAAGCTCTTTTCGAGATCATAAAAATACAAGGCGACATGGGTAGATTGTACCTTCAGCCAGGCATGGATTTTAGGGTATCGGCTAAATCTCCAACCACCGAATAAATAGGCTCCGGCAATTCGATGTAGAAGTTACTAGCGATTGCTGGCAAAATGCTGGGTTGCCGGAAAAATATTAGTCCCGCTACATTGGCCTTTTCCGCAGCATAAAACTGCGGGGAACCTGCCTCGGACCGCCCTACAGGTTTACAGAAAGGCGTACAGGAGCGGCTACTCCATCTGTGTTCTCTCTTGAAGCAGTAGCACGCCTGGGCTGACCAGGCTATCTTCCAGCGCTTAAAGGGACTGGAAGCATCTTTAACAATAAATGGAACGGTATATGAATCTAATAATACAAGGGCTTGAAATAGCAAACAGTGATTTGAGAGAGTTGGCGAAACTTGCCGGCGCTAACCATATCGAACGAATCACAGGCCAGGCGTTTCGGCTGGAAAACGCAACACGCCGCGAGCTTGTTGCTGAATACTGCGCTGATGCCGAACTGGACTTTGCGTTCGTCGAACAAACGGCGCAGCTTTCCGATTTTGGGCTGGTTGCGATGGATATGGATTCTACGCTGCTTGCGATCGAGTCCATTGATGAAATAGCCGACATGCACGGGATGAAACCTCAAGTGTCGGAAATTACACAGAGAACCATGCGTGGCGAAATCGTCTTTGCGGAAAGCTTGAGGCAGCGCACCGCCTTGCTGCAAGGGTTGCACCAGGATGCATTGCAGCAAGTTTACGATGAGCGTGTGCGATTAAGCCCCGGTGCGGAAATAATGCTGCAACGGATGAAATTTGCGGGTCTCAGGACCATGGTCATTTCTGGCGGATTCACGTTTTTTACGGACAGAATAAAAACAAAACTGAATCTCGATTATGCCGCAGCCAACAAACTCGAAATTGCGGATGGAAAGCTCACCGGCAAGGTAATGGGAGAAATCATCGGCGCCTCGGGAAAAGCCGAAGTGCTAAAAAGTGTGCGCGAAAAGCTGGGCTTGAGGCGAGAGCAAGTAATCGCCATCGGCGATGGCGCCAATGATCTCAAAATGATGGAAGAGGCCGGGGTCAGCATCGCTTATCATGCGAAGCCCATCGTACAGGAGAAGGCTACTTATGCCATCAACCATGTGGGTCTCGATGGAGTAGCCAATTTGTTCACATGGTCCGCGTCATCCTGATCATGCAATAACTCGTTACGTAAAAATAGCGTTAATAGCTGAACGCAGCTTCCACCAGGAAGGTGCGTTGCGGATAGGGGTGAAAAACAAAGGCCTTGTCATTGTTCAGGTTGGTAATACCGAACGAGAATCGGCTTTTAAGGCCGCTCTGGAACTTGTGCCGATAGCTGGTTTTCAAGTCCATGAAAAAGAAATCGCTCTGAGACCCGAAAACGTTATTCACATGATCCCGGTTATCGAGATCGTTAAACGAATCACTGGTATAACGGCCTGAAAATGCAATATCCCATGCCTCCGTGGCATGATAGGTGGTGAAGAAATTTGCGCGCCAGTGCGGTAAACGGATACGCTGTTTGCCATCGAGATTAAAATCGGCATTTGCGCCTGTCGGATCCGTGAATCTGACAATCCCTCCCTTGTCCACTTTTGCATTCATCCAGGTACCGTTGAACATGAAGTCAAATTTAGATCCAAGGATACGCCGTTGATCGAAAATAAGCTCAACGCCGGTGGTACTGGTCTGATCGATATTTTGAAATGCACTCGAAGTGAGTGCACCTGAGGCTCGCTGCACTTGCTGGATAGCATCTTTGATATCGTCGCGAAACACGTTTACGCGGACGTAACCCTTAGGTAGCGCGTATTCAACCATGAAATTGTGATGCACGCCATTCTCGGGCCTGAGCAGCGCATTGGCTGTAAGAATGCTGGTCGGTGAGCTGAGCGATTGAAACAACTCGGCAATTACGGGGAATCGGTGGGCTCGGCCAAAGGAGTAACGGAGTTTCAACGGTCCAGGCTCATAGCCCAGCGAAACTTTGGGTGATAACGCGGATTCCGCGCGATCCGGTACTGAAGTACTTCCGACAACACCGTTGGACGCCGACCACCACTCCTGGCGCGCTCCTGCTGTTACATCCCAGTCAGGCAGGAAACGATATGCGGATTGGGCAAAGACCGCATGAGTCGATGTCTGGCCATCATTGTTCCGGTTGGCCTGCAAGGGGCCGCGAGTGAGCGTGGCATAGTCCGTCAGATCATACTGCCGAAAGCTTAAATTGTATTGATCAAAATGATATCCGCTCAGAAATGATAGTTTCTCGTTGCCTAGCAGCGCTGGCGTACTTAGCTTGAGGTCATAGTTCAACCAGCTGAATTTCTTGAAATCCTGAATCTGGCCCGCGCCAGTATTTGCGGGATCCTTTGGACTGAAAAAAGCTGAGGCGCGAGTATCTTTCAGGACATCGAAATGGCTGATGGTCGTGTCGATATTCCAGTTTGGAGTGAGAGCGCCACGTAGCTGCAGTCCTAGATTCAGCGTCTCTCGTTTGTCCTGGCTGCCCCCAAAACCACGTTGCGCGACATCGAACCGGGTCCCATCCAGGGAAGCGTTACCTTCCGTATTGCAGCAGGCCGGCACTGCCCCTCCCCAAAACGGCTGTCCAGTCGCGTCGCTTACGTAGTTGCGGGGACGATTCTGGCTGCGTGTACGATCCTCATACGCCACTGTGAAGATAGCTTGGAGATCCGTAGTGATGTCGTAACCGAACTTGCCCTTGAACAAGTGGGTTTGTACCTTTTCCGGTCCGGTATCGCCATAGATGATGCTGGGCGTACCGCGTGTATCGGGTGTCCGTATGCCACCCGTGACGGGAGTTCCGCCTGGGACATCAAACAGTCCCGTATTGTCGATGAAGTAAGACTGTGGATGGCTCTGCGCTTCAAGACGGTTGTAGGCCAGGAATACTGTAAACCGGTCCTGAATCCGGTTGCCATACGATACGTATTGCCGATCGCCTATGAAAGTTCCCTGATCCGGCCCGTAGATCTTGTAGGGCTGAATAAACAGGCTGCTCTCGACATAAAATTCCTGCTTGCGCGGCATGCGCGTTTTTATGTTTACCACACCACCGATGGAGTTGCCGCTATATTCCGCCGAGAAGGGTCCATAAACAACGTCGACGGAATCGATTTCATTTGGGCCTACCAACGACCAGCGCGGCGCACCGTTAAAGGAAGCCTGCAGAAAATTGTGCAGCGGCAAGCCATCGGCATAGACCATATTGCGCGCGGTCGAGAACATATCCGCACCCCGAATGCCGAGAACACCGTTGGGATCACCGACATAACGCTGCCGGATTTGCAGGCTCGGCTGATATTTCAGTACCTCCTCTGTGGTTTGCGCATTTTGCAGCTCGATCTGTGACCGGGTCACACGCGTCGAAGGCGAAGTGTAATGTGTATCACGCTCGGTCTCGCCGGTAACAACCATTTCCTTGAGTACCGTGTCCGGTTCGCCGCCTTGCGCGGGATTATCCTTATTTCCATCCTTGCGTTTGTTCTTGCCGGAAACGTCGCCCGCCGCTTTCTCTTCAACACCGGGAATGGAAACGGCGCCGGAAGCTGCTTGACTTGTATCTTCCGCCGATGAAGCCGGGCTGCCTGGCTGCACGGTTAACCCGCTGGCGGCGCCAGCGGAAGGGGGTGCCTGGGTGGCAGTTCCCTCGGCGCGAGAACCCTTATTTTCTTGTTTTGGCGGAAATTTTTTTGATTGGTCCGAATCTTCGGCTGCCGAGACCGGAGATACCCAAAGCAAACCTACCAGGAAAAACGAGAAAGATCTCATATTTATTTTTATATTATGTGATCGCTCTTACTGATAACGATCAACCAGGATCTTTACCAACATATGCTTCAAACGTTTCGTCAGCGCGACAATTTATTCCAATCCATGAAAGATCAACTGGAGCGTCCGGCAGTGATTCGCTCAATCGGTATAATTCGCAGCCCCTCTTTTGCAGTGTTCCACACCACCAGCACTTTTTCGCCGTTAATCAACGGCAGTGGATAATCGGTTGCGCCAGCCGAAGACATCAAACGCGTCGGTTCGCTCCAGGAGACGCCGCCATTGACCGAATACATCATCTGGGCGGAGTAGGACTGCCCATCAAATTCTCGCCAGGAGAGGATAACGATTTTATCCTTCAAAACGACCGAGGCATGGTTTGCCTGTGCCGCAGGATTACCGATAGGCATGGGCTGGGATTCCCAATCCCCGTCGATATTTTTGTAGAACAACCCCTGGCGCGCCGTGCCATTGGTAAACCAGGCGAGGTGCAGCTTGCCCCATCTGTCAGCCGCCAGGCTTCCGCCATTATGCGGACAGGCATCAACTTGCCATTTGTCATGCGTCGCACGTCTCACTCCACCCTCATCCAAATTTGCGATAGCGAAATCGCGCGTGTTGGTACCGAAAATATTCCGCCAGAGGGCGACAGGTCCATCCTTGGTCCAGGCGAGCGTTATTCGGCAACACTCGCATGTATGTTCGTGAAATCGATGGTTCGGGCCAAAACTTTTGCCGTTATCAAGCGATTTGACTGTATATATCGATGAGCCCCTAAATTTGTCGCCTTTTTCCTTGGCCGCATCCCGATCCCTCGCATCCAGCCATGCAATCACAACCCGCCCGTCGCCATCGATTGCCATCGAATCAAACCGGTGGCTGGTGATGCGCCCATCGTCATTCAGCGTAATGGGTGCGGAAAAGGTCTTACCTGAATCTGTCGAGCGCGCAAACCGGACGTTGCCGGCGTATTTCTGGGGCAAGGACTGCACCCAGGTCAGAAGCACGGCGCCATCGCGCGCAACTGCAATCTTGGGTCGGCTCTCGCCATCAGCCGATATGGCTTCCGGCTCGGGTGTGACGATAACCGGCGTGGAAAAATTAGTTCCGTCGTCGTCCGACCAGGAAACCAGCAGCCGCTGATTCTCTACCCTCGCTATCCATAGCCGTCCATTTTCATCCAGCGTTGCGCCCACCGCCAGCGTAGCCTTTGGAGCATGCGACATTGAATGGCTTTGTCCTCCATTAGCTGAATCCTGCTGACCCGCGAGCGCCGTTGCCGAAACGCTCATCAGGAAAATGGATGCAATACGAAGAATCCGGTACATCTTTCGCTCCCATTACAGTGTTGAGGTCGAGAGTAATCTATTTGCCGAAACATGGGAATGTGGCAAATTGTCGCACTTGATAATCGCGATCTCATGAATCCAAGGGCAGGAAGTGTGATAACAGATTGAAAGCAATACCTTAAGCATCCGTATTTCTGCATTTCTGGTTATTGCCTCTGCCTCTGCCGCGACCGCGGCAACAATCCGAATGCTCATCCGGGCATTTCCCCTGGGGTTGCTGCTAGCAGCCTGTCGGACTTAAGGAATCGCAGCGAAGAAGTGACTGGGTGAGGTCAGATTTTGGGGATTTTGAAGGCCGATAGTTATTCTATTGATCGAAAAAGCAGCGAAATATGAACTGGCCAGACGCTTTTGCAGCCGATTTCCTTTAAATCCGGCAGGCTGCTAATGTTCGTTGATGTGCTGCTCATGCCCCACCCATTTCTGTACCACGAGACTTCCCACCATGTCCCCTTCGACATTGACCGCCGTGCGAAAAGTATCCAGGAGGCGATCGATGGGCAGCAGGATGGCAATGGCTTCTGCGGGCAGGCCGACAGATTGCAGTACCACTACCATGGTCACCATCCCGGCACTGGGTATGCCGGGCGCGCCCATTGCAGCCAGCATGGCCGTCACAAATACGATCATCTGTTGCATGAGGTTGAGCTCGATGCCTGCCAGATTAGCGATAAACAAGGCGGCCATTGCTTCGTACAACGCGGTACCGTCCATATTGAGCGTAGCGCCCAGCGGCACGACAAAACCGGCAATATCGCGTTTGACATGCAGATGCTGCTCGACGCAGCGCAAGGTGACCGGCAGAGTGGCGGAACTGGAACTGGTGGCGAAGGCCGTTATCAAGGCCTCCCGCGCCCCACGCCAGAATTTGAGCGGTCTCATGCCTGTAACCAGATAAAGAATCAACGGCAGGACTACCATGCCGTGCAATAAAGTTGTTGTCACCACCACGACTATGAATTCGACCAATGTGGCGAGCAAAGCCGCGTCCTGGGTGGCCGCAAGCTTCAACAGCAGTGCCATGATACCGAATGGCGCCAAGCGCATGATCCAGCCCACCAGCATCAGCATCAGCTCCAGCAATTCCTGTAACAGAATGAGAATGTTGGCATAGCGTTCGCCGCCCACCACCAGGGCAATCCCGAGCAAAAGCGCGAAAACCACTACAGCAATCACGTTACCCTCCGCCAGCGCAGTCATTGGGTTTTGGAACAGCGAATGGAGGAAGTGAGCGAAAAAATCGGATAACGTCATTTGCTCGGCTCGAAATCCCTGCATGGCATCCTGAAACATCGCGAGCTCCAGCCCTGCACCAGGACGGACAAGATTGGCGGCAGTCAGGCCCAGCATGATCGCGAGCGCCATGGAGAATATGAAAAAGCCCAGCGTTGCTTTCCATACCTTGTGCATCTGCCTGTGTGCGCGTAAATTGGCAACCCCCACGGCGATGGAAGTAAACACAAGTGGAATCATTACCATTTTCAACAAGTCGATAAACAGTGTTCCGACCAACTCGGCGAAATATAACCCGGCCTGTGCGGCTGTAGATTCCTTTCCCAGCAGGGATAACCCCAGGCCCAGCAGGAGACCAGCCAGCACACCAGCCAGAATTTGCGCATTAAGCGATATCTTTCTCATCGGTACGCCACTTTAGTGGTTGATTTTTGATAGACAGGAAAATATTCTTGTTCGAGGATATCATTTGAACGATGAGTGCAAGCACCGACCTGAAAAGGCAGGCAATTTGCGAGCAACAATACCAGATTTTCCGATCGGAAGAAGGTTGGGAGCAAGGCTCAAACAAATTTCATAGATAGAAATAAATCCAGGCTCTTTTCTGAAAATTGCCTTTCGCCATTGCTTTATGAGTTTGCCTCACTGGTGCTTCATATGCGCGAACCATCGCGCATATGGGGGAATCTCCGCACGCCCTTCTCAGCAGCGATAATCCATTCATGGACATAGGCATGTCTTTTTCAGCTTTTGCGGCACCGTTCGTTGCTTTCATGATCGCGTTCGCGCTGATTTCCTATTTGATCAAGGGCGGCCTTCTCAAAGTGCTGGACTACCCGAATCCCCGCTCCCTTCACAGCAAGGCTGTTCCACGAACCGGCGGACTGGGCTTGATGTCCGGGGCCCTCGTCTCATGGGCGCTTCTCCCCGGCATGCTGCCGTTGTCCATATGGGCAAGCGTTATATTACTGGTAGCAATCTCCTTTGCCGATGATGTCTCCGGCCTGCCGGCCTGGGCAAGGTTTCTGATACATGGAGCGGTTGCAGTCTGGTTCTCCGTAGCAATGCTATCCGATACCCATGGCTGGATGGTCACGGCGATGGCCGCGGTCGCAATTACCTGGATGCTCAATCTTTATAACTTCATGGACGGCTCAGATGGCTTGGCAGGCGGAATGACGCTGATTGGTTTCAGTTGCTACGGCGTGACCGCATGGCTAGCCGGGAATGAGCCGTTTGCCATGATCAATTTCTGCATCGCTGCGGCAGCGGCAGCTTTCTTGTTGTTTAATTTTCATCCCGCACGTATTTTCATGGGAGATGCAGGATCAATTCCGCTAGGATTCCTGGCCGCAATATTGGGTATTATGGGCTGGACAAACGGTAACTGGCCATTATGGTTGCCGTTGCTTATATTTTCACCATTTATTGTCGATGCTTCTGTTACTCTCGCGAAACGCGGTCTGCGCGGTGAAAAAATTTGGGAGGCGCATCGCGAGCATTATTATCAGCACATGGTGCAAAGCGGTTTGGGTCATCGCAATACAGCCCTGCTCGGCTATGTTCTCATGTTAGCCGCGGGCGCCAGCGCAATATGGGCGATGAGACAGCAAACTGCCGTTCAGCTCGGGGTCGGCGTCGCATGGGGTGGAATTTATCTCATCATGGTACTGGTATCCGACAACTATTGGAAACGCCATCCGGGTCGCTCATAGCATGCCTGTACATAAACTTAATATACGCGCGGGAATTGCCTTCATTCACGATCTTGCCGCAGTAATCGCTGCCTGGTGGTTCGCTTATTTGTTCCGTTTCAATTTCGAAATACCTCCTTTTTACCTGGCGGCATTGAAAGAAATCCTGCCATTTACGGTTTTGATACACGCGGCAGCGTTTCTATGGTTCGGCCTGTATCGCGGGCTCTGGCATTACGCCAGCTTGCCCGATTTACGGCGCATCCTCTTCGCTGTATTGGCATCAGCAGCCGCAGTTCCCCTGGCGTTATACCTGTTGCAAGTACACACCGGCGTACCACGTACCGTGTTGCTGCTGGCCCCTATTCTGCTTCTGGTTATCATGGGAGGAAGCCGCCTCGCCTATCGGTTATGGAAGGAGCATCGACTTTATGGACGAAAGAAACTGGAAAAAAATCTCGTCCTGGTGCTTGGGGCGGGAGATGCCGCAGTCGGACTGGTGAAAGAGCTTGCCCGGAGCGTGCAATGGGAAGTAGTGGGATTTCTGGACGATGATCCCGCTAAGCGGGGCTTGATGCTGCACGGCTTCAGGGTCATGGGGCGAATCAGCGAATTACCGGCCGTCGCAAAAAAGTATCGCGTGGATCATGCCATCATCGCCATGACATCCTCGTCTTCCGATCGCCGTAAAGTATACCGCGCCCAACCCGACAGGCGCCAACCGGACCGCCTTCTACGCAATCGGCGCCGGGCGATGCAAATGTGTTCGACCGCTGGCGTAAAGGCGCTGATCGTCCCTTCATACGACGATTTGATCAGCGGTAAAATCACTGTGTCGCAGATCCGCACTGTCGAGCCGGAAGATTTACTGGGCCGGGACTCGGTGATATTGGATAACGACGGATTGCATGGCTTGCTGGCAGGAAAAACTGTTTTGGTTACGGGTGCTGGCGGCTCAATCGGTTCGGAGTTGTGCCGTCAAATTGCGAAGTTCAGGCCGGGCCGCCTGGTGCTGTTCGAGTTGAACGAATTCGCGCTTTATAGCGTCGAGCAGGAATTCCAGGCCAATTTTCCGCACATCCCCATGGTATTCGCCATAGGCGATATCAAGGACGCTGCGCGGCTGGCTCAAGTGTTCTTGCAGTACCAGCCGAAGGTTGTATTCCATGCCGCAGCCTATAAGCATGTACCGTTGATGGAGCATGAAAATGCCTGGCAAGCTGTCATGAATAACGTTTTTGGAACTTATGTGCTGGCACAGGCTGCGATCAAGCAGGGCGTGGAAAAATTCGTATTGATCTCGACTGATAAAGCGGTGAATCCTACGAATGTCATGGGCGCGAGCAAGCGCCTGGCGGAAATGGTATGTCAGGCTCTGCAGCAATCCATCTCCATTGCTGGTAACGCCTCTGGAAAAGATGGCTTGACCGACAGGAATCATGTGCCGGGTTTTGTCATGGTACGTTTCGGAAACGTACTGGGTAGCGCGGGCAGTGTCATTCCAAAATTCCGTGAACAGATCGCAAAGGGTGGGCCGATCACTGTCACCCACTCGGAAATTACCCGCTACTTCATGTCTATAACTGAAGCCACGCAACTGGTTCTGCAAGCGGGACTAATGGGGAGGGGAAAGGGTGGCGGAGAAATTTTCGTGCTGGATATGGGCGATCCCGTGAAGATAGCCGACCTCGCAAGAGACTTGATCCGTCTTTCCGGCCTGAGCGAGAGTGATATACAAATTGTATACAACGGGTTACGCCCGGGGGAGAAACTCTACGAAGAGTTGTTGGCAGATGATGAGAACACTTTGCCGACACCCCATCCCAAATTGCGCATTGCCCAGGCCCGCCAGGTCGAGAAACAGTGGCTGACGGAACTGCTGGCATGGATAAACGAGAATCCGGCATTAAGCGATGAGGAAGTCAAACAGGACTTGAAAAGATGGGTTCCGGAATACTCAAGCCAGGAATTCATACAATGATCTCCTGCTTCCCGCGCCATTACCCAAGGGACGACTCAGAGTTTCTGGCCATCACATCCTTTTGCGCATATAAAGCCCGAGCAAGCTTGGCGTAAGCTCCACCTCTTGCGAGTAATTCCCGGTGACTGCCGATCTCGACGGCTCCGCCTCTACCCAGCAGGACGACGCGGTCCGCTTTCTCCATGGTGGCTAAACGATCGGCGATAACAAGCGTGGTACGCTCTTGCACGACGGCATCCAACGCTGCCTGCACATGATGCGCAGATTCGATGTCTATCTTTTCGGTTGCCTCATCCAGGATCAGGATAGGCGAATTTTTAATCAGTGCGCGCGCAATGGCAATACGTAGCCGCTGTCCCCCCGTAAGGTTTACGCCGTGTTCCCCTACGAGGGTTTGCAATCCCTGGGGCATCTTCCGGATGAACTCCGTTGCGTGCGCGGCTTGTGCTGCAGCAGTGATCGTTGCTTCTGTTGCCCGGCCCAGTGCGCCATAAGCGATATTGGCCGCTATCGTATCGTTGAAGAGCGTTGTCTTCGATGATACCAACGCAATATTGGCGCGCAGACTGGCCAATTTAAGGCTCCTTAAATCATGGCCATCAAGCAGAATCTTTCCTGATGCGGGATTAATGAAACGCGGCACCAGACTCGTGAGCACAGCGGTGCTTCCTGAAAAACCTACTAATGCCACCATTTCACCCGGCTGTATGGTCAGAGTGATACCCAACAGCGCCGAACATGCGCCGATACCCTGCTGGCCACCGGGCCCGGGATTCGCTTTGGAGCCGCCTTCAAAGCTCTTTTCCCGATCGTGGTAGAAATGGACCTGTTCGAATCGTAATTCGCCGCGCGCACGCTCGACGATAATTGTTCCCGTGTCCGGTTCAGGCTCCTGGTCAAGCAGCGAAAATACGCTCTCGACCGCTCCTAGTCCATGCCGCACGACCTCCTTCAGACCGGCAATGCGTTTCACTGGAGAAATCAGCATCAGCATGGCCGCCATGAAAGAAACAAAGCTGCCTGCAGTAATCTCATCGGCAAACGCTTGCTGAGCTGTTACATAAACAATAACCGCCAGCGCTCCTGCAGCGGCTATTTGTATCAACGGTACACGGAGAGAGGCCATAGCCATTCGTCTTTTAGCTAAGCGATGCGCTTCCTCCGCCTTTTCCCTCATGCGCTGGTTTTCATACTGCTCACCGCCGTGAAGCTTGACCACCTGGTAGTTCTCGATGGCATCCTCCAGCACCTGGTTGAGGCTTCCCATTGTTTGTTGGGCTTCCATTGCCATTTTTTGCAGTCGCACCGTGACGAGCCGCGTGATCAGCAGCATCGCCAAGGCCATCAATAACGCCAGCAAGGCAAGCCGCCAGTCGAGATAAAGCATCCATCCCAGCAATCCCAGAACCACAAGCACATCCTTGACTGCCACCGTTATGACATCGGTAAAGGTACGGGCGACCTGCTCGGTGTCGGATGTGATTCCGGAAACGAGGTTACCGCTCTCGTGACTGGTGCAATAGGGAGCTGGCAAGGTCAACAACTTGGCGAACATCTCCACCTGCAAGTCCAGCACCAGTTTGCTTCCTAGCCAGTTCACCGCATAGGCCCCGATATGGCCGGCCACCGCCCGAACCGCAAACAGGCTGATGATCCCCAGCAGAACGAGCTGCATCAATTCCAGGTTCTTGCCAGCAATAGCGCCATCCAGCATCGGTTGCACCAACGCGACCAGCATAGGTACACTTGCCGCCATCGCAATCATGCTTATTACCCCAAGTATGACCGCGTCCCAATAGGGCGCGACATACCTTATCAAGCGCAGGCATAGTTGACGGCGGGTGGGAATTTGCGTGTTTTGCATGCGCAAGCAGAATCGGGAGAAGATGCACTACCAGGAGTTCTGGCAAAGCCGTATTATGTCATCTGCTTCCATGCGCGATAAGGTGCTTGCGCGGAACATCACTACAATGGTCTCAGTCAAACTGATATTTTACGGTGAACCAGACATTACGCTCGCGAGCGGGTAGCGCATTGAAGCTCGTGCCTGGTGCGTTGCGAATCGCATATGAAAAATATTTTTCGTCGAATAAATTGTTTACTGCCATGCTCAGCAACAGCTTTCTTAGCTGGTGAGTAAACTTGAGATCCACGGTAACGTAATCCGGCATGCGACGCGTGGCTGTATTGGCCTGATCGTTATCGAATACCTGTTCCCCAACATAATTCATCGTCGCAGCGAAACGCGTTGTCGGTGCAAGCCGAATGGTACCGCCAGCTGAAACCTTATGGCGCGGCACCAGCGGAATGATGTTTCCTGAAACATCGACGCCGCCGAAATTCCCCTGACGAAAACGTGCATCACTGTAAGTGTAGCTGCCGGATACATCGATTGCGCTGTTAACAGCCCAGGACGCCTCCAGTTCGAGACCTTGCCGCCGGGTAGGGGGGAGGTTCGTATTAGCAAAAAACCGAAACGGGTCTATGTTGATGAAGTTGATCTCATTGTTGAGGTTGATCCGGTAAAGTGAGGTACGGGCACGTACTGGTCCTTGCTGATAATCCAGCCCGATTTCTCCGGTATGAGCGGTTTGAGGCTCAAGTATCTTGATTATGGAATCGAATGCCGGCCCACCGAACTGATTGAAGTTTTCATCTACCGTGGGTATACGGAAACTGCGGCCAAACTTACCGTAGAACGAAAATGCAGATCCCAGTGGCTGACGCACGCCGACGTCATAGGCATGGACGGTGCGGCTCTGCTGACCACGGGCATGCGCTGAGGGATTGAAACGATCATTGGCCTTATTGTCCACCCATTGCAGCCGCCCTCCCAGCGTAATGGTCGTACCTTTGGGTAGAGTAGAGGTGTGTTGCAGGTAAACTGCGCGATTCTGCTGAGTCGCCACGACATCGGTCTGTAGTGTGGTGGCGGATGCTGAGCCCGGCACGGTTTCCGATCCGGTAAGGCGTTCGGCACGATAGTCCCACCATTCCAGATTCGCGCCCAGTATCAGTTCGTGATCCATTCCCAAAGCCTGAAACGGCAGTTTCGCCCTCGGATTGAACAGCCACACGTCGGATTGTGAATTGACGAACGTTTTGGAGTTGAAGCCATCGATACTGTAATCATCAAACAATGCCGTGCGACGGACATCGCGAAAGGAAAGATCCGCGGCAAACTCGCCAAATCCAGTAGTGCGTTCTCCCCGGAGCGTCACGTATGCGCCCTCGCGCGTGCTGAAATCGCGCGGCGTCGCGGTCCCTTTCCGGTCTGTTCGCAACTGCGATTCGGTGCGAGGCCCCGGTAATTCCAATCTTTGGTCATCCAGGCCGAACTTCAACAATGCCCGCCCACCGGTAAACTTATAGCGTAGATCTCCTTGCAGGTTCAGTTGACGCAATGCGTTGTTGACGCGATAGTTATCCGTTTGCAGCGCGTTACCGGTGAGCGCCAACCCAAGGTTCTTGCCTGCAGCGTTTAGCGTCCCATTGAATTCCGTTGCACTATAGCTGCCAATTGAAACGCCTCCGGTACCCGACACACGACCAGGCGCGGCAGCGCGTGTGACGATATTGATTACGCCACCCGTGGCGCCAGCCCCATAGGTCACGGCGCCGCTGCTTCGGAGCACTTCGATGCGCTCAATTGAATCAAGCGGAACGGTCGACCAGCGGACACCCACCAGTTCGTTTTCATTCATCCGCTGGCCATCGAGCAAAACCAGCGTGTTCTGATTACCCGTAATGCCGAATCCGCGCATGTCGATCTGGGGGTCCGGGCTGCCATCGACATTACGGGTATGGATGCCGGCCAGTTGTTGCAGCAACTCCGGCAAAGTCGAAGCAGCACTATTTTTGATCTGCTCGGCGTGGATCACAGAAACGCCTATCGGCAACTTCTCGACACGCTGATTAAAGCGGGTGGCGGTAACGACGATCTCTTCAAGCGGGAGTTTCGCCGGATCGCTGGATTCAGCGATCGCCATTGAAGACGCAGACATGACAAAAAATGGAAAAAGTAGTTTGTGGAATAGACCCATGGTATCAGCTTGTAATTGGAGGAGTCGTATCCACCATGTATCGAGAACAAGGAAATACCGCAGAGGCTTTTGAGCGAACAGATATCGATCAGGATACCGCCCCACGCGATATTTCCATTTGCGTTCAAGGCCGGTATCCGGGCTCGCAGGATTTGACGTATCACCTTCCCATGAATTGGAGCATTCACAGTGGCATCAGAGTTCTCTGAAAAAGTCTCCACGTCTGGCAGTTGGGTTGGCAACGTAATTGCCAACCCAGCGTTTTACGGAATACTTCCTGTTCAGAATTCCTTATTCGATACGCCCACACCTGCTTACCGTTGCGGGGGCAGCCCAGGCATTCAAGAAACCGCTGAATAAATCCTGTCGCAGGATTTATATTCAGAGGTTGCTTAACCTGGTTCCCGTTTAACTCGACCGCGCAAAGCGGCCAGAGCACCTCAAACGTGGCCGGCATTCTACCAGAACCATCAGTTTGGGGCGTAAACTGATGGTTCTGCTTTCACTATCAAATTTATCGCTGCGAACTGGCCGATGGATCATGACTGACTGCTGTGGATTGCTTGAAACTACATTTAGAAAATCACGTTAGCAGTTGACTCAACAGGGAGTTGACTCAACAGGGATTTCCAAACTATAGTGACTTGATGGAATCGGAACTGAAATCCCTCGAAGAGAAAATTGATCAATTCGTGCATTTATGTCATCAATTGCGGTTGGAAAATATCCAACTCCGCCAGGACCTGGCTGGCACCATCAGTGAAAATAAGCGTTTGGCCGAAAAAATAGGTGTCGCAACCACTCGTCTCGAGGCTATCCTGATGCAGATTCCGGAAAGCGAAGAATGAAGACCGGCAAAGCTTTGGATGTAACCATCATGGGGCGGGAATTCCGCGTTACCTGCCCCGACGAAGAGCGCGAGGAACTACTCCAAGCGGTGGCCTATCTCGACAAAAAGATGCGTGAAATCAGGGATAGCGGCAAAGTGGTCGGGTCAGAGCGCGTCGCTATCATGGCGGCCCTGAACATTACTCATGAATTGCTCACGACGAGAAACAGAGGAGGCTTTGACATGGAAGAATTTAAGCGTAGAATCGATCACATGCAGGCAGCGCTTGATGCGGTGATGCCGGAACAGGACAAGTTGTTTTAACCCGGATTACAAATTCAAGCCAGCCCGAACAAATTCTTCATTTCGGCCGGCTGAGTCAGATATTAAATGCAGGCAGTAATGGATAAAAGTTGTTCCCTGCGGTGTTTGTTTAGCCCTATATTCTTTGAACCAACTTTTTAAGAACTGGTTGCAAACCATCGTGATGCTGTTGTGCGAGTCCTCTAAGGAAGCGCCTGATGCATCCGGCTAGTGACCGCCTTGGACCCTAAGGTTCAAGATAAATGGGTTGACGGCATCCGCGGGGACCTTATCAGGAAACAATCCTGGCTGAACCACATTTTTGGACTCAGTCACTCGGCTTCTTCGTCCCTGGCGCAGGATTATCCTTGCTGGTGACATGCATGGCAAGTTGCTGTTTTATTTCCGCGGGTTCATGATCAGGTTTTCCGCCTCCCGTCAATTGTACCCACCTGGCAACCGAAGGCACGCCTCGTTTGTTGACCAGGAACAACATATACCGTCCCGGTGGGGCGATGTTCTGCTCGCTCAGGACATTGACATGCAAACGGCAAAAATCGTGCGCCTTGAACTCAAGGTCTACCACGCGCTGCCCGGTCTCGCATGAGTGGGTTGTCGCCATGAGCCAGATCAGTTCGACCCAGTGAATCTCTTCAGCCTGTGGGGTATGGATTTCAAATTCTCCGCCGTACAGGATCTGCTGCGGTACTGTCTCGATGAAGGGCCGAGGGCCCCGGAACAGATATGGCGGATGATAGATCTCAAGGCGCAATTCGTCGTCTCGCCTGTTCGGATTGGATCCGGCCGCAAGCACGCGGCCGTCGGGCAGCAGAAGGGCAATTGAATGATACAGCCGTCCGGCTTGTGCCGTAGCGGCCGCAATCCAGGTGTCGGTAGCAGGATCGTATATCTCGGCCTCCAGAACCGCCGTTGCCACAACTTCAGATTGGCCATTTCCACCTGAAACAAATACGGTCCGATCCGGCAGTAGAACCGCATTTACGTGAA
The DNA here is from genome assembly GCF_900142705.1 of Nitrosospira sp. Nsp11. Classification (GTDB taxonomy): domain Bacteria; phylum Pseudomonadota; class Gammaproteobacteria; order Burkholderiales; family Nitrosomonadaceae; genus Nitrosospira. The sequence goes on from NZ_FRBV01000001.1 coordinate 414,764, forward strand.
ACCGCGCGTGAGTCATGGACGCAACCGGCTCATAGGCCGGCGCGGAAGCTTTCAGATCGATAATATGCGCGGTGTTGATCGCGGGGTCGCCTCCGCCCAGGATCATGACCCGCTGGTCTTGGGCAGGCGCCAGCAGCACGCTGCCGCAGTGATCTCTGCTCTGGCTGAATCCTTCCGGCAACGTGACAATGGTCATTGTGCTTGTGGCTATATTCAGGAACCCTGGCAACACTTCTACCGGATTCGGAGAGCGGATCAAACAGATAGCTGGTTTCGAGCCCAACGAAGGGGCAGCCATCCCTGTCATACTCCTTTGTGCCGCCCGCGACAAGCAACCGGCCATCAGGCAGAAATGCCTGGCCTGCGCAGAAGAAGTCCACAGGAGTAAAAGGAGAAATAAACTCTCCGTTTTCATAATCCCACACCGCACTGCGCAAGCCGGTGGTGAAAAGTTCATCATTGCCCGAGCCAGCAAACAATAAAACTTTACCGGTATGCGACACCGCACCATGAATAGCGAGTATCGGCGCGGGACAGGGCAGCAATTCCCACCTTCCTTTCGTGGCTGCTTCAAGGATATCCCGCGAAGGCATGGCGCTCATTCCGCCCATGCCCATGCCGGCCATACCTACCGCTTCCACGGTTGGCGCCAGGTGCTCCCTAGCGCCGCCCGAATGGTCGTGGCCGGATGTGGGCGCTGCATCGTGGTCATGCAGGCAGCGCAGAATATCGACCGATGGACACTCATTCATTCCATCGTCAAAGGGCAATTCCACCTCGATCGACTTGCTCAATTCGTCGGAAATCCAGATGTACTGGCGAGCACGAACCAGGCCGGCCAGACCGGCCATCATGTGCTCTTCAACGTGGCAGTGGAAAAGGAAATCTCCGCGAATTCGCACGCGACAGGCATTTTCCGACGGATTCCACTGAAACTGCTCGAGAGCGTACGGAAGCCGTATGGCGGGAGGAATCTCGGTATCGGTGATAAATGTTTCCAGAGAACTCATTCCGTGTACATCGGATGCGCCTCCAGGAGGAAGCGGCAGCGCCCAGCGAACCGAATGGGGGTGAAAGTTGTGCCAGATACCGGAGACATCCAGGTTGAATATACCAGCGTAGTTTCTCGCCAGTATCCCCCGCCACTGTCGGTGTGTTCCCGACAAACGGGCGGCCATTGAGGCAGAAGTTTGGAGCGCCGCCTCCAGCAGAAAACACAATGTGTTCATGGTTGTCGTCATTTTGCCAGTGGATGCTTCCGCCAGGGCACACCTGGATCAGGGAAGGGACGAATTTGTTGTCCTGGACGCTGACGTTTGCGCTGACCGGTGCGCCCGCCGTGACCTGGACTGTTCCATTCATCGCGGGACCGTGGATCGCGCAGTAATAGTGAACAATCTTCGCATCGGCAAAAACGAAATTGAACGAATCGCCATGAGCAAGAGGCTTGCTTTGAAACGCAACGCCCGAGCTTCCGGCAAATTGATGAATAAAAACCGGAACCTCATGATCTGCACAAGGCGCGGCCGGGTTTCGGACGATCAAACCTCCGAATAAGCCCCAGATTAATGTTTCGCGCAACGTCGTGCGCGTGGTCATGAAACCCCCAGGCGCCCACCATGTCAGGCGTAACGTCGTAAACGTAAGTTCACTTCTGACCAGGAAGAATTTCATCGCTGCGCCCTCCATCGCGCCCCGCGACACCCAGTGGCCAGGCCCCATCCGATTCGATTCCGTAACGTAGCCCGTGAATATGAAAACTGTGACAGTCGCTTGTATCCGCGTTCCAGACATGGATATACAGCCGCTCCCATGGTTTTGCATAGAGCAGGCAGCCCGGAATCCTGCGATCCCACGGCGGTTCGTTGACATCCGCCTTGATGAGCTTCGCCTTGTTCGGAATCGTATATTGCGCGTCGAGATATTCGCGGTAGACCAGGCCATCGGCGGTACTGGCCAGGATTTCCTGCGCGGATACGCGGCCCGATTCATGGCCTGGGTTGAACATGCAATCGCACCCAAAGTGACGCGCGCAGGCCACAGGTGCGAGCGGGCTATAACTCGGCAGCGATTCAATTTTCAGAAAAATGTCGCGTCGGCGGAAGTTCATCATAGCCCCCATGCCTCTTCGGGATCATATGCTGGAATGAATTAGCGAGTACTCAATTGTAATAACAGGGCTGCCTGCGGAAGGCGCTATAAACATGACAAACCCGAGCGGCGCCTTGCTAGCCTGATCTGACAAAACGCAATTGAGCCCGGTGCGAGATTTGATACGCGCTCTTCCGATAACCCAGTGCAGATCACGCTTGCCAAAATTACCAAAAAGGCAAGTAAAAGCGGCCGGCAACATTGCGAGAAAGGAGGCGCACATTTCGCTTTGACCTGCTTGATACCGTTTGCGCAAGCCCTGCCGCGTCAGCGGGTCAAGCAACGATCTGAAATACGCGCTTTGCCAAATCGATTTCCCTGTATTAACCTGTCTGGCAGCGTCTCCTTACCTAATTTTCCAGGTGGAGCTTGCATTTGGGTTGTGAGTGGAACGTCCCATTCAAGATCAAATCTAGAAGGATGGGGTGTGCGAACTTAAGGTGAAATTGAATAATGCACATGTCTTTCTCGGCGGCGAACTCTCCTGCGCTCTGCATTTATTTTTTTGAAAGGACCTGCCAATATGAACTCAGCTAAACCACTCGTTGATCCGGACGGCGCCCGACTCCCTATCAAGCTCGACACGACATCCAACGGGGAGTTTGAGCCGGTACCGTTATCCCCCGTGAATCAGGCGGCGAACCGCCTCGCACATGAAGCGGCGGATAAGAATTCAAAGCGTTTGGCTGTTTCTCGAAGAAATTTTCTAATCTCCGCTTGCGGCGCGGCCTCCACTTTACTTGCCTTCAACGTAGCGAACGCCGCAGCAGGCAATGCAGGCGGCTTTTTCGATCTGCCGATCGAAGCTGCGCTCGATCCCGAACTCGCACAGGCGCGAATCGGAGGCAAGGGCGAATTCATCTTCGACGTCCAAGGCCACTTTGTGGACCCGAACGGCGCCTGGTTGCAGAAGCTCGCGCCCGGCGTAAAACCCCTGAGCCAGATGCCCAAAACGGGCTGCGCACTCGCGTCGGAGCCTGGCTCGCACAGCTACCTGCGTTGCCTGGGTCCGGATGAGTTCATCAAGGACGTGTTCCTCGATTCCGATACCGATATGATGGTGCTCTCCTTTGTACCATCGAAACCTGACGCCGAACCGCTTACCATCCAGGAGGCCGACTCGGTGCGCAGGATCGTGGATCGGATGGAAGGGATGCACCGCTTGCTGATCCATGGACGCGTCAACCCCAACCAGGAACATGACCTTGAAGCGATGGACGAGTTGAAAGAGCGCTGGAGCGTGTCTGCCTGGAAGACCTACACCCAGTTCGGCCCCGGTGGCAAAGGCTATTTTTTGTCGGATGACATCGGTACGCGTTTCATCGAAAAAGCACGCAAACTCGACGTCAAGGTCATCTGCGTACACAAGGGCTTGCCCTTCGGCAAACGATCCTACGAGCACAGCCAATGCAGTGATATCGGCGTCGTCGCAAAGCGCTTTCCCGACGTAGCCTTCCTGGTCTATCACTCGGGCTTCGTAACTACCGTTCCTGAACGCGCCTTCAAGGGAAGGGGCGCTGATGACGGCATCGATACGCTGATCCGCTCGCTCATCGAGAACGGAGTATCGCCGAATAGCAACGTTTATGCTGAGCTTGGCAGCACTTGGCGCTACCTGATGCGCGACCCGGAAGGTGCGGCGCATGCGCTGGGCAAACTTTTGAAGTACTGTGGCGAGAATAACGTTCTCTGGGGCACGGACTCCATCTGGTATGGCTCCCCGCAGGATCAGATTCAGGCGTTCCGCGCGTTCCAGATCGCGCCCGAATTGCGCGCCAGGTATGGCTATCCCGCAATAACTCCACAACTACGAGCCAGGATTTTTGGACTAAACGCTGCAAAGGTTTACTCGATCAGCCCGGAGGAGGTGAAGAAATATACCGAACGCGACCGTATCGCCCGCGAGCGGTTGGCTTACATGGAACATCCCGAGCCGCATTTCCTCACCTACGGGCCGAAGACCCGGCGCGAATTCCTCAATCTACCGGGAGCTGGACAACCTTGACCGCAGTTTCTGCTAGCAGCTTGTCGGACTTGAAGAATCGAAGTGAAAAAGTGCTGGCTGAGGGCATATTTTGAGGATTTTGATCGAAAAAGCAGCGAAATATGAACCACCCAGACGCTTTTGCAGCCGATTTCCTTTAAGCCCGACGGGTTGCTAAGGTGCCGATGCCCATCCCAGCGCCAACGTATTATCTGCCTGGAGATCAACCGAAGTCCCGAATTTTTTGCCTTCCCTGTTCAGGACATCTCTTAGCCACAGGACATCCTTCTCAGCCGCATGATTTAACCTGAAGCGTTTGACCTGCATGGGCGTCATGGATAAGCTGACCAACTTGCCAGTCGAGGGATTCGTACTGACAAAATACATCAGGGCGAGATCGCCGCGGTAAACCTCGTGCCCGGAAATGCCTTCATAGTCGTTCAGAAAATCGCCGCAGCCGTAAAGAATCAGTTTTCCTTTATAAACCTCGATCCCTTTCACATGGTGAGACGAGTGGCCGTGGACGATGTCGACATCTGCTTCATCGATTAGCTGATGAGCAAACTCCTGTTGACCGGGTGGGATCTGATAGCCCCAATTACTGCCCCAATGGATCGACGCAATCACGATGTCACCCGCCAATCTGGCTTTTCTGACACTGTCGCTAATGCCTCCAACCGTTACGGCGGAAAAATCAGGCAATAGGTTTACTCCTGGTCTGTCCGGCGCAGCAGCCCAACTCCAGGGTATGCCACTGGTTTCCGACCCAAATGAGAAGACCAGCACCCTCCCCTTTTCCGGTATGGCCATCACTGCAGGGCTCTGCGCCCCGTGAATATCGCGGCCGGCTCCTGCAATTTTTATATGCGCATCCTTTAACGTTTTCAGCGTTTCGGCAAGTCCCGAGTATCCCCAATCCAGAACATGATTGTTCGCGAGAGCGCAACAATCGATATTTGCCGCGGTAATGCAGGGAATATTGCCGGGATTCATTCGGTAATTGACCGCCTTATGTTCCACGTCATCACTGCGAGTGACCGCGGTTTCCAGATTGATAATGCGCACATCGGGCTTTCTGCTGTTCAACTCGGCCAGCGCATCGCCCCAGATATAGGAAAAATCGACGGACTTGGGGATTGGGCCGTTTGCCTCTTCGGCAAGCTCCACATATCCTCTCGCGCTTTTCATGTAACCCTCAAAGAGGATGGGGTCACTGGGATGTGGCAATACCTGGTCTATGCCTCTTCCCGTCATGACATCGCCACAGAGAAACAAGGTAATCGGGTGAAGGGACTGTGGATGCTGGCCGCCGGTCCTTTGTTCACTATCTATCGATAAGCTTCCGGCTTCGGCGGCGTTGTTGCCAGTATCAATTGTGATCGCCTGAGCGGACATTGGCCGAACTGCAATGGTGATCCCCGCAGCAAGCGCATAACCGATAAACTGGCGCCGCTCCAGTTGCTGATTTATACCGTCGAAATTTTTAGGACTCTTCATCGCCGAATCGCGCCAGTGCGTTTGATTGCGGTTGACCCTGTTAACTGCGATTGAAACACATCAATGAAGATCGGTGAATTCAATATAGCGCATATGGTAATAATTGCAGTTATTGATGTGGGGAAGACGACACATTTACGGCGCTCAAGTTTGGTTAATCCGTATTAGTTCAGGCTCAGCCCGACGCATTGTGTATTGCCGACATGAAACCCAGACCTACCTATAGATCTGGTATAGGTCCGGATTGAGCCAGCGTTGAACTCGACTTCGGCCGCCTCCGACAGGCCGACTGGCGGCGCCATGTTGAAAAGCTTCAATGGACACTTGGGACAGGGGCGCTTCAATGCGCAGCGGCTATTGTCTTTAGGGAATGCCGGGCGCAAAATTGATAACGTGGCGGCCTCACTATATTAAGGCGCGTCGCACTCTGCATTGCAAGGGTAGCGCTGGCGTAATTCACCCGCTGGGCAAGGGACTTGTGGCACATCCCGCATACCTTTGGAGTCGAATTTTCCACTTCTGTCCGGCGTGGTTCTGCGGCGAGTCAGACGTGCAGCCAATATGCTGTTATCGGTACTAAAAATGATCAAGACAATTACTATCTGACAGAGAAGGGATAATGCAGTGTTATTAATTTGCTGTCAGACTATTACACTCTTGCACATCGAGGGGATGCCATGCCATGGTAAATGAAGAACATGTTTCCGTATGCGAAGCTGAAACCGTGAAGATGCTGACGATCGAGCCCGGAGCCGATCTATCGACGCCGGAGATGCGACGCACAGCCATTGAGACGTTGGAAGGGGGAGGCGTCATCTACCTGCCCAGAAGCGGTTTTGAGCTGACCGAGCAAGAGCGGGACCTGATCTCTGACACGGCGAAGATCCTGACCCAAGAGCCCGACGTTCAGGACGGCCGGCCCACAATCATCTTCGATCCTGCGCGCGGCAGTATCAAGAAATATCATTACGCGCGCGTGCGCGGCAAGATGATGCGCGCCAAGGTCAGAGATACGGCGCGTCCTGATCTCGAGGCGGCCATGGCGCGCTACGGCAAGTGGACCGAAAGTGTGATCGGCCAATTGTTCCCCAGCTATCAAGGAACGCTGGACCGCAAACGGGTCACCTATCGGCCTTTTCAGCGCAGTAACATCCAGGCCCTGCACATCGACTCGAGCTACGGGTATCCTACCCAGGGGCGCGGCATGTTGCGCATTTTCTCCAACATCCATCCCACCACTCGACCGCGTATCTGGCAGCTCGGCGAACCGTTTGAACCCTTCGTGCGTCGCTTCCTGCCTTCCGTGCGCCTCAAAGAGCCGAGTTTGATTTCTTCTATTCTGGCCCGCCTCGGCATCGTCGATGGAACCAAAACCAAATACGATCAGTACATTGCGGCGCTTCGCGCCCTCGGCATGAGCGACAAGGAATACCAGCAGACAGCACCGCACAAGTTCATGGAGTTTCCGCCCGGCTCAAGTTGGATCGCGATCACCGACCTGGTGCTGCACGGCGCGGTGTCGGGGCAGCACAGCTTCGATCAGACGTTCTACCTGCCCGTGGATGCGATGAACGATCCGTCGCGTTCATCGCTTCGCATTTTGGAGAGGTTGACCGGCGAGGCCCTGGTTTAAGCGAGCGACGGCCGCAGGACTCGTCAAGACGCTCCTGCCGGCCCGACGAGAGAAGGTCCCGGAGTTCCAGAGCCATCACGATTACCTTAGCGGCTGCGTACTGCTCTGCTCCTCCTCGGGCAGACCGGGGAAACGGTGGGAGTCCTCGACTTAAGCCTTGACTCTTTACTCAAGCACCAAATGCTTGCAATAGAACTTCATACACAGGTCGTTGATTTATAATACCTATATTGAAGCTATAATTTTGGATAGCCATGACGAAGATTGTAAGCGGCTGGGGCTTTGACAGGATCACGCGCGAATTGAGCGGTGCGATGTGGACGTTTTCCCGCTTGCCTGACGATAGCTCGGCAGCAACTTTTGTCCACCGATGCTTTCAGCACGAGATTTGGCACGAGATCAGGCTCCGCGAACGTATCGTAATCTGTGCGGTGCTACCGTTTGTGCCATTGGTGATCGCTGTACTGGCAACAGTCTTTACCGCGCTAAACGGGCAGACAATAAAGAAGAGGACTGGGAAGGGGATAACCCGCCAAGCCCGCGAGCAGATCGGACTCGCGCTCCGGTGCGCGATTTTGCCTCCCTGGTACTATATTTTCGAACTGCATGACGATGATAAGCGACAGCACGCCTCCGAATACGTGAATCGCTTTGAGATGAAAAGCGGGCTATATCGCCTCCTGCGCGACTACAATGGTGGCCTTCCCATTCCGGCGGAGCGCAGCACCGCGTGCATCAAAGACAAATTACGCTTCATGTCCCGTTGCCGTGAATTTGATATTGCCACTGCGCCTGCCCTTCTGAGCATCGCAAAGGGAAAGATTACGGCAATTGATTGGAGCGGGCCGGGCCTCCCGGAGATCGATCTCTTCGTGAAGCCGTTGCATGGTCAGAACGGAAAAAATGCCACACGCTGGGATTATCTAGGTTCGGGGCAATATCGACGCAACGACGGTAAGAATGCTACCGCGAACGAGGTGCTTGAATGCTTGCGCCAGGCATCACAACGAAGAGCTTTCCTGGTGCAGCCACGGCTCGTGAATCACAGGGAGATCGCCGACCTCGGCAATGGCACCCTTGCAACGATCCGGGTGATGAGCTGCCGTAATGAGCGAGGCGAATTCGAAGTTACCAATGCGGTTTTTCGCATGGCGCAAAATAGCACCGCCGTTGTCGACAATTTTCACAAAGGGGGAATCGCGGCCAATGTGGATATTCATACCGGCAAGCTGGGGAGGGCAACCTGCGGAGCCTGGGGGTCTACCGTGGATGGATGGTATGAGCAGTATTACGAAAATGGCGCGCAGATTCTGCATCGCAAGCTTCCATGCTGGCCTGAGCTGATCGATCTGGTCCGATATGCCCATGGCACCGCGTTCTCTGACCAGGTGGTGATCGGCTGGGACGTCGCCCTGCTTGACAACGGACCATGCATGGTCGCAATTAACAAAGCACCGGATTTTGACATGCTCCAGCGGATCGGCAGGGGGCCGGTGGGCAACGAACGGCTGGGAAAACTCCTCGCGTTCAACCTGAGGCGTACTGTCGAGGCCAAGCATCATTCGGTTTAGCAGGAGTCCGAAGAGTGATGTGCAGCTTCCCTGCAATTCAGAGTCATGACCATATCTTCGTTCCCTTGGTCGTATCGCAGAAGCAAATCACCACCCGTCGGAGAGAAGCGGCCGCGCTTCGGATCGGCTTTTCCGTACGTCATGCTGCAGGGTTCCCATATTGTTCCCTCGGGAATGGTTTTGGGTGGGATTCCGGACGAGATTTTACCGGTTTTGTCGAACAATCAAGGTGATGGATTCGAGTATATTCTCTTGAAACAATCTTGGAACATTATAGGAACAGCAAGGAACTGATATGCGCTACTGGCTAATGAAATCTGAACCCTCCGACGTAAGTATTGACGACCTTGGCGCAATGTACCAACAAACCGTCACCTGGTATGGCGTGCGTAACTACCAGGCACGCAATTTTATGCGCGATCAAATGCGCGTCGGCGATGGGGTTTTTTTCTACCATTCGAGCTGCAAACAACCCGGAATCGCCGGCATTGCCGAGGTTAGCAAACTTGCCTACCCGGACGCTACGCAATTCGATCCCGGCAGTAAATATTTCGATCCGAAAGCGACACCGCAGAGCCCGCGCTGGTTCAACGTTGACGTGCGGCTCGTCAAAAAGACGCGCCTGGTTAGCATCAAGGAATTAAGGGGTTATCCCGAACTGGCCACCCTGCGTATTCTACAAAAGGGTAGCCGTCTGTCCATTACACCGGTGGATCCGGCCGAATGGAATTTCATCATGGGAATTCTGTAATGTCGGGCTTGTCGAGAATTTCCCCTCCAGGGAGTTATCCCGGCGCGCCGAAGCCGAGCGCCCATTACGGCAAAGGCTGAAGTGGAGTGGTGGCTCGCCTATCTGCTGTTGGGCATGTTCGTGGGCTTCTTTGCCGGACTGCTGGGTATTGGTGGCGGATTAGTCATGGTCCCGGTACTCAGCTTCATTTTCAGTGCCCAGCATTTTCCGCCTGAACGCATCCTGCACCTTGCTCTGGGCACTACCATGGCCTCGATCATATTCACTTCCGCTTCCAGCATGCGCGCACATCACGCTTATGGCGCGGTGAATTGGCAAGTGGTGAAATTTATCACTCCGGGTATCATCCTGGGCACATTGAGTGGCGCGACGGTGGCGGGAATGCTCTCCAGCCAGGTCCTCAGCATTATCGTAGTCGTGTTCATCTATTATGCCGCCACACAAATGCTGCTTAAAATCAGACCCAAACCCAGCCGCACGCTTCCCGGAAGGTGGGGTATGGTCGGGGCGGGCAGCATAATCGGGATGGTTTCCAGTTTTGTCGCGATCGGCGGGGGATTGCTGACGGTGCCGTTTCTTTCCATCTGCAACGTCAAACTGCAACATGCCATCGCCACTTCCGCGGCGGTGGGCTTTCCCATCGCCGTGGCTGGCACCATTGGATATATTGTGAATGGAATGACGCAATCCCAGCCGTTGCCGGATTACAGCCTCGGTTACGTCCATCTACCGGCGGTTGGCTGGGTCGCGCTCGCCAGCATGCTAACCGCACCCCTTGGCGCAAAAGCAACCCACATTATTCGGATGGCCACGCTCCAGGCAATTTTTGTCGTACTGCTTTACCTGTTGGGAACAAAGATGCTGATAGGGCTTTTTTAACAGCAAAACTCCCTGGCGGCATGCTTGCTGTGCTCGTTTTTTCAGCCCTATAGCTAACCGGCCAAACGTCGCAGGGCTTCCTGATATTTTTCTGTTGTCTTGGCGAGCACATCGGGGGGTAGGGCAGGAGCCGGTGCTTTTTTGTTCCACTCCTGAGTCTCGAGCCAGTCGCGCACGAACTGTTTATCATAGCTGGGGGGATTTTTTCCTGGCGCATACTGGTCGGCAGGCCAGAAACGGGACGAATCGGGAGTCAGGGCCTCGTCTATCAGATAAAGTTCGCCTGCGTCGTCTCGACCGAATTCGAACTTGGTGTCCGCGATAATGATGCCTTTTGTTATCGCGTAATCTGCCGCTTCTGTATACAGCGCGATGGCTTTGTCTCGCACTTGCTCCGCTAACCCCTTGCCCAGCAGTTTTTCTGCTTCACTGAACGGGATGTTTTCATCATGCGCGCCATGCTCAGCCTTGGTTGAGGGCGTAAAGACCGCCCCTCCAGGCAACCTGTCGGCTTCCCGTAATCCAGGAGGAAATAAGATCCCGCAGATCATGCCGGTACTTTTATAATCCTTCCAGCCTGAGCCGGCAACGTATCCTCGCACGATGGCTTCTATTGCCAGCGGCTTCAACCGCTTTACCACAAATGCACGGCCGGACACCTGTTCATGCTCGCCCTTAGCTACAACCGCTTCCGGCGCAATGCCGGTCAGATGGTTAGGAATAATGCGAGCCAGTTTTTCAAACCAGAAACTGGATAGAGCGGTGAGCAGCTTTCCCTTCCCCGGAACAGGCGTCGGCAGGATCACGTCGAATGCGGAAAGTCGGTCGGTCTGGATAATCAGCAGCTTGTCTCCATCTACCGCGTAGATGTCGCGCACCTTTCCGCGATGCAACAGAGGCAAGCTTCGGATGCTGGATTCAAACAACGTGGATTGATCGGGCATGATGTTTATCTTTTACAAACGTGCCATTGTAAATATGGAGACAGGCTAACATTCCAGCGATTGCTTGATTTTCAGCGCAAGCTGCAACGCGGCTTCAGTCGTCTCGGCGAGCACGGTATAGTGCCCCATTTTTCGTCCTGGACGAGCATCAAGCTTGCCATATAAGTGTAATTCGACATTCGGATGCCGCCGCAACAGTTCCCATTCCGGCTCTCCCCGCTGCCATAGATCGCCCAACAAATTCACCATCACCGCTGCCCCATGCATGGCCGTGCTGCCGAGCGACAGGCCACAAAGTATTCTTACCTGCTGTTCGAACTGGGAGGTGGCGCAGGCATCAATAGTGTAATGGCCGCTGTTGTGTGGGCGCGGAGCAATTTCGTTCACTAGCAGCCTGCCATCGGCAAGCACAAAGAATTCCACGCATAAAACGCCACGGTAATCGAGTTTCTCCGCAACCCGAACCGCAATTTCACGTGCTTTCTGAACGACAGCCTCCGATACCCTGGCTGGAACAATGCTGACATCGAGTATGCCGTTACGGTGTTGATTCTCCGATACGGGAAAAGTGTTAACTTCGCCATCGAATCCGCGCGATACGATAACCGACACCTCACATTCCAATGACAACAGTTTTTCCAGCACGCATGCAGTCCGGTTCATTCCACTCAGCGCATGATCCAGTTCTATTGCGTTTTTTACCCGTACCTGGCCCTTGCCGTCGTAACCGAAACGGCTTACTTTGAGAATACCCGGAAATAATCCAGGAAACAGTTCCGGACGCTTTTGGGGCGACACCTCATCCAGATTGAGCGATTTATGCAATTCATGTGAATTCTGTATTACCGCATACGGCACAACCCCCAACCCGTTTGCCGCAAAAAAATTTTTTTCAAGAATGCGATCTTGCGCAATCGCTACACTGTTTGCTGCCGGACTGACCACACAGTGCTCAGCGAGTATTCGAAGGGACTCAGCGGGAACATTCTCGAATTCCGTGGTAACGCCCGCGCAGGTGGATGCGAGTTCACCCAGCGCATCGGCGTCGAGATAATCCGCACGCAAATGGCGGTTAGCCACGCTGCTCGATGGGTTCCCTACGGCTGGATCGAGTACGGTGACACGGTAGCCCATGCGCTGCGCAGCCATGATAAACATGCGGCCGAGCTGGCCGCCGCCAAGAAGCCCCAGCATCGCTCCCGGCCTGATGCTCATAATTTAGGCAGTGTCGTTGCCGCGACCGTTGCTGCCTGAGTTTCGCGAAATGCGACAAGACGCGTTGCGAGTTTTGTATCTTCCACCGCCAGCAGCGCAACGGCAAACAATGCCGCGTTGGATGCACCCGAATCGCCTATGGCGAAGGTGGCGACGGGGATACCCTTGGGCATCTGCACAATGGAAAGAAGCGAGTCCAGCCCTTTAAGCTGCCTGGAGGTAACCGGTACGCCCAGTACCGGCAGGATAGTCTTGGCGGCAATCATTCCAGGGAGATGGGCCGCACCGCCGGCACCAGCGATAATACACTTGAGCCCTCGCTTGACTGCGGTTTCCGCATACTCGAACATGCGATCCGGAGTACGATGAGCGGAAACCACCTCGGCCTCGTAAGGCACATTAAACTCACTCAATATATTAGCCGCATGCTTCATGACTTCCCAATCGCTACTGCTACCCATTATTACGCCAACCACAGGATTGTTCATCTAATGCCCTTCATTTCAATCGAGGGGACGCGTTTTTCTGGACGTCGCGTCTTCCAGATCCTCCAGGTCTTCCAGGTAGGGATAACGCACATGTCCAAAACGGATGACCAGAACCGCCAATGCGACCAGTACAATCGAGGCGGAGACACCGAGCAGCCTCATACTATCCATCTCCTTGATATCGACGGTCACATATCGCGCCATCGCCACCATTGCGATGTAAAGAGGGAATCGTACCGGCAGCTTGCCGGACTCGAAATATAACCCCACCATAGTCAGGATTTCAAGATAGAGAAACATCAGCAGCAGATCTGCAAGCGTAACTCTGGCGTTGTGTACCATCAGCATGGTTTCTTGATAACCTGCGAATATCGTGGCCAACGCGATAACGATGAGTCCTGCGGCTTCAAAGAGTCGAAGCATTCGGCGGGAATAAATAGTGGTGCGGGGATTCAGCATTTTATTTTTCTGTCAGCAATTGCCAGCAATCAAAACCGATACTACCTCTTCCAGATGACAATTCCAATTTTGGGGCGCGGATTTTGATTGAAGTGGGCGATGATTATTGCAGGCGGCTCTATGGCTTTCCCCGGTATTTCAACCCTTCAACCTCAGCAGTAGTGCACTATCCACCCAACCGGTGACAGGCAGATTCCCCTGTAGCATAGTAAATGGTTGCGTCGGTTCGCCCAGATCCGACAATACTACCGCCGCTCCGCTAAAATCCTGTAGTCGAGTGTAATCGCTAATCGTGATTACCGTATCGAGCCCTGCAGCAAGCGATGCTCTCAGCCCGTTTTCAGAGTCTTCTATTGCCACGCATTGTTGTGCCGGCAACCCCAGTTGATCAAGTACCCAGTGATAAATATCCGGTTCGGGTTTTTTTCCGGGAACAATGTCTCCCGCGCCAATAACATCGAACCAGCCGGGGGAATCCTCCCCTAGCGTAGATTTTAAAAGTGCAGTTACGTTTTCTGGTGTCGTGGTAGTCGCAATAGCCATTTTTATATTCGTATCGAGCAAATGATGAATCAGGCGAGCCACACCGGGACGTAGCGGAATTCCGCCGCTTTCGAGCAAATTCACATAGTGCTTCGTTTTCACCTTATGCAAGCCTGCTATCCACTCATCCAGTCCGCTTCTGCTCAGTTCCGCAGGTGCATAGTTTTCCATGAAGTGCCGGATGCGCTCTTTTCCGCCCGTTATAGCCAGCAGTTCGCCATAGAGTTCGACTCCCCATTCCCAGTCGAGGCCGAACTCTTCGAACGCGGCATTGAAAGCGAGACGGTGCCCGTCACGCTCGGTATCAGCCAATGTGCCGTCAACGTCAAACAGTACCGCACGAACCGCGCTATTCATCGCCACCTTTACCTCCACCTTATCGCTTTATTTTCAAGACTCTTTGCCATGACACGCTATAGTTCAATCATCGCGCTGAACGGCACAACTTGCGCGTTGTAACCGATCCGCAATCGCCATCCAGCCTGGGTTATCCGGAGGGGCTTCCACTAGCAAGCAATCGAACCGTTCATGGTCGAAACGGCGCAATGTTCCATATAAAAGACGACCGTATCCCGCCGGTTCAGCAGGCATGGAAAAATAGACGATATTTTTGTTTTCGGCATGATCCATTTGTTGGTCCGACCAAGCTATTACCGCAACGCGCAATCCTTTTGCTCCAAGTTGGAGCGCGCGGGGGGATAATGATCCCGAAGGCCAGAGCTCCAATGGCGTTTCCGGCGCATAGTGAGACTTGAGCGCACCCGGCACGCGTACAGCAAGCTCCTCTTGTCCGGATAGTGTCACCCTGCCTTTCAATACCTCTGCCAGTGCCGGCAACGGGATGCCGCCAGGCCGCAATATAACGGCCATTTGGCCATCAAAGCCGACAATTGTGCTTTCCAGGCCAACTCGGCATGGGCCGCCATCCAGAATCATATCTACCGACTCACCCAGCTCTTCCCGCACGTGAGCCGCCGTTGTGGGACTTATACGCCCAAACCGGTTGGCGGACGGTGCGGCAAGCGCTTTCTCCGGGCCCAGTGCATTCAATAAGGCAAGCGCGACGGGGTGATCCGGCACCCGCAACCCAACCGTATCCTGGCCTCCCGTTACACTTTCCGGCACGTGACGGCTGCGCCGCAATACCAGAGTCAGCGGCCCCGGCCAGAAGCATTCGGCCAAATGCCAGGCCTGTTCGGGCACTTCTTGCGCCCAGCGTTGCAAGCCGGATGAGCCCGCAAGATGAACAATTAGCGGGTGATCCGCAGGCCGCTTTTTGATCTCGAATATGCGTCTCACAGCGGACGGGCTTGAGATATCCGCCCCCAGGCCATAAACCGTTTCGGTGGGAAAGGCCACTACCCCGCCCGTCCTTAGCAGCACAGCAGCAGCGGTGACCTGGCTGTGCGGTTCGGGTAATGTCATCTGAGCGTCATTGTCGCCGACAGCACAGCATGATCCGAAGTTTTCGACCAGGGATGGCCTCGATGCACCTGCGTCTTTTCTACCTGGAACCCTCGCACATAAATGCGGTCGAGCCGGAACAACGGTAATGCCGAGGGATAGCTGCGCGCCGCCCTACCCTCAGTCGACTCAAAAGCTTCGATCAGTCTAAATCGCTCAACCAGAACCCGGCTCGCCATTTCGCGCCAATCGTTGAAATCTCCGGCAATGACCAGCGGCGCCCCTCGCGGGACCAGTTGCTCGATATGCTGCCCCAACACTTGCAATTGCTGGGATTGCCCTCTCTTGAACAGCCCCAGGTGCACACATATGCAGTGAAGCCTTTCCGGCCAGCCAGGAACATCGATCTCGCAATGGAGCAGGCCCCGGCTCTCGAAACGATGCGCCGAAACATCGAGGTTGATCCATCGCATAATAGGGTAGCGGCTTAGAATTGCATTGCCGTGATGCCCTTCAGTATATACCGCGTTTTTTCCGTATGCGAAATCCGACCAGACCGAATCGGCAAGAAACTCGTACTGGGGGTTGCATGGCCAGTTTTCGAAACGCGCCGCGTGCCCCTTGTGGAGGCCGACCACTTCCTGCAAAAAAATGATGTCTGCATTAAGCGCGCGCAAGCTGTCACGCAACTGATGCAACACCATGCGCCGATTAAAATGGGAAAAACCTTTGTGAATGTTATAGGTCGCGATATGCAGCTTATTGAGCATATGGTGAACGTCAGCTTATCCCGGAAAATTGATATGCATGCTCCCCGCCGATATCCGTTTCCGGTTCCCTGGAGAAATCGTATCTTTTCATTATATTGAAACCTCCAGCATCCGCTCCAGTGCCAGCTTGGCAAGTACCGCTTCAGCAGCCGGCACATTGATCTGATTCACCACTTCGCCCTCGACCAGGTTTTCCAGCGTCCACGCCAGATGTTGTGGATCGATGCGCGCCATGGTGGAGCACATGCAGATTGTCGAGGCCATGAACTGCACTATTTTTCCTTCGGGTTTGAACTCCTCCGCAATACGGCTGACGAGATTCAGTTCGGTACCCACCAGCCAGCGGGTTCCCGCCTCCGCTTCGCGGATGGTCTTGATGATGTACTCGGTAGAGCCAACAAAATCGGAATTTTTACATACTTCGAAACTGCATTCCGGATGTGAAATCACTTTTCCGTCCGGATGCTGATTGCGGAATCGCAGTATGTGCTGCGGCTGAAACATCTGATGCACCGAACAATGCCCCTGCCATAGCAGGATTTTTGCTTTCCTGATTTGCTCTGGCGTCAGCCCGCCCAACGGCTCATCAAAGTCCCACACCGCCATCTCGTCCAGTGGAACCCCCAGCTTGTGGCCGCTCCAGCGGCCCAGATGCTGATCTGGAAAAAACAGTACTTTTTCGCGGCGCGAAAAGGACCACTCCAGAATCTTTGTCGCATTGCTGGAAGTGCAGACGATACCACCGTGCTCGCCGCAAAAGGCTTTTAGATCAGCGGCCGAATTAATATAGGTCACGGGCGTGATCGTCTCATCAGGGTCAAGCACTTCCGACAACTCGCGCCAGGCACGCTCCACCTTGGAAAGACTTGCCATATCCGCCATTGAGCAACCGGCTGCGAGATCAGGCAGGATGGTGATTTGCTCCGGCTTGGAGAGAACATCCGCCACCTCAGCCATGAAATGCACCCCGCAAAATACCAAATAATCCGCATCGGTTTCCACGGCAAGGCGCGATAGCTTCAGGGAATCGCCAGTGAGATCGGCATGCTTGTAAACGTCTGCACGCTGATAATGATGAGCGAGTATAACGACGCGCTTTCCGAGTGCGGCTTTAGCCTCCACAATGCGCTGCGCGCAGTCATCATCTTTCAAGTTATCAAAACGTTCAAATGCAATAGCTTCCGCTGACATGGCTACTCCTGTTCTTTCCTCTGGAAACGGTTAGACAACCTCTAATAGGACCCACATGGATCGCTTATCAAGAGCCGAGTTGGCAACTGCAATGCAACTGAGCTGTTAAAACTGGAATAATTCAAGGCATATGCGCCGTTGACGCGGTCCATCTGCACGGAGCATTTCATTTTTGAAACAGCTCATTACAGATGCTGTTTTGCCACGATTATGCTCCAGTATCCTGCTGGCAACTCGGGTAGCTATCCAAAGGTCTGCCTGGAAAATACTTTATCAGACCAATATCCTAACTATCGGTTCTACCCGGCTCCAGGCATGGATTTTTTTCGCTACGATTATTTCTGTCGCTTTTATCTGACGCCAGCTTTCGTATCGCCTCTGCGTTAGTCGGTGAAAAAACCTTTTCCACTGCTTTCTCCCAAGGAAACCAGGCAAAGCGGAGATGCTCTCTTGCTGCCACCAAGACCGGAACCGGCGCCGGCACGAGCAGGCCGAAAACATGCTCGGTATTGTGCGTCACCTCAGGTGCATACCGCCACCGCCATTCCTCATAAATCTCGTATTCGCTCTGAATGTTCCAGTCGGTCAACTCGTAGCAACTGGCATCCAGTCCGGTTTCCTCAGCCACTTCGCGCGCTGCCGTTTGCAGAAGCGTTTCGCCTTGATTCTGACTCCCCGTAACCGATTGCCAATACCCGGGATGATCCGCCCTCTCCAGCAACAGAACCTGCCTATCCGGCGTGTGGATAATTACCAGGACGGAAACCGGCGTCTTATAAATTTTCACCGCGAAGACTTCGCAAAGAATAGAGATTGGAAAAATTACTCCGACCTGCGGAGAGCGCTGTTTTCAATCCGGATCTCCGCGCGAGCATGCTCCGAGCTTTTGCTTTTGGCGCTTACATATTTCGAAGCTTGATGTGCAATTCGCGCAACTGCTTTTCAGCCACCGCGCTGGGCGCATGGGTCAGCAGGCATTGGGCGCGCTGCGTCTTCGGAAAAGCAATGACATCGCGGATTGATTCGGAGCCCGTCATCATGGCAACGATACGGTCGAGTCCAAACGCGATGCCGCCATGAGGCGGCGCGCCGTATTGCAATGCTTCCAGCAGAAAACCAAATTTTTCACGCGCCTCATCGGCGCCGATATTCAGCGCGCGGAATACCTTTGACTGTACTTCCTGGCGATGGATGCGCACCGAACCACCGCCAATTTCCGAGCCATTCAGCACCATATCGTACGCCCTGGATAATGCATTTCCGGGATCACTCTCCAGCAGGTCTTCGTGGCCATCCGCAGGAGAGGTAAACGGATGATGCAAGGCTTTCCAGCGGTTTTCTTCCTCATCGCGCTCAAACATGGGAAAATCGACTACCCATAAAGGCTTCCAGCCAGATTCGGCAAGTCCACGGTCATGCCCGACCCTGGCGCGCAACGCACCAAGCGCCTCATTCACCACCTGGGCCTTGTCCGCGCCGAAAAATATGAGATCGCCATCTTCCGCGCCTGTACGTTCCAGGATAACTTGTATTACTGCCTCTGGCAGAAATTTCAGTATCGGCGACTGCAGGCCTTCAAGACCCTTTTCCAGCGCGTTAACTTTGATATAGGCCAGCCCCTTCGCCCCATATATGGCTACAAAACTCGTGTAGTCATCTATTTCCTTACGGGATAATGTCCCACCCGCCGGTACCCGGAGCGCGGCCACCCTGCCGCGGGTTTTCAGGGCGGCTTCGCGGAAGACCTTGAATTCCACATCCTGCATCACATCGGTAAGCTCGGTCAGAACCAGCGAGACACGCAAATCCGGTTTGTCCGAGCCGTACCGGGACATCGCTTCTCCGTAAGCCAGGCGCGGGAAGGGACTTGGTAGATCAATATTCATTGCGCTTTTGAATATTCCGCAAATCATCTCTTCCATCAGCGCCATGATCTGGGCTTCGTTCAGGAAAGACGTCTCGATATCAATCTGGGTGAATTCCGGCTGGCGATCGGCGCGCAAATCCTCATCGCGAAAGCATTTGGTGATCTGGTAGTAACGGTCGAATCCGGCCACCATCAGGAGCTGCTTGAACAACTGCGGCGATTGTGGAAGCGCGAAAAAATGTCCCGTGTTGACACGCGACGGCACCAGGTAATCGCGCGCACCCTCGGGCGTCGATTTGGTCAGCATGGGCGTTTCAACATCGATGAAGCCATGCTGGTCGAGAAATACGCGAACCGCCATCGCCACCTTGTAGCGCAACCGCAGGTTTTCCTGCATTTTCGGACGTCGCAGATCGAGATAGCGATGTTCCAGGCGCACGGCTTCACTCAGGTTTTCATCGTCCATCAGAAACGGTGGCGTGAGCGAAGCATTGAGTATCTCGATGGACTGTGCCAGCACCTCGATTTCACCGCTGACGAGGTCGGGGTTGATGGTCCCAGCAGGACGGGGTCTTACCGTGCCGGTAACTCTGAGTACGAACTCGTTGCGAATTTTCTCCGCGCTTTCAAAAGTGGGCGCATTGTCGGGATCGCATACCACCTGCACCAACCCCTCGCGGTCGCGCAGATCGATGAATATGACGCCACCATGGTCGCGACGGCGATGCACCCAGCCATAGAGGGTGACATTCTGCTTCAGATATTTGGCATCAATGAGGCCGCAGTAGTCAGTACGCATGACAGCTCTGTAATCGGGGGAAAAAGAAATCAGGATTTGTCGCTTGAAGCAGAACTGGCAGCGCCATGCAGCAGCGCTGCCTGTGATTGGCTCGCATCTTTTTTACCATTGCCGGGTGCGACGACACCCATTGAAATAATATATTTCAATGCCGCATCCACACTCATGTCGAGCTCGATCACATCACTTTTCGGCATCATCAGGAAAAATCCGGAAGTAGGGTTGGGTGTAGTCGGCACATAGACACTCACATAGTCTCCCTTGAGATGGTTGGCCACATCACCGCCCGGGTGCCCGGTCATGAATGCGATCGTCCACGAACCCTTACGCGGATATTGCACCAGCAATGCCTTGCGGAACGCCTCCCCCTGACTGGAAAACAGCGTGTCGCTGACTTGCTTGACCCCGTAATAGATCGATTTTACGACCGGTATGCGCCATAAAACGCCTTCCCAGAATATCACCAGCCGCTGGCCGATGATATTCGTCGTCAGCAAGCCGGTGAGAAATACCACAAGCAAGGTCAATACAGTACCGACGCCGGGCACATATACGCCCACAAGCGCTTCAGGGCGCAGGGCCTCCGGCAAGAGCAGCAGGGACTGATCCATGGTACCAATGAGAAATTTCAACGCCCAGGCGGTAATGCCCAGCGGTACCCAGATCAAAAGCCCCGTAATGAAATAGCGTTTCACGTTAGCAGGTTGCAAGCTTACTCACCCGGGCAAGCTGGGCACGCAGCGCCCGAAGCTGGTGCTGCTGCAGGTCCGGTTTCACTCTTGACAGCGGCTGGCGCTTCCGCATCAGATTTCGGTTTTGGCTTTGCACCGTTCTTGAAATCGGTAACGTACCAGCCACTACCCTTCAATTGAAAGCCCGCAGCGGAAATAAGCTTGACATAAGCATCGCTGCCGCACGAGGGACACGCCGCAACCGGCGCATCGTTCACCTTTTGCAGATATTCTTTTTCAAAACCACAGGACCCGCAACGGTATTCATAGATCGGCATGACAGCCCTCCAATACAGCGGAATAGAAAAAATGGAATTATACCTCAACCACTTGCCTAACCGGAAAATATGGGCTGCAAGCGCGGATTACAAGATGGAGCTGCGGATATACCTGAATATGCTTTTGGCGTGCAGCAGGATGGGTGAAGCGTAGCACTGTAGGTCGGGCTGCGCCCGACATCGTTTTTTGATCGTCGGGCGCAGCCCGACCTACCAAACTATTGAGCAATCCACTCATCAAACTGAGAATGGTGCACGGAAATATAGCTGAACGAACCTCGGATTAATACCGAAATACGGAGTTTGTGTGATTAAGGGTAAGAAGTGGACATAGGAAACAGGAAATCGAACCCGAGTAAAATACTGATAGGTGGATATCGAAAATGGCACGGTATGTTTTAAGGCAGATCTACAGCGCGTTTCCACTCAGCGCAGATCAGACCTGACATGACATATCCGATTTTCAATGCACGTTAATGATGTAATCATCGCGATTGAGAGAGTGATAAGGTTTTTCCTGACAAAATCGAGTGAACGCCAAATCTCCAGCTTCAGCTTCCGAGTCAGCTTCAATATTGTAGTCGGCTAGAACGCCACTGTAATTAGGCTCGCCTTTTATAGATGGCTCAGCAGGTGTTATAAGGACTTTGTATCTCATAACGTTACCTCCTTTTCATATTTATCCCACTCTATTTCTTAGAAGCCTAGCAGAACTGGAATACATGTCCAGCTTAAAGATGACGATCCCAAAGAGATTGGGTCCCAAACTGCTGTAACTCGGTGAGGTGAGGTAGCCACCGCTTGTGGTTCGGTAAGCTGACGTTGTCGAACTGCCCAAGAAATACCGGCGGTATCTGCGCCGCATCAATATTCGAACGCCGCTATTTGGACATCGACTACTTCAAAGAGGGGTTGCGGCATGCGCCGCCGTCAGTGAGGACAATAACGTTGTGTTCTTCAATGACCGACAAGATCATTCGTCATTGACGAGCCAAAGGAAATTACAACAGATTTTGGACCTGATTCAAAAAGGCCCATGAGCAACCGGCATGAAAGAATTTTCGAATTTCCTGATGCTTCTCAAACGTCAGAACGCGAGCGCTTAGACGTTAAACCGAAAGTGCATCACATCTCCATCCTTGACCACATACTCCTTGCCTTCGAGTCGCATTTTTCCGGCTTCCTTGGCGCCCTGCTCGCCTTTACAAGCGATGAAATCCTCGTAAGCGATAACCTCGGCGCGGATGAAGCCTTTCTCGAAATCTGTATGAATCACTGCGGCGGCCTGGGGCGCGGTATCTCCTTTTGATATGGTCCAGGCGCGCACTTCTTTCACGCCGGCGGTGAAATAAGTTTGAAGGCCGAGCAGTTGGTATGCTGCACGAACCAGACGATTCAATCCCGGCTCTTCCAGATTCATATCGTCCAGGAAGATTTGCTTATCCTCGTCCTGCATCTCTGCAATTTCCGATTCGAGAGCTGCGCATATTGCTACCACCGGCGCACCCTCGCGCGCGGCATATTCTTCCACTCGGCCCAGCAACGGATTATCAGTGAAGCCCTTTTCATCGACGTTGGCCACGTAAATGGCTGGCTTGGCGGTCAGCAGGCAGAGCGGTTGCAGCAGTTGTTGTTGTTCCTTGTCCAGCCCCATACTTCTGACGGGTTTACCCTGGTCGAGGTGTGCCCGTGTCGCTTCCAGTAGCGCCACCAACTTGATCGCATCCTTATCGCCGGATCTGGCGAGCTTGGTTTCTCGATGCAATGCCTTTTCCGTCGTAGCGAGATCGGCTAGCGCCAATTCGGTTTGTATGGTTTCGATATCCGAAACCGGATCGACGTTACCGGCAACATGCACGACGTTGTCATTGACGAAGCAACGCACCATATTGACGATGCCGTCTGTCTCGCGGATGGTGGCAAGGAATTTGTTTCCCAGCCCCTCGCCCTTGGATGCGCCCGCCACAAGACCGGCGATATCAACGAACTCGACGATGGCGGGTTGCACTTTTTGCGGCTTGACGATGGCGGAGAGCGCAGTTAAACGCTTATCGGGAACCTCGACGATACCGACATTGGGCTCGATGGTGCAGAACGGATAGTTTTCCGCGGCTATGCCGGCATTAGTCAGTGCATTGAATAGAGTGGATTTCCCCACATTGGGCAAACCAACGATACCGCATTTCAGGCTCATAAGTTTTTCGAACTGTAAAGATTAGAAGATTTCAGACTAAATGAATCCTGAAATGTAAAGATGAGATGAACCGCCGGTCTTTCGCAAGACTTACCGTTTATTCCTTACTTTTGGTGTGCAATTTCATCATCGCTGCCTGACAATTGCCCTCCGCGATGAGCGGCCAGACTTCCAGGCTGCGGTGAATAGCGTCGTCTATCAGCGCCGCTTCTTCCCGGCGGGGAGGCTGCAATACATAATTCACCACGGCGTTTTTATCGCCTGGATGACCGATGCCAATGCGCAGGCGCCAGAACTCTCTGGTGGCAAGATGAGCAGCGATGTCCTTCAAGCCATTGTGTCCACCCAATCCACCGTCCAGCTTCAGTCTGGAGGTTCCGGGCGGCAAATCCAGTTCATCATGAACCACGAGAATCTCTTCGGGCTGAATTTTATAAAAGCGGCACAAGGCTGCAACGGATTTTCCGCTTACGTTCATATAGGTTTGAGGATTGAGCAGCCACAACTCTGAATCACCCTGCCCAATGCGCGCACACAAGCCGTGAAATCTGGCTTCCGCTTTCAATGTGATACGCAATTCATCAGCCAGGCGGGATAGCCACCAAGTGCCAGCGTTATGGCGAGTGGCCGCGTATTCCTTACCGGGGTTGCCAAGACCGACAATGAGTTTCATTGAACGTAACAGGAAAAATACGCTTGTTCATTAAAGAAAAGCCCGCTGGAACAGACATGGCTCCAGCGGGCCTCACGTAAATTACAGGGTTTATTTTTTCTTTCCGCCGTCTTTCTTGCCGGAATCCTTTTTCTCCCCTTCCTTTGGAGCTTCTTTCTTCTGTACCGTTGTCGGGATATCGCCCGCGGCCACGACCGCGGCGGCTTCCTCCGCTGCCACTGCTCGCGGAATGACGATGGTCGCCACAGGCAAATTGTCGCCCTTGGTGATCGCCGGAATTTCCACACCTTCCGGCAGCTTCAGATCGCTCAGGTGCAACGTATTTCCGGAAGCCAGCTCGGCCAGATCCACCGAAATGAATTCGGGCAGGTCTTTGGGTAAGCAGGAAATATCCAGTTCGGTAAGCACGTGGCTGACGATCCCGCCGGAAAGCTTCACTCCGGGGGCAATGTCCGCGTTAATGAAGTGCAATGGCACTTTCATGTGTATTTTCTTGTTCGGGTCGACACGCTGGAAATCGATATGCAGCACTTGAAGCTTGAACGGGTGCATCTGGATGTCGCGCAATAGAACCCGTTCTTTCTGGCCTTCCACATCCATGGAAAGGATGGAGGCATGGAAGGCTTCGAGCTTGAGCTTATGATAAAGATTATTATGATCCAGCTCGATTGCCTGGGCCGGGTTTTCTCCGCCGTAGATGATTCCCGGGACGACACCGGAACCACGCAGGCGGCGGCTCGCACCCTTGCCCTGCAGTACGCGCTTTCTGGCGCTGATTTCAATTTGCATCTGTTTTCTCCAAAATGTGGATCATCCGCGACCAGATGATCCTGATTAATAAAACTTGTACCGTTCCCGAAATTCTTGTTGAGATATTTCTTTTTTCTCTTCTTCCGAATTCGTAGATATGTCCTTCTTATTCCATGAACAGTGAGCTCACAGAATCTTCATTGCTGATCCTCAGCATCGTTTCCCCCAACAGACTGGCCACGCTCAGCTGATGAATACGAACACAAGCTTTGGCGTCCTCCCGTAGCGGAATTGTGTCGGTGACCACCAATTTATCAAGGGCGGAATTCTCGATGCGTTCCACGGCGTTGCCCGACAGTACCGGATGGGTGCAATAAGCGAGCACTCGCTCCGCCCCTTGCTCCTTCAAGGCACGGGCTGCTTCACACAGGGTATTGGCGGTATCTACCATGTCATCCATGATTACGCAGGTACGCCCCTCAACCTCGCCGATAATGTTCATTACCTTGGCGACGTTAAATTTGGGGCGGCGTTTATCTATGATTGCCAAATCACATTCCAGGCGTTTTGCCATCTGTCTGGCCCGTACCACTCCGCCCACATCAGGAGAAACCACTACCAGGTTCTGGTAATCGTTTTTCCACAGATCGCCCAGCAGGATCGGCATGCTATAAATATTGTCCACGGGAATATCGAAAAATCCCTGAATCTGGTCGGAATGCAGATCCATGGTCAACAATCGGTCTATCCCGACGGTGGTCAGCATGTTAGCTACCACTTTGGCGGTGATTGGCACCCGCACCGAACGCGGCCGTCTATCCTGGCGGGCGTAGCCGAAATAGGGTATCGCCGCCGTGATTCGCCCAGCGGAAGCCCGCTTCAACGCGTCCACCAAGACCAGCAGTTCTACCAGTGTATCGTTGGTAGGCATGCAGGTGGATTGCAACACGAACACATCCTTGCCTCGGACATTCTCGAGGATTTCCACCATCACCTCGCCGTCGCTGAAACGACCTACCGTGGCACGGCCGATACGGATATTCAGATGCCGCACCACATCCTGAGCCAGCTTGGGATTGGCGTTGCCGGTAAAAACCATCAAGCTATCGTAGGCCATGGCTGGAAGCTATAAGTTTGAAAATTCTAAACCTGGAACTGAGGGATTCAAGCGAATACAAGCGGCTCTCGCACGTCTGATCCGGCTGGGCCTGGAAGCCTGACTACGCTTCCGTGGAGTGCGCGTGGGATTATTCGGAGGTTCCTTATATTTCAAAACCTGAAAACTGGCTGGGGAGGTAGGGATCGAACCTACGAATGCCGGAATCAAAATCCGGTGCCTTACCACTTGGCGACTCCCCAATAACTATTCCGCAAAATCATGCATGGGATGATGGTTCAGTCCCTGTGCCACAAAACCATTCATACCGGACGGAACTTGCGACAGCGCCGACCTTGCCGCCCGCTCTGTGGCGAACTCCGCAAATACGCAAGCGCCGGAGCCCGTCATTGCAGCTATCCGGGGACCATCGAGCTGCTTCAGCCATTCAAGATGGCGCGCCACATCTGGATATAGCCGGCATACCACCGGTTCCAGATCATTATGCCCGTGCTCGATGGAAAAGGGCGGTATTTTGATTGGGATTGTGTTTCGTGTCAATTCCTTGCTGCCAAAAACCTGCGCGGTCGACACGTGCACGGACGGCGTCAGGACCAGATACCATGCGTCTGGCAGGGCGATAGCCGAAAGCGCTTCGCCTATGCCTTCAGCAAAGGCATTGGTTCCGAAGATGAATACCGGCACGTCCGCACCCAATCTGAGTCCCAGTTCTAATAGCCGACTCTTTTTCCAGCCCAAGCCCCACAAACGGTTGAGTCCAAGCAATGTCGTGGCCGCATCGGAACTGCCGCCTCCCAGCCCGCCTCCCATCGGAATACGCTTCTCTAGAAAGATATCGACACCCAGAGAAATGCCGCTTTCCTGTTGCAGCAACCTTGCGGCACGCACACACAGATCCTTGTCTTCAGGTACACCGGGAGTTGGCGTATGCAACTTAACCAAGCCGTCTGTCCGTGGCGCCAAATGAAGCTGATCCGAAAAATCCAACAATCGGAACACAGTTTGCAACAGGTGATAGCCATCCTCCCGACGTCCTACTACATGCAGGAACAGATTAAGTTTGGCGGGAGCAGGGCAAGCAAGTCTGGTCATCAAATCCACGTGGCTTCAGCGGTCCCCTGGGTTCCAGTTATCTATTATGAGTTTTATCTGAAGACCGTTTCGCTTAAGTACCAATAACCTCGGACTCGGATACGTAGTCCCGGACTGCCTGGCTTGTGTCAGCGCCGCAGGGGCATAGCCCGCATAATCAATTTCCCATCCGTCCTGCCGAATAGCCACCACGGACCCGTCCATGTCCAGGTCTATCGCCGATGCCGTAGTGGGCGAATTCAGGCTTTGTACCCAGTATTGCAACCCTATGAGGGGCAATCGCCACCCTAGCGCCTGTTCCGTCAGGCTTTCCACATCGGTCGCGTAATAACGCTTGTGCTCGGAGGTAGTCAGGTATACGCCATCGGTAGTGTGCTGAATTTGCGCCAGCGTCTGACCTAATGGAGAAAGCAGAAGAATTTCATCGCCTCTGTCGCTGTGACGCCATTGTACTCCACCTGAGAAGCTTTCTTTGCCGCCCTTCACCGATACCCTGCCAATAAGCCCGAAATCCGCTGCCGTCGCGTTGGTCAGACCGGCAACAGGTTCGGTGACGATAGTGCTGACGGCATTTTTGTGGGTATGACTGCTGAAAGTAGCGCACCCCGAAAAAAAAACCGGTATGAGCAGTATGCAGAATATGAAAACCTGCCAAGAGAAAACGAAATCTTGTTTTAACGGCAGACCCACCCGGATGCCTGGCTGCATCGTCGCAATACCAGAATGACTCATATTATCCCAGACAATTCATTAGGCGGCTCCGCGAGCCTGTCCGAGTGCTGGCGGTTAGTTGGCGGCCATTTTCGCCGCCATTTTTGCTACCTGCGCGGCGTCCATAAACCAAACTATGGACTTCTCTCAACCGGCAAAACTGTCTCGCAACCTGCCTCGCCATCATCTCGCGTCCCAATGGATTATCTGGGATTATACTACTTCATGAATTTTTTCATTGTGCTGAGCAATGCCTCATTGCCAGGATGATTCTTGAGCGCTGCCTCCCAAACCTCTGTAGCCTCTTCCTTTTTTCCCTGTACCCATAGCACCTCTCCCAGATGGGCTGCAATTTCCGGGTCCGGCGCCAGCCCGAATGCCTGTCTCAGGTAGTTGAGCCCCTGGTTGAGATTGCCCATGCGGTAATGCACCCACCCCAGGCTGTCCATTATGTATGGATCACCAGGAGAAAGGGTGATAGCCTTCTCGATGAGTTCAAGCGCTTCCGGCAGGCGGTCAGTACGTTCTGCAAGGCTATAGCCAAGGGCATTGTAAGCATGAGCATGATCCGGCTTCAATTGGATCAACTTACGCAAATCCTGCTCCAGAATTTCATATTTACCGATTTTTTCCGCTGCCAACGCGCGGTCGTAGAGCAAATCAGGAGAGTCAGGAAGCTTCTCGAGGCCATTACTCAGCAATTGGAACGCTTTCCGGTACGAACCGTCCTCGCGCAGCAATTGCGCCTCGGCGATCATTAATTGCGCACGCTGCTGGTCGTTCGTCACCGGCAATTGCTGCAAGTGCTGTAAAGCCTCGTCGATTTTGCCTTTTCTGCTCAGCAGGATGGCATACTTTATCTGTGCCGGAAGATACTGTGCGCCAGCCGTTACTGAGCGATACCACTCCATCGCGGAGGCATCATCCTGGGTTTTTTCATGAATGCCACCAAGGTAAAAACGCACCATGCCCGGGTCTCTGTAATCCAACTCCAGCGCTCTCTTGAAATTGGATTCGGCCAAGCCATATTCCCGCAATTCCATTGAAAGCAAACCTACAGCCACAGCGACATCGGCATTATCCGGATTTTCCGCCAGCAATTGCTGAAATTGGTCGCGTGCCTTGATGTAATCTTTTTCCGCCAGCAATAACCGGGCGTAGGTAATGCGCGTATCGTTGGCTTTGGGATAGGTTTCAAGATAGCGTTCAAAAAATCTGATAGCGCTGGCATTGGATTCACGCGCAAGAATTCGGCCCTCATAAATTGCCGCCATCTCCCACTCCGGCCTAAGTGCCAATGCCTTTCTCATCTCTGCCAGGGCAATATCGAAACGATTGGCGAGCCATGCTGCCTGAGACACGGCGAAATGTGCTTCCGGTAGTTTTGGATAAGGTTCGGCAAGTTTTCTGACCAGCTCAAATGTCGCATTTTTGTCTGAGCTACGCACCAACAGGCTATTCAACTGCATAAAAGCCTCATCGATATTGCTTCCGCCAGAGGCCAGCAATTTCTCCAGATGGGGCCGGGCTTCGTCCAGCCTGTTAAAGTTAACCAGTAGCGCTGCCAGCGTCTGGCGGGCACCGACCGAATTCGGATCAAGCGTTGCCCAGATGTTCGCTGCTTCAAGTGCCGGCAGGGGTTGGCGTGATTGAAGGGCGATTTCTGTCGCTCTCTGAGCGACACGCGGGTCGCGCGTGGTTCTCGCCAGCTTGAGATAAGTATTGGTAGCGATCTCCGGATCACCGCGCTGAAAAGCCGTCTCCCCCAGCAAGAAATCGAACAACATGGGTGGGGTCAACTCCTGATCGGGCAATTTCGACTGTCCAACTCCTGTCTTGTTCGACTGATTGCTCGTCGTGACATCGGTCTTGGCAGGAAACTGCGCACAGGCAGCGAGGAAAAGCAGCGGCAATGCGCCAAAAATCTTAAAACTCATGGGGAAGTCCGCAACGTTCGAAAAAAGGCTGTCAAGGACGGGGCTGTCCTTCAGTACAATCCACATATTAGGTATATTTTACGCTTATCACAAGTGCACATCAGAACGACGATGTCGTAAATGTGCTTATCGCCAGCCCTGTTAATTCAAAAATGACTTCTCAAATCGTATGGAGAAGCACAGAGATCAGTAGATAAGGGAGGAATGCCCGAATCCGAATTCATCATGATATTCTCATGGCCGAACAGCTCGACTCAGCCGCCATGCCGGCTCGTGCCCCTGCCATCATTTCGCTGGCCGGCCGGGTATGCGGAACCGATCTGGCGGAAATGCGCTTCGGTCGACGTGCTGTGCTTTTGTTGATTGATTTTTTGTAAGCTGAACCATATTTTGGTAATCGCAATTGCCTGAACTGCCTGAAGTCGAAGTTATCCGTCGCGGAATCGCCCCCCATCTGGAAGGCCGCCGCGTTGCCTGCGTCACGATACGGAATCCAAATCTGCGCTGGCCGGTGCCATCCGATCTGAATAAAACACTTCGCGGCGTGACAATCGACAAGGTGGAGCGGCGCGCAAAATACCTCTTGTTTGGCTGTGGCAAAGGCACGCTGATCCTGCATCTTGGAATGTCGGGGAGCTTGAGGTTGCTGCCAACTGGAGCAACAACCGTGCCGGAAAAACATGACCATGCCGATCTGACTTTAGACAACGGCATGACTCTCCGCTTCAAGGACCCTCGCCGCTTCGGCGCAATACTGTGGACATCGATTGATGTCATGCGCCACCCGTTACTGGCTCAGCTTGGCCCCGAACCGCTCACTGAAGCGTTCAACGGATACCTGCTATATAAGCGGACCCGGAACCGTAGCGCCAGCATCAAAGAAGTGCTGATGAATAGCCGCATCGTCGCCGGCGTCGGCAATATTTACGCAAATGAAGCGCTCTTTCGGGCTGGCATCAATCCCATGAGGCCAGCGGGCGGGCTTGAGTTAATCGAATGCGAAAAACTGGTGCAGGCAATAAGAGAGATCCTGGATATCGCAATTAAAGCAGGCGGCAGCAGCTTGCGTGATTTTGTCGATAGCAGCGGCAACCCCGGTTATTTTCAGCAACAGTACTGGGTATACCGACAAACCGGCCTGCCTTGCCGAAAGTGCGGAACAAACATTTTGCAAGCAAGGCAGGGGCAGCGGTCAACTTTTTATTGTCCACAATGTCAAAAATAAGCTGCGCAAAGTCATCGTTGCGGTAAGGGGCACAGGCTTTACCTGCTGCGGAATCTGATAAACTGCCACAGCTCCCATTACGTTACCCCCGTTACGTTACCGGTGGGTTACGCTACGCAAGGGGTAAGGGCTGAGTTCCGGAAGAAAAAACATGTTTTACACGATGAAAGGCGAAAGTGTCTCCGAGATCGTTGCCGAAAAGCGCGATCTCGGCATTTGCCAAATACGTACGGCGTACGCTGGCACAGCCGTGCCCGGTTTCGCGGGCATCTTCGCCTGAATGTGTGTCGCCGCATCCATGACCAGGACACAAGCGCCTCCAGATCGCAATCCATCGCAATTATTACGAGTTTAGAGTTTATATGAACATTACTTTCATCGGCGGCGGCAACATGGCCTCCGCCTTGATCGGTGGCCTGTTGCAGCAAGGTTATCTGCCCACGCAGATATGCGTGGTGGAAGTCAGCGCTGAAGGGCGCGAAAGGATTAAGCAGGAGTTTAATGTAGAGGCCGTAGCGGAACTCTTCCAAGGCGTAGCCAACAGCAATGTGGTTGTGCTGGCGGTAAAGCCGCAGCAACTACCCGCTGTGGCACGAGAGCTTGCGGCGCTACTCAATAATCACCTGGTTATTTCTATCGCTGCCGGTGTTCGCGCAAAAGACATTTCCCGCTGGCTCGGTGGTTATACACGTATTGTGCGAGCCATGCCCAACACGCCAGCCCTGGTTGGTGCGGCTGTTACCGGCTTGTATGCCATGGCCGGCGTGTGTGAAGCGGAAAGAGGTGATGCAGAGGCCATACTCGGTGCGGTAGGTTCCGTACTGTGGGTTGCGCGTGAGGAATTGCTGGACACCGTTACAGCCATCTCCGGCAGCGGCCCGGCTTATGTATTTTATTTCATCGAAGCGATGCAAAAGGCAGCGCATGAACTAGGTCTGGATGCGGCCCAGGCACGGAAGTTGAGTATCGATACTTTCGTCGGTGCGGCAAGGCTTGCAAGCCTGAGCAGTGAAGAACCCGCCGCGCTGCGTGCTCGAGTGACGTCCCCCGAGGGCACTACCGAGCGCGCGATACGAGCTCTCGAAAACGAAGGAGTCAAGAGCGCCATCCTGCGGGCGATACATGTCGCAAACGCTCGCTCGCGCGAACTGGGCGATGAGTTTGGCAATATATAAACGGCGCTGACTATTATTTTAGGAAATTGAATGCTCAACCAGATGTTGATATTCCTCCTCGACACCCTTCTGGGGCTATTTTCCCTGGTGCTGCTGCTGCGTTTTTATATGCAGTTGCTACGGGCGCCCCATCGTAACCCGCTATCGCAATTTCTCATCGCGATTACGGATTTTCTGGTACGACCGGCGCGACGCCTAATCCCCGGCTTCGGAGGTATAGATTTTCCCACGTTGCTGCTGGCATGGCTTACGCAACTCATATTATTGGCAGGTGTGTACATACTTCAGGGGTACAACTTCACCTCGACTATCGGCCTTGCAGCCGGCGCGCTGGCGCTCCTGGCGCTTGTGGAAATCATCAAGATGACGCTGTATATCATAATGGCGGCGGTAATCATTCAGACGGTGCTTTCCTGGTTCAATCCCTATAGCGCACTGGCGCCGGTACTCGACAGTTTTACCCGGCCGTTCCTCGGGGCTATCCGGGCACGCATTCCCCCTATCGGCAACATTGATCTGTCGCCACTGTTTGTGCTGATAATTATCCAATTGCTGCTGTTCGTAGTGGCAAGGACGGAAGGGGAAATCTCCCGCCTGTTCTGATGCCGGAAATAACATCTTCCACTTGGTACCGCTGTGATAGTGGCGGACAACGGCTTATCCTTACCCTGCACGTACAGCCGGGCGCAAAGCAAACGGAAGCGGTTGGGTTGCATGGCGACGCGATGAAAGTCAGGCTGGCTGCCCCACCTGTAGAAGGCGCAGCCAACGCTGCGCTGATTGAATTTCTCGCCGGAATATTTGGGGTGCCACAATGCCAAGTGACGCTCAAGCACGGGATTAAATCCCGGCGTAAGGTGGTTGAAATTACCCATCCGCTCCGTGACCCCAGCGTGCTATGGAAATATGCCAGGGATACGAATACGGGCTAGCGGTTTCGGCAAGTCATTTAGCGATAGTGATACTGGGCACACCAACACGGGGCAGCTCAGTGACGGTTATTTGAAACAGAAGGTACAACATCTGGAAGGCATCCCGGTTCCAATTCGCAAGAGGTCCTGCCGTGTCCACCGCGTAATATCGGCCGTGCGAGTGCACCGAAAGATCGGCTTCCTCGGGATCCGAGTCTGAAACAACGAGCCCAATGGTGGCGGCGGGATTTTCGTCGTTATGGATTGCGGGAGTTCTTGGATCCTTGTCGACATCATACTCTGGATCGTCGCCGATTGAGCGGCCCAGGAAATTGAGGACTGAATGGAAGCTTCTGAGCCGAAAAACGCCTCTCATAGGCCACGTCCCTCCCGGAAAATCGGAACGGATGTCGAACGCAATATCGTTACTGGTCCAATCTACCGCCTCCCGGCTCAACCGCATGCGTTCGTCAGTAGACAAAGTCTTTGGGTCGTAATTGGTCATGAGAATGGGCCCAGGCACTTGTTTGCGAAGCGTGAAAGTATTATCCACGCTGTTATAGAGCACGGAAAACTCTTTCTCCAGCGCTTGAAAGCCCTCCGCCGTAACCGACCCTGCGGGAATACTCCAGGCTTGTTCCAGGGTCAACGGTTCGGCGTGGAGCTGATCCTGATCCTGAATGGCCGAGAGGTGAAGAACCGCGCGGCGAAACATTTCGTAGCCCGCGGTATCGGAGGGCCTGTTGCGATAGGCGACATGGTGCTCAGAATGCTGAATTCGTACTTCTTGAGCCATCAGCCTCAGCAAGAGATCAATATCAAAACGCTGTCGAAGCAGCAGGGTAAACTTGTTTTGGTGAAACGGGGTAAGAAGCCGTTTCGTAAATTCTTCCCCTTCGATCGGAACAATGCTGATGGTCGGATTTTCCGCGACGCTACCGCCGAATAATGGCAGGAGTACCGGTCCAGCCAACCCGCCCAGGGCAGGTGTGGCTCCGGCACTGAATCGGAAATCGAACGTCGCCGCAATGTTTGAGACTCCGGTAAAATGTATGGGTTGACGGTGATGCGCACGAGCAATGTTCATCAATAGCTGCTTGGACGCCGCGCTGGTTATGGCATTATCATAAGCGCCCACCGCTCGATTGAGCGTGATGGGAGACAGGCAAGCCGACAGCATCAGCGGGGCTATCAGGCAAAATAACACGCATAGCGAACGTTTAGGGCGAGAGCAAAAACTGCCCATGTACTGTAGGTTCATCTGGATAAACGGATAGGCAAGCAGAATGGGAGCGAGATAACAGATTCTTGTTGTACTTAAAGTAAATGCTCAAGACGGTACGGGTTCGACTCAAGGCATAGCGCTTCGCAGGTCCACCTGTATAATCCGCGAAGGTTGAGACGTTAGCTCAGCATACCCCAAATGGGTATCAGCTCCCCGCCAACCTGAAAGTGAGGAACTCCGCTGCCGCTTCTCAGTCTATTTCCGGCAAGACATTACCTCTTTCCAATCCCTGCGGTCAAGATGTTAATTCATGGCGGCGAAGTACGATTTCAGGCAATGAATGGAAGCCAGCCATCAGATAATATCCGGATAATAATGTAAAATGAATGTGTCCCCTGATTACAACTGGCAGTTGGGGCAAAACGAGCCGGTGAGCTTTTTTTGCTATATTTGTATTGAGGTACCCCAATAGCAATAAGATCGATACTGAAAGTGGGAATTCGAATCTCTGCCGGGAGAAAAATCACATGAAAAAGATTTTGATCGTATCTGCGTTAACTTTAGGTTTGGCCTCACCCGTCGCCTTTGCGCAGCATGATCATCACAGTGGAGAAAAAGACACCTCCCTCGGCAGCCCCGGCGATCCCGGCGAGGTTTCACGAACTATCGAAATAACAATGGTGGATAATCGCTTTAAGCCTTCGGAAATAAAAGTAAAACAAGGTGAAACAGTTAAATTTCTGCTTAACAATACTGGCAAGAAAAAGCATGAGATGATGATCGGTACGCCAGAAGACATTGATAAGCACAATAAAATGATGAAAAAATTTCCCGACATGGAGCACCCTGACGAGCCCAACATGGTCAGCGTTGCTCCAGGCAAGACCGCGGAATTGGTCTGGCATTTCACCGAAGCCGGGACGGTTGACTTCGCCTGCCCGTTGCCAGGCCATTTCAAGGGTATGAATTTTCCAGGTATGAAAGGAACAATCGAAGTGGAGACCAAATGAAAATATCAAAGCAGGTATTATTAGCAGGATCCATCCTCATCAGCGCACTGGCTGGAAGCGGCGCTCATGCCACTGCCACGACGGTCGAGGTTTACAAGAGTTCGACCTGCAAATGCTGTGCAAAATGGGTTGATCACATGCGAGCGAACGGGTTTACGGTCAATACCCACGATGTGGGCAACAAGGAAGCCCGCGAGCAAGCCGGAATTTCCACTACCCTCGGGTCATGCCATACTGCCCTGGTCGACGGCTATGCAATTGAAGGCCATGTGCCCGCCCAGGATATCAAGCGCCTTCTCAAGGAGCGTCCCCGTGCTATTGGCCTGACCGCTCCGGGCATGCCTCATGGTTCTCCAGGAATGGAAGGAGCACGCAGCGATCCTTATGACGTGCTTTTGATAAACAAGCAAGGCGATACCACGGTTTACAGCCAGCATCGTCCATCTGACGCAAAAGATTCAGTGATGAGGCTTAAATGAAGAGCATCGAATCCTGTAACCTTACCCCTCAAGGCATGAAAGAGAGATCCAGCAAGGTTTCCCTGACCGCGCCAGTAAGTTTCTTTACAGTCCCGACCATTATGCCGCTTACCGGGCAAGGAATGGTTGGCGCGGGAGGCAAGCGGCCTTGAGCATGCATCGTTTCATTCTCTTAAGTGCGGTAATCGTTATCATTGCAAGCTGCGGCGAATCCAAACCGCCTGCCACAACAGAAGCGCCGCCGGCTGCACCAGCCTCGCCAGCCGCCGCACCGGCTACTGCCGAACCCGCCGCGCCTGTTGCCGAACCTGGGCCACCAGCTGCGGCATCTGTCCCGGCACCGGTGGAACAACCCAAAAACTTGGCAGCGCGCAAGCTGGATCCGGAAAAAATCAAGCGTGGCCAGGCCACTTATACCAAAAATTGCGCAAGCTGCCATGGACCCAATGGCGAGGCCACTCCAGGTTGGCGAATACCGGCGGCTGACGGC
Source organism: Nitrosospira sp. Nsp11 (assembly GCF_900142705.1). Taxonomy (GTDB): domain Bacteria; phylum Pseudomonadota; class Gammaproteobacteria; order Burkholderiales; family Nitrosomonadaceae; genus Nitrosospira. Next base: position 450,908 of record NZ_FRBV01000001.1, read on the forward strand.
AGATATCCACCGCCTCCTTTGGACGGCAGTGCCCATGCCTGGCATCACTCAACCGAAACATTGGAAACAATGATCCGGGTCGGTAGCCCGGGTGCCGGTATGCCAGCGTGGGATGGAAAACTGACGAAACAGGAAATAGATGACGTGATCGTCTGGATAAAATCGCTATGGCCAGATGAAGTCTACGATATCTGGCTTAAGGAAATTGAGAGTAAGCCGGAACCAAAACGAGGCTAGGCTCTAAGCGCCGGCTATTTGCTGCGCTGGTTTTGGGATAACGGAGATAGCGCTACTTTTCGGGCTGAGACCTGGTTTAAGCCCGAAAAGGGCGACCAGAGTTTCGCTAGGTTGCTAATCCCATCTGAAGGGACAGGAACTGCGACAGGCGAAGGATTCAGGTAGAGTTGAGATATAACAACAAGGCCACCAGACCGATCAATCGGCCGACTGTTTCCCTATCTTATCCAGCAGCCTGTTGAAGAATCGCACCTAAAAGGTGGCCGGGTGAGGACAGATTTTGAGGATTTTGAAGGCCAATAGTTATTCTATTGACCTAAAAAGCGGCGACATATAAACCGCCCAGACGCTTGCAGCCGATTTTCTTCAAATTCGACAGGCTGCAAGGTAGCAGTCGGCAATTCAACGTCGCTCACACTCCCGATCAAAAGCGCTACGCTTAACCCTCGGGTTGGCTGGCTTTCGGCGCCGCCTTCTTTACCGTAGCACGGGCGGGAAGCTTTTCCCGGATGCGCGCCGACTTGCCGGAACGATCCCGCAGATAATAAAGCTTGGCGCGACGGACATCCCCGCGACGCTTGATCTCTATGCTGGCAATCAGCGGTGAGTAGCTCTGGAAAGTCCGTTCCACACCCTCCCCGCTGGATACTTTACGTACAGTAAAGGCCGAATTGAGACCGCGGTTGCGCTTGGCGATGACGACACCTTCATAAGCCTGTATCCGTTTACGGTCGCCTTCCACTACGTTGACGTTAACGATCACGGTATCCCCAGGAGCGAAATCCGGAATTGTCTTGCCGAGACGGCTGATTTCTTCATTTTCAAGTTGTTCGATCAGGTTCATTTGCACTCCTTACTTTATATTCTCTGGTTTCAATTTCTGATGTGGACATGCTGGAATTCTTCCAGCAACTCCTTTTCTTCTCTCGTCAGGCCACGTTCCACTTTCAATGCCATCAAATCCGGTCGCCTCAGCCATGTCCTGCCGAGGGACTGCTGTAAACGCCACCGCTTGATCCTGGCATGATTGCCAGACATCAGAACCTCAGGCACCACATTTCCCCGATATATCTCCGGCCGCGTGTATTGGGGAAAGTCCAGCAACCCCGCCACAAATGAGTCCTGGTTCGCCGATTCTGGATCGCCCAGCACGCCTGGCATCTGCCGCACCAGGCAGTCTATCAGCACCATCGCGGCCAGTTCGCCGCCAGAAAGCACGTAATCGCCAATAGAAATTTCATAATCGACCTGACGCCCTATCAAACGCTCATCCACGCCTTCATAGCGTCCCGCCAGAAGTACCAGCGCCGGTAGCTCGCCCAACTCTACAACCAGGCCATGATCCAGCGGGCGTCCCTGCGGAGACAGATAAATCACTTTCGTTTCCGCAATGCCGAGCGCTGCCTGTCGGTTCCTTGCAGCAGTGAGCGCTTTTTCAAGCGGCTCAGCCAACATTACCATCCCTGGCCCGCCACCATAAGGACGATCATCTATTGTATGGTAATTATCCACGGTAAACTCACGCGGATTCCAGGTATGCAGACGATAAATATCGTTTGCGTTCGCCCTCCCGGTCACGCCATGCTTGGTGATCGCGTCGAACATCTCGGGGAACAGGGTAACGACATCAAATTCACGAGCCATGTTCTTAGTAGTCCACGCCCCAATCCACCGTTATCCGGCACGCCTTGAAATCTACTTTTACAATTACCTGGCTGATGAAAGGAATCAATCTTTCCCTTTCGGGTTCTTTCAAACTCTGCACTTGAAGCACATCGTTGGCGCCGGTTTCAAGCAATCCAGTGACTTTCCCCAGTGCTTCGCCCTGTTGGTTAACGATTTCAAGCCCGATCAGATCCGACCAGTAATAGCCGTCGTTACCGCTATTCGACAAGACCGGCAACTGACCGCGAGGAATTGCAATTTGCAGGCCCTTCAGTTCCGCCGCTGCGTTACGATCGGCGCATTGCTCAAGTAACGCGGTCAATCTGTTCCCGTGAACACCGCTTGCGTTAACCTTAACGTTGCGCCATTCGCCATTGCCGCTGCCCAACCACCACACCGGATAGTCAGCCAGCCCATCTATATATTCGGTATAGGGGAAAACCTTGATCCAACCTGACAAACCGTAAGGGCCAACGATATGCCCCATCACCACCATCGGCTCGACCGCTGTGCCCGGTCTAGCTTCCTGCGGTTTCTTGTTTCGCGCCAAACTGCTTGACCAGCCTCGTTACGGTGTCCGACAGCTGCGCACCCTGTGATTGCCAATAAGTGACTCGATCCAGTTTGACCCGCAGCCCTTCTTCACCTTCAGCCGCTCTGGGATTATAAAAACCGATGCGCTCGATGAATTTTCCATCACGAGCATTGCGCGAGTCCGCTACTACCATATTGAAAAACGGGCGATTCTTGGCGCCGCCGCGTGCCAATCGAATAATGACCATGTATATATTGCCTATTGGGGTCTAAAACTGAAAAGGGTGTGATTTTACGGTAATTTTTGCCGGATTAGCAAGTAATACTTCCGCTTGCCAATAGGGATAGAAGGCGTAGAGCCAATAGATTACCACATGCTGATCGGGCAAGCCAGCCACCTCCACGTTTGCTCGTTTCCGCGTTTCCATGTTTACGGCGGCTCTTTCATTAAAGCACGGAATCTCTATCATGATCGCCTGCCACCGGCGGCGGGTGGCCAAGCTGGCAAAACGATAATTTATTCGCAGTCCCTTACCTTAATGCGCCTGTTCCCAATTTGAGCCAACACCCACCTCCACTAACAGCGGCACATCGAGCTCGGCCACGTTACCCATCAATTTCGGCAATTCATGTTTCATCATTTCGATTTCATCAGCCGGCACTTCCAATACCAGTTCATCGTGGACCTGCATGATAAGCTTGCTGCGAAGATTTTCCCGTTCCAACCAGCCATGCACCGCAATCATGGCAAGCTTGATGATGTCCGCCGCAGTGCCTTGCATCGGCGCATTGATAGCGGCACGTTCTGCAGCCTGCCTGCGATTGCCGTTGGCGCTGTTGATCTCCGGGAGCCGTAGTCGTCGGCCGAATACGGTTTCTACGCAGCCCGTTTCTTTGGCAGTTTCCCTGGTCCGCTGCATATAGTCCGCCACACCCGGATAACGGGCAAAATAACGGTCCATGTAAGCGCGGGCGGCCGCGCGCTCAATGCCGAGCTGAGAGGCAAGGCCGAATTCGGACATCCCGTATATCAGACCGAAGTTAATGATTTTTGCGTAACGCCGCTGTTCGTTGTTCACTGCTTCCAGCGGGACGCCGAACACTTCCGAGGCTGTGGCGCGATGGATGTCCTCACCCTTGGCGAAAGCGTTGAGCATCCCTTCATCATGCGAAATATGCGCCATGATGCGTAGCTCGATCTGCGAATAATCCGCGGAGACAATGCTATGCCCCGGCGATGCGATAAATGCTTCACGAATGCGACGGCCTTCAATGGTACGCACGGGAATATTCTGTAGATTGGGTTCGTTGCTGGCGAGTCGTCCGGTCACTGCTACCGCCTGCGCGTAATTGGTATGCACCCGCCCGGTAGCGGCATCCACCATACGCGGGAGCTTATCGGTATAGGTAGACTTGAGCTTGGCGAGGCCACGATAATCGAGCAGGACTTTTGCAAGGGGATAGTCCAGTGCAAGCCGTTGCAGCACATCTTCGTCCGTGGAAGGCACGCCGCCCGGGGTTTTTTTAATGACGGGCAGCTTAAGCTTGTTGAACAGGATTTCCTGAATCTGCTTCGTTGAATTCAAATTGAACGGCTGTCCGGCGATTAAACACGCGCTGTTCTCCAGTAGCAGCATTTTTTCGCCGAGTTCCCGGCTTTGATTTTCCAGCAACTTCAAGTCCAGCAGTACGCCGTTGCGCTCCATGTCGAACAGTATCTCCATCGCCGGCATTTCAAGAGCGCGATAAATATATTCAAGCTTTGCATCCGCCGCAATTTCAGGGTACAGGTGTTGATGCAGTTGCAGCGTGATGTCGGCATCTTCAGCCGCATATCGCGAGGCGCGTTCGATATCCACCTGATCAAAATTTATCCGGCTGGCTCCCTTGCCCGTGATCTCATCATAACTGACCGTCTTGACGCCGAGATGCCGCAATGCAAGGTTATCCATGTCGTGCGGGCGGTGGGATTCGAGTACATAGGACTGGAGCAGCGTGTCATGGACGATACCGTTCAAGGCAATACCATAACTGGCAAAGATATGCTTATCGTACTTCAGGTTCTGCCCGAGTTTTTGTTTGGCCGGATTGGTCAGCCAGGGCCTGAGCTTATCGAGGACAAGACCGATCGGCAGTTGCTGTGGCGCGCCGGCATACCGGTGCGCCAACGGCAGGTACGCGCCCTGGTGAGCCTCGACGGAAAATGCGATGCCGACGAGCTGAGCCTGCATCGGGTCCAGCCCTGTGGTTTCGGTATCCAGTGAAACAACCGGCGCGGCATCGATACGCATGACCCACTCATCGAACTGGGCCGGCGTAACAATGGTTTGGTAGTCTACCGGCGCCCGGTCAGCGCGTACCTCGCCCGCACTCGCTTGCGGATAGGTCCGAGTCAGGGAAAGGGAACGCTCGCCGCCCTTTTCTCCTGAACCCACGTCCCGCAACTCTCGCAGCCATGTTTTAAAGTCCAGCCGCTCATACAGTTCTGCCAATTTGGCGGTATTTTGCGGCTGCAGCCCAAGGCCATGCAGATTTACGGGCAATACGACGTCGCACTTGATCGCGAGGATTTCGCGAGACTTGCTCAACCAATCGAGAGCACCGCGTAAATTTTCGCCGACCACACCGCCGATTTCATCGGCATGGGCGACAATATTGTCCAGCGTACCGTATTGCGTGAGCCACTTTACCGCGGTTTTAGGGCCGACCTTTGGTACGCCCGGAATGTTGTCGGATGTGTCACCGACCAGTGCCAGATAGTCGATCATGCGCGACGGCGCGACGCCGAACCGGGCCACCACGCCGGCTTCATCAAGTATTTCGTTTGTCATGGTATTCACCAGCGTTACCTGTTGATTTACAAGCTGCGCGATATCCTTGTCGCCGGTAGAAATTATGCAACGCATATTCTCCCGTTCAGCCTGTTTAGCCAGCGTAGCGATCACATCATCCGCTTCTACCCCTTCCACGATCAGCATCGGCCATCCCATCGCATTGATGCACTCATATAGCGGCGTTATCTGAGCAACGAGATCATCCGGCATGGGAGGGCGATGCGACTTATACTGCGCGTAAAGATCGTCACGAAAAGTCTTGCCTTTTGCATCAAATACGCACGCGCTATAATGCGCTTCGTAATCCTTGTGGAGGCGGCGTAACATATTGATCACGCCATAAATCGCCCCCGTCGGCTCGTTGTTGCGGTTGCGGAAGTCTGGTAACGCATGAAAAGCGCGATATAGGTAGGATGAACCGTCAACCAGCAGTAATGTTTTCATCTAACTCCAAAGGTTTTTGCCAATGAGCCCGAAAGATAAGCTAGCCCGTACCATGACGAACGAATTTCGGGAACAGACCTGGTCGGCGAGCGAATCGTGGCGCGTGTTCAGAATTATGGCAGAATTTGTCGAAGCGACAGAACGCTTGAGCTCGATCAGGCCCGCTGTAAGCATTTTCGGTAGTGCGCGTACGCTCCCAGAGCATCCATACTATAAACTGACCGAGCAGATTACCCGGCAACTGTCCGATGCGGGTTTTGCCGTAATTTCCGGCGGTGGTCCCGGTATCATGGAAGCGGCCAACAAGGGCGCTTATTTTGGTGAATCGCCCAGTATCGGCCTGAATATCCAACTTCCCCATGAACAGCATCGCAATGTCTACCAGGATATCAGCCAGACCTTTCGCCATTTTTTTGCGCGAAAATATATGTTTGTCAAGTTCGCCAGTGCCTACGTCGTCTTACCTGGCGGATTTGGCACGCTTGATGAGCTAATGGAGGCACTTACGCTGGTTCAGACCGGCAAGACCCGGAAAATGCCTATTATCCTCGTTTGTTCGGATTTTTGGCGCGGCATGATTGATTGGCTCCAGCACGTGCTTGTCTCGGAAGGCATGATCGGTTCGGAAGATATGAACCTGATACAGATGATCGATGAGCCGAGCGAAGTGGTGAACGCCATATTCAAATATTATGAAACCCGGGGGTTCGAGCCTTCCGCGGCAGAGCGCGAAGTCCAACTCAATCTGTAATGGCGGGTCATTTCAGATAGAATAACATATTGACCCTGACCCCCTGCCGGGAGGCGCCATGCGTCGTATAGTGATTGCATTATTATTGATTTCCGCACTACCCGCAGCAGCGCAATCCAATCAGCCCAAGGATCTGCGGCCCTTGCCCGAGGTTCCGGAACCACCAGAATTACCTTTGCCTTCGCCGGGGGCGGACGATGAGGACGCCTCGCTGGAACCGCAGGTTACGATCACCAAGCGTGGAGAGGACAAGATCGAGGAGTACCGGATCAATGGGCGCCTCTACATGATCAAGGTGACACCCCGCATTGGCCTGCCATATTATTTGATGGACAATCGTGGGGACGGAACATTTTCTGCCCACGACACCGGCGGCCTTGACCAGCGCATTCGTCCTCCGATGTGGGTAATACGCGAGTTTTGACCTTTGATTAAAGGCAGCGAGATTCTTCTCCCTGTTGCTGCTTAGCCTTCTTTGCTCCCGTTCATGTCCGTCTATACCACCGTCACGCAGCATCAGCTTTCCATTTGGCTGAAAAACTACTCTCTCGGGTCCCTGATCGATCTGCAGGGCATCTCCTCGGGTATCGAAAACACCAATTATTTCGTCACTACCAATCACGGCAAGTACGTTCTCACCCTGTTTGAAAAGCTGAGCTTTTCCGATTTGCCCTATTACCTGAACCTGATGGCCTATCTGTCACGCCATGGCATTCCGTGCCCCAGCCCAATTGCTGATCTCGACAATAAATTTCTTGGCGAGCTCAACGGTAAACCGGCGAGCATCGTCACCTGCCTGCGCGGAAAATCTCAGGAACATCCGACTACCCTGCACTGCGCGGAAGTCGGCGAACTCCTGGCAAGCCTGCATTTATCTGGCCTTTCCTATCCTGAGAAAATGGAGAACTCGCGCGGACCAAAGTGGTGGAAGGCCACGGCGCCTGATGTTATGCCATTTCTTAATGCGGAGGACGCGAAAGTTCTTCGGGAAGAATTGCGTTTTCAGTCGTTGTATCGTTTTGAAAACCTTCCCCGCGGCGTAATTCATGCAGATCTGTTTCGCGACAATGTCCTGTTCAACGACAACGCGATGGGCGGCGTGATCGATTTCTATTTCGCTTGCAACGATGTCTTGCTGTACGATCTCGCCATTGCCGCCAACGACTGGTGCCTGAACGAAAATGGCGAACTGGACGCGACACGTACATCGTCTTTACTCCAGGCGTATCACCGCACCCGCCCGCTGACTGTCAACGAACGCGACGCCTGGCCGGTGATGCTGCGTGCCGCGGCTTTGCGCTTCTGGTTATCGCGGCTCCAGGATTATCATTTGCCGCGCATGGGCGAACTCACTCATGTCAAAGACCCTGCCCACTTCATGCATATACTGAAGAACCACGCGTCATCCCAAGCCACACTGAAGCCGGTTTGGGTTTAAGTATAAAACTGCGGTTACGTTTTGCGGCGGGCACAGCCCTATCGGAGATAAAAAATGCAAGTCAGGCAAGTCGATGCGAAACAGGGGTGGCAGTGGATAATGACTGGCTTTTTTTTGTTCCGCAGAGCTCCTCTGGTATGGATTGTCCTGTGCGCCACCTTGCTGCTGATCGCTGCCACGCTAGCGCTTATTCCAATAGCAGGACAATTTATTTTCACTTTGCTCTCGCCGGTGTTCCTGGCAGGCGTGATGATAGGATGCAAAACACTGGAAGAGGGCGGCCGACTGGAGATTACCCACTTGTTGGCAGGCTTTCGCGGCACTGCATCTCCGTTGATTACGATAGGGGGAATCTATCTGGTAGGGCAAGTGCTGATTGTTGGGGTGTTCATGCTGGTCGGAGGCGACGTACTGATGGGTTTGTTGCTGGAGGGGAAAAGGGTCGATGAAAATGAGTTGCAGAATGTATCAGGGGATATGCTCTCCGCATCCCTGGTGGCGCTCGTGTTGACCATTCCGCTTTTGATGGCTGTCTGGTTCGCACCACTGCTGGTAAAATTCGGCAATATGCGGGCCTTGGATGCAATGCGGTCCAGCTTTATTGCCTGCCTGAAAAATATCGTTCCACTGCAGGTTTACGTCATTACGCTGGTAGTCGTCATGACGATACTGATAATGCTGGCAAGCGGTCTGCTAGGCCCTTCGCTAATAGTACAGCTGGCAGTAATCACGGCCGTGTCTCCGACCTTGTTCGCTTCCATTTTTGCAAGCTACCGCGACATTTTCCAGGACTCGGCGGAAGCCGTATAACAATTCTTCAAAACAGCTCTTCAAAAGCTCCAATCTATCCCGGCTTCATGCACCGACCAGCTTGGCATACTCCAGCAATAACCACTTTGTGCCAGCACGGCCAAACTTGACCTCGACGCGAGCGTCTGCGCCGCTTCCTTCGCAATTGACGATTACACCTGCACCAAACTTGGCGTGCACAACATTCTGTCCTACTCGCCAGGGCGATGTAGGCGAGTCGTGCCTCGCTGGCTGCTGGATTGGCTTGCCATATCCATGACCGTAATCCCCGAGGCTCGATTCCTGATTCCGGATTCCTGCCTTCTGCGGCGGCTGTAACCACTTCAGCAAGCTATCCGGAATTTCCTTCAAAAACCGCGAAGGAATGTTATAGCGCGTCTGACCGTGAAGCATGCGGCTTTGGGCGAAACTCAAATACAACCTTCGCCGGGCCCGGGTTAACGCGACATACATCAACCGCCGTTCCTCTTCCAGGCCGGCTGCTTCGTTACGACTGTTATCATGTGGAAACAGGCCTTCTTCCAATCCACTCAGAAACACGCTGTGAAACTCAAGACCCTTGGACGAGTGCACCGTCATCAACTGCAGCGCATCCTCACCACCGCCAGCCTGATGCTCGCCCGCTTCCAGCGACGCATGGGCAAGAAATACCGTCAGGCTATCATCCTCCGCCTCATGTACGAAGCTGGCGGCAGCGGTGACCAATTCATTCAAGTTTTCCAGCCGGTCGGCTCCCTCGCGTTCGGCGCGATAATGCGCCACCAGCCCACTATGCTCCAGAACGTGCTCCACCACCTCCGGTAGCGGTAACTTCTCGCATACGTGACGCATCGATTCGATCATCGCGACAAAACCGCCAATTCCTTTCTTTGACTTCTCCGATCCCTTACCGCCCTCGGACCTGGCAGGGGTTTTATCTTCCGCCTCCGGTATGGAAAACGCTCCACCTCCGCATTTCTCAATCATTGCTTCCCAAAGGCTTCCACCTTGCCGCTTGGCTTCATCCTGTAACTGTTCCAGACTTCGCATACCGATTCCGCGCGCAGGAAAGTTTACAATCCTCAGCAGCGCATTGTCGTCGCCCAGGTTGACCAATAGCCGAAGATACGCCAAGGCATGCTTGATTTCCTGCCGTTCGAAAAAACGCATTCCGCCATAGACCCGATACGGCAACGAGGCATTGAATAAAGCATGTTCCAGTACCCGCGATTGCGCATTGGAACGGTAGAGCAATGCCATCTGGGACAGCGCCACACCTTCCGCACGTAGCGATTTTGCTTCACCTACGATGAATGCAGCCTCATCAAAATCGGTCGGCGCGTTATACACGCGTATCGGTTCGCCATGGCCCTCGGAAGTCCACAGATTCTTGCCCAGCCGACCGCTATTGTTGCGTATCAGCGTGTTGGCGGCATTCAGTATATTGCCGTGCGAGCGATAGTTCTGCTCCAGCTTGATGATTTTTGAAATACGAAAGTCGCTTTCAAACTCCTTCATATTGCCGGTGTTCGCGCCGCGAAATGCATAGATACTCTGGTCGTCATCTCCAACGGCAAATACTGCAGCCTGTTCGCCGGCGAGCAACCTTAGCCATTTGTATTGCAGACGACTTGTGTCCTGAAATTCATCCACTAGAATATGGCAGAAGCGGCTACGATAATGCTCGCGAATGATTTCATTCCGGCTCAGCAGCTCATAACTGCGCAGCAGCAGCTCAGCAAAGTCAACCACGCCTTCCTTATTGCATTGCTGCTCGTAGAAATGGTAAAACTCAACCGCCTTCCGCGCAAAATCGTCATAGGTTTCAACCTGCGATGCTCTCAACCCCTCGTCTTTTGCGTTGTTGATGAACCATTGGACCTGCCGCGGCGGAAATTTTTCGTCATCCGCGTCCAGATTCTTCAGGATGCGCTTGATTACTGCCAGCTGATCAGCGGAATCCAGAATCTGAAAAGCCTGCGGCAATCCGGCATCCTGATGATGGGCGCGAAGCATGCGATTGCACAAGCCATGGAACGTGCCTATCCACATACCACGCGTATTGATCGGCAGCATTGAAGAGATGCGGGTGAGCATTTCCTTCGCCGCCTTGTTGGTGAAAGTGACGGCCAGTATGCCATGAGGACTCACCTGGCTGGACTGGATTAAATAGACAATGCGGGTAGTGAGTACCCGTGTCTTGCCGCTACCCGCACCCGCCAGCACCAATGCCGACTGATGCGGCAAAGTGACCGCTTCGCGTTGTTCAGGATTCAGTGCGGAAAGAGAAGGAGAAGGCATTATGGAAAGGGTTTCCGATCAGATATTCGGGAATGATCTTGAATCCCGAAATTGGGCAAAGGCTCAGTGTGCAGTGAGGGCACGATGAGTCCTGTATAACTTGACTATAACTGCTGCGCTCGGGATTATCCGCGTTTATGCAATTTGGGAGTAGTCGAGCAAAAAGAAGAAAAAGAAGATATGGCGCCACTATAAATTCCAGCTTCGAAGCATTATGTAGCGCTATCGGTGTGTAAAACGACAGGCAATCCATTAAATGAGCCGTTGAAGCGGGGCTTTATAGGGCGCCCTTATCGATAATATTACATGACTATTTGCTTCGGCTTTTCCTCACCAGATCCAGAATAAGCGGCGTTAGAACCAATTCTATCGCCAAACCCATTTTACCCCCCGGCACTACAATTGTGTTCGGACGAGACATGAATGAGTTGTGAATCATCGAAAGCAGATACGGGAAATCGACGTTCTTGGGGTCGCGGAATCGAATCACGACAAAACTTTCGTCCAGGGTAGGTATATCCCGAGCAATAAAAGGATTGGACGTGTCCACCGTTGGTACACGCTGGAAGTTGATATGCGAACGTGAAAATTGCGGCGTAATGTAATGAACATAATCATGCATGCGCCGAAGAATGGTGTGTGTTACCGCCTCAGCCGAATACCCCCGCGCATTCATGTCGCGATGAATTTTCTGTATCCATTCCAGATTGACAATGGGCGTAACACCTACCAGCAGATCGACATATTGCGTAACGTCGACGCTATCGCTTTTCACCCCGCCATGCAAGCCTTCGTAAAATAACAGATCTGAACCGGGCTTTATCGGTGACCATGGGGTAAAGGTGCCCGCTTTTTGCTGGTATGGCGCAGCTTCTTCATCATTGTGCAGGTACAAGCGAACTTGGCCGCTGCCGCTCTCGCCATATTCCTTGAAAAGAGCTTCGAGCTTCTCGAATTCGTTAGCTTCGGGACCAAAATGGCTGATGGCGTGACCGCCATCCTTCTCCGAATCAGCTACGGCGTTTTTCATTCCGTCGCGATCGTAGCGATGGAAGCTATCACCTTCTACCACCGCAGCAGTCAGTGTCTCGCGCCGAAATATATGCTCGAAGCTATTCTTGACCGTCGACGTACCCGCGCCGGACGACCCGGTAACGGCGATGACGGGGTGCTTTTGTGACATACAGACTTTCTCCTCAGGATAATAAGATGTTCATAGGGCGTGCGTCAGTGGATTTGCTGATTTCAGCAAATCTCGAGCAGCGTAATGATAACTGTTTTTTTAATAATTTTGGTGGCAACGGTTGAGGATAAAGTCATTTCACGCTTGCTTGTAAGCAAATAGCTTGCGGACAATCTGTTTTTTCTTATAGGGAAAATTCCCGGGTAAATACTCAAGTTTGACATTCACAGGTCTCTGGCATAGAATGCGCCGCTTTACTGAAATAAGCAGGGGTAGGTTTTGTGAAAACCTTTTCAGCCAAACCACATGAAGTAATCCGCGACTGGTTTGTGATCGATGCAGCCGACAAGGTGCTGGGACGTCTCGCAGCAGAGATCGCCCATCGTTTGCGCGGCAAACACAAGCCCATTTTCACTCCACACGTGGATACCGGCGATTTTATTGTTGTCATCAATGTCGATAAGCTACGCGTGACCGGCAATAAAGCGGAAAACAAGACTTATTATCGTCATAGCGGTTACCCTGGCGGCATTTACGAAACAAGTTTTGCGAAAATGCATGCACGTTTCCCGGGTCGTCCCCTGGAAAAGGCAGTCAAGGGTATGCTGCCGAAAGGTCCGCTCGGGTACGCAATGCTAAAGAAACTTAAAATCTATGCGGGTGCTTCCCACCCGCACGCGGCGCAACAGCCGCGTCAACTCGAAGTCAGGGCTTGATACCATGAGCACAACCTATAGTTACGGTACCGGCCGCCGGAAAAGTGCGGTGGCGCGGGTATTCATCAAACCTGGAAAGGGGTTGATCACGGTCAACGACAAACCGGTTGACGAATTTTTTTCCCGTGAAACCGGGCGCATGGTCGTCCGTCAACCACTCGAACTGACGGGAAATCTGACGAGTTTCGACATCCTGGTCAATATCCACGGGGGCGGTGAATCGGGTCAGGCAGGCGCGGTGCGACATGGTATTACCCGCGCATTAATTGATTTTGACTCGACGCTTAAACCTGTATTGAGCAGCGCTGGACTTGTCACACGTGATGCACGTGAAGTGGAACGGAAGAAAGTGGGTTTTCGCAAGGCACGCCGGCGCAAGCAATTTTCGAAGAGATAAGCGTTGTACGATGCTATACAAAAAGCCGCCCGCTTCTGGCGGCTTTTTTATTTGTTGCTTATAATCAATCGATGAGATTCACCTCCCCTGCCAAGATAAATAATCGGACAAAGCTTCAATCCCACATTAGAGACTATGGGCTCGAATTGATCCGTCATGAGGCGCCACTGAGATCCGTGCAAATATCCAGCTCGAAAATGAGGTTGTATCAACGAATTTTTTAGCGACATCAGGAGTGCTGTGTTAAAGCAGGGGAGCCGATGGCGAAGCGGATGCTCACGAGCAAGTTTCATTCTGAAGCTTGCTGCATGCAGCCTGACGCGTCCTTTTAAAACCTGGAGACACCATGCTTAAAATTGGTATCGTAGGCGGAACCGGTTACACCGGCGTGGAATTGCTGCGCATTTTGTCGCAACACCCTGAAGCGAACATCCAGGCCATTACTTCACGTAAAGAAGCAGGTATTGGCGTAGCTGAACTGTTTCCCAATTTGCGCGGACGGGTATCGCTCAAGTTTTGCGATCCCGCGGAAGCAGGATTGGAGAAATGCGATGTGGTCTTCTTTGCCACCCCCAACGGTATCGCCATGCAACAAGCCCGATCCTTGCTTGCCGCAGGGGTGCGCGTGATAGACCTTGCCGCGGATTTCCGCATCAAGGATGTGGCGGTATGGGAAAAATGGTACGGCATGCCTCATGCCTGTCCCGACCTCGTGGCGGAGGCTGTCTATGGCTTGCCGGAAATCAATCGCGACAAAATCAGGAGTGCTCGGCTCATAGCGAATCCCGGCTGTTATCCAACCGCCGTGCAACTGGGCTTCCTGCCCTTGATCGAGGCCGGCATTGTCGATCTCGACCACCTCATCGCAGACGTGAAATCCGGCGTCTCCGGTGCGGGACGCAATGCGGAAATTCATACGCTGTTTGCGGAAGCAGCTGATAACTTCAAGGCCTATGGCGTGGCGGGACATCGTCATTTACCCGAGATCCGGCAGGGCCTGTCGAATGTAGCCACACGTCCGGTCGGGCTGACATTCGTGCCGCACCTTACACCGATGATTCGTGGCATCCACGCCACACTATATGCAAGACTTGCGGCAGATATCGATTTGCAGGCTTTATATGAGCAACGATACGCCCACGAACCATTTGTTGACGTGCTTCCGGCAGGTGCTCATCCCGAAACCCGCTCAGTGCGCGGCTCAAATCTTTGCCGGATTGCGGTCCATCGCCCGCAAGGCGGCAACATGGCAGTTATACTGTCGGTAACAGACAATCTTGTAAAGGGTGCGGCGGGACAAGCAGTGCAAAACATGAACCTCATGTTCGGCTTGCCGGAAACCCTGGCGATCAATCATGCTCCATTACTACCTTAAGTATTCATTGAATAAATCTTATGGAGGACACAACGACAACAACCGTGTTAACCCGGCAATAAGGGTATTAACCCAGTCTTTATTTCGACCGAACGAGAATACTTCATCCATCTTGTTTGAGTGCTTTTCTCCAATACTTTTAGTGGCGCTGGGTCTCGGTAATTCGCTGCCGCACGGCATAAGCTTGGGTTATGATCAAATCGTTTAAAAGAAAATCCGGCATCTCTGCGTCGCGAGTGGCGGTTCGCCCGCAAACCCCGGCGTATGTCCGATGGTTGGCCATTGCCGCACTTATCCTGCTGGCGCTTGGTTTGTCCTGGGGAATGTATGACGCCGGGCGCAAGTTTGCTGGTTTCGACAAGAATGAGGTAACGTATGAGCTGGATCGGCTAACCCAGTTAAACGCCGACCTTCAGCGAGATAATGAGGAGCTGCGTGTCAGACTTGCCGGACTTGATCGTCAATTGCAGATGGACCTCGTGGCACGAGAAGATATCGCCAAGCAGGTGAAGACGCTGGAACACGAGAATACCCGCCTGAAAGAAGATCTCGCATTTTTCCAGAATCTTGGGTCAGCCCCCGGAAAAAACGAACAACGGATTTCCATTGGCCGCTTAAAACTGGAACGAGGCAATTTCCCCGGAGAATACCGTTACAGCTTGCTGCTGGTCCAAGGCAAGCAGCGCCCCGGCGATTTCCATGGTAGCCTGGAATTCACCATCAATTTCGAGCAAGATGGTAAAAAAATAGCGATGCCACTCGCAGATAGCACATCAACGACAGAGGTTAGCTTCAAGTTTTACCAGAGAGTGGAAAATATCTTCCGCATGCCGCCCGATGCCACCGTGGAAAGTATGCAGGTGAAAGTGTTTGAAAAAAACGTAGCCCAGGCTAAGCTGGTGCAAACCGTCAATTTGTCTTTGTGAAGGAGAGAAAATGTTTGGGAAGAAGACGGGCAAGCCCCAGAACCAGATCGATTCGCTCATAGGTGCAGGCACCCGCATCGACGGCAATATAAGCTTCAGTGGAGGTTTGCGGGTAGATGGCCATATCAAAGGTAATATTACCGCGCTGGGCGACAAACCCAGCACTTTAGTGCTAAGCGACGAAGCAATCGTCGAAGGGGTAATCCAGGTCTCTCACGCGGTTATCAATGGCACGGTAGTCGGTGCCATACAAGTGAGCGAGTATGTGGAACTACAAGCCAAGGCCAGAGTCTCTGGAGATATACACTATAAAACCATGGAAATTCAGCTTGGCGCATCCGTTCGAGGAATGCTGCATCACCAGGATACGATGCAGCTCGACAACAAGGTGGTGACGCTAATACCGGCTTCCCACAGTGATTGACCGTTGTTTGATAGCAGGGGATAATTTTTCTTGATTAATTTTATTTGCGACTCAATATGAACGCGCCAGCAGACTCAAATTTAGCCGCAGAAATGCAAGTTCCCTTGAACTTTACCGATAATGCGGCAAGCAAAGTCAGACAATTGATTGAAGAAGAAGGGAACAATGAGCTCAAACTGAGAGTATTTGTAGCAGGTGGAGGATGCTCCGGTTTCAAGTACGGCTTCACGTTTGATGAACTGACGAGCGAAGATGACACGGTAATCGAAAAGAACGGCGTGAAACTTCTGGTAGATCCGATGAGCTTTCAGTACCTGGCGGGAGCGGAGATCGATTATCAGGAAAATGCCGAAGGTGCGCAGTTTGTTATCCGAAACCCAGGCGCTGCCAGCACTTGCGGTTGCGGGTCTTCATTTTCTGTTTAGGTATAGATAAGACAGGCAAATTTAGGCCGGGTAAAACCTAAGCCGGGTAAATTGCACCAAGCAACCTGGCGCCCTTGGCGCCGGTTACCGCAGGCAGATTGCCGGGAATTCCCTGGATGACTTGTTTGGCCAGCCAGGCAAAAGCAAACGCTTCCAACCAATCCGCATCGATGCCAAGGCTGTCTGTCAATTCCACTTTCCTGCCAGGCAGTGCTGTTCGCAGCGCGTCAACCAATAACCCGTTACGCGCTCCACCTCCGCACAAGTAAATTTCTGCCGCATCTGGGAAATAATCGAATACCGGCCTGGCAATCCCCAATACGGTTAACTGCAGCAAGGTGGCCTGTACGTCCGCCGGCGCCTCTTTTCCAGATAAGCAACTCTCCAGCCAAGCGAGGTTGAATGTTTCTCTTCCCGCGCTTTTGGGGGGCGGAAGAGAAAAAAATGGAAGCGCCAGAAGTTTTTCAAGCAGACTCTGTATTATTCTTCCAGACCCGGCCCATGAGCCATTTTCGTCATATATCTTGCCGGTATGTTGCAGGCACCAGGCGTCCATCATCATATTGCCAGGTCCGCAGTCGAACCCGATGACTTCTCCATTGGGCGGCAGGCTGGTGAGATTACAAATCCCACCGATGTTGACAACGAGACGGTGAATTTGAGGATGGGTGAACAAGATATGATGAAACGCCGGGACCAGGGGCGCGCCCTGGCCTCCCGCGGCTATATCACGACTTCGAAAGTCCGCCACCACAGTGATGCCGCTGAGTTCAGCCAGCAATGCAGCGTTGCACAACTGGATAGTGTAACCTCTTCCGGATTCCGGGCAATGACGCACCGTCTGGCCGTGACAACCGATTGCGATCACCTCCTCTGGCCCTACGTCGCTTTCGCTAAGTAAGCCCGCTACCGCCTCTGCATAGCGTCGTGCAAGCTCATTGCCAAGCATGGCGGCAGTATGCAGTTCATCATGACCAGGATAATGCAGGTCAAGCAGTTGACCGCGAAGGGCTGCGTCGTATGGCAGATAAAAGGTGTGCGACAGCAACGGGGGAGACGGACTCAAGTCGGCCAGCACCGCATCTATCCCGTCCAGACTGGTGCCGGACATGAGTCCAATATAGTAAGCGGCTTTCAAATTCTTCCGCCTGGACGCCTCTGGGTATCTACCTAAGAACTAGCTCAAGACTAGTCCAGGAATGCGAGGCTGGTGCCACGCAGCGCATCCAGCCTGGCCATCGACGACTTTGTATATTCGTAAAACGCGGACATTTGCCGGGATGAGACGGGATTGGCGGTCGGCATCGCCACCTTCAAAGGGTCACGCTGGACGCCCTTGAACCGGAATTCATAGTGTAGATGTGGTCCCGTCGCCATTCCGGTTGAGCCGACATGGCCGATAATGTCGCCCTGGCGGACGTGCTGCCCTTTTTTCAAACCCTTCGCGAAAGACGACAAGTGGCCGTAAACGGTGGAATAAGACCCCTGATGCTCCAGGAAGATGACATTACCGTACCCATCCTGCCAGCCCGCGACTGCCACGATCCCATCGGCAGCAGCCTTGACTCCGGTGCCCGTTGGGGCGGCATAGTCGATCCCTTTATGAGCACGCCATGTTTTCAGGATCGGATGGAAACGACCGCTGGAAAAACCGGAACTGATGCGGGAAAATTCCAGCGGCGAACGCAAGAATGCTTTTCGCAGGCTCTTGCCGTCGGGCGTGTAATAACCGCTTTCCCCGTTTTCCACCTGGAAATACAACGCCCTGTAAGGCGTTCCCTGGTTAACGAACTCCACCGCCAGTACTCGACCTGCCCTTGCGGGTTCGCCATTGCCATAGAGAGAATCATATACCACCGTAAAACGGTCGCCCTTGCGTAAATCCCGATGGAAGTCAATCTCGGTGGCTAAAATATCGACAATCTGGGTAGCAATACTGTCAGGCACACCCGCGCTGTCGACGGCAGCAAACAGCGAGCTGTTTATTACGCCGGATTTCATCTGGATATGCGTCTCCAGCTTTGCCGGTTGTTCGCTTAACTTGAAGGTGCCAGCAGCTTTTTCCATCACAAGCTGCTCGCTGCCGCCCGGAAAATAGCGGAGTAAAAGCAGCTCGCCCGCTGCCGTGGTTTGCGCATGCATCGTTTTGCCGGCTACCAATTGATGCACTGCCTTGATATCTCTTGTATCCCGTAGAAAACCGGTTGCGTCCTGAGTATTCACGTTAAGGCGTGAGAGTAGCGTTGCAATCGTGTCCCCGCGCTGAATGCGTTCCTGGCGCCAGAATGTCATATCAACGTCAGAAGCCACGTGAGTTTCAGGAAGCTCGAGGCTGAGAACGACCTGCTCGATGGGTAATTCTTCTACGGAGGTATCCGGTGCGATACCAAAAGCGGCCATCATGCCGAACAAGGGAAAACTGGATAACAGAATGAGCCAGCGCAGCCTTTTTTTTGTCAACATCGGCGGCTTTTGCGCTAGAACACTATTTTTGTCGCCCTGCATGCTTTCCCCCACGACCATTGAGGGCATAGAGTCTAACATAAAATTTGTCCTGCACGGGAAATGCAGACCCAATTAACCGGGAGTCTAAGTGGAGTCGAGACATACCCTTGATATCGGTTGATCCCTAATCAACCTTGCCAAGGTTTTGCGACGTCACCCGATGCAACGCAATAACAAGCATATCTCTGGAAACCGCCTCCCAGTATCGGGACTCCATGTTTACTTTTCGGTTCAACGCGAGCTATTGTATAATTCCATTGTTTCAAGAATCACTGAGTAAATCGCTACCTGAAGCTCGAAAACTCCAGCGGGCGATCCGCCTTTTTCTCGAATTCAAGAGACATCTTTAGCGTAGTTGTTCTTCGAATCGCGCCGATCTGAACCGCCACTTCCAATCCGTTGCATGGGCATTTAGCCCCTCTGCGCATTTTCAGA
The DNA here is from genome assembly GCF_900142705.1 of Nitrosospira sp. Nsp11. Lineage (GTDB taxonomy): Bacteria > Pseudomonadota > Gammaproteobacteria > Burkholderiales > Nitrosomonadaceae > Nitrosospira. The sequence continues at coordinate 470,287 of NZ_FRBV01000001.1, forward strand.
CGAGCATAGTATGTCTACAGAAGACCTTACGCTTGATTTACTGACGTACCATGCATTTCCCCGTCTTGCTTCGGCGCTGCGGTCACGCTCCGATGTCATCATACAAAAGTGGGAAACCGCCGTGCGTGCCATGCTGCCTGCCGCCGATGAACTCACGCTCCTACAGCTTCGAAATTCGCTGCCCGCGATTCTGCAAGAAATCATCGATGTATTTGAGTCAAACAAGCCTCATGAAACCCGCGAACTCATAGAAGGCAGCAAAAGCCATGGCTCTACGCGCTTTCACGAAAGCTACAGCATAAGAGAGCTGATTATCGAATACCAGCTGCTGCGTAGAATAATCATAGAACAAATTTCAGAGGACCTGAACGAGGTACTGGACACCAGAAGCACCGTGGCCTTGAACATGGCGATAGATACAGCGCTCCAAAGCGGTGTGGTTACGTTTACCGAAGACCTGCAACAGCAGATTAAAGCCTCTGCCGAGGCCCAGTCCAAATATCTCTCCTTCTTGTCGCATGATCTTCGGAATCATCTCAACCGGGCGACACTTCATCTGCAGCTTCTCGCCGCAAAGCTTGCCCAGTCTCCGGAATATTCCGAGAGCGTAGAGGATATCCGATCAGTCAATCGATCCATTTTGCAGACAATATCGGGGATGGATCGAATACTACAGGCAGAACAGCTCCGGCAAGGGTCGATGGAGCCCGATATCCAGCCTGTGGATTTGAATTTCGTGCTAAAGGACGTCGCAAAGCAGTTGTATCCTGAAGCAAAATCCAAAGGGCTGGAGTTGGATGTGGACGTGCCCGAAGATGCCCGGATAGGGAGCGATGAAGGTCTGCTGACTCTTGTTTTACATAACCTGCTTTGCAATGCAATAAAATACAGCGCAAAGGGAAAAATAAAAATAACAGCCCGCAGCAGACCAGAAGGCGAAGAAGGAGGGTGGGTAGTCAGCATTAGCGATCAAGGGCCCGGCATCGCTCCGGAAAATTTGCGGCATCTGTTCGAGGCCTTCAGGCGCGGCAATACGTACGGCACCCCTGGAGTAGGACTGGGATTATCCATTGCATCCCACGCGACCAAACTACTGGGCGGCATGTTGGAAGTCGAGTCGAAAGTCAATGACGGATCGACCTTCCGATTAGTTCTTCCTCAGCGATGACCACTCGTCCCTTTTATACTTTCCCGGTTTTACGGGTTCGCTCGTTATCGCAATTATTTTTGATGGACCCGATGCGCCGGGCCAGCGGATCGGCCGCTCCAGGCATCAGGCCGACGGGATGAGTTATTGAAGCAATTGAATATAATCCGCACGGAATTTAGTATTTCCTTTCTGGTCGGCGCACTTACCGTTCTCGGTTTTGCGCCGTTTTATCTTTTCCCGATCCCGCTTTTCACGCTCGCGCTGCTATGCCGTTTTTGGCGCAGAAGTGCGACGCCCTTCAATGCGGCAATGCTGGGCTTTTCTTTTGGCATGGGCATGTTCAGCGCGGGGGTGACCTGGATTTACGTAAGCCTGCATGATTTTGGCGGCATGCCGATGGCGGCCGCGGTGCTCGCGCTATTTGTCTTGTGCGCTTATCTGGCGCTGTTCCCGGCGCTGACAGGCTGGATACTGAAAAAACTTCCAATCGCTTCGGCCTATGTATGGTTTTTGGTTGCCGGCGCGCTGTGGGGACTCTCCGACTGGCTGCGCAGCGTACTGTTCACCGGTTTTCCGTGGCTGACATTGGGTTATTCGCAAGCGCCGCAGAGCCCACTGGGCGGTTTTGCCCCAGTAATAGGCGTCTATGGCGTGTCAATGATACTGGTCTGCAGTTCGGCGCTCTTGTGCCTGTTTTTTGAAAAAGAATTCCGCAAAAAAAGTTATCTGCTCACGCTGTTCGCTATCTGGGTTGCCGGCTTCGGCTTACAGCAAGTCCGGTGGACTGAACCACAAGGCGAGCCGGTGACGGTGAGCCTCCTGCAAGGGAATATCTCCCAAGACCTGAAGTGGCGTGCGGATCAACTCGTGAATTCCCTGGAAAGGTATGCCGCGCTTACGCTTGAGAGCAACAGCCGCCTGATCGTCACGCCGGAAATTTCCATACCGCTTTATCGTAAGGAGGTGCCGGCGAGTTACCTCGAACAACTCGCCGCCCATGCGCGGCGGAACGACGGAGACATCCTGGTGGGCATGGTCGAAGTGCCGGATGGTAGCCACGGATTCTATAATTCCATGTTCAGCTTTGGCACTTCGCCTGATCAGAGTTACCGAAAACACCATCTGGTCCCGTTCGGTGAGTTTATTCCATTGAAATTCCTGTTCGGCTGGGTCGTCAATGTATTTCCATTGTCGGACTTCTCACGCGGCGGCCTTGACCAGAAACCCATGAATATTGCCGGGCAAAGGGTGGCAGTGAACATCTGTTATGAAGATGTATTCGGTGAGGAAATAATTCAGCAACTACCGGAAGCCACACTGCTTGCCAACGTCAGCAATGATGCCTGGTTCGGCCGATCCATCGGTCCGCGTCAGCACTTGCAGATTTCACAAATGCGCGCGCTGGAAACCGGGCGTTATATGCTGCGTGCCACTAACACAGGCGTGACCGCCATTATCAACGAGCGCGGTATCGTGCTACAGGAAGCGGAAGTGTTTACCACAACCGCGCTCCACGGCCTGGCGCAGGGCTACACCGGTGCAACACCCTATGTCCGGTTCGGCAATAGTCTGCTATGGGGACTTGCCGGAATAATACTTTTGATCGCCCTGTTGCCGGTTTTTCGCGGCAGGCGTAAAAACCTGTAAAATCCCACTGTTGTGGTTATTAAACCTAAATCCGGTGGTTGACCGCTCATTCGATAGATCAGCGTTATGATTAATAACAATATTTCTTATTAGTTGACGCTTATCTTCCGGATGAGGGCGCTACGGGACTACCGGATTTAGATTAAATCCACCATCACAATTTCTCAGGCGTTTCATGCGTACATTCCAGGAAATTATTCTCACCCTGCAGCATTATTGGGACAGGCAGGGCTGCGCGCTGCTCCAACCCTATGATATGGAAGTGGGCGCGGGCACTTCGCACACTGCGACCTTTCTTCGTGCCCTCGGCCCCGAGCCCTGGAAAGCGGCTTACGTGCAGCCTACCCGGAGGCCCAAGGATGGCCGCTATGGGGAAAATCCTAACCGCTTGCAGCACTATTATCAGTTTCAGGTTGTTCTGAAACCGGCGCCCGGCAATATCCTGGAACTGTACCTCGGTTCGCTGGAAGAGCTCGGCTTTGACCTGAAACAAAACGATATTCGATTCGTCGAGGATGACTGGGAAAATCCAACTCTGGGCGCCTGGGGCCTGGGGTGGGAAGTGTGGCTGAATGGCATGGAAGTGACGCAGTTTACGTATTTTCAGCAAGTCGGCGGCATAAATTGCAGGCCGATTACGGGCGAGATCACTTATGGCCTGGAGCGCCTCGCGATGTATTTGCAAGGTGTGGAGAATGTGTTCGATCTCATCTGGACAAAAGGGCTCTCCTACCGCGATGTATATCATCAGAACGAGGTTGAACAATCCGCCTACAATTTCGAGCACAGCGACGTTGATTTCTTGTTGGCTGCCTTTTCGAGTCACGAAAGACAAGCCAGATATCTGGTGGAACATGGGCTGGCATTGCCGGCTTACGAGCAGGTGCTGAAAACAGCGCATTCTTTCAATCTGCTGGATGCACGCGGTGCGATTTCCGTTACGGAGCGGGCGGCATACATGGCGCGAATTCGCGACCTCGCCCGCAGCGTAGCGGAAGCCTATTATGAGAGCCGGGAACGCCTCGGTTTTCCCATGGCGCCACGCGAGTGGGTCGAGCAGTTGACGGAGAATGTCGCTTGAGTAACACAGCCAGAAGCGTGCTTATAGAATTGCTGGTCGAGGAACTGCCACCGAAGTCGCTGAAACAGTTGGGCCAGTCATTTGGAACATTATTGTTCCAGGGATTACAAAAACTGCATAATCTTGGAGACGGCTCGCAACTGACCACATTTGCGTCTCCCAGACGTCTTGCCGCCCATATCACCAACGTTCTGGACATTGCTTTGCAACCCCCGCAGAAAGTAAAACTCATGCCGGTATCCGTCGGGGTGGGTGCGGATGGCGAATACACTTCGGCATTTCATAAGAAGCTGCGGCAAAGCTGCGGATACCGTGATGATGTACACCACAGCGTTCTCGAGGTACGAATTTCACGGGAATTTGAGGGAAAGACGGAATTTCTATTCCACACTGATGTGGCTGTCGGGGTACCTGTAGCCGTAAACGTGCAACAAGTTCTGAGTACTTTGATCACTAGACTTCCGATCGCCAAACTGATGACCTATCAATTGGCCGATGGCTGGACGACGATATGTTTTGTGCGTCCCGCACACGGTCTGGTAGCGCTGCATGGCGATGAGACCATACCGATCGGCGTGCTGGGCTTGACTGCCGGACGCGAGACACAAGGACATCGCTTTGAAGCCGGGACCAAGGCGGTCGTGCTGCGAGATGCGGACTGTTATGCGCAACAGCTTGAAAGTGAAGGCGCGGTCATTCCCGGTTTTGCTGCGCGGCGCAATGAGATAGTGCGGCAGCTTAACGTGGCTGCCGCGGCGGAGGGTCTGAAACCGGTAGAGGACGAAGCCTTGCTGGATGAAGTGACCGCGCTGGTTGAACGCCCTAACGTGCTGGTGGGCAAATTTGAATCCGAATTCCTGGATGTGCCGCAGGAATGCCTGATTCTGACCATGAAAACCCATCAAAAGTATTTCCCCCTGCTGGACGCAAACGGCAAGCTCTCTCCTAAATTCCTGTTGGTTTCGAACATCCGGCCGGCGGATCCCAGCCATGTCATCGATGGAAATGAGCGAGTGCTGCGCTCACGCCTGGCGGATGCGAAATTCTTTTTCGACCGGGATCGCAAAAAAAAGCTTTATTCACGTGTGGCCGGTTTGGATAAGGTCGTTTACCACAACAAGCTCGGCAGCCAGGCGGAAAGGGTGGAACGGATATGGGCGATTGCGCAGGCGATAGGCTTGCGCCTGGGCGGTAATGAGCTTGCGGCGCAGGCAGGAGAAGCGGCAATGCTATGCAAGGCGGATTTGCTCACCGACATGGTGGGTGAATTTCCCGAACTGCAAGGTATCATGGGACGTTATTATGCCAAGCACGACGGGTTGCCGGATGACGTTGCGTTTGCCATCGAGGATCACTACAAGCCACGGTTTGCGGGCGATGAATTGCCGCGTAACATGACCGGCACTTGCGTGGCATTGGCGGATAAGCTGGAAATGCTGATTGGCATGTTCGGTATTGGGCAAATTCCAACCGGTGACAAGGACCCGTTTGCGTTGCGCCGTCATGCGTTAGGTGTGACTCGCATCCTGATCGAAAAAAAGCTCCATATCGCCCTGGAAGAAATGATCAAGATTTCGAGCGGGGTCTTCAATAACAAGATTAAATTTGGCGACACTGAATCTCGCCAGTTGCTTGATTTCATCTACGAACGAATGTCCAGCCAATTGCGCGAACAAGGTTACTCACCACAGCAGATCGAGGCAGTTATTGCGAAAAGGCCTCAATTATTGATGGAGATTCCGCAACGTCTTGCTGCGGTACGCGCTTTCTCCGCCTTGCCCGAAGCTGAAAGCCTGGCGATTGCAAATAAACGTGTGAGCAATATTCTGAAAAAGGTTGAAGGTTCAGTCAGCGGCGCGGTGAATGCCGAACTGCTACAGGAACCCGCCGAGCGGGCGCTGCATATCGCGCTCAACAGTGTGATGCCTAAAGCTGATGTTGCTTTCGATCGAGGAGAATTCAGTTTGGCGTTACAGGAACTCGCGGTGCTAAAAGCACCTGTTGATGCATTTTTTGACAATGTGCTGGTGAACACCGAGGACCCCGTGCTGCGCGCCAATCGCCTCGCGTTATTAGCCCAGCTACAGCAGGCCATGAACCGGGTCGCCGATATTTCAAGACTGGTGGCTTGAAGTGAAACTGATCATCCTCGACCGCGACGGCGTCATCAATTATGACAGTGACGCTTTTATCAAGACGCCTGACGAGTGGAAACCCATTCCCGGCAGCCTGGAAGCTATCGCCCATCTCACCCAGGCAGGTTATCGCGTCGTTATTGCAACCAATCAGTCGGGCATCAGCCGGGGATTGCTGGACATGGTGACCCTCAACGCCATCAACGACAAGATGTGCAAGGCGGTCAATCAGGTAGGCGGACGCATCGATGCCATGTTTTTTTGTCCTCACTCCAATACGGACAAATGCAATTGCCGCAAGCCGGCGACCGGAATGTTCAAGGAGATCTCCGATCGCTTTGGCCTGGAGCTGAACGGCGTGCCGGCGATAGGCGATTCGCTTCGTGATTTACAGGCCGCAGCCGAAGTCGGCGCCATACCGATTCTGGTACTTTCAGGCAAAGGTAAAAAGACCAGGGCGAAGGGAGGGTTGCCGGAGAACACGCGGATTTTTTCGAATCTTTCAGCGGCCGTTGATGCGCTGACACAATGAACTCGATTTTGGTAGTGCTCCGCTCGACGCTATACGGTCTATTGCAAATCATCATTACACCGCTTTATTTTGTAATCATACTTGCTTCGTTTCCGCTCTCCCCGCTCAGCCGCTATCGCATCACTTCCGGCTGGGCGCACCTGATGCTGTTTTTGCTCCGTGTTATCTGTGGCATCCGGTATCGCGTGATCGGCGCGGAACATATTCCTCAAACGCCTGGCATTGTGCTCTCCAAGCATCAATCGGCTTGGGAGACACTCGCGTTTCAGGAGATATTCCCGCCGCAGGTGTGGGTCCTGAAAAAAGAGTTGTTGCTGGTTCCGTTTTTTGGTTGGGGATTGGCCATGACCAGCCCCATCGCGATCGATCGCAGCTCGAAAAAAGCGGCACTGAAACAGATCGTCAGCCAAGGGAAAGACCGGCTCAAGCGAGGTTTCTGGATCGTGGTTTTCCCGGAAGGCACGCGCATTGCGCCTGGCGAAAAAGGCAGATACGGCATTGGCGGCGCATGGCTCGCAACACATACCGGCGCGCCGGTCGTACCGGTGGCGCACAACGCGGGACGGTTCTGGGGCAAGAATGCGCTCATCAAATTGCCCGGCACCATCACCGTAAGTATCGGCGCGCCCATCGATCCCACGGGGATGGAGCCTGGCGACCTCAACGCCCGCGTGGAATCATGGATTGAAGCAGAGGTGGCACGCATCGATGATCCCACTTCAGGCAATCGCGAATCCGGCCGTTAATTCCATCGCGTTTCAGTTCCACACTTATGACTGTTAAAGTTTTTTTCAACTTGACCTTCACTTGGTGAGGTTCCTATTTCCGGATTCAGGATAATGCATGACGAAAAGAAACCACTGCCTCGACGTTTAAACCAGCGTCCAAAAACAAGCAAACTTGCAGCAAGCGAACAGCGCCGTATTAACCTGAATGGCAAGGATGTCGCGTATGTCCTCATGCGCTGCCGGCGCAAAACCATCGGCATGAAAATCAATAGCGAGGGGTTAACGGTTCGTATTCCGCCGAGAGAACCATTGTGCTGGGTCGAATCAGTATTACAAAAACGAGCCGATTGGATCGTAAAAAAACTCGACGAATGGAAGAATAAAAAATCGAGCAAGCCTGAGTGGGCCGAAGGCGCGATTTTTCCATTGCTGGGCGAGCCTTGGCAGGTGACGATTACTACCGACGGGATTGTCCAAATGGTTCCGGCCATGGTGAATGCAGGGGTGGAAGAGGAAAACCAGTTGAAATTGCCGCTCCCATCCATGCTGACCGCCAACCAAATCGAAAAAGCGGTGATGAACTGGTATCGCCATCACGCCATGACATGCTTCAGCGAACGCATCGTACTGTATGCGCATAAGCTCGGCGTGGCGTTGCCACAACTACGATTATCGCGCGCAAGAACCCTATGGGGTAGTTGCAACTCGCGCGGCATAGTCCATCTCAACTGGCGGCTGATCCAGAAGTCGCTCGACTTGGTGGATTATGTCGTCGCGCACGAGTTGTCGCATCTCATTGAAATGAACCACTCCAAGGCGTTTTGGCAAACGGTGGGGAGCGTATATCCGGGTTATGCGGCGGCCAGGAAGAAATTGAGGGGGGTTGGGTGATGGTGAGATCGGGAATTGCATTCCTGATCTGAAAGCTGTGCCAGAAGCAGTCGTTACGCCGCGCTATAGGAATCTCCTACAGGTAGGCATCAGTAAGCACCTGATATACAGACGTAAGGAAAAATTTTTCGACAAAAAATTTATGCTTGATATGTAAGGAGCTTTATACCTCTTAGTCGTAATTAAAATGCTCGACTCAGCCAAAGCCACAGAGAAAAATCGAAGCGTTCTGAAAATGAATACAGGTTCTGTGGTCGGAGTAAATATCCGAACATCAGCACTGTATTGAATCATGAGCTCACTGAGAAACTTCGTTGTCGCACAGGAAAATTGAAGAAGGTAGCAATGCCCAAGACGTTACTAAAAAAGCTCGTCATCAAAAAGTTCCGAGCACTGAACAACGTAAATATTGAGTTTGGAACTCATGTTACCGTTATATGCGGGAAAAATGGAACTTCTAAATCATCCATCCTTGGTATTGCTGCGCAGATTTTTAGTTTTGAAAAAAACTACCTAAAGGACGAGCAACTGCGATTTCAAACTATAACTGGATCGAACTTCAAATCATTACCCTCTGAACATTTTCGTTTCTCCGATAAGTATGATGTACCTGGATCATTGGACGTAGCGGTTGAGCTACACGATGGCTACAGCGATAACGATGCCACTGCCGAACTTGGATTATTCAGTCGAGGATCTTCTGCTAGACCAGTTGTTCGAAAGAACACAACCGCAGAGAAAGGGAGGGAAAGTCGCAATTTCACACATCCAGTTATTTTTCTTAGCCTAAAAAGGTTGCAGCCAATCGCCTCCAGAGAATATAAGGTTCGCGATTTCGAGTACTTAAGCGCGCATGAGCAGCAGTTCATCAACCTGAACAATCAGTTGCTCAACAAAACATCGTCTTCTGCAACAGGCACAGGTGGTTCGATCAACTCAGCAGTCGCACACGCAGAAAACTACGATCAAGATTCTGTGTCAGCAGGAGAAGACAATGCTGGACAAATCGTTTTGGCGCTGATGTCCTTTAGAAAGCTAAAGGAAGAATATTCCGATTACAAAGGTGGTCTTCTGCTTATCGATGAGGCAGATGCGGGATTGTTCCCAGCAGCACAGACAAAACTGCTCGAGATACTAGAAAAAGAATGCAACGATCTTGAGTTGCAAGTAATTATGACTTCCCATTCTCCGACCTTGATCGAACGCACATATGATTTAAGCAAAAAATATCAACGAAAATTCAAAACGGTGTACCTGAGCGATACCTTTGGTCCTGTTCAGGCTATGCATGACATTTCTTGGCCAGGAATTAATTCCGACCTGCTCACCACAACAGTTGCAGCCCCAAATGAAATTTCCTTGCCAAAAATAAATGTCTATTTCGAAGATAAAGAAGGATGGAATTTTTTCAACACGCTGCTATTTCGGCACAAAAGTAAGAAATACATCAATCAATTGGATGACGTGTCACTTGGCTGCGCCAACTACATTCAACTTGTGCGAAAAGGCGTTCCGGAATTCTCAGCCAAGAGCATCATCATTCTAGATGGCGATGTCGAAGGAATAAAGAGTCTTAACTCGATTATTCTGCTGCCAGGGCCGCTGCCGCCCGATCAACTTATATTTGAGTTTTTATACAACCTACCCCCAAGTGACGAACTCTGGAAAAATACAATCCACTTCACACGACCTGTATTTACTAATTGCGCATCGAAGATAATAAGTACTCTGTCTATTACCGGCAACCAACTCAACCTCAAATCACTTGTCGATTCCTTCAGCAAAAGTAATACAACAGAACCGAAAGTCAAGCTTAGAGAGGTATTTAAGGATTTTTATAAAACTCCTGATTTTCAAAATTTCCTTACCCAAAAGGGAAAGAATAATCCTTGGAAAAGATGGGCTTACGACAACCAAGCCGCCAGCCAAGAATTTAGATCACTTTTTACAAAACGCCTCGCCAAGACGATGCGAGATGGCTATGGCGTCGACGAGTCAAAGTTAATTTTTCTAGAAAACAAATAAGTTACACAGAGATACCTGGACCTCATTCTTTGAGATAATCCTCTCATGTACTCTAATAAGCTTTACACACCTCTGCGCTACCCTGGCGGAAAGGCACGCTTCGCACCCTTCATTGCGCGAGTGATGGAAGTAAATGGATTAACGGGCGGCCATTATCTTGAGCCGTATGCTGGTGGTGCGGGCGTTGCACTCGAGTTGCTATATGATGGCCATGCAAACCATGTACACATCAATGATTTGGATTCTGCAGTCCACTCCTTCTGGGTTGCGGTAACGAAGAAACCCGAGGAAGTGCTGAAGTTACTTCATGATACGCCTGTCACTATGGACCAATGGTTCAAGTGGAGGTTAGTTTTGCGTGGAGAGGTGGAGGCCGACTTGGTTGAGCGCGGCTTTGCGACTTTGTTTATGAATCGCACAAACCGATCTGGGATCCTGAAGGGCGGCGTCATTGGTGGTTTAGCACAAAGGGGGAGCTATAAGCTTGATGCCAGATTCAAGAAAGACGCGTTAGCTGCAAGGATACGGAAGATCGCGGACCATGCGAGCCAAATTACGGTTTATAGCGAGGATGCTTTGGCTCTGTTGCAGCGCTGTGGGACGTTCCTGCGCAAGGAGTCGCTAATTTATCTAGATCCGCCCTACTATGTAAAAGGGCAAGGTCTGTACCGGAATTTTTACATGCACGACGACCACCTCAAAATCGCAACGGCACTGCAATCCAACCGATTCATGCTGCCATGGGTGGTGTCCTATGATAACGCTACCGAAATTTGCGATATGTACCGGCTTAGCAAGTGTCTTTCGTATAACTTAAACTATACAGCTCAAAAGCGCTATGTCGGCAATGAAGTGATGTTTTTCAGTTACGAGCTTCTCGTTCCTGAAAATGAGATTCCGCAGTCGAAGCTGATTGCATAATAGAGAAAAGAGCTATTTCTCTCATGTCAAGGTGTTGCGCGATGACTTGCGGAGAAAGATTGCTAAAGTCCCCAGAGCGAGTGTCCTTTCAAGTGGCAATTGATATGGGGCAATAACGCGCGCTTGCTGTCGTTGATGTGGAGACCATCTAAAGAATTTGAGGCTACACGCCGATTGTTATTTCGGCGACCTTCACGTGGCCGGCTTTGCGTTTATCCTTGAGCCGGTAGCTTTCCTTGCACATCTGCACGATATGTGCGTGATGCCGCAACCGAGCCAACATGGCGTCATCAAGGTTGGATCGTCGGCGGCGCAGTACCTGCGCACAAGGGCGAGCATTGTTCTTAACGTTTAGGATCTTCTCCAGGAAATCGGATCTTCTCCAGGAAATCCTCATCCAATACCTGAGTCGCTGCCCGCGGCGATGTCGTTGTCAAGCGCGCTCATTCAACGCCGTCAGCCTTTGCTGCCGGGCTGCCTTGTCCAGCCTGGCTAGTGCCAGCCGTTCCAGCAACCCCGGCGTCCTGCATTTACCTCTCGTTCTTGCCCGAACGGGTCGCGTCGTATCGATCCCTCCGCCCCTACATATGCTTCCACTCCAACAGAATTGGCCAGCGGACTCGTGCATCATGTTGACTTCGTTTTCGATGGGTGAACCGCCCGAGTCGCTCTGTTGGCTCTCATTTTAGCGGTGCAGAAGGCCTCCTCCATCCCCTTGACAAAGATGTGGTCTTCACATATTCTTCACACACGCCTCACAAAAACTTCACAAAAACTTCACAAGTCCTTTTTGGAAATAGCGCAAGCTTTGCAATTAATCGAAAATGGAGCGGCAAGATGAAAACTGAAAACATGAAACCGGAAAACAGTAAGGATGAAAGCGTCGAAAATGATAACGTTCTTGAACTTTTCCTGCTCGTGGTGTTGGCCGGATTGATGGGACTGGCTTCCTGAGGGTTGGAATTACCCGAATGACAAGAGGCCAAACGTAAATGGTCTCCACTGCCAGCCCCCAACTGGCAAAAGGAAGGCGGCCCCGCTACGGCTTCCCTGATAACCCGCATCCGCGGGTTTTTTATTGCTTGGGGACAAGTGTCGCCAAAGCAAGGCGGCAGGAAGATATAAGGAACGAAAACTAACCCCCCGCGAAATCAGGAAAATCTATAGGTCAGACTCGATCGGTCTTTTTCTTTCCATGGACATCCTTTGGCAGCCTTCGCTTCGTGAAGTCAGATGCTAGAGGTTCTGTAAACAGTATTGGGGACAGACGGAGCCAGTCCCTGCTCATTCATGAGCTTTCCTCGTTTTCAATGCAATAGCTGTCGCCTGAAAACCCCCGCCCAGCCTGGAGGCGACTTCAAACCACATTCCGATCAGCGGGGACCTGTAAAAATCGAGATCGACAAACCATCCCATCCCTTTATGCCCACTGTCTGAATCGCGGTCGAAGTCAATCGTGGTTCGGCGGCCAGAAGTTCAAAGAAGTGCCGTGTTCCCTGAACGTCCGGGTCGCTGCTGTCCGCATCCATCACCCGGCCCTTGCGAACGACATTGTCGCAAATGATCAGCGTCCCCTGCTGCGACAGCTTCAGTGCGCCCTTTAGGTACGTCGGATTGTTTTCCTTGTCCGCATCGATGAATACGAGATCGAACGGCTCCACATGATCGGCCGCGAGCTTTTCCAGGGTATCGGCAGCCCTGCCGACAATGATTGTGACAACATCCGACAAACCAGCCAATTCGATATTTTTTCGTGCAACCTCCGCATGGACGTGACTCACCTCCAGCGAAACGAGCGAGCCACCGGGCGGGAGCGCCCGTGCAAGCCAGATGGTGCTGTATCCGCCCAGCGTGCCGATTTCCAGAATGCGACGGGCGCCCCGGATTTGCGCCAGCATGTGCAGCAGCTTCCCCTGGTTGGGCGCGACATTTATCGACGGCAACCCTGCGTCGGTACAATGCTTCAGCGCTGCCTCCAGAACGGGATCTGCGGGTATCAGCATCTCCGAAAAATACGCATCGACGGCGGACCATTGTTCCAGACTCATGCAGAATGCCTCCTTATTATTTTTATCGCAAAAGAGCACGGCCATGTCGCCGGCTTTACTGCGCGCCCGAACGCACCTCGCATGGGCGCACTCCAGTTAATCAATGTCTATCTTATTCATGACGCTTTGCGACCTTGCCTAACCGGGATAATTCAGCAGCTTGAACAAAGCGCTCGAAATCAGTCTTTGCTTTTCGATAGGAATCGGCTGCTTCACTGAGACTTGGCAGCCGGCTGAGCGGGTGCGAACAAATTCCGCAGACCGTTAGCTCGACGGCTCATCCTTCTCCGCCGGGAAACCATAAAACTGGGAGCCGAGCTCAATCAGGGAACGACCCTGGCTTCTCCGGTGCCGGTTGGTATCGCGCAGCGAGTAGACGCAACCGCAATACTCCTGCTGATAAAACTCCTCGCGCTTGCTGATTTCGATCATGCGCGCCGAACCGCCACCCTTTCGCCAGTTGTAATCCCAGTAGACCAGCCCCTCATAGCGTCCTGCCGCGCGGCGACCGCAATCGTTGATCTGCTCCATGTTCTTCCAGCGCGAAATGCCGAGAGAGCTCGTTATCACGGGAAAGCCGTTCTCGAAAGCATACAGCGCAGTGCGTTCGAAGCGCATGTCGAAGCACATGGTGCACCGGATGCCGCGTTCGGGCTCCCACTCCATGCCTTTGGCGCGCGCAAACCAGTTTTCCGTGTCGTAATCCGCATCTATGAATTCGATGCCGTGCTTGTCCGCAAACCGGATGTTTTCATTCTTGCGCAGAAGGTATTCGCGCTCGGGATGAATGTTGGGGTTGTAGAAAAAAATGGTGTAGTTGATCCCGGAGACCAGCATGGCCTCCATGACTTCCCCCGAGCAGGGCGCGCAACAAGAATGCAGCAATACCTTTTTTTCGCCGCCGGGTGGGATGAGACTCGGCCTTTTCGTTTCGTCCATGGCATTAGGCTAACAGACTTGCCTATATTTTTCCACCGGTAGCCGCCTTTTCCGGTTGCCGGGAAAGGCTTTTCTTTGGTTCAAGCTCCGCGTCTGCCGCGCTTGTGGAAATGATTCACACAGCGTTGCTGACGTAAGCACGGCACCCTGGCTGCCTCGATAAATCGGGCTTGGAAAACGCTGAGGGCATTGCTCTGAGGAGCATCACTGGAAAACCTCGGGACGTAGTCAGTGGTTACTGATCTTTGTGTTAGTATTTCCACCTCATCTTTCTTGTACCAACCCATGCGTACGCTTTCTTCCGTCGTTGTGATAGTTTTGCTGCTCAGTGCTTGCGGCCTTAAAGCGCCTCTCTATCTTCCGCAGAAAGCGCCTCCGCCACAGAAATCGTCCACCCCGCAGAAGTCCCCTGCGCCCCAACCTCAACAGCCTTCAGATGAAGAGAGAAGGGAGTGAGCGGCTTCCCTTCATTCAGTTATCGTAATGGCAGGCTATGCGGTGAATCGGTTGAGCTGGATCGCATCGCCCGAGAGTTCGGCACGCCTTGCTATATTTATTCGCGCGCCGCGCTAACTGCCGCTTACAGAGAATTCGATGCTGCTTTTGCCGGGCGCGACCATCTGGTGTGCTATGCGGTCAAGGCCAATTCCAATCTGGCTATTCTCAATTTGTTCGCCCGCCTCGGCAGCGGCTTCGACATTGTCTCGGGCGGTGAACTGCAGAGGGTGCTGAAAGCCGGAGGCGATCCGAAAAAAATCGTTTTTTCGGGAGTCGGCAAGCAGCCTGAAGAAATGCGGGCGGCGCTTGACGCAGGGATACTTTGCTTCAATGTGGAGTCGGAAGCGGAGTTGAGAGTGTTGAATCAGGTCTCTGGGCAGATGAATAAAATCGCACCCGTGAGCCTGCGGGTCAACCCCGACGTCGATGCCAGAACCCACCCGTATATTTCTACCGGCCTCAAGGAGAATAAATTCGGTATTCCCTTCGACGAAGCGGAATCGCTTTATGTCTCCTCCCATGCATTTTCCAACGTACGCATTACCGGACTCGATTGCCACATAGGTTCGCAGTTGACCGAGCTCGCCCCTTTCGTCGAAAGCTGCGAAAAAATGCTGAGGCTGCTGGACCGTCTCGAAGCGCAGGGCTTGCAAATCGATCATCTGGATTTGGGCGGGGGGTTGGGAATTCGTTATTCCGGGGAAAATCCGCCTCTCGTCCGGGAATATATCGATGTGTTGCGCACCGGTATCGGCCAGCGTAAGCAGCGTATCCTGATCGAGCCTGGTCGCGCGCTGGTGGGAAACGCCGGTATATTGCTCACGCGGGTTGAGTATCTCAAGCATACGCCCCATCGCGACTTCGCCATTGTGGATGCGGCGATGAATGATCTGATGCGTCCGGCGCTATACGATGCTTATCATGAGATTCTTCCCGTTATTTCCGAGGATGACATGAGCGCTAAAACTTATCAGGTGGTCGGCCCTGTTTGCGAAACGGGCGACTTTCTCGGGCATGATCGGAAGCTGGCATTACGCCAGGGAGATTTGCTTGCCATCATGTCCGCTGGGGCATATGGCATGAGCATGAGCTCAAATTACAATACTCGTCCCCGCGCCGCCGAAGTGATGATCGATGGCGACGATGTTCATCTTATTCGAGAGCGAGAATCCATAGAGCAATTGACCGCCGGTGAGAAAATTCTGCCGTAGCTTAACTAGCAGCTTCAATTATGTGATCTCGCTCCTGGATTTGTTACACCAGAAAAATTGTAGCCAGCCCCAGAAAAATAAAAAAACCTCCGCTATCGGTAACGGCGGTAATCATCACGCTGGAGCCTGCCGCCGGGTCGCGGCCGAATTTATGAAGGGTCAGCGGTATCAGCACACCCACTGTTGCTGCCAGCAGTAAATTCAATATCATTGCCAACATCATTACCAGACTGAGGGGAATGCTGCGGTAAATCAGAAAAGCGAATATCCCTACCACGCTACCCCACATCAGGCCATTCACTGCGCTCAAACTGATTTCCTTGCCAAGCAGCATCCGGGCATTCCTTGGGTCAAGTTGCCCCAAGGCAAGCGCCCTCACAATCATGGTAATTGTCTGATTGCCGGAATTGCCACCGACCCCGGCAATAATCGGCATCAGCGCCGCCAGCGCTACCAGTTTTTCAATCGAATCTTCAAATATGCCTATTACGCGCGAGGCAATAAAAGCGGTCACCAGATTAATGGCTAGCCATGTCCAGCGGTTCTTCAAGCTTTTCCATACCGGCGCAAACAGATCCTCTTCCTGTCGCAGGCCAGCCAGGCTCAGCGCCTCGCTTTCTGATTCCTCGCGGATAAAGTCCATTACCGCGTTAACAGTCACGCGCCCGACAAGCTTATCTTCCGCATTTACCACGGGGGCCGAAACCAGATCGTAGCGCTCGAACGCCTGCGCCGCCCGATGCGCCTTCTCATCGGGATGAAACACTGTCATTTCGGTGGTCATCACCGAAACGACCTGCGCGCCGGGATCGCTGACCAACAGGCGGTTCAGCGGTAGCACGCCCTTGAGATACTCTTCCCGATCCACCACGAATAATTGATCAGTGTGGTCCGGCAATTCATCCAGCCGCCGCAAATAGCGCAGCACCACTTCCAGCGTGACATCCTCACGAATAGTCACAACGTCAAAATCCATCAGTGCGCCGACCGAATCCTCTGAATAAGACATGGCGGAGCGCAATTTCTCGCGCTCCTCCATCGGCAGCGACTGGAATACATCATCGAGAATATAACGTGGAAAATCGGAGGCGATGTCGGCAATTTCGTCAGCGTCAAGCTGCTCTGCCGCGGCGCGCATCTCGCGCCTGTCCATCGTGGCGATCAGCGTCTCACGTACCGCGTCCGAAACTTCCAGAAGAATTTCGCCGTCACGCTCCGCGTTGACCAGGTCCCAGATCAAAAGGCGGTCTTCCAGCCGCATCGCCTCCAGAATGTGCGCAATGTCGGCGGGGTGTAGCTTGTCCAGGAGCTTTTGCAGCTCAGCCAGATTCTGCTTATCCGGCCATTCTTCCTCGAATTCCCGGTCTGACGGTGCTGCATGGGCATGCGCAAGACTTTCGGCAAGCCTGTGCTCGTGCAACAAGTAGGTTACCCGTTGCAGATGCTCTTGCAGATTTTCTGTTTCCCTGAGGTTGTTTGCTTTTGTCATGACGGGTCGCCCTGGAACAGGATGGCCTGATTGTAGGGAAAATTGGGTCGGATATTATGACAGCGAGGACGCAGAACGCAAAATAAGCATTACCGGCCCCCAGCAGCCTGTCGGACTTGAAGAAACCTGCTGCAAAAGCGTGTGGCCGGTTCATATTTCGCCGCTTTTTCGGCTAATAGAATAACTATTGGCCTTCAAAATCCGCAAGGTGTGTCCTCACCCAGTCACTTTTTCGTTGCGATTCTTCAAATCCGACAGGCCCCCAGCTTTCCAACCTGTTCAGATTTTCAGGGAATTTGTGCCGATGCCATTCGGCTAAGGATGATCCCGGTTTTCTTCGATAACCAGGGTGTATTACGGTGCTTATCGTAAAAGCGAGGGTTGGTAATCATGGCCGCGAGGCGAGCAGCTTGTTCCGCAGTAATCGAAGAAGCGGAAACGCCGTAATAGTAGGGGATGGCAGCGCCCGCCCCGAACACTCCGTTTCCCCATTCAATCACGTTCAGATAAATTTCCAGAATACGGCGTTTGGACATCACGTTTTCCAGCATCAAGGTGATGATGGCCTCTTGAATCTTGCGCCCCGGGGTTTTTTCACTGGAAAGAAATAAATTCTTTGCCAGTTGCTGACTGATGGTGGAGCCTCCCGCAACAAGCTTGCCCTTTTTCACGTTTTTCTGATACGCGTTCTGAATAGCATCGAAATCGAACCCCTCATGCGCCAGGAATTTGCTGTCCTCCGCAGCGACGATCGCCCGCTTGAGATTGGGAGAAATTCGCTCGTAAGGAACCCATTGTGTACGCAATACCGCCGTTCTATTTCCTTGCCGTAATACTGCCAAACGATCTTCCATGAAAGCGCTGGAAGAAGGGTTGTAAGAATTCCAATAGACGACATGGCCGAAAATCCAGAATTGATAGGTGAAGACGATGCCGACAAGCAGCAAAAAGAGGCGCCAGAACCAGCGCTTGAAGAACATTCTCATGCGTTTGCTGCCGCAACCTTATATTTTCAACTTGTCGCGCCCATGCGATCTGAGCATTTCAATTACCGGTTCCGTTCGTGGTCTTAGTCCACGCCACAGGAAGAACGATTCCGCCGCCTGCTCCACCAGCATGCCGATACCATCAGCCAAATGACCCGCGCCCTGTTGCTTTGCAAATTGCATAAAAGGGGTATACCCGTTGCCGTACATCATGTCGTAAGCCAACGATTCGCTGGAAAAAATGCCGGATGGCAGCGCTGGAAGTTTACCATCCAGGCTGGCGGAGGTGGCGTTAATGACGAGATCAAATTTCGTTTCGTTCAGATCATCGTAGTCGGCAGACACGATATTTCCGTGGCGCGTAAACAGCTGCTGCAACGTATCGGCTTTTTGTCTGGTACGATTTGCGACAGTCAACAGATAAGGCTTATGCTCCAATAGGGGCAACACTACGCCGCGGGCCGCGCCCCCGGCGCCCATGAGCAGAACCTGCCTGCCTGCAAGTGAAAATTTCAGATTGGTTACGATGTCACGTAATAATCCGGCACCATCGGTGTTATCGCCGAAAATTCCGCTGTCATCAAACGCAAGCGTGTTCGCCGCTCCCGCCGCTTCTGCCCGCTCGGTCAGGCGGGTGGAAATCCTGCAGGCTTCAAGCTTGAACGGAACAGTGACGTTCACGCCTTTGCCTCCACGCGCCCTGAAACCCGCTATCGTTGCGGCGAACGCATCCGTCGGCGCCAGAATGGCCTCGTAATGTATATCTTGACCTGTTTGCCGCGCAAACTCGGCATGAATCAGCGGTGACTTGCTGTGGGCAACAGGGTTGCCGATGACGGCATAGAAATCGGTCATTAGCCAACCACTTGAATGGGTAAAAAGATATACGGACAGCGGCAGGCCTGGGGCCCGCGCCGTTCATTCGCTGGCCAACTCGTCCGAACGGGTAAATACCCAGGTGCGCGTAATGTGGAGGATGTCGGTATCTCGACTGATGTCGGGGGGGAAAGGAGCGAACCCATTTTGCCCGGCCAGGTTAACGATGCGTATCGCTGCTTCATCCAGAACCTTTCTCCCCGATGAGCGGTTTATTTCGATTGATTCAAGGCTGCCATCGGATTTTATCCCAACGGTGAGTTGCAGTTTTCCATAAAGCCCCTCCCGTCTGGCAGCTTCAGGGTAGTTAAGGTTGCCGATCCGTTCCACCTTGAGGCGCCAATCTTCGGCATAACGAGCGAAGCGGAATTCCTGCGTACGGGCACCGATGAATTTGCGCTTTAGCCGGTGCTGATAAGCTTCATAATTCACCGGTGTCTGCGCTTCGAGCCGTGCAATCGCGAGGCTTCGCTGAACCAACCCAGTGGTGTCAACCGCGTTCTGACTCTGTTCGGATTGCACCAAAGGGGGCTCAGCCTGATACATGAGTTGATCGCTATCAGCCTCTGTCATTAGCCGCTGCGTTTCCTGTTCAAGCTGCTCTGTTTCTTGCCTGCCTGTGTCAGTCTCCACTGCCTGATTATTTTTTAGCGGAAGCGGAAATGGAGCTTTCGCCCCGCGATCGCTGCGGGTATTGCCTCCACCCTCCAGATTGGCCTGCGCCCACGCATCTGCCTTGCTCGGCTTGGACGCGGACTTGCTGTTCACCAATACCACTTCCAGCGGGTTACCGGCTTTGCTATCCTTGGGAAGGGGAGACTTGAAGTTGATGCCGAACAAAACAGCTGCATGGCAGACCACGGATATCAATAGCGCCAGCTTCAGACGTGAGGACCCATTCAGCAACCAGCCGTGAGTTGCCATTGTGTCGAAACCAGATATATTCGGAATGGCGCTCAATCTCGGAACCGTGCGGACGCTAGGTTGAGGAACGGATTTTATGGAACATCAGGATAATTCCCGAGCTGAAAGGCACGACGGTGAACATGGACTAGTTCGGCGTTTCCGGCGTCATTTTAAACAATAAAACCCCATTCGTCACATCGAATGCAAGAATAACTTCATGCTTCTTGTTTATTCAGGAATTTTGCGTTGAAAGTGAGTTCCAGCAAATCAATATTGGAAATCTCAACTTCAATATTCGTTTCAGGCGGCACTTCCGGTAACGAGGCAATCCGTACCACCAGTGGAAGGCGGTCCAACTTCACCAGATTTTCTTTCAATACCTGCGCCCCCGTTGTACTGATATTTTCCTGCAACAGCCAACGCAGGCACCAATAGCGCTCCATGGCGCGCTGAAAATCTGTGTAAACCTCATAAGTCGCTTCGAAATCCCGCATGAACGTCTGCAGACTCTCGCCCTCTCTTGTGTAAGGCGGCGTCTCTCCGCGCAATAGCGCAACCAGTTGACGTTGATTAATGAAATCGACATATCGGCGCATAGGCGAACTGATCCAGGCATACTGCGAAACACCCAGTGCCTGATGCGGTGCGGGAGAGGTACTTATTTTAACCTTGCCGCCACCCTGGCTACGATAGATGCCGGCAACGCTATTGTCTGCGAGCAGCTTGCCCCATTCGGAATTAACGTAAATCATCAATTCCGATACCACCTTGTCAATCGGGGAGCCCCGCCGGCGCTGACTGATATCGATACGATCATCCTTGACGCTGAAGCAGTAATCGATTCGCTCATTATTGCTGTCGTTGGCCTTGCCCCGGAGTGCCTCCGCCTTGCGGGCGAAGTTCCAGAGCGACAGCAGCTCTTTTCCGAAAGGATGATCCAGCTTTCCTCCCGCCAGGGTAGACTCGTTAAAATGTTCTTCCAGCGTGTCATGTCTCAGGTTAGCGGCAATCCTCACTTGTTCGATACGGCTGCTTGTGGCAAAAACGGTGAAGTCATCGGCGACGTCGAGATACATCGAAACCACCGGGCACAACCGTTTTTCGCATAATGTATAGTGCTGTATCACGGCGTCCGGAAACATCGTGATCTTCTGGCCCGGGATATATACGGTTGAAAGGCGCTCTGCCGCCAAGGTATCCATCGGCGAACCCGGCGCGATGCCCAAAGTCGGGACAGCGATATGGATACCGATGCGGACGCTCCCCAGCGTCAGCGGGGTAACTGAAAAAGCGTCGTCAATTTCGGTAGTGGTGACGTCATCTATACTGAAGGCAGCCACATCCGCAATGGGCAAATCCGTCGGGACGTGCAGATCCCCGCAATCGAATGCCCCGAACTCGGTACCTTCAGGAAAATGCTCCAGCAGAAAACGGTTGAGATGATAGTCATGCGTGGAGGGGATTGCACCGCATTTCTCCAGCAACTGGGAAACGCTCAGTTTGCTTGCAGTACAAGCGGCTTCAAGCGCTTTCCACTCGACTGTATTCTTGTCGGGACGATAAAGCAGGCTGGATAGCGACGGCTTGAATTCTTCCGGTAATGAGAACTCGCTCAGTAATTGCGTATAGCGCGCCTGCTGTTCCGCCTGGCGACGTCTTTTTTCCTGGCCCGCAAGCGCCGCCTCAAGCGCTTTCGGTGGCGCAGCCTTGTAGCGCCCGCGACCCTTCTTGTAAAAATACATCGGCGCACTGTGCAGCCGTATCAACACAGCCGCCGCTTCCTCGGGAGTGGCGACATGACCGAAATAATCTGCAGCCAGCGCGTCGCTGGCAAACTCCGCCTCGATCTCGCAACATTCCCAAAGAAAATCAGGATCCAGATCTTCCGCCTTCTTTTGCGCAAGATCCATGAATTCGGACAGCGAGGGCGCGTCAAACCGAAGCAGCACCGAAGCCGCTTTTATTTTTGCACGCTTGCCGTGAGGCGCCTCCACTTGAAGCGAGGTCGTGTTGTCGGCAAGTATCGAACCCACCTTGAAGGTGCCTTCCTCTTCGTAAAAAACATTCATGAAATAGTTTGCGGAGCAACGCCGTTAAAGATTATAGGAAGCGCAAATGCACCGGTTCAGCTCTGTAACGCCGGCAAATTATAACCGGAACGTAACACCTCCCGAGGTTCGGAAGAACCTTCCGCCTGGGTAGAATACAGGCGATGATACCAATCCGCGGCAGCCGCTTTTTGGTGCCTGCCAATTCAGGGTGCCAAGAAAACCATAAAATACCCAAGATTTAGACTGCAATTCGGGGCAAAAGTTTTCTTTCAAGCATCCGTTATATAACGAAAATTGTCAGGGATATTAGCACAGTGAGCATCTCCTTCTACTTCGACCCGGATGGGACAGTACCGGAACGGTTCGTCTGTCGGCACATCTGTTACGGAAAAACGAGAAAAGTCTACCCCTTGCCTCGTCCCCTCCTTTGCTCAAGCCCATCAAATCCGGCTGGAACTCATCCGCCCAATCATTCGAGATGCGCTGACGCCTGTTGAGCTGGTTTCAAGCTTGATCATTTTCATACTCTACGGATTGTGCGATTAGAGCTATGCTAAACAGCGCAGTCCACCGCCTGGCGCCAGATATTTTGCGGAAATAAACTATAATTATCTTAGAGCGTTACTCTTATTCTCATCCTCTCATTCTCGGTAAAGGGACTATTGTGAACCAATCTTTTGCTGCGTTAGAAAAACGGCGCGCATTTTTCATTCCCGCGCTGATCCTCGTGATCGCGCTTTTGCCTGCCTGTGCAGCATTCGACAAAGACCCGGACCGGGGCGCAACCACAGTGAAGCAGGACGTTTTCGGCGATCAGTTCAATACAGTGGAGTACCTTCCCAGCCAGAACTGGCAACCTGCCGACAGCTTATGGTTTTACAGCGTGACGCAGGGATCGAGCATGATGCCCTATGATTTCTTCATGGTACTGGAAAAAAAAGGCACCTCGGAACCATTTCGATCCAATGAGAACATGAATGGCTACCGCTATCTGCCGCAGAAGACAACTTCCAGCAATCCCGATGCACTGCCGGTCGGCTTCGTCAAGGATACATACAAAGGCCATGATTACATAGGCCTGACTTGCGCCGCCTGCCACACGGGGCAAATAAACTACAAGGGCAAGGGAATACGTATCGATGGCGGTCCGGCAGGGGCTGATATGGAAACGTTCATGGCGGATATCATCCGCGCAATGAAAGCTACCCTCGAAAATGGCGAAGCCCGGAAACGGTTCGTGGAGAACGTCCTGGCGCGCGGAAACTATAAAACAGAGGCGGAAGTCGAGGCTGATCTCAGAAAATACATCCAGCGTCTCACCAATTACATTACGATCAACTACAGTACGACACATTACGGCTATGCGCGGCTGGATGCATTTGGACGAATCTATAACCGGGTGTTGGAACATACCGTAAACGTCAAAGCGCTCAGGGAGTTATTGCGCGACCCCATGGTGATGAGAAAAGGGGTGCTAAGTGAAGAAGAACTGGACGCCTTATTCCGCGATGTTGACAATGTGCGTGTTCTAAGCGGAGAGCAGCGTGATCGAATAGTTGAAAATCTAATGAAAGCCTTGAACGAGAAGAAAGGGCGGGATGCGCTCGAATCGCTCTGGAAGCTAAGGACAAAGCTGTTCAATATGCCTAATGCCCCCGTCAGCTATCCTTTCCTTTGGGACACCCCTCAGCATGATTATGTTCAATGGAATGGGCTAACGGAAAATGCTGGCCTGAAGGCTATCGCTCGCAACGCGGGAGAGGCGATTGGCGTATTCGGCACGTTGGATTGGACGGAAAGAGAGGGATTTTCATTGCCGGCATTCATTACCGGCCAAGGCTTGTTCAGCAAGCACATTAGCTACGACTCTTCCGTTAATGTAATGAATTTACGCCGGATAGAGGCTCGCCTATTAACCCTGCAATCTCCACTGTGGCCAGAAAATATTCTTCCGCCCATTGACAAGGCTCGTCTCGTGAAGGGGAGATCGCTGTTCAATCAGCATTGCGTAAGTTGTCATACCAACCTCAAACGCGACGATCCTGATCGCCGCATTGTGGCGCATATGTCGAGGGCCCGCGATGTCGGTACCGACCTCCAGATGGCTGAGAACAGCGTAAATTACCAGGGTTACTCAGGCATACAACGAAATCTATATGTTGGCGCCGGTGGGGTGGGTGACATCTTGCTCGATCAGCGCGCGCCGGTTTCGGCCTTGTTGACAAAAGCGACAATAGGGGTCGTCGCCAACCCCGAACCGGACAAGTGGTTCCTGCAGCGTTGGGGCGAGTGGGCCTATAATCTGGCGACAGGGTTTCGTGATAATGTGATCAAACCTTCGATCAAACACGGCGATTATGACCCCGACACGACAGCCAATCCGGTTGCCTCGCTGAAATCGTACAAGGCCCGGCCGCTGAACGGCATCTGGGCAACCGCGCCTTACCTGCATAATGGTTCCGTACCTACGCTCTACGATTTGCTGCTGCCGAAAAAGCGACCCGGAGACCCCGAAGGCGGGGAATACCGGCCTGATGAGTTCGTAGTGGGATCGCGGGAATTCGAGCCCGACAAGGTTGGGTTCAAAAGCAGCGGTTACGAAGGCTTTACATTTAATACCAAGGGAATCTGGGACGACAGGACAGGAGACTATACCAAGGGAAACAGCAATGCCGGGCATGAGTACGGGGCAAGACGCGTAGCCGACGAGTCTAATGGATCTGTAGACCAGAAGGATAGAGACCTGTGTTCGAACGACAAGATCAAAGATGAAGATGAGTCCATCAAAGGCAAATGCCTGTATCCCATGTCCAGGGAAGACCGCCTCGACCTGCTTGAATATTTGAAGACGCTATGATCCGGACCTGCTTTGATTTTTCGACATTCGCTATATACAAACGATAAGGGAGTTACCGATGAGTGCAAGTCATTACCTGGAGCAATATGATGCCGCTGCCGATTCAGAAAAATTTGGATTGGTCCGCCGTTGGATCGATACGGAACCCTTGCCGTTTTTTAAGGAATTGCGCGAAAAGCGGCCGATTCTGGTGACATCGAAATGCACCTTGGTCACACGCTTCGACGATGTCAGGGAAGTCCTGAACATGCCCAAGGTATTCACGGTTGCGCCTTACGCACCAAAAATGGGCAACTACCTGATGATGCATGATGACGATGCCTTGCATACACGTGAAAAATCCCTGATGCAGTGCATGTTGAATCGCGATGACCTGCCGGCGGTGCGCGAAATGGTGGGCAAGGTTTCCAGGGAGATACTCGACAATGCCCATGGCAACATCGAGTTGGTCGGCAATTATTGCCGCATGGTGCCTGCCACCCTGGTGCGGGAATATTTTGGGCTTACCGGAGCAAAGCGGGCCGATTTGATCGAATGGTCTTACTGGAACCAATGCGATACCTTTCATAATCATCCTTTTGACGCGCAGCCGCCGGAAAAATCCCAGCACATCATCGACCGTCACAATGAAACTTCCAAAGAACTGGGCAAGTTCATCGTCGAACTTATTGCTCGCCGTTTGCTGCAAGTAAAGGCTGAACAACTCACCTTCTCGACTCTCATTCGGCTGGACGATGATATCGTGACCAGAATGTTGCGCACGGATTATCCAAAACAACTGGATTTTGATATCAAACGCCTGGGGATTAACGCGGGCGGTCTTTTGATCGGCGCCATCGAGACAACCTCGCAGGCCGTTGCGCAGGTGATGCAATATCTGCTGGACCGCCCGGAATGGCTCGCCAAGGCAACAACCGCTGCTCAGCAGGAAAACACCGCTGAATTCGATGGCTTCGTCTGGGAGGCCCTGCGCTTCGTGCCGATCACGCCTTATTTGTTCCGCACTTGCGAAAGCGACTATACCGCAGCCAAGGGCACGGAACATGCAACGTTGCTTCGCGCGGGAACCTATGTGCTGCCGGTAACCTTGTCGGCAATGTTCGATGAGAGAGCGTTCGAATCACCAGACGAGTTTATCCCGAAGCGTAACTGGTATAACTATTTTCATTTCGGCTTCGGCAGCCATGAGTGTCTGGGGCGCTACGTCGGCATGGTCATGATCCCGGAGATGGTACGCCAGGTCCTGATCCGGCGGAACATTGCGGCTAAAGCCCCCATCGACTATAAGGATGGCCCTTTCCCCGAACAGTATCACCTTTCCTGGGCCGTGGAATGAAGGATGCGTCATCCTGAGATAGCGGGGTCGATCTGGCGGTTAAGACTGCCGGTGAGGTTGAACAAGGTCTGCGCCGGGCGTAGACCTGTAGTTACCGGGCTCCTGCATCCTTGAGTAGTTTTACTACATCCTGGTGACGATACCTGGATGCCAGCATCAGTGCTGTTGCGCCGTTACCTGCTGTCGCATTCACATCGGCCTTGGCGGAAAGCAGTGTTTGCACCACTCCAGTATGGCCGATCTGCGATGCAAGCATCAGTGCGGTAGCGCCATTGCCTAATCTACCATCCACATCGGCCCCGGCGGCGAGTAGCATTTGCACGATCTGCCGTTGCCCCTCCTGTGCGGCCTGCATCAATACGGTAACGCCATCGGCTCTCCTGGCATTCGCGTCGGCCTTGGCGGAAAGCAGCTCCTGCACTACTTGCCGGTGACCTTTTTGTGAAGCCTGCATCAACGCGGTAGTGCCGTTGAGCGTCTTTGCGTTTACATCTGCCTTGGTTTCGATCAGCAATTGCACCACCTCTTCATAGCCGTTCTGCGATGCCGCTATCAAGGCGGTGACACCGTCGGGCGCCCGGGCATTCACATTGACTTTTGCAGCGAGCAGTGTCTTGACCCGAGAGAGATCACCGTTGCCGGATGCAGCAATAAGCCTTTCCTCATCTATATTCGCCCACGTACTCGCCGCGGTGCACAATAAAAACATCGCGCCCAAAATGGAGAAACTTCTGCCGATTATTCCAATTTCGTTTTTCATACCAGCCCTCATATTCCTGATTCGAGTTGCGGCAGGAATAATAGTTGCGCTACCCTCGTTCCGGTTCACGCCTATTCCGTTCATTTTTCCGCTGGCTCGTGCGAACCGACAACGCTGGCTCCTGCTGTACCGACAAAGTAAATTGATCCGAAAATACAGTCATCCTTTTAGTTTTGACGGCAATACTCTACACTTGTCCAGCTCAATAAATGTCGAAGTTATATTATCCCGAATCCGGGAGTTGACCGCTCATTTTTCGGATCATTCACCGATCAAGCGCTATAACCGAAGGTTTTTTACCCTTTTACCTCCTAAGCTTCACCTTCCTGGGTGAGCTCGCTACGGGGCAGATTCAGGATTATTTTTTTAAGGAATTGATGCGAAAACTCTTTTTATTACTATCATTGCTATCGATAGTTTCAGCTGTTAGTGCTGCCGAAAATCATATCCGTCCCGGATTATGGGAAGTCACAACCACGTCAATGCTGTTGGCGCTGGTGCCCCAGATTCCGCCGGAGCAGATGCAGAAATTGACCAGCCTGGCCAAACAATACGGATTGGATATGCCTCAGATCCAGAATGGGGCGGCGACATCCAGAGTCTGCATTACGCAGCAAATGGCGGATGAAGAAATTCCATCTTATTTTCACGTACAGGAATCGGGTTGTAGCATCAAAAATGCGATTCGAGCAGAAAACAGCTACAAAATGGATCTCGTCTGCACCCATTCTCAACTAAAAGGCAATGGACGAGCTGAAGGAACATTTATTACTCCCGAGCGCTTCTCTGGATGGACCATATTTAATGGTACGGTACAAGATAATCCCGTCAATGAGCACGCGGATACCAGTGGCCGGTGGATCAGTGCAAGTTGTGGAACGGTTAGGTCAGCGCATTGATCTCGCACTTATCTGGCACTCAGCTCGTCACTCCGTAACGGTCGCGCATAGCTACCAGCAGTTTTTCATGGATTCCGCCGAAACCGCCGTTGCTCATGATGAGTATGTGATCGCCGGGCGTGGCGGTAGCTATAATGGCTCCGATCAGCGCGTCCAGGTCGTCATGGTATATGGCTTTCTCACCCAGGGAAACCAACGCCTCTTTCACATCCCAGCCCAAATTGGCCGTATAGCTAAATACCAGGTCCGCAGCCGCAAGGCTATCCGCCAGGCTGTCTTTCCATAAACCCATCTTCATCGTGTTGGAACGAGGTTCCAGCACTGCGATGATGCGAGCATCTCTCGTCTTATCGCGCAGGCCCTGGAGCGTTGTCCGGATGGCTGTGGGGTGATGGGCAAAATCGTCGTAGACGACGATGCCCTCGACCATACCTCGGACCTCCATCCGGCGCTTGACGTTCTTGAATTCCAGTAGCGCACCGATGGAAATATTTACGGGGATACCGGCGTGGCGGGCAGCGGCCAACGCAGCAAGTGCATTCATCCGGTTGTGTTCGCCCAGCAATTGCCAATGCAGCGTTCCCTGAGGTTCGCCCATCAAAGAAATAGCGACTTGGCCGTCGGCAAGAATATCAGCCTGCCAACCGCTTGCTACCCCTACCCTTTCCACAGGTGTCCAGCACCCCCGGTTCAACACACGCGTCAGGCTCTCTTCCCGGCCATTGGCGATGATAAGGCCGTTGCCGGGAACTATCCGTACTAGATGGTGAAACTGCTGCTCGATCGCGGCAAGATCGGCAAAGATGTCCGCATGATCAAACTCCAGATTATTGAGTATTACAGTTCTTGGGTGAAAGTGGACAAACTTGGAGCGCTTATCGAAAAAAGCGGTGTCATATTCGTCCGCCTCGATGACAAAAAAGCTTGAATTACCCAGTCTGGCGGATGACCCGAAGTTTTCCGGTATGCCACCAATGAGGAACCCCGGCGCCAATCCCGCGTATTCAAGGATCCATGCCAGCATTGCGCTCGTGGTCGTCTTGCCGTGCGTGCCGGCAACAGCCAGAACCCATTTGTCGCGCAAGACATTATCCGAAAGCCACTGGGGACCCGAAACATAGGGAAGGCCACGGTTGAGAATTTCCTCCATGAGCGGGTTGCCGCGCGTCACTACGTTACCAATTACGAACAGGTCGGGATTCAGTTGGATTTGTTCCGGCGAAAACCCTTCAATCAACTCAATTCCTTGAGAAATGAGTTGGCTACTCATGGGTGGATACACGCCCGCGTCGCAGCCGGTTACTCTATGGCCGGCTGCTCGCGCGATCGTCGCTATACCGCCCATGAATGTGCCGCAAATGCCGAGAATATGAATATGCAAAGCTTAGCCCCTGAATTTCGTGAATATGAAAATGAAAAGGAACACGCGCCAACCAGTGCTTTGCAGCGTAAAATTGAAGCGCAATCAACCGCTCCTCGTGAAAAAAAGTGAATGGGAATGTATCGTAGTAACCTGGCAAGCCAATCAATGCTGCAAATATTCTCATGCAGACATATGCATTAACAAGAGCTTGGGGCGTATACCCGAAGTGCGATGACGCTGCATTCGCGGTTCCGTTGCAAACCGATGACTCGGGGCTTGGATATTGTTACTCTTAGCCGGCATAGCTTATCTTCTGTTTTTTGTTACACTTACAGCTTTGCCCCCCGTTAACTCATCATCAAGGCCAGCTGAGTCGCAGGCTCAATGCAAAACATCCCTCGATTTTTACAAGCCTGGTTCAAATACGCTACGTGCTCTCTCGCTTCGATATCTGTAATACGAGACTTATAAATCTGAAAACGGAAATTCATCCGTATCAAGAAGATTTCCTCTTCAGGCTGAATATCCTCAAATGAAATCGCGTTTTTCCCGCCCCATTTGCTGGTCAGTTCTTTTGTTTTGCCTTGCATACGATGCGCGCGCAGATACGCCGTCGCCTGCCTCCGAAAGCAAAGCGCCGCCCGCCCGCACAACCAGTGACAACAAGCCTTCGCTTATCGACACAGAACACATACAGGGCCGCCATGAATATGAGGCTGAAGCCAGGGGCGAGGCTGAGCTGCGGCGTGACCGTCTGCGCTCAGCCGAACAAATGAAAGGTCGTCAAAAAACCGATGATAAGGCACTCGGAACTAACGCATCCACTGAACAACCCGGTAGCACTGCGGAAGGCGCTCAAACCAAGCCGAAGCAGAACTATACACGATCACCGGCAGAAGAAAATGAGTCTGCTTTGGGCGGCTCGTCCATAGAAACGGAAATGGGTGAAAACGGGACTGCTCGCGCCCGAACTGGGCGCCCATCAGGTCATATGGCGGAAGAAGATGAAGCCAGGCTGCGCGGCAGCACACGGCCGGATTCCGCCAGCGTAACGGCTGGCGCCAAGCCGGATAAAAGCGCTTCGACTTTTACCGAGGCTCAACATATCCATGGACACCTGGCACAGGAGGGTGAAGCAAAACTGCGGCTCGGAGGACAAGCCGAGCCTGAGGCTGAGGTCGAAGTGGCGACGGCCGAAATGGACACAGCAGCAAAAAAAACCAAACCTGTATTCGTTGCAGCTGAGCGAGTACAAGGGCACTCAGGCAAGGAAATCGAGGCGATAGGCAAGGCTGAGCTGTCTAACGGTGATCAGCTCATCTCCGCCGAGCGATTGAAATACAATCAGGAGACGGACGATGCGGAGGCCGAAGGCGGCGTGCGTGTCGAACAACGCGGCGATATATTGGAGGGCTCGCAGCTCAAGTTCAACCTCTTGAGCAAAACGGGACAGTTGAGCCAGCCCAACTATCGCTTGAAAGATGCCAGCAGCCGGGGCTATGCCGAGACGCTGCTCTTTGAGGGCGAGAACCAATATCGGCTAAAAAAGGCAACCTATACCACATGCCCGGCCGGGGACGACGACTGGTTTCTTCAGGTGGCCAATCTCGAGCTCGACGATAAGACAAAAAAAGGCACGGCCAGAGCGGTTAAACTCACATTTCTGGACGTTCCCATATTGTATACGCCCTGGATGAATTTTTCATATAGCGGACAGCGCAAGTCCGGCTTGCTCGCTCCCTTGTACGGTGTCAATGCCAAAACCGGCCTTGAACTCACTGTGCCTTTCTACTGGAATATTGCCCCCAATTATGATGCGACAGTCTCGGCACGCCTGATGTCCAAGCGTGGCGTCGCATTTAACAACGAGTTACGCTATCTGGGCGAGAACTCAAGCGGCACTTTATTGGCTGACGTATTGCCACGCGACCTGAGCACCGGGCAAACCCGCTGGCGCACGTCCCTCTTCCATAACTATAACCTGGGCTACGGCTTCTCCACCCGAATCGACTATAACCAGGTTTCCGATGACACCTATTTCCGCGATCTGGGCAACAGCCTGAACCTCACTTCTCGGACCAATCTGTTGCAGCAGGGCGTAGTGTCCTACAACCGCGCCTTGGGAGACGATGGCACGCTGAATTTCAGCTCGTTGGTACAAAGCTTTCAGACTATCCAGGATCCTCGCGCGCCTATTGCCGTCCCGTACAAGCGCCTGCCCCAGTTCACAGTCGCCGCGAACAAACCGGATGTTTTCGGCATGGACCTGAATCTTATCGGCAGCTGGTCAAATTTTTCGCATCCCACGCAAATAAACGGCACTCGCCTGGTGCTCTTTCCCAGCGTTAGCTACCCTCTTCGCAACTCATTTGGCTACATCACCCCGAAGATCGGGGTACACCATACCCGATATAACCTCGACGCTACCGCCTCGCCGGATTCGAATCCTAATCGTACCATCCCGATGTTCAGCGTCGACAGCGGGATTGCGTTTGACCGCGGGATATCGCTGGGGGGCGAGCGCTTCACTCAAACGCTCGAGCCACGCTTGTTCTACGTATATGTGCCGTTTCGCGACCAGAGCCATCTGCCCAACTTCGACTCCGCCAGGACGGACTTCAGCTTCGCTCAGATGTTGACCGAAAACCGCTTTAGCGGCAGCGACCGCATTAATGATGCGAATCAGGTGACGTTGGCGCTCACATCGCGCCTGATCGCGCCCAGTTCGGGCAGGGAAGTGGTGCGTGTCACCGTTGGCCAGCAGCTGAGCTTCATTGATCGCAGGATAGTATTGGAGGCGCCAGGAACGATAAACCGTCGCCCGGATTTTGTTGCTGCGGTGACGGGGTTTATAACGCCGACAATCAGTACCGATTCAAGCGTGCAATATGACCAGACCCAGTTCATGGTCGACGTCGTACGCTCGGGCTTGAGCTATCGCCCCGAGCCTGGCAGGGTAGTCAATGTCGGTTATCGGTTTACGCGTGACGTGCTGCATCAGGTTGATGCCTCAAGCCAGTGGCGTTGGTCGGAAAAATGGCAAACTGTCGCGCGTCTGAATTACTCGCTGCAGGATCAGAGAATTCTGGAAGGACTGGCGGGACTTGAGTATAATGCGTGCTGCTGGTCGTTGCGGTTCGTACTCCAGCATCTCATCACCGCCACCCAGAAAACCACGACGGCGGCTTTTTTGCAGCTCGAGTTGAACGGGCTGATGCAAATCGGATCGAACCCGCTAAATGTCCTGCAACGCAGCATTCCGGGGTATACCAGAACGGGTGTCCCGGGAAACAGTCTCATGGAAAGTCCATAAACGGGGGTCCTGCACCGTTATTCTTCGCGTTAAGCGTCATTCATCCCTCTATATTCTCTCTATATTCTCTAATAGCGCTTATTCACATGGGTACGAAATTTTTGTTGCGTTCCCCTGTCCTGATGGCATTGCTGGCCACTGGAATGATTGTTGCCCAGCAGCACGCCCATTCAGGCAGCGTCGAGACCATCGATCATATCGTCGCGGTTGTGAATGAGAATGTGATTACGCGCCACGAACTGGACGAGGTGCTCAGCGCCACGCTCAAACAGTTGCAGAAGCAGGGCGTGCAGCCTCCTCCACCCGCCATTCTCGAAAAGCAGATTCTGGACCGTATTATCGTCAATCGGGTGCAGTTACAACTCGCGAAAGAAACCGGCTTGACGGTAAGCGATACTGAGCTCGATCAAACGCTGCGCCGCATCGCGCAGGAAAACAAGATGTCATTAACGGAATTTATCAGCGCGCTCGAGCAGGATGGCGTCTCTTTCAATAGATTTCGGGATGAAATCCGGGATGAGATCATTTTGGTGCGACTGAAAGAACGTGAAGTAAGTAACAGGGTAAGCGTGTCAGAAGGGGAGGTAGATAATTATCTGGAAACCCAGGAAATTTCGTCCGGAAATAATGATGAATATCGCATTGCGCATATTCTGGTAACGATACCTGAGAACGCAACCCCCTCACAAACCGAAGCTCGGCGGCTGCGAGCGGAAGCCGCCCTGGCGCTCTTGAAGAACGGCACTGAATTTGCCCAGGTCGCCGCAGAATACTCCGACGCTCCCGATGCGATGACGGGCGGGTTACTTGACTGGCGGCCCGCTGCCCAATTGACGAAAAAATTTGCCGAGCTGCTGACCCCGATGAAACCCGGCGGAATCACACCGATCGTTTCAAGCCCGGGTGGGCTTCATATTCTCAAACTGGTCGACCGCCGTAGTCCGCAAGGGGCCGTAACAGTGGTGGATCAGACCCATGTTCGCCACATTCTTGTAAAAATCAGCGAGCTTACATCTGAAGCCGATGCGAGACGGCGGGTATCCGAGTTGAAAGAACGCTTGGACCATGGCGGCAGTTTTGAGGAACTGGCGAAACTTCATTCTGAAGATTCCGCATCCTCCTCTGGAGGTGATCTGGGCTGGGTCTCGCCAGGCGACACCGTACCGGAATTCGAACAGGCCATGAACGCCCTTGAACCTAATCAGGTTAGTGAACCGGTACAGTCCCCGTTTGGCTGGCATTTGATCCAGGTTCTTGCGCGCCGCTCGCAGGATGTCAGCCAGGAGCGACAGCGGCAAACGGCACGCCAGTCCATCCGGACGCGCAAAGCGGACGAAGCGTTTCAGGATTGGCTGCAGCGGTTGCGTGATCGCGCGTACGTCGAATATCGGCTGGAGGAAGGACAGGATCGGCACGCCGCTGAATAAAACCACGCCCCTTGAGGGGATGGAAGGGCTGAAGCTTGCTCTCACCGCGGGAGAACCCGCGGGGATCGGTCCCGATCTGTGTGTGCAAATGGCTCAACTGGATTTGCCATACAATCTGGTTGTCATTGCTGATCGTCATTTGTTGCGGGAGCGCGCCCGGCTGCTACAGCTCCCGCTGAAGATGACGGACTACTCGCCCGACATTGAGGTTAAGCACAAGACTGGCCGGTTGCAGGTACTGCACGTACCGCTGGCCAAACGGCCGACCCCCGGAAAACTTGAATCAGCCAATGCGCGCTACGTGCTAAAAACGCTGGAACGCGCCGTTGAGGGATGCGGCAATGGTGAATTCAATGCAATGGTAACCGGCCCGGTACATAAAGGCATCATAAACGATGCTGGCATCGCCTTCACCGGCCACACGGAGTACCTGGCACAACTGACCAACAGCCGGGTAGTAATGATGCTCGTTGGCGGCGGCATGCGCGTAACGCTGGCAACCACCCATTTGCCCCTTAAGGATGTGGCTGCGGCGATCACGCGGGAGATGCTGGAGCAGAAACTGCGCATCATTTGGCATGATTTGATCGCACGCTTTGCGATTCCCATGCCGCGCATCGCCGTAGCCGGGTTGAATCCTCATGCGGGTGAATCAGGTCATCTTGGCAGAGAAGAGATAGAAACCATTATTCCGGCGCTGGATAAGCTGCGCGCCGAGGGCATGGATTTGATCGGTCCGCTGCCAGCCGATACCTTGTTTAATCCACCAAAGCTGAAGAATTACGACTGCATATTCGCGATGTATCACGACCAGGGCCTACCGGTGCTGAAGTACGCGAGCTTTGGCAGCGCTGTCAACGTGACATTGGGACTGCCCCTCATCCGCACTTCGGTTGACCATGGCACTGCCCTTGACCTGGCAGGAACCGGCCGCGCCGATCCGGGCAGTTTGATCGCGGCAATTGAAATGGCCGCGATGTTAGCCGGAAATCGGAAATAGAATCTTCGAAGGATAGCGTCGGCCTGCGCGCGCGCATCCGCGTTGTCGGATAAATCATGCACATTCCCCGTAAGCGCTTCGGCCAGAATTTTCTGGTTGATTCCCAGATCGTAATGGATATAGTCCGCGCTATCCATCCTTCCAGGGCCGACCTGCTGGTAGAGATCGGACCGGGACTGGGCGCATTGACGCGGCCCTTGTTGCAATCGCTCGATCATTTACAAGTCGTGGAAATTGACCGCGATATCGTCGAGCGTTTGCGCAGGGAGTTTTCTGAAAAGAAGTTGACGGTTTATTCGGCCGATGCATTGGAATTCGATTTTGCCGCTCTGGGAGAAAATCTGCGGGTTGTTGGAAACCTTCCCTACAATATTTCCACGCCTATCCTTTTTCATTTAAGTAAATTTGCGGGCAATATACGGGACATGCATTTCATGCTGCAAAAGGAAGTGGTCGCACGCATGGTGGCTGCACCCTCCACTCCGGATTACGGACGACTTTCGGTGATGCTGCAATGTCGCTTCCAGATGGAACAACTCTTCATCGTCCCACCCGAATGTTTCCACCCCGCCCCAAAGGTGGAGTCGGCGGTTGTTCGCATAATCCCACGTGGGGAATCACTGATTGAAGCCAGCAAGGAAAGGTTATTTGCAGGTATTGTTTCCGCCGCCTTTTCGCAGCGGCGCAAAACCTTGCGCAATACGCTGCACGCCCATCTCAAGCCGGAGGATTATCTGGCGCTGGATATCGATCCCATTTCACGGGCGGAGAATTTGTCGGTGGAGCAGTTTATAGCGATTGCAGGCCGCCTGGGGGAACGATAGCTTCCATAATGCAAACCCCGGCCTCATGGATTTACTTGTCGTCACCGAAGATAGCTCAGTCATCTCGAATAAAGCCACGCCGAGTGACCGCAAGAATCATGGAACGGGCGCATCGCATGATTGGATAGAGGCATTTCGCTACCCACTTGTACCTGAAGAGGTGGTAGTTGATCCAATTGAAGGCGTTCCCTGGGGTATCGATCAATGCAAGAAACCGGATTGCAGCAGCCCCCTGATAGCGGGCAGAACCGATTTCGACGATCATACCCGTGTTCAAGTTCATTCCCTCCGCTCCGAATTGTCGTGCCACAAGCGGGTATTCGCGAGCGTCGATCAGCTCCACGTTGAACGAGGCACGTATCCGAAGCAGCCTGACGTAACTGTTGCAAAACGGGCACGCCCCGTCGTAGTAGATATGAATATTCTTTGGCTCGGCCACCGAATCAATACCGATCAAGCCGTGAAAAATTTCCATTCCCACTGCTCAGCCCAGCATAGACAGAATTGATGGGAGTGTTGCGGCGAATGGCAACGCTCTGCAGACCAGAATGGATCAAGGAAATAAGATTCGATTGATTTGCGAGATTACGCTCCACCAGTACGTCACCCCTTGCATTCGCCGTCGGATGGTTGTCGTATCACCTCTTCGGCATATAAAGATCAGTTATCGTCCCTTCTGCAATCTCAGCTGCAAAAAACACCGTTTCAGATAGGGTCGGATGCGGATGAATGGTAAGGCCGATATCTTCCATATCTACGCCCATTTCCAGCGCCAGCACGGTTTCGGAGATCAGTTCGCCCGCGTTGACGCCTACTATGCCGGCACCGAGAATGCGTCGGGTTTTCTTGTCCAGCAATAGTTTGGTCAAGCCTTCATCACGCGCCATGGCCAGTGCACGGCCGCTTGCGGCCCACGGGAACGCCGCCTTTTCATATTCCACGCCTTGCTTTCTGGCTTCCGTTTCGGTTAATCCCATCCAGGCAATTTCCGGATCCGTGTAAGCTACCGATGGAATGGCGCGTGCGTCGAACGCCGCATTTTTCATTTTTTCTCCACCGGCAATGATTTCCGCGGCAAGCTTGCCTTCGTGCGTGGCTTTGTGCGCCAGCATGGGTTCACCGACGATGTCGCCGATTGCGAAAATATGCGGCACATTGGTGCGCAACTGCTTATCCACCGAAATGAAGCCGCGCTCACTCACGTTGACGCCGGCACGCTCGGCACCGATATCGCGTCCGTTGGGACGGCGACCTACCGCCATGAGAATGCGGTCGTATGTTTGCGGCTCTGGCGTAGCGCTTGAGTTCTGTCCCTCAAATGTAACTTTCAGTCCATTTTCTTGGGACTCGATTCCGGTAACCCTGGTTTTCAGATAGATGGCTTCATAGCGCTTCTGTATGCGTTTGTGCAGCGGTTTGATAAGGTCCGAATCCGCGCCAGGAATCAATTGATCCATCAATTCGACCACGCTCACTTTCGAACCCA
This sequence comes from Nitrosospira sp. Nsp11, assembly GCF_900142705.1. Lineage (GTDB taxonomy): Bacteria > Pseudomonadota > Gammaproteobacteria > Burkholderiales > Nitrosomonadaceae > Nitrosospira. Next base: position 507,666 of record NZ_FRBV01000001.1, read on the forward strand.
GTGCGTCATAAACCGTCGCCATTTCCAGGCCGATTATGCCACCGCCAATGATGAGCATGCGCTTTGGAATTTCCTCCAGCTTCAATGCGCCGGTTGAATCGACGATGCGGGGATCATCATATGGGAAACCGGGAATGCGTGCCGCGCTTGAGCCCGCGGCAATAATGCAATGTTCAAACGACACATTTTTCTGACCGTCGGCTGTTTCCACCTGCATCATATTGGGCGAGATGAACTTGCCGATGCCTCGCACAACCTCGACCTTGCGCTTCTGCGCGAGCCCCGACAATCCTTTTGTGAGCTTGCCGGTGATGGAATCCTTCCATTTTCGCAGCTTGTCTATTTCTATGCCGGGCTTGCCAAAAACAATGCCCTGCTGAGCCGTTTCCTCGGCATCGGTAATAACTTTTGCCACATGCAGCAGCGCCTTGGAAGGAATACAGCCGACATTGAGGCACACGCCGCCCAGCGTTGGGTAACGCTCGATCAATACCACTTTCTTGCCAAGATCGGCGGCGCGAAACGCAGCGGTGTAGCCGCCCGGGCCCGCGCCCAGCACCACGATATCGGCGTGGATGTCGCCGCGCGGCACAACGGTGGTGGAATTATCTACTGCAGGTTCCGGGTGGACGACAACGGGTGAACCACGCTCTCCTTCGTCTTTTTTCAGAGCAAGCGTGGCATCCGGAGAAGCTTTTTTGTCGGGCTCAGCTGTTCCCATCGCTGATGCCGCCGCCTCCAGCATCAATATGACTGATCCTTCTGAAACCTTATCGCCGAGCTTGACGTTGATTTCCTTCACAATGCCGGCTTGAGGCGAAGGAATTTCCATCGCCGCCTTTTCGGTTTCGAGCGTGATAAGCGGCGTTTCCTTTTCCACCGCCTCGCCCGGTTTCACCAGGATTTCGATAACGGGAACATCCTTGAAGTCACCGATATCGGGGATTTTGATTTCGCTAAGTTGAGCCATGACAACCTTGATCTGAGGGAAAAAACTGAGCTCCCTGGTGGAAGTTTATTACCAGGTCTATTGCCTGACCTGCCCGTCACCCAGCACAATGAATTTCTGGCTGGTCAGCCCTTCCAGCCCCACCGGGCCACGGGCGTGTATTTTGTCGGTCGAGATGCCTATTTCCGCACCAAGGCCATACTCGAACCCATCGGCAAAGCGTGTGGAAGCATTCACCATCACCGAACTGGAATCCACCTCGCGCAGGAAACGGCGGGCGCGGCCATAGTCTTCGGTAATGATCGAATCGGTATGCTGCGAGCCATAAACGGCAATGTGCTCGATAGCCTGATCCAATCCGCTTACCACACGTATGCTGAGAATCGGCGCGAGATACTCGGTGTGCCAGTCTTCTTCCGTCGCTTCGCTCATCTGGGGAATAATGGCGCGAGAAGCGGCATCGCCGCGAAGTTCCACACCCTTATCCAGATAGATTTGGCACAGGGGTGGTAATACTTCCCCGGCGATGGCCTCATGCACCAGCAATGTTTCCATGGTGTTGCAAGTGCCGTAGCGCTGTGTTTTCGCGTTGTCTGCAACACAAATAGCTTTCGCCAGATCGGCGCCATCATCGATATAAACGTGACAGACACCATGCAAATGCTTGATGACCGGAATACGCGCTTCGTTGGAGATACGTTCGATCAGCCCCTTGCCCCCGCGCGGCACGATTACGTCGACGAATTCTTTCATGGTAATGAGCTCGCCCACGGCCGCCCTATCCGTGGTTTCGATTATCTGTATCGCCGTTTCCGGCAGCCCGGCAGCTTTCAACCCTTCCTTCACGCAAGCTGCGATAGCCTGATTACTACGGATCGCTTCCGATCCGCCGCGCAGTATCGCCGCATTGCCTGCCTTGAGGCATAATCCCGCCGCGTCCGCCGTAACATTGGGCCGCGCTTCATAAATGATGCCGATCACGCCAAGCGGCACGCGCATTTTTCCGACCTGGATGCCTGCGGGACGGTACTTCAGATCGCTGATCTCGCCAACCGGATCGGGCAGCGCCACAATTTGCAACAGACCTTCCGCCATGCTCGCAATGCTTTTGGAAGTGAGCGTCAAGCGATCGATCAAGGCTGGTTCCAACCCTCGGATTTTCGCGTTGTCCACGTCCCCGGCATTTGCGGCCAGCAGTTGCTGCTCGTCACGCTTGATGGCTAAAGCCATGAGCGTGAGCGCGCGGTTTTTGTCGGCGGGCTCCGCCTTGGCCATCAGACGTGATGCGGTGCGAGCCTCACGTCCTATTGATTGCATGTAAGTCTTGATGTCAATGATGTCCATGCCACAGTTCCATTTAGACAATGAATTAATAGGTGCGCAATTCTAGCGATATAAGCCTAGAACGACCCAATGTTGCTAATGCTTGGTAACCGCGAAGCGCAACCCCAACTGCAGTAATTCATCCCACGCATCACCCTTCGCAACGCCCTTGCTGATCCTGTCTATTTTCGCAGCATGCATCAAGGCCGACACCAACGGTTTGAGATCAAGGCGCCTGGCAGCGCTTTCCATTGCTTTTTGTTGATCCCCCCAGGCTCTTATCTGGCTCATCAGTTGCGTGAGAGGCCTGCCGGAATCCAATCCTTTACGAATCATTATCAACGAGCGTATTTGTCCCGCAAGGGTGTTCACAATCAGCGGCAACGCCGCGCCCTCGCCCTGCAAACCTTCCAGCATGCGGGCATAACGCACGGTTTCCCCCGCCATCAGTGCATCTGATAACTTGAAAACGTCGTAACGTGCCACATCCAGTACCGCATCTTTCACCTGCTCGAAGGACAACACCCCAGGCGGATAAAGCAATGCAAGCTTCTTGAGTTCCTGATAAGCTGCGATCAGGTTACCCTCAACCTTGTCAGCCAAAAACCGCACGGTTTCCGGGTCCGCTTTCTGCGCTTGCATGTCCAGGCGCTGGCCGATCCACATGGGTAGCCGGGTGCGTTCAACTGGATAGACCGGAACCATCACACCCGCGCCTTCAAGCGCTTTGAACCACTTGGTTGCCGCACCCTGCTTGTCGATTCTGGGCAAAGTGACGAGCGTGACGGTATGGGGGGGCAGCGAACGGCAATATCCCTCTATTACCGCACTGCCCGGATTCCCCGGTTTACCGGACGGAATGCGTATATCCATTATACGTCTTTCACCAAATAGCGACAGACTACTGCTGCGCTGCTGCAGATCCGTCCAGTTAAAATGATGGTCTACGGCAAAAATCTCACGCTCGATATAGCCTGCCTGATACGCCTTGGCACGAATCAGATCCGCAGCCTCGATAATCAGCAGCAGCTCGTCGCCAAATACCGTGTAGAGCGGCGCAACCTGCTTCCGAAGATGCTGGGAAAGGTTATCGGGGGTAATACGCATGGCATTCCTTTATGGCACGCGAGTCTGCCATCCTTGCCCCATTAACCTTCCGCTACCTTAACCGCCTCCAGTCGCCGCACGATCTGCGCTGCGGAATCGCTTTGCATTTCTCTGACGAGCATCGCCTCCTCGCCCTCTTTACCCACTACTTGCGCATCGGTATAAGGGAGAATGCGACGCAATGCAATCTCGCTCGTAGGGATGAGTTCTTCTCCCTTGGCATTGATGAGGCGAAATGAAATCCGATAGAAGAGTTCAAATTCCCGCACCCGTCCGCCTCCCGATACCGACATGATTTGCTTGTCATTCGTCACGCTGACAATTTCCAGTATGGCCTGGGCATTTTTCGGCTTGTCAATAATGCGGGTAGTGGTACTGGCCTTAATGAGGCGCCGCAGATCAGTACCGATAGGATGCCCTGCGGGGAATGATATATAGAGCGTTTCGAACGGCAGTTTAGCCTGGCCGCGCAACTGAAAACCACAGGCAGCCAGAAAGAAACAGAATACAACCAGCAGAACTTTTTTCATGCGGCATCCTCACATTCAGTTTCAGGAACCTCTGAACAGGCCCGCAAAGTGCCGTTGCGCCCGCGTCGGGCTTGTTCAGGAATTTCTTCAGACAACGATGTTCACCAATCTACCCGGCACGACCACGATCTTCTTGATCTCACCAGTTACGAATTTACGCACCTGCTCGCTTTCCAGCGCAAAACGCTCGATGGCCGCGGATTCCGTATCTCTGGCAACGCGTATTTTGCCGCGCAGTTTGCCGTTGACCTGGACTATCAGTTCAATCTCATCCTGGATAAGCGCCATGCTATCGACTTCCGGCCAGGACTGATCTAGGAGTTCGGTTCCCGGCTTAAGTTCACGCCATAGGGCGTGACAGATGTGGGGAATGATGGGTGATAACAGTAATACAATGCTTTCCATCGCCTCCTGCATCAGGCCGCGCGCAGCCGGGCTGGGATCCTGCAGTTTTCCAAGCGCGTTCATTAACTCCATCACGGCTGCGATGGCGGTATTGAAGGTGTGTCGCCTGCCCAGATCATCGCCAACCTTGGCGATAGTTTGATGCAATTGGTAACGCAAGGATTGCATTTCCGGACCGAGGTCTTCATTTTGGGCCGAACGGTCAATCGGCCCGCCTTGCTGTAGATGTTCGTAAACCTGTTTCCATAACCGCTTCAGAAAGCGGAATGCGCCATCTATCCCGGCATCTGCCCATTCGAGGGTCTGCTCGGGCGGGCTCGCGAACATCATGAACAGCCTTGCGGTGTCGGCTCCGTATTGTTCCACCAGTTTTTGCGGATCGACGCCGTTATTCCTGGATTTCGACATGGTGCCGATCCCACCCAACTCCACCGGTTGACCATCCGTGCGCAGCAACGCGCCAATGCGTCGACCTTGCTCATCGGTTTGAATATCGACGTCCACCGGATTGAAGTAGACAATGCGCCCGGTTTCCGTTTTTCGAAACATGATCTCGTTCAAAACCATGCCCTGGGTCAGCAGGTTGGCGAAGGGCTCGTCGAACGCGACCAACCCGAGATCGTGCATGACCTTGCTCCAGAAGCGAGAGTAGAGGAGATGCAAAATGGCGTGTTCGATGCCGCCGATGTATTGGTCCACCGGCAACCAGTAATCCACACGCGCATCGACCATGCTCTTGTTCTGGTCGGCACAGGCGTAGCGGGTGTAATACCACGAGGAATCGACGAAAGTATCCATGGTGTCTGTTTCCCGCCGTGCTGGCTTGCCGCAGCGGGGACATTGACACGCGTAAAATGATGGGGTCTTCGCTAACGGGTTGCCGGAGCCATCCGGCACAAGATTGTCCGGAAGCACGACGGGAAGCTGGTCATCGGGTACCGGTACCACACCACACGCATCACAATAAATGAGAGGAATAGGGCAGCCCCAGTAACGCTGACGTGAAATGCCCCAATCGCGGAGGCGGTAGTGCACACGTTTTTCACCCAATCCCTTATGCTGCAATGCCGCCGCGATTGCATCCACAGCCGCTTGAAATACAAGACCGGAAAATTCGCCTGAATCAAACGTAAGACCGTACTCCACGTACGCTTGCGCAAGCGGCATTCCCAGATCGGAATCAACTGGCTTGATCACCGGCTTGATCGGTAGAAAATATTTGGTTGCGAACTCAAAATCACGTTCGTCGTGGGCCGGCACCGCCATTACCGCGCCTTCGCCGTAACCCATGAGTACGTAATTGGCTATCCATACCGGAAGTTTTGCACCGGTCAGCGGATGGATGACAAACAGCCCCGTGTCCATGCCTTTCTTTTCCTGAGTCGCAATTTCTGCTTCCATGGTGGCGCCATGCTTGCACGCCTCGATGAACTCGCCAAGCTCAGACCTGTTTTCCGCCGCATATAGCGCAACAGGATGTTCCGCTGCCACAGCAACATAAGTTGCGCCCAGCAGCGTATCCGCGCGTGTCGTAAAAACCTTCAGTGCTTGGGGCATGCCGGACTCGGCGTCGGCAGGAAACGTCACATCCACCCCGAAGCTCTTGCCGATCCAGTTTGCCTGCATGGTCTTTACCCGCTCAGGCCAACCGGGGAGCGTATCCAATGTTTCCAGCAGTTCATCGGCATACGCGGTAATTTTCATGTAATACATCGGGATTTCGCGCTTTTCCACCAGTGCGCCGGTGCGCCACCCCCGTCCGTCTATGACCTGCTCATTGGCCAGCACCGTCTGATCGACCGGGTCCCAGTTGACCGTGCCGGTCGTTCTGTAAGCCAGTCCTTTTTCCAGCATTCGGAGAAACAGCCATTGATTCCACCGGTAGTACTCTGGAGTACAGGTTGCAAGCTCGCGGCTCCAGTCGATGGCCAGACCCAGACTCTGCAGCTGCTTGCGCATGTAAGCGATGTTATCGTGCGTCCACTTCGCCGGCGGCACATTGTTCTGCATCGCCGCATTCTCCGCAGGCAAACCGAAAGCATCCCAGCCCATAGGTTGCAGAACGTTGTAACCCAGCATGCGGCGATAGCGTGACAGCACGTCGCCAATCGTATAATTGCGTACGTGCCCCATATGCAGTTTACCCGATGGATAGGGAAACATGGAGAGACAGTAATATTTTTGCTTTCCAGGGATCTCTACAGCTTTGAACGCAGCGGTATCGTTCCAGTGCCGCTGGGCTTCCGCTTCGATTTCCTGTGGATGATATTTTTCCTGCATAAAATCCCGACTTTCCTGCCGCAAAACATGGAATTATACCGCGAACCAAAATTCCCCACGTTACGCATGTTGATTTACATCAAGATAAAAATTGCAGATTGCGTGCGATGCGCCCTGCGCTCTCCATCACGCTTCATCAAGTGCTGTCTGAAGAATTCATTCGGGCAAGGGATTAGACGCGAACGCTGCCGCCAGCCGGAATCGACTCCAACTGCTGCGGCAGCTCTTGTCCAGGACCATCGTTTTACTGGATTACGAGAGTGAGCCGGAAATCACCACGCAGCAGATTGAGAACAATGACATCTTCGCTCATTTGCAACACCGCCAGAAATTCCTGTACCGTGCGGATCTTTCTACGATTGACCCCGACAATGATATCGCCAGGCCTCAGACCATGCAGCCAGGCAGGACTATTTGCATCGGCCTTGGTCACCAGCACCCCTTCCACCTTACCACGTGGCGACCCGCTTTTGAGATTAGCCACCGTTGCGCCCGCGAGTTGAGGCACTGTTTCCGCCTCGGTGCCCGATTCATCAAGCGGCTTCGCGATCTTGAACTTCGCGTTAATAACTTTACCTTCCCTCAAGAGCTTTAGGCTTATCGTTTCGCCGATTGGCGTCATCCCTATCTTGTTGCGCAAATCGACAGAATTTCTTACGGGTCGCCCGTTAACCGCCGTCACCACGTCACGGGGCCGCAGGCCTGCCTTTTCCGCTGTCGAGTTAGGCTCGACTGTACTGATGATCGCACCTTCGGTGGAACGCAGCCCGAGGGATGCGGCCAAGTCGTAGGTAATGTCTTCGCCGCTCGCGCCCAGCCTGCCTCGACTCACTTCGCCAAAACGCACAATCTGATCGAGCACGGCCTTTACCATGACGCTGGGTATGGCGAGGCCGATGCCCACGTTGGCGCCGGATGGCCCTACAATAGCTGTGTTGATACCGATCAGCTCCCCCTTGAGATCGACCAGCGCGCCGCCGGAATTACCCGGATTGATGGAAGCATCGGTCTGTATGAAATCCTCATAACCCTCGATATCGAGCCCGCTTCTTCCCAGTGCGCTCACGATACCCGAGGTCACCGTCTGCCCCAGGCCAAACGGATTGCCGATCGCAACCACGAAGTCTCCTACGTTGAGCAACTCGGAATCGCCAAGGCGTAAAGCCTGCAGATCCTTTGCATCGATCTGCAGCACGGCGATATCCGTGCCCGGGTCCGTTCCCACCAGCTTCGCCTGGAACTGGCGTCGATCCTTGAGCGTGACCATCACCTGCCGGGCATTCTTTATCACATGATAATTTGTCACGACATACCCGTTTGCTGCGTCCACGATAACGCCGGACCCGGCACTACGCTCGGGGCGCGCCGCCTGATCGGGGAGATCGAAAAAACGGCGGAAAAACGGGTCGCGAAACAAGGGATTGTCTTCGATGGCGGAAGGCGTCAGCACGGAAATATTCACGACCGCCGGGGTTACGTCATGAAGTAGCGGCGCCAACGTAGGCAAGCCGTTTTTGCTGTTGGTGAATGGCACAGCGGAGTAGCCGGGCAACGCCACCGCCAGCAAAGCAATCAAACTGGTATGGAGTAAAATAATCCTGAAGGACTTTTGCATTGATAGACCGGGTATTTTTTTGGGGGGTCAAGCGAAATAGCTATTCATTCGACTCAGTGCTCAAACTCAACATTTCTTCTATGCCAGTCTCGAATATTTCCGGGTCGAAAGCCTTGTCGCCATCCACAACAGGCCCGCTTCCAGCTTTAAGCCCGTGAAAATTATAGAGCGTGGGATCTGCCAGATGTGAAGGCTGGATATTCTGCAATGCCGTAAACATGGTTTCCAGCCTGCCGGGATATTTTTTATCCCATTGCTGCAGCATTTCCTTCACCGCTTGGCGCTGGAGATTTTTCTGCGATCCGCACAGATTGCAAGGAATGATGGGAAAATCTTCTATCTCGGCATAAGCCGCCAGATCTTTCTCCTTACAGTAGGCCAATGGACGGATCACGATATGCCGGCCATCATCGCTCACCAGCTTGGGCGGCATGGTCTTCAGCTTGCCGCCATAGAACAAGTTGAGGAACAGCGTCTCGAGGATGTCGTCCCTATGATGCCCCAGTGCGATTTTGGTCGCGCCCAGTTCGCCGGCAACACGGTAGAGTACACCGCGGCGCAAACGGGAACAGAGACTGCAGGTGGTTTTACCTTCCGCAATGACGCGTTTCACCACGCTGTAGGTATCCTGCTCGACAATCTGAAAGGGCATTTCAATACTGGTGAGGTAACCCGGCAATACGTGCTCGGGGAATCCTGGCTGTTTCTGGTCCAGATTCACTGCAATCAATTCGAATTCTATCGGCGCATGCGCCTGCAAATTACGCAGGATATCTAGTAAGGCATAGCTATCCTTACCGCCCGAAAGACATACCATCACGCGGTCCCCATTCTCGATCATGTTGAAATCCGCAATGGCCGTGCCGACAAGGCGCCTCAACCGCTTATGCAGTTTATTGACGTTGTGTTGTTCTTTTCTGGACATCATTCCCATCGACAACCTCATCCCCACCACACTGATTGGAAAAACCCGCAGTAGCGCCGTAGCGCTCGAAGACCAAACATTATCAGCTAATTTTTAGGCATTTTCCCAGATTAAATACGGTTTGGACAGTGCGATCCCCGCAGGCATCTGCAACTCTTCTGGATCACGAAAGTTTGTCAGACTGAGGTCCAATCCATCGCTGACAGGAAATTGAAGAAAGGATCACTCCCGGCGCTGGAACGTTTTCAATGCGGAAGATTTTCCATGCAGATTTACAATATGAAAAAAATAGATAAGCAAATGAAATGTTATTAGTTTCAATTATAAGGAACGACTGGTAACTTTCGCTCGTGTCCGCACTGCTCACTTTGGGAAAACGAATGGTAGCGATAGCGAAAACCCCCGGTTTGGAAGAAAGACAGGCAAGATCTGAAAAGGTTGGCAAACAGATACCGATGGATATCAAACAGCGGGTTCTGTTCGCGATCGCCAATATCGAATATGGCTCGGTAGAGGTAATCATTCACGGCGGCAAGGTGGTGCAGATAGAGTGTCGCGAGAAAATTCGCATAAGTTAAGGCGCGGGTCAGGGAAGAGGGCCGGCTTGGCCACGGTAGCGTAATTCCATGACCCCAGCCGTTGAATCGACCGGTAAAAATCAAGGCTCTGCAAGCAAAAAAACGCCGACCAAATGACTGGAGGCGATACACGACAAAACTAAAGCGGCACCTGACCGGAATACCGGAAGGGCGACTCAGGAGAGAGGAATGAAACTTTATTGGCGAATCATGCTCGCATCTGCAATTTCAATATTGCCGGTCGGTGTGATTCAAGCGGATGTGAATACCGGGAAATTTGAGGCGCCGGGAATGAGTAAAGAAGACGCCCGAATTGGCCGGAAAGATGAAGGCAAGGCTTTAGAGTCGCAACTTACTGAAACTATTAATAAAGCGGATGCGAAAAAACCATCCTCGCCGAAAGCGGAAAAGAAATCGACAAGCTACTTCAAGCCTTCCAGCAGCTATTCCACCCAACCGGAATCCGATCCGCCTCGATACGTGCAGACTCTCAGCAAAACCGGTATTGAAGCATTCAAGGATATCTACTGGCTGGATATCGGCCTGGACCACCGGACGCGTTACGAATTTCGCAGCAACGATATTCGGCGTACCGACATGAGACTCGACCAGCCTTTTCTGCTGCGCTCGCGCGCATATGTCGGGATAAGGGAAATTCTAGATCCATTTCGGGGCGCTGTCGAGTTTCAGGATTCGCGCCGCTACAACGGCAATTTTCCGCATGACGACCGTGATTTCAACGACTATGAACTGATTCAGGCATATGGCGAGCTCTACTTCAAAAGCGCATTGGGTGAAGACGACCGGAAACAACAGCGCCCCATCAGGTTTCGCGTTGGCCGCATGGCATATGAGGCATTGGATCGACGTCTGATCGGCCGGAACGAATGGCGTAATACCACGAACACGTTCGAGGGTTTTCGACTCAATCTGGGCCAGGAAGCAAACGACTGGGAAGTTGATTTATGGGCTTACCAACCTGTCAAGCGCCTGCTGACCGAGTTTGACGAGCGCATCGAGAATCAGTGGTTCTATGGTGCAATCGGCCATTGGCGGAAGTGGTCTGACATTATCACACTCCAGCCGTATTACATGGGCCTTACGCAGGATGGAAGCAAGACAGGGCAGATCGACCGGCATATTCACGCGCCTGCCCTGAGAGGTTACGGCAAAATAGGGAATACCGGTCTGGACTTCGATTTCAACCTGATCTATCAGTTCGGACGGAATGGCACAGAAGAACATGAGGCGCATGCTTATATCACTGAGGTGGGATATAACCTCGAGTACGGTTGGAAACCCCGTATCAGCGCGTTTTATGGGTATGCAAGCGGTGATCGGCATCCCAATGATGGTGTAAACAATCGCTTTGAGCGGTTCTTTGGTTTTGCGCGGCCCTGGTCGGCGGACGATTACATCGTTTTCGAAAACATCAAGGCGCCCAAAGTCAAGCTTGAGTTTCAGCCGACAGCGGACTTGCGTATAGATGGCGGTTACAGTTGGTTCTGGCTAGCCAGCAGTACGGATCGCTTTAACAATCTCCTTGATGGCAATACGAGTGCGCGCCCCAACCCCGGTTTTAATCGGGATATTACCGGAAGAAGCGGTGATTTCATTGGCCACTCCTTTGATATTCGTGCACGCTACAAGATTGCGAAACATATCAGCACAACTGTGGGTTACTCACATTTTACAAGTGGTGAGTTCACGCGTAACAGACAGGTAGCGGCACTTGGCAAAAGCCCCGGCAGTTCCGACTTTTTTTATGTTGAAGTGGTAGTCAGTGCTTTTTAAGCTTCTCAACCAAATTTTGGCTTATCCCTACTAACTCATTAGAGGAATTTATGAAACTCAAACCATGGCTGACAACAGGTCTGCTGATTGGAGGTCTCCTCACTGGCGGAAGCGCGTCAGCGGACAGAACGCTATTGAATGTTTCCTATGATCCAACGCGTGAACTTTATCAGGAGTTCAACGCGGCATTCGTGAAGCACTGGGAGACAAAGACCGGGGAAAAGGTCGCCATCAAGCAGTCCCACGGTGGCTCCGGCAAGCAGGCACGGTCCGTCATCGATGGCCTTGATGCTGATGTGGTGACACTGGCCCTGGCCAATGATATCAACGAAATTGCAGAGAAGGCAAAGCTGATTCCAGGAGATTGGCAGAAGCGTTTGCCACATAACGGCACACCCTATACATCGACCATCGTACTGCTGGTACGTAAAGGCAATCCCAAGAATATCAAGGACTGGAACGACCTTGCCAGACCAGGCATATCCGTAATTACCCCCAACCCCAAAACTTCGGGAGGCGCGCGCTGGAATTATCTGGCGGCCTGGGAGTATGGGAAGCGGAGCTATGGTAATGACGCCAAGGCAAAGGAGTTTGTGGCCAGGATTTACAGGAATGTTCCCGTGCTGGATTCCGGGGCACGAGGTTCTACCACGACTTTCGTGGAGCGGGGCATTGGTGATGTCTTCATCTCCTGGGAAAACGAGGCCTTCCTGGCCATCAAGGAGCTCGGTGTCGGTAAATTCGAGATTGTCGCGCCGTCGATCAGCATCCTGGCTGAGCCGCCCGTCACCGTGATAGACAAGGTCATCGACAGGAAGGGCACGCGCGATGTGGCGGAAGCTTATCTAACGTATCTCTACTCGGAACAGGGCCAGGAAATCGCCGCGAGAAACTTCTACCGGCCCACCGATTCGAAGGTTGCGGCGAAATATGCAGATCGATTCCCCGCCATCAAGCTGTTCAAGATTGATGACACGTTTGGCGGCTGGAAGAACGCGCATAAGCTGCATTTTGCGGATGGGGGCACGTTCGACCAGATTTATCAGCAATGAAAACTTTGGCTGGCTGGAGTAAATCGTATATCGGGGGCCCTGACATGACAGCATTAATCATCGGCGGAGATTACATTGAAATGTTAAAGCGGGAACTTCTCGCGCACGGCTTGAGGCGCGTCGAACACTGGGATGGCCGACAACCAAGAGTTACCAAGCGCGCGATTCCTGTTAGCGCCAGGCTAGTGGTGATACTGCATGATTATGTCAGCCATGGTGTGTCGAACGCTTTAAAGCAGCAAGCGTATAGAAAAGACATACCGCTGGTGTTCTGCCGCAGCTCGACGCATGACCTGCGCGAAAAGCTGAGGAGTCTCGACTTGGCGGAGAATTCCTGTCGCAGCTGCGACGCACTCGGGTCCGGATTCATGAACGGATTGACACGCTGGCATCCAGGCAACTTTACCGGGATGAACCGGATTCATGCCTGAAGAAGGAGAGGCACGTGAATATGGAAGCGACAAATAAACATTATGAATTTGAGCAAATCCAGGCAGTTACCGATCATCTTTTACAGCGCGCGGAAGATGGCGGGGTAGCTGGCTATTTTTTCAACAATGAGCTATCCAGCGTCTTTCAGCCAGTATTCGATGCAATTAGACGCCGTGTGGTGGGGCATTCTGCTTACATCCGTTCCAAGCCGGACCGCGATGCTGTGTTGTCGCCCTGGGGAGTTTTCGCACTGGCTTCCGAGGACACTTTACTGGTCAGCCTGGATCGCCTCTGCCGTACGCTACATGCGATCAATTATTTCAGGGTTGCCTCAGGGCAGGGCAGTCTTTTTGTCAGCGTACAGCCTCGCCTTCTGGAGAGCGTCAAGGACGATCACGGACTAGCGTTTGAGAACATACTGAATCTCATCGGAATCAGAACCTCGCGCGTGGTGATCGAGATTCCGAGCGAGGTGAATCGCGACTTGAGGTTGCTCAAGCACGTCATCGGAAACTATCGTTCGCGTGGGTATCGCGTCGCAGCGAATCACAGCGGCGCAAATGACGAGAGCATGACGGAGCTGGGAAGCCTATATCCGGACATCGTAAGGCTGAATGCTTCCACGCTGCTGCAACATGATGGAACAGATACGCTGCTGGACACAGCCCATCGCTTGGGGGCTGCCATCCTGGTAACTGGTATCGAAACCAGGCAGCAGGTGATTTCCGCGGTTCGCACGGGTGCTGATTTATTGCAAGGTCGCTTTCTTGGGGAACCAGCCCGGATGCTCGAAGTGGATGAGCCAGACGCTGCCGGGAATGTGCATCAACCTGCAGAAGGCCGATCGACGGATGCGGGTATAAATTTCAGCTAACCGGAAAACCGGAGTGCAAGGTTGAGTATGTTCAAACGACATAGCGTTCTGCCGGGGTTCAACCTGGCACTTGGATTTACCCTGGTTTATCTGAGCCTGATCGTGCTTATCCCACTGTCGGCTGCATTCATCCGTACGTCTGCGCTCACATGGCCGGAATTTTGGGCCATGGTCACGACTCCACGGGTAATGGCATCGTACCGATTGACGTTCGGCGCTTCATTTGCAGCGGCGCTGGTCAATGCCGTATTCGGTTTTCTGGTGGCGTGGATACTGGTACGTTATCGCTTTCGGGGCAAGAAACTGGTGGATGCATTGGTAGACCTTCCGTTTGCGTTGCCGACAGCGGTGGCGGGCATTGTACTGACTGCACTCTATTCCGGAAATGGCTGGATCGGCCAATATTTCGAACCGCTTGGAATCAAGATTGCTTTTACGCCAATTGGTATTTTTATCGCACTGACCTTCATCGGTTTGCCTTTCGTCGTAAGAACGGTACAGCCGGTACTCGAAGACATCGAATGGGAATTGGAGGAAGCAGCCGCTACACTGGGTGCATCCCGGCTGCAAACTTTCGTTAAAGTCATTTTTCCCACGATTTTTCCGGCCCTGACAACCGGCTTTGCGCTCGCCTTCGCCCGCGCCATCGGTGAATACGGTTCGGTAATTTTTATTGCCGGCAATATGCCGATGATATCGGAGATCACGCCTCTCCTGATCGTTACCAAGCTTGAGCAATACGATTATGCGGGCGCCACGGCATTGGCAGTGGTAATGCTCGTAATTTCGTTTGTGATGCTGCTGATCATCAATCTGCTGCAGTGGTGGAGCAGACGCCGGAGCGCCGCCATATGAGGATGCGCCGATGAGTGCAACCGCCCTTCCAATTCCCACCGGCAAGCGTCGGGTGGCCACGGACGAACCTGGCTGGGTACGGTGGGTTTTGATTGGGCTGGCGCTCGCCTTCCTGGCGCTGTTCCTCTTCATCCCCCTGATCCTGGTCTTCTACGAAGCCCTGAAAAAAGGCGTGGATGTCTACGTGGCCGCCATCACCGAACCTGATGCAGTAGCGGCGATCGAGCTTACCCTGACCGCGGCGGCGATCGCCGTACCACTCAACTTGATATTCGGCGTAGCGGCCGCTTGGGCTATTGCCAAGTTCGAGTTCCGCGGCAAGAGCCTGCTGATAACGCTTATCGATTTGCCTTTCTCGGTTTCGCCAGTGGTAGCGGGACTGATCTATGTGCTTATCTTCGGCCTGCAAGGCTGGTTGGGACCCTGGCTGGCGGAAAACGACATCAAGATAATTTTTGCGATACCCGGCATCGTCCTCGCCACTATCTTCGTAACTGTCCCCTTTATCGCCCGTGAGCTTATCCCATTGATGCAGGCACAGGGCACCGAAGAGGAGGAAGCGGCGGTGGTACTGGGCGCCAACGGCTGGCAGATATTCTTCCGTGTGACGCTCCCGAACATCAAATGGGGTTTGTTGTATGGCGTCATCCTCTGCAATGCCCGGGCAATGGGCGAATTCGGCGCGGTATCCGTGGTATCGGGCCACATTCGCGGCAGTACCAATACCCTGCCGCTTCATGTCGAGATCCTCTACAACGAATATAACTTTGCTGCTGCCTTTGCGGTCGCGTCGCTGCTGGCGTTGCTTGCATTGGTGACGCTTGCGCTGAAGGCGTTCGTTGAATCCAGAAACAAGCAGCAAACGGAGAATGCCAATGAGCATCGAAGTACGTAATCTTTCTAAGCAATTTGGAAATTTCGCTGCATTACGAGACGTCAGCCTTGAGGTCCGCACGGGTGAATTGCTTGCATTGCTCGGGCCGTCGGGCTCCGGAAAGACAACATTACTGCGTGTAATTGCGGGGCTGGAGGCTGCCGATGCCGGCCATGTTCTGTTCCAGGGCGAAGACGCAACCGGACAGCATGTGCGTGAGCGCCGGGTAGGTTTCGTATTTCAGCACTATGCGCTGTTCCGGAATATGACCATCTTCGAGAATGTCGCATTCGGCTTGCGCGTCCGTGCGAAAAACGTCCGCCCGACCAATACAGAGATCAGCGACCGCGTGCATAATTTGCTGAAGCTGGTACAACTCGACTGGCTGGCCGACCGCCACCCGCACCAGCTTTCTGGGGGCCAGCGCCAGCGCGTCGCCCTTGCGCGGGCTTTGGCCGTCGAACCTAAAGTATTGTTATTGGACGAGCCTTTTGGAGCGCTCGACGCCAAGGTACGTAAGGAACTCCGCGCCTGGTTGCGAAGGCTACACGACGAAATGCATATCACCAGCGTGTTCGTTACCCATGATCAGGAGGAAGCGCTGGAAGTGGCTGACCGGGTAGTGGTTATGAATGAGGGCCGCATCGAGCAGATCGGCACGCCGGATGAGGTGTATGAGCAGCCGGCAAGTCCGTTTGTGTACGAATTTCTAGGCAAGGTGAATCTGTTCCACGGCCGGTTACATAAGGGGCGAGCCTGGATAGACGGGATCGAGGTTGACGCGCCCGAGCACATAGAAGCAGAGGAACTGGCGGCGATAGCTTACGTGCGTCCTCATGATATCCACGTGGACCGGGTGGTTAACGGTAGCGGCGCGCTTGAGGCGCGCGTATCTCATATTCTCTCGGTCGGCCCCGTAGTGCGTCTTGAGCTGATCCGCGACGGCGACGGCAACAATAGCAAGGAACTGATTCAGGTCGAAATCAGCAAGGAGCGCTTTCGCGAATTACAATTAATCCCGGGTGATCAGGTTTTCATCAAACCTTCACGCTTCGATCTATTCCCGGCTCGGATACACTGAGAGGTTTGCCAGCATCGATGTTTTAGTAGCAGAAAAGGAAAACGAGAGTTCGTTCGAAACACTATCTGAGTTTTTGAGAAGGAATATCGCCACATTTAGACCCTTCCGGGCCAAAAAAAGCAAAACAAGAACGCCAAGTCGCGATCAGTGCCAGCTACTCAACAACTTCTAGAATGCCCTCCATCCCGTGTTCCCTGTGGCTTTTGAGAAAGAGCAGCTTTTCGGGGCAATAGAAAGCATACGTGCCAGGCGCGCTTGGGGTGAAGGTGAATATTTTGGACTCCCGGCTCAGATTTTCATCGATCGAGATATTCGCTCTGGGCGCCCTGAGTACAAAGCCATGAGGAATGATCCCCGGTTCCACGCGAACCACGAACATTACAGGCATATTAACTTTGACGATGATGTGCTTGGGCCTGAAAAAATAGTCTCCCGCCAGGATATTCACGTGTTGCACCCCATCGACGCCAACTACTGCCCGATAAGGTTCATTGCCCGGTTGCGCGACGGCACGTCCCGTTGCGAAGCAGAAGACCAACGCCAGCATCAGGGACAAAAAACAGGGGGATAAAAACCGCTGTGGGTTCATAATGAATCTCCTTACCATTCGCCTTGAAATCCAGCCTGGCGCAAGATTGGCTTAGTCCCCTCCAAATAGCGTTAAGGGAGCGAGCGCAGACGTCTAGCACGTAGCATTCAATAACGAGGTCCTTGAATATTTCCCGTGGTTCAGCCCTTCTCCCTTGTATCGGCAGCTACTATAGCTTCTTTTAACTTCTCGCCCAGGCTCTGCTTGACAGCACCTTCTATCCGATTCTGTTCCTCGAGTCATTGCTTCCCTCCACGCTTCCGCCCCCGCATTCGGCTAGCCTCATGCAGTTGCGCTTTGCTTCGCTCGCTGTGAACAACATACGGCGGGACTTGCACCACAGGAGTGCGCCCATGCTGGGCGAAAAAAAAAAGCCCCGTTCCAAGAACGGGGCTTTTTATAAGGTGCCTGGCAGTGACCTACTTTCGCATGTGAAAACACACTATCATCGGCGCGACTTCGTTTCACGACCCTGTTCGAGATGGGAAGGGGTGGGTCCAAAGCGCTATGACCGCCAAGCGTAACTTTTAATGACAAACAATGGAAGCCATGACTATAAGTCTTGGGCTTCTATCGAAAGCCACTGATCTGGAAGAAGTAAATCTGGATTAGTTTGTATTGGCGAAACAACTTACACGACATGAAAATGTATGAATTGATTTTTTATTCTTCATATTTCATGCCTTGCTTAAGGTTATAGGATCAAGCCTCACGGTCAATTAGTATCGGTTAGCTTAACACATTACTGCGCTTCCACACCCGACCTATCAACGTCGTGGTCTTCGACGAACCTTTAGGGGGGTTTTACCCCCGGGAAGTCTTATCTTGAGGCGAGTTTCCCGCTTAGATGCTTTCAGCGGTTATCTCTTCCGCACTTAGCTACCCGGCGATACGACTGGCGTCATAACCGGTACACCAGAGGTGCGTCCACTCCGGTCCTCTCGTACTAGGAGCAGGTCCCCTCAAACTTCCAACGCCCACGGCAGATAGGGACCAAACTGTCTCACGACGTTTTAAACCCAGCTCACGTACCACTTTAAATGGCGAACAGCCATACCCTTGGGACCGGCTACAGCCCCAGGATGTGATGAGCCGACATCGAGGTGCCAAACTCCCCCGTCGATATGAACTCTTGGGAGGAATCAGCCTGTTATCCCCGGCGTACCTTTTATCCGTTGAGCGATGGCCCTTCCATACAGAACCACCGGATCACTATGACCTGCTTTCGCATCTGCTCGACTTGTCAGTCTCGCAGTCAAGCACGCTTTTGCCATTGCACTATCAGCACGATTTCCGACCGTACCTAGCGTACCTTCGTACTCCTCCGTTACACTTTGGGAGGAGACCGCCCCAGTCAAACTGCCTACCATACACGGTCCCCGATCCAGATAATGGACCCAGGTTAGAACCTCAACAATACCAGGGTGGTATTTCAACGTCGGCTCCATGAACTCTAGCGAGTCCACTTCAACGCCTCCCACCTATCCTACACAGATATTGTCAAAGTCCAATGTAAAGCTACAGTAAAGGTGCACGGGGTCTTTCCGTCTAGCCGCGGGGAGATTGCATCTTCACAAACATTTCAACTTCGCTGAGTCTCAGGAGGAGACAGTGTGGCCATCGTTACGCCATTCGTGCAGGTCGGAACTTACCCGACAAGGAATTTCGCTACCTTAGGACCGTTATAGTTACGGCCGCCGTTTACCGGGGCTTCGATCAAGAGCTTGCACCCCATCAATTAACCTTCCGGCACCGGGCAGGCGTCACACTCTATACGTCCACTTTCGTGTTTGCAGAGTGCTGTGTTTTTATTAAACAGTCGCAGCCACCATTTCTTTGCAACCCCCATCCGCTTCACGCGCAAGGCGCTACACGTACCGGGGGCACACCTTATCCCGAAGTTACGGTGTCAATTTGCCGAGTTCCTTCTCCTGAGTTCTCTCAAGCGCCTTGGAATTTTCATCCCGCCCACCTGTGTCGGTTTTCGGTACGGTCTTCATTCAACTGAAGCTTAGTGGCTTTTCCTGGAAGCAGGGTATCACTCACTTGGCGCCCCGAAGGGCGTTTCGTTATCACGCCTCAACTAAGCCGCCCGGATTTGCCTGGGCAGCACGTCTACACGCTTCAACCGGGACGTCCAACACCCGGCCGAGCTAACCTTCTCCGTCCCCACATCGCATTGAATAAAGGTACTGGAATATTAAACAGTTTCCCATCAGCTACGCATTTCTGCCTCACCTTAGGGGCCGACTCACCCTGCGCCGATGAACGTTGCGCAGGAAACCTTGGGCTTACGGCGAGGGAGCTTTTCACTCCCTTTATCGCTACTCATGTCAGCATTCGCACTTCCGATACCTCCAGCAGCCTTCTCAAGCCACCTTCGCAGGCCTACGGAACGCTCTCCTACCATCTACACTTGCGTGTAAATCCCTAGCTTCGGTGCACAGTTTGAGCCCCGTTACATCTTCCGCGCAGGACGACTCGATCAGTGAGCTATTACGCTTTCTTTAAAGGATGGCTGCTTCTAAGCCAACCTCCTGACTGTTTTAGCCTTCCCACTTCGTTTACCACTTAACTGTGTCTTTGGGACCTTAGCTGAGGGTCTGGGTTGTTTCCCTTTCGACACCGGACGTTAGCACCCGATGTCTGACTCCCACGCTCGCACTCTTCGGTATTCGGAGTTTGCCATGGTTTGGTAGGCCTAAACGGCCCCCTAGCCATAACAGTGCTCTACCCCCGAAGGTGATACGTGAGGCACTACCTAAATAGTTTTCGGAGAGAACCAGCTATTTCCAGATTTGTTTAGCCTTTCACCCCTACCCACAGCTCATCCCCTAATTTTTCAACATTAGTGGGTTCGGACCTCCACGAGGTGTTACCCCCGCTTCATCCTGGCCATGAGTAGATCATCTGGTTTCGGGTCTACACCCAGCAACTAATCGCCCTATTAAGACTCGCTTTCGCTATGCCTCCCCTATTCGGTTAAGCTCGCTACTGAATGTAAGTCGCTGACCCATTATACAAAAGGTACGCAGTCACGGAACAAGTCCGCTCCCACTGTTTGTATGCATGCGGTTTCAGGATCTATTTCACTCCCCTCCCGGGGTTCTTTTCGCCTTTCCCTCACGGTACTGGTTCACTATCGGTCGATTACGAGTATTTAGCCTTGGAGGATGGTCCCCCCATATTCAGACAGGATTTCTCGTGTCCCGCCCTACTTGTCCCAATCCTAGTTCCACATTCAAACTTTCGCCTACGGGGCTATCACCCACTATGGCCCGACTTTCCAGACGGTTCGGCTAGTTCAGATGCTAAAGATTGGAGGCTCCTCCCATTTCGCTCGCCACTACTCTGGGAATCTCGGTTGATTTCTGTTCCTCTGGCTACTTAGATGTTTCAGTTCGCCAGGTTCGCCACGATTGGCCTATATATTCAGCCAACGTTGACCCTTGCGGGCCGGGTTTCCCCATTCGGACATCTCCGGATCAATGCTTGTTTGCCAGCTCCCCGGAGCTTTTCGCAGGCTACCACGCCCTTCATCGCCTGTAATCGCCAAGGCATCCACCACATGCACTTATTCGCTTGATCCTATAACCTTAAGGGCTTAGGAAGCAGTCGGAAGCCGGCCTGAAACCCGGAGTCTTCGTTTTATCTTCCAAACCATCTGGTTATAGTTGTTTGCTCACATCGCGTCCGACTAAAAACGCGATGAGTCGATACAATCTAACCCATTATTTCGTATCCTCGGAATACAAGCTCCAATTAAGGGCGCACGTATTCATCGGATATGAAATACTTTACTTCTTCCAAATTTTTAAAGAACGTCGAGAAACAGTTTGGTAAAGAATCAGGGAGTGATAATATAACTACCCGGATACTTTCCGCGCTATTCCCGAAATACAGCCGCTGGTAAAAACCAGAAGTAAACGTTGTCGTTTACTTCTACTTTCTAAGTAGATTCACGTGAGTTCCGATTTCTGAACTGGTGGAGGTGAACGGGATCGAACCGATGACCCCCTGCTTGCAAAGCAGGTGCTCTCCCATCTGAGCTACACCCCCTTTAGTTGGTGGGTCTGGGTGGATTTGAACCACCGACCCCACGCTTATCAAGCGTGTGCTCTAACCAACTGAGCTACAGACCCTGAACAGAGCCTGGAAACAAAGAGATGGGCTTTTGTCGTCACTAGCCTATGGCTCCTTAGCCCCCTAGCTTTGCTTTTTTAGACAACCGATAGGTTGTGAGCGCTTGAAACAGGAATTTCTCTAGAAAGGAGGTGATCCAGCCGCAGGTTCCCCTACGGCTACCTTGTTACGACTTCACCCCAGTCATGAATCTCACCGTGGCAGGCGCCCTCCTTGCGGTTAGACTACCTGCTTCTGGTGGAACCCACTCCCATGGTGTGACGGGCGGTGTGTACAAGACCCGGGAACGTATTCACCGCGACATGCTGATCCGCGATTACTAGCGATTCCGACTTCACGGAGTCGAGTTGCAGACTCCGATCCGGACTACGACGCGCTTTCTGAGATTGGCTCCCCCTCGCGGGTTGGCAACCCTCTGTACGCGCCATTGTATTACGTGTGAAGCCCTACCCATAAGGGCCATGAGGACTTGACGTCATCCCCACCTTCCTCCGGTTTGTCACCGGCAGTCTCATTAAAGTGCCCAACTGAATGATGGCAATTAATGACAAGGGTTGCGCTCGTTGCGGGACTTAACCCAACATCTCACGACACGAGCTGACGACAGCCATGCAGCACCTGTGTTACCGCTCCCTTTCGGGCACACCCACCTCTCAGCGGGCTTCGGTACATGTCAAGGGTAGGTAAGGTTTTTCGCGTTGCATCGAATTAATCCACATAATCCACCGCTTGTGCGGGTCCCCGTCAATTCCTTTGAGTTTTAATCTTGCGACCGTACTCCCCAGGCGGTCAACTTCACGCGTTAGCTGCGTTACCAAGCCCGTTAAGACCCGACAACTAGTTGACATCGTTTAGGGCGTGGACTACCAGGGTATCTAATCCTGTTTGCTCCCCACGCTTTCGTGCCTGAGCGTCAGTGTTAACCCAGGGGGCTGCCTTCGCCATCGGTGTTCCTCCACATCTCTACGCATTTCACTGCTACACGTGGAATTCCACCCCCCTCTGCTACACTCTAGCCTTGTAGTTTCAAACGCAGTTCCCAGGTTGAGCCCGGGGATTTCACATCTGACTTACAAAACCGCCTGCGCACGCTTTACGCCCAGTAATTCCGATTAACGCTCGCACCCTACGTATTACCGCGGCTGCTGGCACGTAGTTAGCCGGTGCTTCTTCTTCCGGTACCGTCAGTGATCACAGGTATTAGCCGTGACCGTTTCGTTCCGGCTGAAAGAGCTTTACAACCCGAAGGCCTTCTTCACTCACGCGGCATGGCTGGATCAGGGTTTCCCCCATTGTCCAAAATTCCCCACTGCTGCCTCCCGTAGGAGTCTGGGCCGTGTCTCAGTCCCAGTGTGGCTGGTCGTCCTCTCAGACCAGCTACTGATCGAAGCCTTGGTAAGCCTTTACCTCACCAACTAGCTAATCAGACATCGGCCGCTCCAAAAGCGCAAGGTCTTGCGATCCCCTGCTTTTCTCCGTAGAGATTATGCGGTATTAGCACACCTTTCGGTGCGTTATCCCCCACTTGAAGATACGTTCCGATGCATTACTCACCCGTTCGCCACTCGCCACCAGGGTTGCCCCCGTGCTGCCGTTCGACTTGCATGTGTAAAGCATGCCGCCAGCGTTCAATCTGAGCCAGGATCAAACTCTTCAGTTTAATACTGGTAAAACTCTCGCTTGACGTATTTCATGATTCCAGTTTTTATTCCTGGTTAGAGGAATATTTGCCAGAATCTTATTACATTGTGCGAGCACTCTGAATCTTGAATTTCCGGCTATTTCGCCTTAAAGACGAAGATAACCGGATGTCCCGATTCAAGCGCCCACACCTATCGGCTGTAAATTTTTAAAGAGCGGTCTGTTTAGCGAACTTAAAGCTTCACAGGGAAAGGCGGCATTATACGGATACTAAAAACAGAGTCAAGGGTTTTTTTCAAACTTCTTATTTTTACTAAGAGGAGATCGTTACCCTGGCGAATTTTCGCTTGCCTACTTGCACTACTGCGGTTTCACCACGACCTAATTTGACGGTCTTGTCGCTGACTTTTTCGCCATTCAACCTTACGCCACCCTGTTCGATCAAGCGTAGCGCCTCTGTCGTACTGGCGGTTAGTCCGGCTTGCTTAAGTAACTGTGTAATTTGCAACCCTTCAGCGTCAGTATACAACATCTTTTGAGGCATGTCATCTGGTACGCCACCGCGCCTGAATCGCGCCTCAAAGTCGACTAACGCAGATTCTGCGTCGTGTGTGCTGTGGAAGCGGGCAACGAGCTCTTGCGCGAACATCACTTTGACATCGCGCGGGTTGCGGCCGCCTCTCACTTCCTGCTGCCACTGACGAATGATGCTGACAGGCTCAAATGATAATAGCTCGATATATCGCCACATCAACTCATCGGAAATCGACATGAGCTTGCCAAACATATCAGTGGGATTCTCGGTAATGCCAATATAGTTGCCAGCTGACTTGGACATTTTGTTGACGCCATCCAACCCCTCAAGAAGCGGCATGGTAATAATACACTGCGGTAATTGTCCGAAGTGCTTCTGCAATTCCCGCCCCATCAGCAAATTGAATTTCTGATCGGTGCCGCCCAGTTCGATATCTGCCTTAAGCGCAACTGAATCGTAGCCCTGAATTAGCGGATACAAAAATTCGTGGATAGCGATGGCCTTATTACTTCGGTAGCGTTTGCCAAAGTCTTCACGCTCCAGCATGCGTGCAACAGTATGCGTCGCCGCCAGTTTGATCAGATCGGCTGCATTGAGCTTATCCATCCAGCTGGAATTGAATACCACCTCGGTCTGCTCGGGCCTGAGTATGCGAAAGACCTGGTTCTGGTAGGATTTGGCATTCTCAGCCACTTGCTCGCGAGAAAGAACGGGGCGCGTCGTATTCTTTCCGCTGGGATCGCCGATCATGCCGGTAAAATCACCAATCAGGAATAGGGCGCGATGCCCTAAATCCTGTAAATGGCGAATCTTGTTGAGCAGAACGGTATGACCCAGGTGCAGGTCGGGTGCCGTGGGGTCAAACCCGGCCTTGACCCTGAGCGGGCGATTTAAAGCAAGCTTTTGCTCCAGTTCGTCTTCGGGCAGAGTCTCGCTGCAACCATGTTTGATGATTTCCAGCTGTTCTGAAATTGGTATGGTCACAGGAACGCCGGGAGTATATTACCTACAATTATCCGCTGCAAAACCCCAATTGATCAGCTTGTCCAGCACAGCATTGACATAATCCACACGACGATTCTGATAATCCAGATAGTAGGCGTGTTCCCACACGTCAATCGTCAATATTGGCTTTATCCCTTTGGTCAACGGCAGATCCGCATTGCCGGTCTTGCTGACCTGAAGCTTATCGCCATCTTGTACCAGCCATGCCCAACCGCTGCCAAACTGGGTTGTCGCCGCAGTCGCCAATTCCTTTTTGCAAGCTTCGACGCTACCAAAAGAGGCTTCTATTTTTTGCTTCAGCGCTGCCGGAGGCTCGCCGCCGCCTTTAGGCGTCAGGGAATTCCAGTAGAAAGTGTGATTCCAGACCTGGGCTGCGTTATTGAAAATTCCGGTTTTGTCCGCTTTGCCGGCTACCGAAGCAATGATCTCCTCCAGGGATAAATCCTCGAGCTCCGTCCCGGCTATCAGTTTGTTGAGGTTGTCGACATAAGTCTTGTGATGCTTGCCATAATGAAAACTCAGCGTATTTGCGGAAATGACGGGGTCCAGCGCATTATCCGAATAGGGTAAAGGCGGCAGAACATGCGGCGCACTTTCAGTCTTTTGGTTGCTCATGATTTTTGCTCCTGTGTGGTGACATAAAATCCGATCCCTTCCCGTTTGCGAAATACGAGTAGTAAGTTATTTCCGGGGAAATAAATAAAACCGATCGATACGCTGTTACCAAGATCACTCAAGAACAACGTATTCCGATTCAGTTACGGGACCACTTGAACGACGACCGATCGAAAAGAGAAGTCGAGGTTGGCTCCGGTATAGCTGGATCAGGCGATAACACTTATAAGCAGTATATCCGAAATAAGCGGAAAATAGCGCACTGCTGTTGGGCGGCATACGGAGTTGGAGCGCAGACGGATCAGTCCGCCATCTCACTTTCCGGTCTGTTGACCCGATGGTCAACACTTGCTGAGAGCAGGTAGCGATCTAATGCTTCGCGCAAACAATACTGCCCCAATCCGCTATCGCGCGCCAGAGGCGAAATCAAATACACTGAGAGAAGCCCAAATCAGATCAGGAGCGCATCACGCATGGACGCATGGTCGATGGACGCAACAGAAGATATGTGTGGTGTGGAGATTTGGAAAGATGAATCATTCGAAGGCTTGAGATCAAGCCGAGAATGGAAAAGTCTAAGCTTGAACCATGAGAACTTTAATCAATACGCTGTGGTGAAAGCCGTCCCGAAATCACATCGTCACATCGCAATGAGAGGTCATTGCGATTACCTCACCCGTGCCGGATGTGCGTCAAAAATCCAACCCTATCAAGCGCTATGCGCCATCGAGTTCAACCAGTTGCTTGTCGGGGTAGCGCTCCATCTGATATCTCAACCACAGCCTGCTACCGATATGCAGTGCCAGCGTATCGGCATTGAACTGCAGATCCCGATTTTCCATCTCACTTGTGGTTTCGCGAAAAAGTTGGATCCACCGCTCAAATAATTTGGAAGTGAGGCCGGGCAGGGCCACATGCTTGGGCATGGGGGCACCGCGAAAATGGCTCGTTCCGCGCAGCTTCATCGACCAGAAATTGATCATCTGCACAAAATGTGCGTCCCAATTGGTAACATGCGCTTCAAAAATCGGGCCTAGCAACGGATCTTTTCTGGCTCTTGCATAAAAAGTATGAACCAGCCGAGAAATTTCCTCTTCAGTACACAAGTCAGGATAGGGTGCTATAAACTCTGGTTGTGGCGTAGTCATAGTTAGTCAGAAAATAATAAAGTTATTACCGCAGCGATATGGCAGGGGTTGCTGGCTTAGGGCGCCCGGAAAAACTAGCGCAATGGCTGAAATTGCAATTTTCGTACTTTAGGCAGTATTCTATGTGACAAGTTTGCCTGAGTAAAGAGTCAATGCAGGTTTACCACATCTTTAAAAAGATCCTGGTCCTTCAATCTAAAAAATACCAGAACTGGAAAAACTGAAATCTAGAACTAGAACACCCCATCCCTGGATACCCCATCGCACCTTAGCATTACCCGTAATGTCTGCAGTGCTTCCAACTGAATCTGGCGCACGCGTTCCCGCGTGAGATCGAGATTCGTCGCCAGTTGTTCCAGTGTCTGGATTTCGTATCCGTTAAGGCCGTAGCGCTTTTCAATGATGAGTCTTTGCTTGTCATTCAGCCGGTTCAGCCATTCCTGGATGCGACATTTGATCTCGGATTGTTCCATCATATGGTCGGGGCCGGGATTATTATCGTCGGCGATGGCATCACCAATGGACAATGATGGATCGACATCAAGAGGCGCATCCAATGACATCATGCTCATGTTCAAGGACAACATTCTTTGCACTTCCTTGATCGGCCGTCCTAGTAAATGCGCTATATCCTCCGGTTTGGGTTCCTTTCCCGTATGCGCTTCCAGATGACGAGCGGCGTGTAAAATGATATTCAAGTCTTTGATGACATGCACCGGCAAACGGATAGTTCGCGACTGATTCATAATGCACCGTTCGATGTTCTGCCGTATCCACCACGTCGCGTATGTCGAAAAACGAAATCCACGCTCCGGGTCGAACTTGTCCAGTGCATGCATCATGCCCATATTTCCTTCTTCGATCAGGTCCAGTAACGCGACGCCATGCTTGGTATAGTGTTTTGCTATATTGACCACCAAGCGCAGGTTGCATTCGATCATTTTCTGACGCGCATCAAAATCATTCTGCCTGACCAGGCGTGTCAATTTCGCCTCTTCCTTCGCACTCAACAGCGCGTTGTGGCCGATATCATTGAAGTAGATCTGGGTGACATCAGTCAGGAGGAAGTCGCTGGGAGGCTCGGCGGCAGCGCTGGAGGGCGCTTCGGAAATCTCAAGGGCATCATCGGGGTCCGCAACATCTGTCTTGTCATAGGACTCCTCGTCGGGATACTGTAGCTGATTCATCATGGGCTCATCCTGATATTCCGGGTAAATGCTTCAAGGGGTCAACCGGTTTTCCATTCTTGCGAATTTCAAAATGAAGTTTCACCAGACTCGCATCGCTATTTCCCATCTCGGCGATTTTCTCGCCTTTTACTACTGTTTGTCCTTCTTTCACCAGGATTTTGCTGTTGTGAGCATAGGCGCTGAGATAAGTATTGTTATGCTTGATAATGATAAGCTTGCCGTAACCGCGCAACCCGGCGCCGCTATAGACCACCTTGCCATTAGCAGATGCGGTTACCGCTTGTCCGGCAGTGCCTGAAATATCGATCCCTTTGGAACTTTCCGAGAAAACGCCCAATATCTTGCCCCTGGTTGGCCAGATCCAGTCGACGCGATCGCCGTCATTGAGTTCTTCTGAAGCTGGAGGTATCGGATTAATTTCGGTACCGGTATTCTTCTCGGTCATCGGATCGGCTTTTACCGGCGCCACCAAGGGAGGTGCGCCCGGTAAGCCTTTCAATTGCGCGACGGCCTGATCCGAATAAGGTAGTTTGAACGCCCTGGGTTCTGTTTTCAGCTTATCCGTGTTGGCCTGAGGTTTTGCTCCGATTGGGGAGACGATGAAAGGTGTGGTTACGGCCCGGGATGGCAGCGTGGTTTCCCGGATGGGAAATAACGATGGCTGTGCCAGCAGGGAAGGCGAGGATAAGTAAAGTTGCTGTCCAACATGAATGGCGCCCGGATCCGTAATGTCATTCCATTCCGCCAAACTCTTCTGGTCGATGCCATGGCTCAGCGCGATGCTGTATAGCGTGTCACCTTTTTTTATGATATATGCATCGGGTCGACGAACGGACACCTCGGGCTTGGCATTTTCCGCTTCTACCGTGGCGCTATCGACTACCGGCGCGCGATAAGGCGTGGATTCACAACCCGTCATTAAAAGGCATAAAACGAGAAGCGAGCAATAGGCTGAAGAAAAAAAACTGCTCATACAAAATGAACGACATCCCCTGAAAATTTCGCGGCATGATGAATCACTGTTCAAATGCTTCTGCCTGATCCTGGCATGCCTCATTCCCGTCTCTTATTTTGCATCGTTTAACGTTTCCAGATTCCGGGTAATATCGGGACAAACCTGACCTCGTCAAGCATTGTCTCAGTATAACCCTGCAAATTACGTTCGATAACGCACAGATACTGATCCTGGCTTCCCTTGGGAAAAACTATTCTGCCGCGAATCGCTAATTGTTCAAGTAACGTTGCTGGAATATGCGTAGCCGCAGCGGTAAAAATAATGCCATCGAACGGTGCGGACTCGGGCAACCCGAGCAAACCGTCAGCATGCTTCAGGCGGACATTGTTGAGGCGCAATTGCCGTAAACGTGTGCGGGTGCGGGTAAGCAAGGGCCCGACTCTCTCGATCGAATAAACCTCGCGGGCAAACTGCGCCAGCACAGCCGTCTGGTAGCCGCAGCCCGAGCCAATCTCAAGCACCTTGTCTATGCCCGAACCCGCGCGCAGCAGCTCACTCATGCGCGCTACGGTAAATGGACTCGAAATGGTCTGACCAAAATTGATAGGCAATGCCACATCGTCATAAGCACGGTTTGCCAGGACCTCCTCGACAAAGATGTGGCGGGGGACGACGTTCATTGCCGCCAGCACCACTTCATCAACGATGCCTCGCGCTCTCAGACGCTCGATCATGCGCGCACGAGTACGCGCCGACGTCATGCCGATACCGGAGTAGTGGATGTTCAAATTAGCTATACCTTGAACAGGCGGTGTTCAACCATGCACAATAACCAAAACGCTGCGCTGCTATTTCAACCACTCTTTTACTGCATCCAACTGCCCATATCGTGTCAAGTCGATTTGCAGCGGAGTCACCGATACACGGTTACGCTGAATGGCAAGAAAATCCGTGCCCTCTCCCGCATCCTGAGCAGGCCCGGCTGCGCCTACCCAGTAGACTGTATTCCCGCGCGGGCTCTGCGATTTGATTACGGGCTCCGCCTTATGCCGGCGGCCAAGCCGGGTAACCTCGATGCCTTGCAATTCATCGTACGGTATGTCGGGTACATTGATGTTAAGCAATACTGTCCCGTGAAGCTTGTCGTTTTGGAAACGTTGTACTACTTCAGTCGCTATACGTGCGGCGGTGGAGAAATTACCGGTGGAAAAGCTGGCAAGAGAAATGGCAATAGAAGGAATGCCCAGCAAGAACCCCTCCGTGGCAGCAGCTACGGTACCGGAATAAATCGTATCGTCACCCATGTTGGCGCCATCATTTATCCCCGACACCACCATGTCCGGCAATGTGTCGAGCATGCCGGTGACCGCCAGATGCACGCAATCCGTTGGCGTACCGTTGACATAAAAAAACCCATTATGGGACTTGCGGAGACTCAGGGGCCGATCGAGCGTAAGAGAGTTGCTGGCGCCACTCCGGTCGCGTTCCGGCGCAACTACGATGATATCTGCAATAACGGAAAGCGCTTCGGCGAGACAGGCGAGGCCTGGCGCAAAATACCCATCGTCGTTACTGAGCAATATGCGCATTCGAACAGTTACCCAAGTGATTTTTTAGCTTATCGGGAGAAAAACATTCGCAAACGGTGCTGATAAGCCCGTAATATCCGACAGAATCAATCAATCCGTAACTTGATTGGTCGGGGCGAGAGGATTTGAACCTCCGACCACTTGCACCCCATGCAAGTACGCTACCAGGCTGCGCTACGCCCCGAACGTGGAATTATAACAACAAGCCACGAGGTAAGGAACCTTAGAAATTGCTATTGCTGTTTTGTGAACCGTAGAGCGAGAGAGCGGGACTACGGAAATGGATCAAGATCGAAGTAAAGACACAACACTTTTGATTTCGTCTCTCAATAGCGCCAGATCGACTGATGAGGAATGCGGAGCAACCGAATCGGGAACAGAAAGGGCTGCCTCGACCATATTTTGCCCCAAACGGCTGCGAGCCCCATGAATGGTGAAGCCGTGCTCGTAGAGCAACTCCCGGATGCGGCGAATCAGCAACACCTCATGGCGCTGATAATAGCGGCGGTTGCCGCGCCGCTTGACGGGCTTCAGCTGTGTAAATTCCTGTTCCCAATACCGCAATACATGTGGCTTGACGCCACATAACTCGCTAACCTCGCCAATGGTGAAATAACGCTTAGCCGGAATGGGCGGCAAAGCGTTACTCGGCGTTACGTTTTCCATCCTGATTCTTTTCCACCATTGCCTTCAATTTCTGGCTGGCGTGAAAAGTGACGACTCTTCTGGCGGTAATAGGAATCTCTTCACCTGTCTTGGGGTTGCGACCAGGACGTTGCGGTTTGTCGCGCAGCTGGAAATTGCCAAAACCGGAAAGTTTGACGCCATCGCC
The DNA here is from genome assembly GCF_900142705.1 of Nitrosospira sp. Nsp11. Lineage (GTDB taxonomy): Bacteria > Pseudomonadota > Gammaproteobacteria > Burkholderiales > Nitrosomonadaceae > Nitrosospira. The sequence continues at coordinate 538,582 of NZ_FRBV01000001.1, forward strand.
GTTTTGCAGGGCGACGCGAACCTCCTCGTAAAAGGATTCCACCATGTCTTTGGCTTCGCGCTTGTTGAATCCAACTTTTTCAAAAAGCAAATCCGCCAGCTCGGCCTTTGTTAAGGTCATAGTCTCCCTCACCTGTTTAGTTACTTTCAAACCTGGTAGCCTCTGAATAATTTCCGGGGAGCACTCAGTTGCCAGCTGAGTTGGCAAAAAGAAGATCACAAGACGCCATGATGGCCTATGGCCTGCAAGCATAACAGCGAGTATTCGCTTCACTGACGCAGGCTCGGACGGCTCGGCCTTATATGGCTGTGGTGAAGCCGAATCATTCGCACACTCCGCCTTCGGCCATCGTCTCTCCACCTCGGGATCTCTACGAATTCGGCACCACTGCGGATCACTACCGTCTCGCTGGCGCCGCAGTCGCCGGCTGATACATAGCCCCTGATAATTCTCCTGCTTTTATCAGCTGCGGAGCTTTGCCCCGAACTGATTCTGCAAAACATTTATCAACTGTGCGACAACCCGATCTGCTTCCGCATCGGTTAACGTTTTTTGAGTATCTTGTAATAACATACGGAATGCAAGACTTTTTTTGCCGTTTTCCATACCTTTGCCATGATACACATCAAACAGGGAAATTTCCGAAATAACGGCCAATTTCTCGGCGTACATGCAGTTCAGCATTGCCTGAACGCGAACATCCTCCGGTACCACCACGGCAATATCCCGCCGTATGGGTGGATATTTCGAAATCTCTGCCGCGTTCGGCAGGGTTCGTGCCATTATGCTTGCCGCCTCCAACTCGAACAGCACAACCGATTTGGGCAAGCCAAATTTTTGCTGCCAGCGAGGGTGAAGCTCTCCCACATAGCCGGCGATTTTGCTATCCACGCGGATCAGAGCGGATTTCCCGGGATGCAGCGCCGGGTGGGGCGCCGCTTCGACTTCAACTGCTGCTGGGAAAAATAGCGCTTCGATATCTGCTTTTACATCATAAAAATCCACCGCGCGCGCGCGCTCGCCCCACTGCTCAGTCATTGCATCTCCGTAGCAAAGGCCGGCTAATTTTTCATGTTGCGCGTAGACCTCGCCGCTTTTTTCGAAGCAACCTCCAATTTCAAATAGACGTATTCTTGTCTGCTTACGGTTGAGGTTGAATTGCAGGTTCGATATAAGGCCGCCGATCAGGCTGCTGCGCATTACCGCTAACTGATTGGAAAGGGGGTTTTTCAATGCTACCGGCGCGGTGTTGCCTGCCAGCTCCAACTCCCAGGAGGCATCTACAAAAGCATAATTGATGACTTCCTGGTAATCCCGCCCTGTCATGCTTTCCCTCAACCGTGCGAGGGATTTTAACATTTCAGGCGCAGGCAGCATGCCCAGTTTCATCTGGGGCAAGGTAGCGGGTATAAAATTGTAACCGTGTATGCGCGCCAGTTCTTCGATCAGGTCTTCCTCGATGGCAAGATCGAAGCGGTAAGTCGGGGGCGTAACCTGGAAGACATCGCCCACCACGGAAAAGCTGAATTGCAGGCGGCGAAATAATTCGGCGATTCTGGCTTCACCAAGATCTATGCCCAGAACTCTTCGGGTCCGTTCCACGCGAAGGCGGATGGGGTCGCGTTGCGGCAACTTGCCTCTGATCTCGGTAATCGGCCCCGTCTCACCGCCGCAAATATCCAGGATCAAACCCGTTGCGCGCTCCATCGCGTCGCGTGTCGCGCCAAAATCGACGCCCCGCTCAAAGCGATACGCTGAATCCGAACTAAACCCGAGGGAAAATGATTTGCCGGAGATCACCTCAGGGCTGAAAAAAGCGCTTTCCAGAAATATATCGGTTGCCCCTTGAACCACTCCACTTTCATCCCCACCCATGATACCGGCGAGCGCCAACGGCTTGACCTCATCCGCTATGACCAGCATGCCGGGTTGCAGCATAAGGTCTTCGCCGTTCAATAATTTGAGCCTTTCGCCGGGCTTGGCATAACGTACATGAATTGAGCCCCTGAGGGCACCCGCAATCTTTGCGAGATCGAAAGCATGGAGAGGCTGACCGATCTCCAGCATTACGTAATTGGTTATGTCCACCACAGCGTTGATCGAACGCAGGCCGCTACGTTCCAGGCGACGAAGTATCCACTGAGGAGTGGGAACATCGAGAGAAACGCCACGTACCACTCTGCCACAATAAAGCGGGCAAGCGTCCGGGGCGTCGACTTGTATCGTCAGGGCGTCATTCAACTGACCTTTAATCGGCTTGATCGTTAACGGCTTGAGATCTTCGGAAGTAATGGCGGCCACTTCCCGAGCAACACCACCTAACCCAAGGCAATCTCCGCGATTGGGTGTCAGCTTGAGTGTAAGGAGTTTGTCCTCGAGTTCGTAATGATGCCGAAAATCCATACCGGTTGGCGCACTATCCGGAAGCAGCAATAAACCGGCAGAGACTTCTTCCAAGCCCAGTTCCTTCGCTGAACATAACATTCCGGCGGATTCAATTCCACGTATCCTCGTCCGTTTAATGGTAAGACCCGGCAGTTCCGCGCCCTCCAGCGCACATGGCACCTTTACTCCGGAATGGACATTCACTGCACCACAGACAATCTGTAGCGGCTCAGCCGATTCCATCGAATCCGTGTTGACCTTGCAAACATAAAGATGATCTGCATCCGGATGTCTATGCACGGATAGCACTTCAGCCACCACTACCTTGCTAAAGGCCGGCGCGACCGGTTCAATAGCCTCAACTTCCAGGCCGGCCATGGTTAGCGCCTGAGCAAGGTTGCCTGTCGATAACGGCGGGTTAACGAAAGTGCGAAGCCAATTTTCTGAAAATTTCATTTGAATTTATTCTCTTTGCGGAAGAGGCAGATCCGATGTCCTTGAGGTTGTCTTTCCTGAATCAAGGACCACGAGATATCCTGTTGGGCGATTATCGCTTATCCGCTTTCGCGCTGTTCATGCTTTGCGCCCAAGGGCTCGCGTAACTTTCCCGCTATTCAGTATATTCGCAGGGGTATTCGCGCCGTAAAGCGGGGTTCGCTTTCGTGCCTCTCAGATTGGATTACTAATTTGAGGCGTGCAAAACGCTATTTCGGTATTCCCGTTGTTCTTTTAATTAAACTGTTTCAAAAATCGTAAATCATTTTCGAAAAACAACCGTAAATCGCTCACACCATACCGCAGCATTGCCAATCGCTCGACCCCCAACCCAAATGCGAAACCAATATATTTTTCGCTGTTTATGCCAACATGCTCGAGAACGTTAGGATGCACCATTCCGCACCCCAGCACTTCCAGCCATCCGGTATGACCGCATATGCGGCAACCGTTTTCGCATTTCACGCAGCGGATATCCATTTCAGCCGAAGGCTCGGTAAACGGAAAAAAAGAAGCACGGAAGCGCACCGGCAAATCGTCCCGTTCAAAAAATTGTTGCATGAAATCGGCCAGCACTCCTTTTAACGCCGAAAAGTTGGCATTTTCATCCACCCATAGGCCTTCCACCTGATGGAACATGGGAGTATGAGTCAAATCAGAGTCGCAACGATATACTCTTCCTGGCGCGATCACCTTTAGGGGCGGCTGCTTTTTTTCCATATAGCGGATTTGAACCGGCGAAGTATGTGTACGCAGCAAATGCCTGCCGGCCCCATCATCGACGTAAAAGGTATCGTGCATGGCACGCGCCGGATGATTCTCCGGAATATTAAGCGCGGTGAAATTGTAAAAATCGGTTTCGATCTCGGGACCCGTTGCTACGGTAAACCCGATGGAATGGAATAGTGACTGGATGCGTTCCAGGGTCCGCGTTATCGGATGCAGACCACCCATTCCCAAACCGCGCCCTGGCAGCGTCACATCCAGCGCTTCTTCAAGTAACTGCGCCTCAAGTTTTTTTTCTTGTATCGTATCCCGGCGAAAATTAAGTGCCGCTTCCAATGTTTCCTTCGCCTGGTTTATGCGATGTCCCACGGCAGGACGCTCTTCCGGCGGGAGCTTGCCCAATCCCTTCAGTAATTCCGTCAGGCGGCCATTCCGGCCCAAATAGCGTGCCTTGGCTTGCTCCAGCTCGACAATTTCATCCGTACCATTGAAGAGATCAACGGCTTCACTGATAAGGTGATCCAGATTAGTCATAAGCAATCGAAATGGGATGGGTTACCGAATCCAAACAAGAAAAAAGGAGGCAAGGCGTCTCTGCCTTTAACCTCCTCGCAGCGGTTTTTGCTACTATTGTTATACGGTCAGGCTGGCTTTGGCCTGCTCAACTATTTTCGCAAAAGCCGGCTTATCAAATACAGCAATATCAGCCAGAACCTTGCGGTCCACTTCAATCGCGGCTTTCCTCAAACCGTTCATGAAAACGCTGTAGGATAACCCGCATTCCCTGGCAGCAGCGTTGATACGAGCAATCCACAAAGCCCGAAACTGGCGTTTCTTCTGGCGGCGGTCGCGGTATGCATATTGCCCCGCTTTCATCACCGCTTCCTTGGCAATACGATAAACGTTTTTTCGGCGGCCCCGATAGCCTTTCGCCAGATCGAGGACTTTTTTGTGACGAGCGTGAGCCGTTACACCACGTTTTACTCTTGGCATCTCAGTCTCTCCTAGGCGTAAGGCAACATGGCACGCACGGATGGCGCATCACTGCAATGAACGCCCACGGTTCCCCGCAACTGACGTTTGCTTTTCGTGCTTTTCTTGGTAAGTATATGACGTTTGAACGCTTGCGCACGCTTGACGCTGCCGCCCGCTCGCACCGTGAAGCGCTTTGCGGCCCCACTTTTTGTTTTCATCTTTGGCATTGCATTACTCCTGCTTTAACATGACGCCGGGTGTTTCCTGATCGGAACACTTTAAACCCGGAGATCACTTGTTTTTCGAATGGCGCAATATCACACCGGTGCCCACTTTTGCGTTATCTGATTCACGCTTGGATAAGCGGTCCTGCTATCCTCTCTCCAACTTCCTGCTGCTGCGCTATACAGTCAGGCGAGTTTCTGCCCTTAATCGGGGGCTACATCAGTTTCCGTAGCCACCTTTGGCTTTGCTTCCTTTGGCTTGACTGCTACTTCTTTCTTTCGGGGAGACAGCACCATCACCATTTGCCGTCCTTCCATCCGGGGAAACTGCTCAACCACCGCATGCGGCTCCAGATCATCTCTGACGCGCTCAAGCAGACGCACACCAAATTCCTGATGCGCCATTTCACGTCCGCGAAACCGTAACGTGATCTTGGCCTTATCGCCTTCTTCAAGAAAACTGATCAGGTTACGCAGCTTGATGTTGTAATCGCCCTCGTCCGTGTTGGGCCGGAACTTGACTTCCTTGATCTGGATTTGCTTCTGCTTGAGCTTGGCTTCGTGTTTTTTCTTGCTCTCCTGATAACGAAACTTGCCATAATCCATCAGCCGGCACACGGGGGGACGAGCGGTGGGGGCGATTTCAACCAAATCGACCTCGGCTTCCTCCGCCAAAGTGTTAGCGGCCGCCAACGCGACTATACCTATTTGCTCTCCATCTACACCAATCAAGCGCACTTCGGGCGCGTTAATCTCCTGATTGATACGGGCTGCTTTTTCTTGAACTATAGTAATTCCCCAAATGTGTTAATAAATTAAACCTCACCCGCTCTCAGGCATATCTCTGCTTTAAGCCGTTCTATCAGCATCGGCAAAGACATCTGACCGAGATCGGAGCCTACCCGTGTTCGTACTGAAACCGTTTGTGCAGCCACTTCCTTCTCCCCCACGATGATTTGGTAGGGTAACTTTTGTAAACTATGTTCTCGTATTTTATAAGTTATTTTCTCATTTCTCAAGTCCGCACACGCCCGTATGCCATTATGCTTGAGCTCGTCGGCTACTTTCCGGGCATATTCTGCTTGTCCCTGAGAAATATTCAATACTACCGCCTGGTCCGGCGCAAGCCAAAGTGGCAAGGCGCCTGCATAATTTTCCAGAATAATGCCAATGAAACGCTCCAATGATCCGAGAATCGCCCGGTGAAGCATGACTGGAACCCGACGGGAGTTATCCTCGGCCACAAATTCGGCATCTAATCGCCCCGGCATTGAAAAATCAAGCTGGAGAGTACCGCACTGCCACAAACGGCCGATGCTATCCTTGAGCGAAAACTCGATTTTAGGTCCGTAGAAGGCGCCTTCGCCAGGTTGCAGCTCCCATATGAGCTTCTTGTGATCCAATGCAGCTTGCAATGCGGCTTCCGCCTTATCCCACTGCGCCTCCGATCCCACGCGTTTTTGAGGACGGGTTGAAAGCTTGACCAGAATCTCATCAAAGCCGAAATCGGTATAAACCTTTTGCAACAGGTCAATAAATTGGATCACCTCATCCTGTACCTGGGCCTCGGTACAGAAAATGTGCGCGTCGTCCTGAGTAAACGCTCGCACTCGCATAATGCCATGCAAAGCGCCGGATGGTTCATTCCGATGACACGAACCAAATTCCGCCAGACGCAACGGCAGGTCCCGATAGCTTTTCAGTCCCTGCTTGAACACTTGGACATGCCCAGGGCAGTTCATGGGCTTGACCGAAAATTCACGCTCTTCCGATTGGGTGATAAACATATTTTCGCGGAAATTTTCCCAGTGCCCTGATCGCTCCCATAGACCTTTATCCAATACTGAGGGCGTGCGGATTTCCTGATAACCGTTATTGCGGAATATTTCCCGCATGTACTGCTCTATCTCCTGCCATATGATCCAGCCCTTGGGATGCCAGAATACCATACCCGGTGCTTCTTCCTGAATATGAAACAAATCCAGTTGCTTGCCGAGTTTACGGTGATCACGCTTTTCCGCTTCCTCAAGGCGACGCAGATAGGTGTCCTGATCTTCCTTTTTGGCCCAGGCGGTGCCATAAATTCGCTGTAACATCTCATTGTGCGAGTCGCCGCGCCAATAAGCTCCCGCAAGCTTCATCAGCTTGAAAACCTTGAGCCTTGATGTGGCAGGCACATGCGGGCCCCGGCATAGATCGGTAAAGTTTCCCTGGGAATAGAGCGAAACTTCCTCATTGCCGGGAATGCTCTCGATGATCTGCGCCTTGTAGTGCTCGCCCTGTTTCTTGAAAAAATTGATTGCCTGGGGACGCTCCCAAACTTTACGCTCAACTTTCAGGTTGCGTGCGCTGATTTCCCCCATACGTTTTTCAATTGCTGCCAGATCATCCGGCGTGAATGGACGGTGAAAGGAAAAATCATAATAAAAGCCGTCGTCAATCACGGGTCCAATGGTTACCTGCGCTTCCGGAAACAACTCTTTCACTGCATGCGCCAGCAGGTGGGCGCTGGAGTGACGGATAATTTCCAGCCCTTCCGCGTCCTTTTCAGTGATGATCGTCAAGTCGCTATCAGTTTCGATGGTGCTGGACATATCCACCAGCTTGCCATTCACTTTGCCGGCCAGCGCGGCTCGAGCCAGTCCTGCACCAATCGATGCCGCGACGTCGCCAACCGTCACCGGGTGGTCATACCTGCGTTCCGATCCATCCGGTAAACGAATGACAGTCACGACTTATTCCTTTTTAAAAGATATGAAATTACACAAACGATAAAAATTTTACAGGAATCAAAGTTCTTTCACTGCTTATGGCTCCAAGAGCCTATTTTCCCATATATTTGCGTCCGCGCCCAATTTGCCTCATGCAATAAGACAAAGTCGTAACGAGTGGAATAAGTGAGCTCCAGCCCTGGACGCAGGGCAATTTCCGTAGAGGAACTGCTCCAGTTCCAGAGCTTGGGAAAACCGGGAAAGAGGGGAAAACGAAACGCTAGGACAGGTGCGGTTGGGCGGGTACCAGTGATGTTCAGCAAATCCGTTTGTTTCTACCGAATCTGCCGCGGGTCTTACATCACCTCAACCCATCCGCGATCTGATGCTCCACTATATGTGGAATTATAGACTGGTCTCGCGATTGAGTACTTCTTCAATTCTGAGATTCACTTCGGGTTTGCCCCCAAACACAGTTCCTACCTTCTTTTCGGCAAAATGCTTCAGGTTGGTGGCATAGGCCTGAGCCGGCAGGGAAAAGAATTTAACTTCCTGCACCAGCGCAGGCGCATTTTTCATGTAAAACTCAATAAGCTGTCTGACTTCAGGCCGCTCTGCCGACTTGATGTTCACATAGATGAAAACAGGGCGGGACAGCGGCTGATAAGTTCCGTCCTCCACGGTCTGGGCGGATGGAACGACAGCGCCCTTACCTGCGTCAATGGCGACTACCTTGAGTTTTTTCTTATTTTCGGCGTAGTAGGCAAAACCAAAAAATCCGAGGCCGTTCTTGTCGCTAGCTACTCCTTGCACTAACACATTGTCATCCTCGGATGCGGTAAAATCCCCACGGCTCGACTTGGCTTTACCAACAATGGCTTCCGTAAAATAGTCGAAAGTACCCGAATCGGCGCCCGCACCGTAGAGCTTTATCGTTTCATCGGGCCATGTTGGATTCACCTGGCTCCACTTGGTGATTTTGCCCTGCGCCGCAGGCTCCCAAATCTTCTTTAACTCTGCGACAGTAATCGTTTTACTCCAGTCGTTCTTGGGATTCACTACTACAGTCAGCGCATCAAATGCGATCGGCATTTCGACATATTGGATGCCCATTTTTTTGCAGTCGTCCATTTCCTTTTTCAGAATTGGGCGCGACGCGTTGACGATGTCCGTTTCACCACGGCAGAATTTCTTGAAGCCCCCACCAGTCCCTGAAATGCCCACCGTCACTTTAACCGCACCTTTTCTTTCCTTCTGAAAATCTTCGGCCACTGCTTCAGTAATGGGATAGACAGTGCTGGAACCATCGATTTTCACGATTGCATCGGCCCCCGCAATACCGTTGATACTGATCAATCCGGCAAATACGACAGACATTCCCAGTTTATTACTATTCGGTAAGTTCAACATTTCCCCCGTTCACTTGTCGGATGATCAGATATTAGTCTTGAAGTATCGTCATGCTAGATCATTAGTATTACGGTCTTGTGACATTCCTTGTAAACCTCTGGATAAGTCCGTGCATGTCCGCGGGAATGTCTTGCACTGATTTATCAGCTTTTCATTCCGCTGCAGCGTTTCGCACAATATCCGCTATTTTTTCTGCCCAATGCTTAACCTTCTGCTTAGACTCACCCTCCACCATCACTCGTACCAGGGGTTCTGTGCCTGATGGGCGCAACAGCACGCGGCCGCTATCGTCAAGATCGCGCTCGGCATCCGCCTGGGCCGCCCTGATCGCGAGGTTGGCGCGCGAATCGAAGCCCTTGGGGACCTTGACGTTAATCAACCGTTGAGGATAAAGCGTGACGCCATGCGCAAGCTCCGGCAGCGTTTTGGCGGAGTCTCTCATGGCATATAGCACTTGCAACGCGGAAATAATGCCATCACCGGTGGTATGCTTGTCGATGCAAAGAATATGGCCAGAGCCTTCGCCGCCCAGTTGCCAGCCTTCTTTCTGCAAGAGCTCCAATACATGGCGGTCGCCGACGTTAGCGCGAGCAAACGGAATATTTAGTTTCCTTAAACCGTTTTCTACCGCCAGATTAGTCATTAATGTTCCCGCTACCCCACCCTTGAGCAACCCCTTCTGCTGGCGATGCTTGGCGATGATATAGATCAGCCGGTCACCATCGTAAAGCACGCCTTTTTTGTCGGCCATGATTACGCGATCACCGTCTCCATCAAGCGCAATGCCAATATCAGCTCGATGCAGCCGGACCGCTTCCTGCAGGGCGGCACTATGCGTCGCGCCGCATTCAAGATTGATATTGAGACCGTCGGGCTGCGCACCGATGGCAACAACATCCGCGCCCAGCTCATGCAGCACTGGGCCAGCAATTTGATATGTCGCACCATGAGCACAGTCAACTACGATGCGCAAACCACGCAAATCGAGATGATTCGGAAAGGTGCTCTTGCAGAATTCGATGTAACGCCCTCTGGCGTCATTGACCCTGCGCGCTTTCCCAAGCTGCGCTGACGGCATCGATTTGATGGGCGCCTTCAGTCCTGCCTCTATCGCATGCTCGGTCACATCGGGCAACTTCGTGCCCGCTGCGGAAAAAAATTTGATGCCGTTGTCTTCGAACGGGTTATGTGAAGCGGAAATGACTATGCCCGCCTGCAGTCGCAGTGCGCGAGTGAGGTAGGCTACCGCCGGCGTCGGCATAGGCCCGGAAAGCAGCACATCCACTCCTGCGGCGGAAAGCCCCGCTTGTAAAGCTGATTCAAGCATATACCCTGATATGCGAGTATCCTTACCGATCAGTACCGCTGGACGTTCGCCCTTGGATAGATGCCATTCCGACGACGCCAGGACGTTACCGGCAGAATAACCGAGGTGCATAACGAATTCGGGCGTAATAGGCATCTCTCCTACACGCCCGCGTATGCCGTCAGTGCCAAAATATTTTTTTGTCAATTGAATGTTCCGTGGATAGTTACTATAGTGGCAGCGCAAGCGCCACCCTGCAGTTTATTGTCGTTGTTCGATAATATTATAAACCGCTAGCGCATCCCTGGTTGCTTTCACATCGTGCACCCGCACAATTGCCGCACCCCTCGCCACTGCCAGCAAAGCGGCGGAAATACTGGCGTGAACGCGGTCATCCACCTGGTTGCCGGTTATTTTCCCCAACATTGCCTTGCGCGACAATCCTACCATTACCGGTACATCAAGATCGGTGAAGCGGTCGAGGTAGCGCAGCAACTGGATATTATGGTCGTGGGTTTTGCCAAAGCCAAAGCCAGGATCTATCACCAACCGCTCACGCGGGATACCTGCGGCTTGCGCCGCATTGAGGCGCTGCTGCAGAAAGACTTTCACTTCCGCCACCACATCATCGTATCGAGGGTTGATTTGCATGCTCTGCGGAGCGCCGCGCATGTGCATGAGGCATGCTGCCACGCCTCCGGCGGCAACCGCTTCAAGCGCGCCTGCTGCCTGTAGCGCATTGACATCGTTAATCATGGTGGCGCCCGCCTTTATCGACGCACGCATAACCTCCGGCTTGGATGTATCGACCGAAACAGATACATTCATGCCAGCCAAAGCCTCCACTACCGGAATGACGCGGCGCAATTCTTCTTCCACACTGATGGAGGTGCTGCCGGGACGAGTAGACTCGCCGCCCACGTCCAGCCAGTCCGCCCCCTGTTCAATCAGGCGTGCCGCATGGCGGAGCGCATGCTCGGTCGAGCCGCACAAACCTCCGTCAGAAAAGGAATCTGGCGTTACATTGAGGATCCCCATCACGAGGGCGGCGCGAGGATGATGCGCGTTAAATTGCGGGAATGGGGGCACGGAAATTTGGCGGTGTAGCCGTCAATTGGAAAAAGAAAAAGGCGGGACGAGCCCGCCTAATTCATTTTGTTCAGCTCGGAAATACCTTCAACGCTTAAACTTCCTGAGCTGGCGTCGCTGTTGGTGCTGGCGCCGTCGGCGGCGTATTGTCCCTGGGCGGCGTCGGCGTGGATTTGCTAGGCTTCGGGGCCCGGGGTGGACGGCCTTCCATTATATCGCCGATCTGATCAGAGTCTATGGTTTCCCATTCCAGCAGGGCTTTGGCCATCACCTCGATTTTGTCGCGATTTTCCTCGATGAGCCCTCGCGCCAGTGTGTACTGCATATCAATGATACGGCGAATTTCTACGTCCACCTTCTGCATGGTGGCTTCGCTGACGTTCTTGTGGGTGGTAACGGAGCGGCCGAGAAAAACTTCTCCCTCATTCTCCCCATACACCATCGGACCGAGGGAATCCGACATGCCCCATTGCGTGACCATGCGCCTTGCCATTTCCGTAGCACGCTCAAAGTCGTTGGATGCGCCCGTGGTCATCTGCCCCATGAATACTTCCTCGGCAATACGTCCACCAAACAAGACTGCAATGTTCTGCAGAATTTCCTCGCGATCCATGCTGAAACGGTCTTCCGTCGGTAACTGCATCGTCACGCCTAGCGCACGTCCTCGCGGAATGATGGAAACCTTGTGCACCGGATCGGTTTTGGGCAGCAACTGCGCCACTACCGCATGTCCGGATTCGTGATAGGCAGTATTGCGCCGTTCGCGCTCCGGCATCACAACGGAGCGTCGTTCCGCACCCATGAAGATCTTGTCCTTCGCACGCTCGAAGTCGTCCATATCCACAAGTCGCTTATTGCTACGTGCCGCAAACAGTGCTGCCTCGTTCACCAGATTGGCCAGGTCGGCACCGGACATCCCCGGCGTACCTCGCGCAATGATTTCCGCATGCACATCGGGCGCGATCGGTACCTTGCGCATATGTACGTGCAGTATTTGCTCGCGGCCACGAATGTCGGGGAGCGGTACCGTCACCTGCCGGTCGAAACGGCCAGGACGTAATAGCGCCGGGTCAAGCACATCAGGCCGGTTGGTAGCTGCAATCACAATAACGCCGGCGGTTCCCTCGAAGCCATCCATCTCGACCAGCAGCTGATTCAATGTTTGTTCCCGCTCGTCGTTCCCGCCGCCGAGGCCCGCGCCGCGTTGACGGCCGACCGCGTCGATTTCATCGATGAAAATAATGCAGGGTGCGTGCTTCTTGGCTTGCTCGAACATGTCACGCACTCTTGCCGCACCGACACCGACGAACATTTCCACAAAATCAGAGCCGGAAATACTGAAAAACGGAACTTTGGCCTCGCCCGCAATTGCACGAGCCAGAAGAGTTTTACCCGTACCCGGACTTCCCACCATTAATACACCGCGGGGAATCCGCCCGCCCAACTTCTGGAACTTGCTGGGATCACGCAAGAATTCGACCAGCTCGAAAACCTCCTCTTTGGCCTCCTCGCAACCCGCCACGTCAGCAAACGTTACCTGATTGGTGGACTCGTCAAGCATGCGTGCCTTGCTCTTTCCGAAAGAGAATGCACCACCACCCCGGCCGCCACCCTGCATTTGGCGCATAAAGAAAATCCATACGCCTATCAGTAGAAGCATCGGAAACCATGAAACGAAAATGTTCATCAGCAGCGAAGGCTCTTCTTCCGGCTTGGCATCAATGATGACGCCGGCCTTCAGCAGGTCGCTTACCATCCAGGGATCCGAAGGCGTGTAAGTGGTAAAACGCCGACCATCGGATTTGGTGCCTTTCAGCGTTCGTCCTTCAATGGTCACCTTGGCAATCCTGCCCTGCTTCACTTCGTCGATGAACTGCGAGTATTCCATCGGCGCCTGTGCCGCCTGTCGGGTGCTGAACTGATTGAACACCGTCATCAGCACCAAAGCAATCACAAGCCAGATGGCCATGTTTTTAATGAGATTGTTCAAGATAGCTCCTTGGCTTGCGCCGTCAAAATCCTTGAATGCTTCATTCTAAACCCATTTCGAGATTTATAATAGCCAGCATGCCCGCCATGGCTCTTATAGTGTTTCGTAAACTTGGTGTTTCGTAAACTCGCCTGCATATCACTTGCTTTCGGTTCAAGTACTCATTTCCGCTTCCCCATCCCCAGCAAATAGATTTCACTGCTGCGACCCCGGGATGCCTCAGGTTTACGTGTTATCACCCGACTGAATGCAGCACGCATTGCGCGTAAAAATTCCTCAAAACCGGAACCTTGAAATACTTTGACGAGAAAGTTACCATCAGAGTTCAATCGCTCCACGGAAAACTCCAAAGCAAGCTCCGCCAGATACATGCCGCGCGCTTGATCCGTTACTCCTATGCCCGTTATATTAGGTGACATATCCGAGATTACAAGGTCAAGAGGACATTTCCCGAGATGTATTTTCAATTCCGCCAAAATGGACGCTTCGGTGAAATCGCCTTGAATGAATGTGACGCCGGGCAAAGCCGCCATTTCCAGCAGATCCAGCGCAATCACCCTGCCTTTTCCAGCCAGTTTTTCTGCTGCCACCTGCGACCACCCACCCGGTGCCGCACCAAGGTCTACCACTGTCATGCCTGGCCGAAGCAGATGATCACGCTCGGCAATCTCGATCAGCTTATAGGCAGCACGTGAACGGTAACCTTCTTTTTTTGCCTGCTTTACAAAAAAATCATTCACATGCTCTTTCATCCAGGCTTTGCTGGTTTTGGAGGATTTCATCGCGTAAAATGGATGCTTTTCGGAAAACTTATGCTAGAACTCGCACTCGCGCGACGGCGAGCACTCAAGGCGCTTGCACATGCCATCAAGCCAATTGTCTGGATAGGCGGAGCAGGTTTGTCGGAAAGCGTTATCCATGAGCTGGATCAGGGGCTCAAAAGTCACGAGCTGATCAAAGTCAAAGTGTCCGGGGATGAGCGCGAAACAAGAAACGCCTTGCTGGTTGAAATCTGCGAGCGCCTCGGAGCCGCCCCTATACAGCATATCGGCAAGATATTGGTAATCTATCGTCCCAGGCCGGAAAAGATAAGTTCGCCCGGCATTACCCCTGGTCGCAATGACAAGAAGTCACGCCGGACCAGACCTGCCAGACATGGTTTACCGGGCGGCGCCCCGAGCTGATACGTTACTGCACATAGCTTATCGGAAAGATATAGATATAGCGATGCTCAAACATATCTCACGTCAAGAATCTCATACTCCCGCAATCCACCCGGCGCCATGACTTCGGCCACATCCCCGGGATACTTGCCGATCAGCGCGCGAGAAATGGGGGAGCTGATGGAGATTTTTCCCTCCTTGATGTCGGCTTCGTCGTCCCCGACAATCTGATAAGTTACCGTCGTCGCGTTGGCCATGTCCTCCAAATCGATAGTTGCGCCGAATACACAGGCGCCATCCGCATCGAGCAAAGCGGGATCGATGATCTGAGCATTGGAAAGCTTACTCTCTAATTCGGCGATGCGTCCCTCGATAAAACCCTGTCGTTCCTTGGCGGCTTCGTATTCCGCATTTTCGGAAAGATCACCGTGAGCGCGGGCTTCCGCAATCGCCGCGATAACGGCGGGACGCTGCACGGTTTTCATTTCTTGCAATTCGGCGCGCAGTTTTCCGGCGCCGACTACTGTTAAGGGAATTGTGCTCATAAGACTTTTATCACCACCTGTTTTGTTTTCGATTCGTTGACCGATCTATTTCGCTAAATTTGCGGCAAGTCCGTTCCCTGCGCCTCAAACCGGACATCCCCATCTCCATCTGCATGAAAGGATGCCGGCATCGCTCCTCGCAATCCGTGGAGTGTTTGCAAACTGTAGGCCTGCAACTCCTGCATACTTGCCATGCCGATGCAGGCAGCGCGTGCGCCTGCCAGCGTAGTGTAATATGTTACCCTTGCCTGCAACACTGCATGACGGATCGAGTAAGAGTCGTGAATCGCGCTCCGCTTGTCTTCCACGGTATTGATAATCAAAGACATCTCACCGTTTTTGATCATGTCCACTATGTGCGGACGCCCTTCCGCCATCTTGTTTACCGGCGTTACGGCCAGTCCGGCCAAGCTCAGGACCGCTGCAGTACCACGGGTAGCATAAAGCGTGAATCCCAGTTGTGCAAGATTGCGCGCGATTTCCACCACACGGGGCTTGTCCGCCTGGCGGACGCTGATGAAGACTTTACCCGAGAGCGGAAGTTTTACTCCCGCGGCCAGTTGCGACTTCACAAACGCTTCGGCAAACGTTTGCCCCACTCCCATCACTTCGCCGGTCGACTTCATTTCGGGTCCGAGTATGGTGTCTACGCCAGGAAATTTTATAAAAGGAAAGACAGCTTCCTTTACGGAATAATAGTAGGGAATGAATTCCTTGACTACACCCTGGCGTGCAAGCGTTATTCCCGTCATACAGCGCGCAGCAATTTTTGCCAACTGCAATCCGGTGGCTTTGGATACGAAAGGGACGGTACGAGAGGCTCTCGGATTTACTTCGAGTACGTAAACGGTACTACCCTGAATGGCAAATTGCACATTCATCAATCCTACAACCTTGAGCGCGCGCGCCATTGCCGAAGTCTGACGACGCAGCTCATCCTGGATTGGCGCTGGCAGGTTGAACGGCGGCAATGAACATGCCGAATCCCCTGAATGCACACCGGCCTGCTCGATGTGTTCCATGATTCCCCCAATCAGCACGGCTTCGCCATCGCAGATCGCATCCACATCCACTTCCACGGCGTCGTTCAGAAAATGGTCCAGCAGCACGGGGGAGTCGTGCGAAACCTTTACCGCCTGGTGCATATACCGTTCGAGATGCGCTTGCTCATGGATGATTTCCATGGCTCGCCCTCCCAATACGTAACTGGGACGAACCACCAGGGGATAACCGATTTCGCTGGCAGCGGCAATCGCTGCTTCCGCATTTCTCGCGATGCGGTTTGGCGGTTGTTTCAGCCCAAGCTGATGCAGCATTTTCTGAAAACGCTCACGATCTTCGGCACAGTCGATCATGTCCGGGCTGGTACCGATAATCGGGACGCCATTAGCCTCGAGATCGCGTGCAAGCTTCAGCGGCGTCTGCCCGCCATATTGCACGATTACACCCAGCGGCCTCTCCACCGCGACGATTTCGAGTACGTCCTCCAAAGTCACGGGCTCGAAATAAAGCCGATCCGAAGTATCGTAATCGGTCGAAACCGTCTCCGGATTGCAGTTGACCATGATAGTCTCGAAACCATCCTCACTTAAGGCCAGCGCTGCGTGAACACAGCAGTAATCGAACTCGATACCCTGGCCGATACGGTTGGGCCCACCTCCCAGTACCATTATCTTTTTCCTGTCGCTCGGCAGCGCTTCACATTCCTCTTCGTAAGTGGAATACATATACGCAGTACGCGTAGCGAACTCGGCGGCGCAAGTATCAACCCGTTTGTACACCGGGCGCAGGCCGAGATGATGCCGCCGTGCGCGGACCGCCTCCTGTGTAGCATTCATCAGCTTCGCCAGGCGCCGATCTGAAAAACCGCTGCGTTTCAATTTACGCAATGCATGCAAATCAAATGTATCCAGAGATTTTCCGACAACGGACTGCTCCTGCCTTACCAGATCTTCGATCTGAACCAGGAACCAGGGATCGATATGCGTATGCTCTTGAATTTCATCAAAAGCCATGCCGCAACGAAACGCATCGGCAACGTACCAGATCCGATCCGGACCCGGATCAGCCAGTTCGGCCGCGATCGTTTCGATATCTGCTGTTTTCTCATCCAATCCGTCTACGCCGATCTCCAGCCCGCGCAACGCCTTTTGAAGAGATTCCTGAAAAGTTCGTCCAATCGCCATCACCTCGCCCACCGACTTCATCTGTGTGGTGAGGCGATCATCGGCCTGTGGAAATTTCTCGAAAGCGAAGCGCGGTATTTTGGTGACGATATAATCTATGGATGGCTCGAATGACGCCGGCATTGCCCCGCCAGAAATATCGTTCCTGAGTTCATCCAATGTATAACCTACCGCGAGCTTGGCCGCCACCTTGGCGATGGGAAATCCAGTCGCTTTCGAAGCCAGCGCGGAGGAGCGCGATACCCGAGGGTTCATCTCGATTACGAGCATGCGCCCGTCCTGCGGGTTGATAGCAAACTGTACATTGGAACCGCCTGTTTCCACCCCTATTTCGCGCAACACCGCTATTGATGCGTTACGCATGATCTGGTATTCCCTGTCTGTCAGGGTCTGTGCCGGGGCTACGGTGATGGAGTCCCCAGTGTGCACTCCCATGGGATCGAGGTTTTCAATGGCGCAGATGATGATGCAATTGTCTTTCTTGTCGCGTATCACCTCCATCTCGAATTCTTTCCAACCGATGACCGATTCCTCGATCAGCAATTCCCGCGTAGGCGAAGCTTCCAGGCCGCGTTCGCAGATATCCAGAAATTCCACGCGGTTGTATGCAATACCGCCGCCGCTGCCACCCATGGTAAATGACGGCCGAATAATAGCTGGATAACCCACCATTGCCTGTACTTGCAGCGCTTCCTCCAGACTATGGGCAATGGCGGAACGTGCCGAACTCAACCCGATACGGGTCATTGCCTGTTTGAATTTCTCGCGATCCTCAGCCTTGTCGATAGCCTCGCGCGACGCGCCAATTAGCTCGACGCCGTATTTTTGAAGCACGCCATTCTTGGCGAGGTCGAGCGCACAATTCAACGCCGTCTGTCCGCCCATCGTCGGCAATAGCGCATCCGGGCGCTCAATGGCAATAATTTTTTCCACCATAGACCAGATAATGGGCTCTATATAGGTGGCGTCCGCCATTTCCGGATCGGTCATGATGGTTGCGGGATTGGAATTTACCAGGATGATACGATAGCCTTCCTCCCGCAACGCCTTGCACGCCTGGGTACCGGAATAATCGAACTCGCATGCCTGCCCGATAATAATGGGCCCCGCACCGATAATGAGGATGGATTTTATGTCGTTACGTTTAGGCATGGATGCAGTGAAATTTTTGGCGTGATATCGGTACGCTGCTTCAGGAAATTCTGGCTAAATTCCGTAAGAAGCACGTTCAGAAAAATCGGGATAATCACACGGGCATTGCAGGCCGCAGCCGCATCATTCTTCCTTTGGCGATGCCAGGGAATTCTATGCAGTGAGCGCCCGTGCCGGACCTATTCCGGAGTCCCTTTCATATTTGTATTTCAACCGTTTCTTTCCATCAATCCGATAAATTTATCGAATAAATAATCCAGATCGTGAGGTCCCGGACTCGCCTCAGGGTGTCCCTGAAAGCAGAATGCGCGCTGACCGGTCAGTTCGAATCCCTGCAAGCTACCATCAAATAACGACAGATGCGTAATGCGTGCATTCTTTGGCAGGGTATCGATATCCACCGCGAAGCCGTGGTTCTGGCTGGTAATCGCTACCGTTCCGCTGTCCAGATCCTTCACAGGGTGATTGGCGCCGTGGTGGCCGAATTTCATCTTTATGGTTTTGGCCCCACTTGCCAACCCCAGCAGTTGATGCCCCATGCAAACACCAAAAATGGGTACTTTTTCTTCAAGTAATCTTCTGATTGTGGCAATTGCATAATCGCAAGGCTCCGGATCGCCAGGTCCATTGGAAAGAAATACGCCGTCGGGCCGTAATGCCAGAATCTCGTCAGCGGTAGTTTGAGCAGGAAATACCGTAACCTTGCAGCGGCGGTGCGCCAGTTTGCGCAGCATGTTGCGCTTAATACCAAAATCCACCGCGACAACATGAAAGCGAGGGTTCTTATCGACCTGGTAATCGCACCCCAACCTCCATTCGCCTTCGTTCCATTCGTAAGGCTGAGTGCAACTCACCACTTTAGCCAGATCCATTCCCATCAGTCCGGGAAATTCCCGAGCGCATTTCAGCGCTTCAGCCTCATCGGGAAAACCTGCCATGATACAGCCTGACTGCGCACCTTTTTCGCGCAAGATACGCGTAAGCTTGCGCGTGTCAATATCTGCAATCGCCACTACCCCATGTTGCCTGAGGTATTCCGGTAAGGTCTGGGTCTGCCTCCAATTACTTGAGACGAGGGAAAGGTCCCGGATCACAAGGCCGGCGGCATATACGCGATCGATACAGCCGGATTCTGCGTCCTCCGGATTAGTACCTGTATTGCCGATGTGTGGATAAGTCAACGTAATGATTTGCCGGCAATAGGAAGGATCAGTAAGTATTTCCTGATAGCCGGTCATGGAAGTGTTGAATACGACTTCGCCCGTACTGACGCCTTCGAGGCCGATAGATGTGCCGCGGAAAACTGTGCCGTCGGCGAGTGCGAGAACGGCATACGGGCGTTGTGACACGGGAGACTCCTGCGAACGAGACAAGACATGAAAATGGGACAAGCTTCCCATTGTCCCATTTTATAAGTGCGAGATTATACTTCGAAAAGCTGCCTGCTTCAATGAAACCCCGGCAGTAACCCCCGATCGCGGAGGTGTGAACGGCATACCTGATACATGATTACTCGCGCAATCCCAGCACGTCCTGCATATCGAACAATCCGCTTTGCCTATCGGCAAGAAATCGCGCAGCACGCAGCGCTCCCTCGGCGAAAGTTGCGCGACTGCCAGCCTTGTGTGAAATCTCGATGCGCTCGCCTGTCCCTGCAAACATCACGATGTGATCACCGACGATGTCTCCGCCGCGCACAGTGGCAAAACCAATGGTGCCGGGCGCGCGTTCTCCGGTATTGCCTTCGCGTGCGTAAATTGCGATTTCGGAGAGCTCTTTGCCGAGCGCTCCCGCGATCACCTCGCCCATCTGCAACGCAGTGCCGGACGGTGCATCAACCTTGTGCCGGTGGTGCGCCTCAATAATTTCTATGTCGTAACCCGTGTTCACGTTTAATGCCTTGGCCGCCATTTCCAGCAATTTGAAGGTAACGTTCACACCCACGCTCATATTGGGAGCAAATACCATTGATATGTCTTTTGATGCAGCCTTGAGCTCTTCTTTTTGTTGGGTCGAAAAACCGGTTGTGCCGATTACCATTTTCACCCCTGCCGCACGGCACGCCGCCAGATGCGCGAGCGTTCCTTCAGGCCGGGTGAAATCAATCAGTACATCGGTTGCCCGCAACCCGGAAGCAACATCATCGGTAATATTAACGCCGCACGGCGCACCCGCCAATTCCCCCGCATCCCTTCCGAGAAATGGGCTACCGGTACGCTCCAGTGCAGCGCTCAATTGCATGTCCGGGGCTTGGGCGATAGCCTCGAGCAAAGCGCGCCCCATCCGGCCCGAGCTTCCAGCGATGGCAATATTCAATGTCGTCATTTATCCTAAATCCGCCCTTGTAGCGAGCGCGCCCCGGAAGGTGAAGCTCATGGAGCATGAGAAATCTTTTTTAGTTATAGCGCTTAATTGAAAAGAGCTGAAAAATGAGTGGTCAGCTGCCGGATTCAGGTTTATCCAAGCAATATCTTTTTCGGATCGCCCAAGGTGATCCTATTCTTTCTGCAGGTCTGCTTCCTTATTGCCCAAATCCGCCGATGGAGATGGCACCAGCTTGGGGCCGCGTTTTTCCGGCTCCGGCAAACCTGAAGCCTCACTCACATATGGAATTCCACTTGAGGCAGCCATACTGGCGGCAGCCGGCGTTTCGCGCTGGGCGGCGATATCGCTGGAAGCTGGAACACCGGATACTTCTTTATTGGAAGCGGGAATATCGGTCACGGCATGAGTCTCGGGGTAAGAAAGGCCTTCCTCTCTACTCGACGCAGGGATATCGGCGGGTATTTGATCAGCGCCCTCTTTCTTGGTAATTTGAGTGCTGCTTTCGTCCTTTACCATGGGCCTGGTTGACTCACCCGGCATGGAAGGCTCGACTGACGGCGGCTGAACAAAAGCAAGCGAAGGCGTAAAAGTGCCATTCGTGCGCACCAGTTTATCGCCTTCAAAAAAAACTGCCAGATGTCTTTGCTCGACCAGCTTGCCCTTCTGCTCAAGGCGATATACATAATCCCAGCGGTTTTCATGGAAAGCGTCACTAATCATGGGGGAACCCAGCGCGAAGCGTACCTGCGACCGAGTCATGCCGGGCTTTAGTTTGTTCACCATTTCCTGGGTAATGACATTACCCTGCTGGATTTCGATTTTGTAGAGCAAGGATGGAATAGACGAACATCCGGCGAGCAATAGCAAACCGACCAACGTGAGTATTCTTGCGCGCATCGCGACGACGTAGGTTTCCAAAGCGAACTCAACGTTATATGATACAGCAAATAACCTTACGGATGAATATAGCTATGAGCAAGCCAAACAATCTCAAAACCATGGGCTTGAAGGCCACGCTGCCCCGCCTTAGAATACTCAGCTTGTTTGAAAGCAGCGCGGTACGCCATCTCTCGGCCGAGGATGTTTACAGAACCCTCATCGGAGAAGGGGAGGACATCGGCCTTGCCACCGTATACCGGGTGTTGACCCAATTCGAGCAGGCAGGATTGCTCGAACGCCACCACTTCGAAGGCGGCAAGGCAGTGTTTGAACTTGCCAGCGACAGTCACCACGACCATCTGGTTTGCCTGCAATGCGGCAGAGTGGAAGAATTTTACGACGCTGAAATCGAGAAGCGTCAAATTAAAATTGCCAAAGATCGAGGCTTTGCCATACATGAACACTCGCTTTCACTTTACGCGGATTGTATTAAACATGCTTGTCCCTATCGAAAAACCGACGAAAAGGGCGGGAACGTGAAAAGCTGAGCTTAATTTTTTTCTGAAGCGTGCAGATTCAGGCTATAGTTATGCACTTGAATGCTCCGGATATCGATTCTTTAACCCGGAAAACGCTTAGATTCGGCTTGCACCATTTACGGTCCGCCGAATTTACCGTGCTCCTCGTTCTCAACTGATTGGGGCAATCTGTTCGATAAATCGACTTCCCGGGCATACGCGGCTATCAACCTGCCATGTCCCCGCTGACCCCTTATCAAAGCAGTTGACCAAAGACCACCTAAACATTACTGTTCAGCTTTTATTCATATATTTTTTGCTGTCACTCAACATTGGAAATTCAAGGAAGCATGAGCACGGAATTGACGGGCGCTGAGATTGCAGTGCGTTGCTTGCAAAAGGAAGGGGTAGACTATATTTTTGGTTACCCTGGCGGCGCCGTGCTGTTCATTTATGACGAATTGTTCAAGCAGGACAAGGTCAAGCACGTGCTGGTGCGGCACGAGCAAGCGGCGGTGCATGCAGCGGATGGCTACGCTCGCTCCAGTAATAAGGTAGGGGTGGCGCTGGTGACATCCGGACCCGGCGTGACGAACGCCGTAACCGGTATCGCCACCGCCTATATGGACTCGATTCCCCTGGTCATCATCAGCGGGCAAGTGCCAACCCATGCTATCGGATTGGATGCATTTCAGGAAGTGGATACCGTAGGCATCACACGTCCCTGCGTTAAACATAATTTTCTGGTTAAAGATATCACTGAACTGGCTGCCACTATCAAAAAGGCGTTCTATATTGCTTCCACCGGCCGCCCGGGGCCGGTGCTGGTGGATATTCCAAAGGATGTGAGCCAGCAGAAAACAGAATTTGATTATCCCGCGAGTGTCACCATGCGCTCCTACAACCCGGTCACCAGGGGGCACGCCGGACAAATCAGGAAAGCGGTACAGCTGATACTGGAAGCCAAGCGTCCGATGATCTACGCGGGCGGCGGCGTCATCCTGAGCGACGCGGCGGCGCAACTGACCGATCTGGTACGAATGCTTGGGTTCCCATGCACCAACACACTGATGGGATTGGGCGGTTATCCGGCAACCGACAAGCAGTTTGTCGGCATGCTGGGCATGCACGGCACCTACGAAGCCAACATGGCGATGCAGCATTGCGACGTATTGGTGGCGGTGGGCGCCCGCTTTGATGATCGAGTCATAGGCAACCCCAAGCATTTTTCCAATGAAGACCGAAAAATAATACACATAGATATCGATCCTTCCTCCATTTCAAAACGGGTGAAGGTGGATATTCCCATTGTCGGCAACGTCTCCGATGTCCTGGACGAGCTGATAAAATTAATCAGGGCGCGCAAGGAAAAGCCCGATCGGGTTGCTCTTGATGCGTGGTGGACGCAGATTGATTTATGGCGCGCACGCGATTGCCTCAAGTATGACCGCGCAAGCTCGATTATCAAGCCGCAGATGGTGGTGGAAAAGCTATACGAGGTGACCGGAGGTAACGCATTCATTACTTCGGATGTCGGCCAGCATCAAATGTGGGCAGCCCAGTTCTATAAGTTCGACCTGCCGAGGCGGTGGATCAATTCCGGCGGTTTGGGCACCATGGGTTTTGGTCTTCCGGCAGCGATGGGCGTGCAGTTTGCCAATCCGGGGGAAATGGTGGCTTGTGTCACTGGCGAGGCCAGCATCCAGATGTGTATTCAGGAACTGTCCACCTGCAAGCAGTACAACCTGCCGTTGAAGATCATTAATTTGAACAACCGTTACATGGGGATGGTGCGGCAGTGGCAACAATTTTTCCATGGGAATCGTTATGCTGAATCCTATATGGATGCGCTGCCCAATTTCGTCAAACTGGCGGAGAGCTACGGCCATGTAGGCATGCAGATCGACCAACCCGGTGACGTGGAAAGCGCGTTGCAAGAGGCCTTCAAACTCAAGGACCGGTTGGTATTCATGGATTTCATAACGGACCAGACCGAGAACGTTTTCCCCATGGTGCCCGGTGGAAAAGGTCTCTCCGAGATGATTCTGGTATAAACAATGCGACATATCATTTCTCTTTTGATGGAAAACGAAGCGGGCGCGCTGTCTCGCGTAGCCGGCCTGTTCTCGTCACGTGGCTACAATATTGAATCGCTGACCGTCGCTGCCACCGAAGACCCGACCCTGTCTCGCATGACGCTGGTTACCGCAGGATCGGATGACGTGGTCGAGCAGATAACCAAGCAACTGAACAAACTCATTGAAGTGGTCAAAGTGGTGGATTTGAGCGAAGGCGACCATATCGAACGCGAACTTATGTTGATGAAGGTGCGCGCGGTAGGAAAGGACCGTGATGAGATAAAGCGCATGGCTGATATTTTTCGTGGCCGTATCATTGATGTGACTGATAAATCATACACGATCGAACTGACCGGTACCGGTTCCAAGCTTGATGCATTTCTTGAGGCAATGGAACGGGGCGCCATCCTGGAGACCGTGCGGACGGGGGCCTCCGGCATCGGTCGTGGTGAAAGGATATTGAAGGTGTAGCAGCGCTCTGCGGAATGGCGAAATATTTCCGCTATCGCCTGACCCTGGTGTATTTCTATTTTTGTGCAGAAAGGAAACTATGAACGTTTATTACGATAAAGATGCCGACTTGGCGCTCATCAAAGACAAGAAGGTTACTATTGTGGGCTACGGCTCGCAGGGCCACGCCCACGCCAATAATCTAAGCGATTCCGGCGTAACGGTGACGGTCGGCTTGCGCAAAGGGGGAGCCTCCTGGAGCAAAGCGGAGAAGGCAGGTCTTACTGTAAAAGAAGTGGCGGAAGCCGTGAAGGCGGCCGATGTAGTAATGGTGCTGTTGCCCGATGAGCAGATCGCCGCCGTTTACGCATCGGAAATCGAGCCCAATCTCAAGGAAGGCGCCACGCTTGCGTTTGCTCATGGCTTCAATATTCATTATGGCCAGGTCTCGCCAAGAGAAGATCTCGACGTCATCATGATCGCTCCCAAAGGTCCGGGCCACCTGGTGCGATCGACCTACACACAGGGTGGCGGCGTACCGTCACTCATTGCCGTGCATCAGGACAAGTCAGGCAGGGCGCGAGATCTGGCGCTATCCTATGCCGCAGCCAACGGGGGCACACGCGGGGGAGTAATAGAAACCAATTTCCGCGAGGAGACCGAAACCGATCTCTTCGGCGAGCAGGTCGTGCTGTGCGGAGGCCTTACCGCTTTGATCCAGGCTGGCTTCGAAACCCTGGTTGAAGCAGGATACGCGCCGGAGATGGCCTATTTTGAATGCCTTCACGAGGTGAAGCTGATCGTCGATTTAATCTACGAAGGCGGCATTGCCAATATGCGCTACTCCATCTCCAACAACGCCGAGTACGGAGACATTTCGCGCGGCCCACGCATCGTTACCGATGCCACCCGGGATGAAATGCGCAAGATTTTGCATGAAATTCAGACGGGTGAATATGCGCGTGAATTCATTCTGGAAAATCGTGCCGGAGCGCCCATGCTAAAAGCCAGCCGCCGCCTTGCGTCAGCTCATCAGATTGAAACGGTTGGAGCGAAATTACGCGGCATGATGCCATGGATCAATAAGAACAAGCTCGTTGATCAGGCAAAAAACTAGGGAACGAAGAAACAACGGGTAGATCAATACGGATTTTTGACAGCTTCCGCTTTGCTTGAGGCTTGCAAAGCGGAAGCTGTCAGTAAAGCGGCTGTCGCCTAGCTGTCGAATTCGGGGGAAACTCATGAAAAGCTGCCGGATTGGTTGTAATGCGGATAGCCGGGCGCTTAACGTTGGGAATCTCCCGATTTCGGGTCCCGCGCAGCGACTGTTTACCAAAGGCTCATAAGCGCCTAACATGCATCAGTCTCCTATGGGATTGCACACATGATGCATGATCCTCATTCACGCCTCATACTCAAATCCAAACTGCGCCGTCGCGGCATTTATTTACTGCCCAACCTGTTTACCACTGCGGCCTTGTTTGCGGGATTTTATGCCATCGTGCAGGCGATGAACGGCCGTTTTGAACATTCCGCGGTCTCCATTTTCATTGCAATGGTGCTGGATGGGCTGGACGGGCGGGTAGCCCGGTTGACTCATACTCAAAGTGAATTTGGAGCGGAGTACGACAGCCTGTCCGACATGGTGTCATTCGGCGCTGCACCCGCGCTGGTCATATACGAATGGGCCTTGAAAGGCATGGGCAAACTGGGATGGATTGCAGCATTTATTTATTGCGTCTGTGCCGCGCTTCGCCTGGCGCGTTTCAATACTAACATAGAGGTCGTCGATAAGCGTTTTTTTCAGGGGCTGCCCAGCCCCGCCGCGGCTGCGCTGATTGCAGGACTGGTCTGGGTAATGCTAGACTTTGGCATAGCGGGTACGGATATCAGATGGCTCGCCTGGTGTATCACCCTATTCGCGGGCCTCACAATGGTCAGTAATATCCCCTATTACAGCGGCAAGGAAATCAATTTACGCAAAACCGTGCCATTCGTCACCGTTTTGCTACTGGCGCTGTTTTTTTTCGTTTTGATCCCGAGTCATCCACCGGTTGTGCTGTTCTGTCTCTTTTTACTTTATGCCTTGTCGGGCTATGTCATGTGGATGTGGCGGTTCACCAAGAGAAAAAGAATACCTGATGGGCCGCAACCGTGATTTCATTCGCGACACCGACTCTGACCGGGCGTCCCGCCTGGAAAGCGCTGGAAGTGCACTATCAGTCAATCAAAGCCCTGCATCTGCGCCAGCTTTTCGCGAATGATCCTACCCGCGGCGAACGATTTACAGCCGAAGCCGCCGGAATTTATCTGGACTATTCAAAGAATCGGATAACCGACGAAACGCTCCGGCTACTTGTCCAGCTTGCCGAGGAATGCAACTTGCGTGGTCGCATTGACGCAATGTTCAGGGGCGATCCAATTAATTTATCCGAGCAGCGTCCCGCATTACATATTGCCCTACGCGCCCCGAAGGGCGAACGAATTTGCGTCAATGACATTGACGTTGTACCCGAGGTGCAGGCGGTTCTGGACCGAATGGGCGATTTCGCTGACGGTTTGCGCACTGGGCAATGGCGTGGATATACCGGCAAACGAATTCGCAATATTGTCAACATCGGCATAGGCGGCTCGGATCTTGGTCCGGTGATGGCCTATGAAGCGCTACGTTA
Organism: Nitrosospira sp. Nsp11; assembly: GCF_900142705.1. Taxonomy (GTDB): domain Bacteria; phylum Pseudomonadota; class Gammaproteobacteria; order Burkholderiales; family Nitrosomonadaceae; genus Nitrosospira. The sequence continues at coordinate 565,861 of NZ_FRBV01000001.1, forward strand.
TTACAGCTTGCGCGACATGAACTTTCGCTTCATATCCAACGTGGACGGCACGGATTTCAAAGAAGCCACGAGGGATATCGATCCCGAAGAAACGTTATTCATCGTCTGCTCGAAGACTTTTACTACGAAAGAAACGCTCGCGAACGCCAACTCGGCGCGTGAATGGGTTCTGGATAAGGTAAAAGACGTGCGCGCGGTGGCCACGCACTTCGTCGCTGTTTCGACAAACGCGGATGAAGTGGCCAAGTTCGGTATCGATACGGGCAACATGTTCGGTTTTTGGGATTGGGTAGGTGGCCGCTACTCGATGGATTCTGCAGTCGGCCTCTCGACGATGATCGCCATCGGGCCCGAGAATTTCCGTGCCATGCTGGCAGGCTTTCACGCCATGGATCAGCACTTCCTCACCACCCCGATCGAGAAAAACTTGCCCGCTCTCATGGGGCTGCTTGCCATCTGGTACAACAATTTCTTCCAGGCGCAGACAATTGCTGTGCTGCCGTATGAGCAATACCTCAAGCGGTTCCCGGCTTATCTGCAGCAACTCGCAATGGAGAGCAACGGCAAGAGCGTTACGCTCGACGGCGCTCGCGTTAACTACCAGACATCGCCCATTGTCTGGGGCGAACCGGGCACTAATGGCCAGCATTCTTTCTATCAACTCATACACCAGGGCACCCGCCTGATCCCGTGTGACTTCATTGGTTTTTGCCAGACTTTGCAGCCGCTGGGTAATCATCACGACATGCTCATGGCCAATCTGTTCGCACAGACTGAAGCACTGGCATTTGGAAAGACCCCGGACGAAGTGAAAGCGGAGGGGGTCCCGGATTGGTTATGTCCCCACCGAAGCTTCGAAGGAAACAGTCCAACCAGCACCATCCTTATCGAGCGCCTCACGCCTTACGCGCTGGGCACATTGGTAGCCCTTTATGAACACAGTGTTTTTACACAGGGATCGATCTGGAACATAGACTCGTTCGACCAATGGGGCGTCGAATTGGGCAAGGCGTTGGCTAAGCGCATCATGCCGGAACTGGAGAGTATCAGCGAGTTACCGCTGAAGCATGACAGCTCAACCAATGCACTGATACGACGCTACAACCGGCAAAAACTGAAATAGTTGCACGTCGCCCGTCGCGCGACCCTTACCTTGCCCCGTTCTTTATATATGGAATAATATCCGTCTCAAACCTGTTTTTTAATAACTCTGCAATTCAGGGGACTGCAATACTTTCATAGAGGATAGCGATACGCCGGGGCCTGCAAACGACAGACACAAGGGCAGACACAAGAGCGGGAGATTAAAAGTTTAAAGGGGCAAATCTTTTTCAGGCAAGCGTAGTGGCTTGCTCCACTGGAACCATGCCATGACCCAACAAACGCAATCAGACCAGCTTTGTATCAATACGCTTCGCACGCTGTCGATCGACGCGGTGCAACAGGCAAACTCCGGTCATCCCGGAACACCGATGGGCGCGGCGCCCACAGCATATTGCCTCTGGCAGCGCTTTCTTCGCTACGATCCGAACGATCCCGAATGGCTGAATCGCGACCGCTTCGTGCTTTCGGCTGGCCATGCCTCGGCCTTACTCTACAGCCTTCTCTATCTGACCGGTGTAAAAGCGACCAGTCCTCGTTATGACAAAGCTGACAGGCTGGCTGTGATGCTTGATGACCTTAAGAGCTTCCGGCAGGCGGGAAGCCGCTGCACCGGCCACCCTGAATACGGCTGGACCTCCGGTGTCGAAACCACTACCGGCCCGCTCGGGCAGGGCGCGGCCACGAGTGTTGGCATGGCGATCGCGCGCCAATGGCTGGCGGCAACCTATAACCGGCCCGGTTTCCAACTGTTTAACAATAATGTTTATGCACTCTGCAGCGACGGCGACATGATGGAGGGCATAAGCAGCGAGGCCGCGTCCCTCGCGGGGCATCTCAAGCTGGCGGATCTTTGCTGGATTTATGACGATAACCGGATCACCATCGAGGGATCAACCGATCTCACGTTTTCGGAAGATGTGGCCGCCCGTTTTGCCGCCTATGGATGGCATGTTGCGCGTGTCGGAGACGCCAACGACCTGGGCCAGCTGTCTCATGCTTATGAGTCATTCCTGAATACATCGGATCGCCCCACGCTTATTATCGTGCGTAGCCACATTGGCTATGGCGCACCTCATAAGCATGATACAAAGGAAGCGCACGGCGAGGCGCTTGGCGCTGAGGAGGCACGGCTGGCGAAAGAATTTTACGGCTGCGACCCCAATAAGCAGTTCGATGTACCGGAAGGTGTTCGGGAACATTTTAAAGCACAGTTCGGCGAGCGCGGAACCGCGGCACATGCGGCCTGGAAGCTGCTGCTGGAGGCCTACCGGGCACAATATGCCGATCTGGCCGAACAGATAGATTGCATGCAACGGCGCGGCGTGCCGGTGGGCTGGGATAGCGCATTACCGACATTTCCGGCGGATGCAAAAGGCATCGCGACGCGTGATTCATCAGGTAAGACGCTGAATGCGATTGCAGAAAAAATGCCGTGGTTACTAGGCGGTGCGGCAGACCTGGCTCCTTCGACAAAAACGGAACTGAAAGGGAAGGACACGTTCTACGGCAATTTTCAAGCGCCGGGGCAGGACGGAAAACCGGATAACAGTTATTCAGGACGAAATTTTCATTTCGGACTTCGTGAGCACGCAATGTGCGCTATCGCCAACGGGATGAGCCTATCGAAGCTGCGCCCCTACGCTGCGAGCTTTCTGATCTTTTCCGATTATGCCCGCGCGGCGATCAGGCTAAGCGCAATGATGGAAATCCCGGTTATCTACATCTGGACTCACGACTCGATCAGCCTGGGAGAAGATGGCCCCACGCATCAGCCAATCGAGCAACTTGCGTCTTTACGGGCGATGCCGGGGATGACTGTGTTACGCCCGGCGGATGCGAATGAAGTCGTCGAGGCATGGCGCGTCATCATGCACTATACAGATCGGCCGGCTTGCCTGATATTGACGCGGCAGGCCATACCCACGCTGGATCGCTCACGGTATGCTTCTGCAAGCGGGCTTTCTCGTGGTGCATACATACTGGCCGACGCGGAAAATTGCAAACCTGAAGTGCTGCTGCTGGCTACCGGCAGTGAAGTCTCGCTGTGTGTTACGGCTTATGAACAACTCAAGTCGGCAGGAATCAAGGCCCGCGTCATCAGCATGCCATCGTGGGAACTATTTGAGAATCAGAGCCAGGAATATCGTGACAACGTTTTGCCGCCCGAAATTCCGGCGCGTGTTGCAGTTGAAGAAGCTTCCACCTTTGGTTGGGAGCGTTACACCGGTGTAGCGGGATGCACTCTCGGCATGCGCAGCTTCGGCTTGTCGGCGCCAGGCAAGGCCGTTGCACAGCACTTTGGATTCGAGCCTGGGCACGTTGTTGCCGCAGCCCGGGAACAAATTGCACGTCATGCGTAGAAGAGTAGTTTCAAGGAAAACTGAATTCCGGTTGACGCTCTTGCGTCGGTTACCGCACGGTGAAGAGAGGCAGCATGGCCGCTGAAAAAATTACCGAAAAGATCAGTCCGCTGGCAGGGAAACCTGCCCAGACGGCAATGCTGGTAGACGTGCCCAAGCTTGTTACTGCTTATTACGCACTGATTCCCGATTGGACGGTGCCGGTACAAAGGGTCGCATTCGGCACCTCGGGACATCGCGGGTCCTCACTGGACGCAAGCTTCAATGAATGGCACATCCTGTCTATGACCCAGGCGATCTGCCTCTATCGCCAACGGCAACACATCGATGGTCCACTATTCCTTGGAATTGACACGCACGCGCTTTCAGAGCCGGCATATACCAGCGCACTTGAAGTGCTGGCCGCGAATGGCGTTGAAGTCATGCTGGCAAAAAATGGCGAATATACGCCTACCCCCGCTGTTTCCCACGCCATATTGACGTATAACCGGGGACGGACGGACGGATTTGCCGATGGCATCGTCATTACGCCTTCTCACAATCCGCCGGAGAGTGGCGGCTTTAAGTACAACCCGCCACACGGTGGCCCGGCGGGCGTTGAAATCACTGGCTGGATCGAAATCAAATCCAATGAGTTCCTGGAAAAGAATCTGGCAGAAGTGAAAAGAATGCGTTTTCAAAACGCGTTGCGCGCCTCTACAACACATCGGCATGACTTTCTCAACACTTATGTGAATGATCTTCATAATGTAATCGATGTAGACGCCATACGCAGCACGAATATCAGCATGGGAGTCGATCCGCTTGGCGGCGCGGGGGTCCACTACTGGAGCGCGATTGCTGACCACTACCGGCTCAATCTCGCGGTGGTGAACAATGTTGTCGACCCAACCTTCCGCTTCATGACAGTCGATTGGGACGGCAAAATTCGCATGGACCCGTCGTCGCGCTACGCCATGCAAGGCTTGATCAATTTGAAGGATCGCTACGACATTGCCTTCGCTTGTGATACCGACCATGATCGGCATGGTATCGTAACCCGAAGCGCAGGCCTGCTGCCAGCGGACCATTATCTTTCGGTGGCTGTTTATTATTTGCTCCAGTATCGCCCAGAATGGGGTAGTGGCATTGCGATAGGCAAAACAGTGGTAAGCAGCCAGATAATCGATAGGGTGACCGCGAAACTGGGCCGGAAGCTTTACGAAGTGCCGGTCGGTTTCAAATGGTTCGCAAATGGGCTGTGCGACGGCTCGCTCGGTTTTTGCGGTGAGGAAAGCGCGGGAGCATCTTTCCTCCGCCGGGACGGCACGGTCTGGACGACGGACAAGGATGGGATCATCCCCGCGCTACTATCGGCCGAGATCACCTCGCGCATGGGTCGGGACCCCGGTGAGATATACCGCCAGCTCGAAGGGGAATTTGGCCATTCTGTCATTAAACGCATCGATGCGCCCGCCACCCGGGAGCAAAAAGGGCTGCTGGCTAAACTTTCTCCACAGCAGGTCCACTCCTCGGACCTGGCCGGTGAAAAGATAAAGAATATTCTCACCCAAGCGCCAGGGAATCATGCACCTATCGGCGGGATCAAGGTTATCGCTGAAAACGGATGGTTCGCAGCGCGCCCGTCCGGTACCGAAGATATCTTTAAAATTTATGCGGAAAGCTTTCGGGGAACCGATCACCTGCATCATATCGTGGAGGAAGCGCAGGCAATTGTCGGTGACGCGCTTGCCGCAGCGTCCGATTGCAGACCTGCCTGAGATTATTGATGAATGCCAGGTTCTACGGCGCCGCAGCGTCCGGATACGGCCGAAAGGAACTGAGTAGAAGATACTTATCGGTTTGGCAGGCGTACATTCAAGCAAGGGAGCGACCTGAAATGTTTGGCTGAAGCGCTGAATTCGAAAAAGCGATTATTCGCCTGCTCATCAGCATTGTAATACCCAATCGTGGGCGGCAACGATATGGCTACCAGTTCGCCAAAAACGAAACTCGTCATTTATGTGGCCATTGCTGGCAATCTTACGATTGCCCTCATGAAATTCCTGGCAGCTGCACATACCGGCAGTTCGGCCATGCTGTCTGAAGGCATTCATTCCATGGTCGACACAGGCAATCAACTATTGCTGCTCCTCGGCGTCAATCGCAGCCAACAGCCTGCGGATTCGGGGCATCCTTACGGATATGGCAAGGAGCTTTACTTCTGGAGTCTGATTGTCGCCATGGTGCTCTTCGGAGTCGGTGGGGGGATGGCAATTTATGAAGGGACTATTCATATCGCGCATCCAAAGCCTCTTGAAGAGCCATTTTGGGCATACGCGATACTCGGTATCTCCGTATTACTGGAAGGAATCTCGTGGTCTTTTGCATTACGTGCGCTTCTGGCGGAAAAAGGGAAACATACTTTATGGCAGACCTTGCGTCGCAGCTACGACCCTTCCGTGCTGACAGTATTGCTCGAGGATACAGCTGCGCTGATCGGCCTGACAGTCGCCTTTGTCGGCGTATATCTCGCCCATCGTTTCGGCAATCCCTATTTTGACGGCGCGGCATCGATACTGATTGGTATAACCTTGTGCATCGTATCCGCGATACTGATCCGCGAGAGCAAAGGACTCCTGGTAGGCGAAGCAGCAACACCGGAGGTTGTGGCAAGTGTAACCACATTGGCCCTCCGCGATCCTGCGGTAATAGCAGTGAACCAGGTTCTAACTCTGGTGTTCGGCCCGGAGGAAGTATTGTTGAATATTAAAGCCCAATTTGTTCCTTCGTTGTCAGTGAATGAACTGGCGGAGATTGTTTCCCGGCTGGAATTGGCAATCCAGCGTTACCACCCGAGCATCAAGAGAATATTCATCGAGGTGGCACCGACGACTCAATGACAATTGAGGGGGGCGCAGGCGGAAGATATGCCGTACGTTCGAACCAGCTTAGCGTGCACGAAATTCGATTCTTAACTGCAAGGAGGATCAAGATGCAAATCGGGATGATCGGACTAGGACGTATGGGTATCAACATGGCGGCTCGCCTGATACAAGCTGGAAGTGAATGCGTGGTTTACGACCCCCGCACCGAAGCTGTCCAGGAACTGGAGCAAAAAGGCGCCGTCGGAGCAGACTCACTGGAAGATTTGATCACTCGTCTGGCCAAGCCGCGCGTAGTGTGGTTGATGGTACCCGCGGCCGCGGTTGATGCAATTCTTTCAGAACTGGTACCTATTGTGGAGGAGAATGACATTATCATCGACGGCGGTAATTCCTATTACCACGACGATATCAGGCGTGGCGCCGAACTACAGTCCAAGGGGATTCATTACGTCGATGTGGGAACAAGCGGAGGCGTTGCCGGCCGTGAGCGCGGATACTGCCTGATGATTGGCGGGGAAAACCGGATTGTCGAGCACCTCGATCCGATCTTTGCCGCACTGGCGCCCGGAATCGCGGCAGCGCCACGTACCTTCGGCCGCAACAGAACCGGCAGTACTGCGGAGGAAGGCTACCTTCATTGTGGACCATACGGCGCGGGGCATTTCGTCAAAATGGTCCATAACGGAATTGAATATGGCCTCATGGCAGCTTATGCCGAGGGTTTGAATATTCTGCACAGCGCCAACGCCGGCAAAGCAGCACGCGACACGGATGCCGAAACGGCACCGATGCGCAATCCCGAATTCTACCAGTATGAACTGGATCTTCCGGAAATCGCGGAAGTCTGGCGTAGAGGCAGCGTTGTGGCGTCGTGGCTACTTGATCTGACAGCGGAGGCTTTGATTGAGGATGCAGATCTCACCAAATTTTCGGGACGCGTGTCGGATTCGGGCGAGGGACGCTGGACAACCCTGGCGGCCGTTGACGAGGGCGTGCCGGTACCGGTAATCAGCGCCGCGCTTTTCAGCCGTTTTGAGTCCCGGGGTAATGCCGATTACGCCGATCGGCTGCTCTCCGCAATGAGAAAGCGGTTTGGCGGACATGATGAGAAAAAAGGAACCAGCTGAGATGGCCGGGGGAAATAAGGCAAACGACGGAGAGACTGCATCCGATGCGCTCGTGCTGTTCGGCGTGACGGGCGACCTTGCTTATAAGAAGATCTTTCCGGCGCTTTATGCAATGGTGAAACAAGGCTCTCTGAATGTACCCGTAATCGGCGTGGCCTCGTCGTCATGGGATATCGCCCAGCTTCGCGACAGGGTAACGGATGCTGTAAAACGCTCCGGAAAAATCGATGACCAGCCAGCGCTTGACCGTCTTCTTTCGTTGTTCCGATACGTTTCCGGCGATTACAATAATCCGGAAACTTTCAAAGTACTCAAGCAGGCGCTGGGAAATGCACGGCGACCAACACATTACCTCGCCATACCCCCTGCTCTTTTCGCTACTGTTATAAAAAACCTGGATGCCGCCGGCCTGGCCGATGGTGCCAGAGTCATTGTCGAGAAGCCGTTTGGACGCGACCTAGCCTCTGCGCGCAAGCTCAACCGCACCGCGCGCGAGGCATTTCCGGAAAATTCCATTTTCCGTATCGACCATTTTCTGGGGAAGGAGGCGATAATGAACATCCTCTACTTCCGCTTCGCCAACTCATTCCTGGAACCAATCTGGAACCGGAACTATGTAGCCGGCGTCCAGATAACGCTGGCCGAGGATTTTGGCGTAGAGGGGCGCGGAGGATTTTACGAATCCGCGGGTTGCCTGCGCGACGTAGTTCAAAACCATATTTTTCAGATCGTTGCGCTGCTTGCCATGGAACCTCCAACCTACAGGGGCTTCGGTGCGGTACAGGGCGAAAAAGCTAACGTGTTCCGCGCAATGCGGCCGTTAAGCCCGGATGATCTGGTGCGAGGTCAATATGCCGGTTATCGTGAGGAACCAGACGTAGCAAAGAATTCCGACGTCGAAACATTTTGCGCCTTGCGTCTATTTATCGACTCCTGGCGCTGGGGCGGGGTGCCGTGGTATTTGCGCTCGGGCAAATTTCTCGCCGAAACAGTCACGGAAGTTCTTGTCCAGCTAAAACCCCCGCCGCAAAAGCTTTTCGCCGACTCGGTACCTGACCTTCAAACTTGCGGCGCCAACTACTTGCGCTTCCGGCTTTCCCCTATTTCCACCATCGCTATCGCCGCACGCGTTAAACGTACGGGAAAAGAGTTTATTGGCGACGAGCGAGAGCTCTGCCTGGTCGAAGAACATTTCGGACAGGAATTGCCTTACGAACGGCTGTTGCATGACGCGATGATAGGCGACGGAGCGTTGTTTACGCGGGAGGATACAGTAGAGGCCGCTTGGGCAACGCTCGATAATGTCCTGAAGACGCACCATCCGGTCCTTCCGTACGCACGCGGGAGCTGGGGACCCGAAGCCGCGGATACATTGATAGCACCCGATAATTGCTGGCACAATCCAAAGTCGGGAATCTGATATGAAAAAAGCAACCAAGCCCTTCTGCAGTGACAAGCGGCTTAATACCTAAGCAAGTAGGGTTAACACATTCTTAACATTTAGGCGATTGTTTTTTCACACCGGGCATGTTATTTTTAAATCGCATAACGTCATACCCATGCCCTTCATTTCGAGCATCACACTTTTGAGGATACCTACTATGATCACACCATCGACTCGGTTACTACCGCTGGCATCGATTGTTTCCGCCCTTTTCCTGTCCGGCATGCCTGCTGCGCAGGCGGCTCCCCAGCAAAGTCCTATTGATATCACTGCCCAGAATACAAAGTTCCAGCAGCTATCACCGATGCTATTTGACTTGAGCTCTGACACCACGCTAAGCGTTATCAATAATGGTTCGCCTGGTGTGTTCAAAACCGCTGCCAGAGCTAATGTCGACGCTGGTGCCGGATCGGTAACCGTTGATGGAGATACCTATCAATTGGCCCAGTTTCACTTCCATACCCCCGCGGAGCATCTGGAGAATGGCAAGGTGTTTCCGATGGAAATGCATATGGTATTTGAAGACCCAAGCAAGAACATTCTTGTCGTCGGGAGGTGGGTCGAGGAAGGCGCGTCCAATGCCGCGCTTGAGCCCATTTTCTCCGATTTGCCCAAGACCACAACGCAGACACATGTTTTCAACCACTTCGATTTGAACGCCCTCCTTCCGTCCAACCTGGAATCTTTCCGCTATGATGGCTCATTAACGACACCTGATTTCAACGAGGGTGTAAAATGGATCGATCTGGCTCAGCCGATGCAAATGTCCGCGGCTGAAATCAATGCGTATAGTTCGCTCTTCCCGAATGGCGATGCGCGGGAGATTCAGGACCTTAACGGGCGAATCGTGCTTACGGATGTACCGGGCTTCGCTTCAGCGGTTCCCGAGCCGGAAACCTATGCAATGTTGCTAGCCGGACTGGGCTTGATAGGTTTTGCCGCACGCCGCAAAAATGGGCGCTTGGGCAAGCCGGGGCTTGTCGGGTCTATAGCGTGAGCGCCAGAGTCAGTTAAATACTATATGCATCCGCCATCGCGAGATGGTGGATAGCCAGCCTTCTTCCAATCCAATTTCTTGCCGACAATCTGATTTTCGCACTAGCCCGGGACGAACGGCTCTGTTCGTCACTCAATCCCGCTCGTCTTCTTTTCCTGTTTATCTTTGAATCTTTCGCCCATACGAGGAAGCAGGAACGCATCAACCACTAATGATGGAACCCGCATGCTCCTCTTTTGTCCAAACCCCCGCATTCACCAGTTGTTCATTGTGGCGTAATGGAGCAAAATTTATGAACATGAAGCTGCCAGTTGGTCTACTTTGCGTTAACATTTGAGAAATGGGTGTAATTTCATTGTTGTCTTCTCCCGACCTGAATAAAAGGAGCATATGAAACATACTTTCATTCTGAAAAATTCAATCCAGTCTTTAATATTTGCCGGGACCCTTATTTTCGGCGCAGTCGGAGTATCCCATGCACAGCCTGGTATGGCCGCACAAGGTGGAGCCCATTTGCTCGCGCAGGCTGGTTCAGGCGCCGAGCAGCAGGCTTCCGGCTGGAAAGACCCTGTAACAGGCCGGTCTGCTGCTCCCGAGGATAACACCGGTGCGCTTACCCAGGCTGCGCCGAGCCAAACGGATCCCTCGTCAGGCTGGTCATCAGGTGGGCAGACATCGGGCTCATGCAAGCACGCCACTCCTGAGCAGGAAAGTTTTCTCTGTAAGGTTGTACGGATCCTGTATCGAGCTGAGACGCCACGCGGGCCGAACCGTGACATGGACGAAAACGTCTCGGCTGGCGGTGCTGGAGGTTGATTTTGCAGTCAGGGATATAATCAGACACGTCGGCGAATAAAGGAGAGCAGACATTAAACATACTTTTTGTGCTGAAAAAAACGCGGTGGTTCGCTTTATATTGTTTGTTGCTATCATGATTTTCCTTCCAATAGGCCCACTCCAGGCGCAGGCCGGCGGAGAGCCTCCCACCTCCCAAGACGAGAAAGGCAAGGTCATCTTTCAAGATATTCCCCCGTCGGGAAGCGGAAACTCGACATCCGCGAAGAACGCGCCTGATCAGGCAAGCGCAACAAGCAAGATATGTGAAGAACAGGCAGCCGCAAGTTGGGCTGCGCCTCCGAAGGAGAGCCTGTTAAGAAAAATTCTAAGGGTTCTCTACGGACCTAATACGCCCCCTGGACCCAATACCGAGGTGGATACGAATATTTCAGCCGGAGGAGCGGCGGGAGGGTAATTTCCGGGTAAGTTTACAACTTGAAAAAAACGAGCGGGATTGGCCTGCTTGACGTAGGGCAAGCAGGCATTACGAGGACGAGCGCCCGCGAAGACTTCGGTTAAATATTGCTATTAAAGTCATGCGACGATTCGTTGGGGGAATTCTCGGCACCGCGTCCCGTCTTGTCGCGTATTCAATGCTCGAGCTACCGAGCAAAGCTGGCTGACAGCAAAAGAGCAAAATGCCACTCCCTGTCGCGGCAGCGGAACAGATTTCCATTATTTTATTTCTTCAGCGTCGTGACCTCGTCGACCTTATTGTCCTGATCGTATGAAACCTCGTATGCCATCTCTTCGCCGCTGAAGATTGCTTCCGTGGGCGTTGCGACAACCTCCCACAGCCCGAATGTGGCTACATCAGCAGCGCCATGAACTAGCGCCTGTCAGCTTTTGCTCCCGTGCTGTAACCTTGAATGAACTTGAAAATTTCGTATTTCCTTCCACTTCGCGTTTCTGACACGGCCGGCGCGCCAAACTCACCAAGAAGCACGCTTCCAGGGGTTCCTACCCTGAACAAATCCACATTCTTCTTGCCTGGCTGATCAATCGCCATGAACACGGAACAACCTGAGCTAAAAAACAGTATTGCCGTAAAAAGAAATCTTGCCTGATGATTGCATATCATGGTTTCAAATTCTCATGGCCGATCCGCGTTCTGCATTCGCCGATGACGACGATCGTATCAGGTAGATCTATCCGTGACGCGCTATACCCACCGCAACATGATAACCCCTTATGCATAGTGGTTTTGCATAACGCCTTGACTAACTCGTCACTTCTATTTAATATTCCTCACGCTTTTTTCACATTCCCGTAACGTTTTTTTCATGGGCACAGTGTTACTTTTCAACTCAGGCATAAATCCTAACAACAGCATCAACTGAGCGATTCCCATCTGACGGAGATAGTTTTACAAATAAAACATGGACATTTTTTGAATCTTCAAGTCTTTGCCGTTCAACTTTGATATCGGGAGTAACTGATGAAGTTTCGCTTTCCCCTAAGTCTTTTGTCCTGCTGCCTGTTTCCAGCTTCTCTATATGCCCAAGCCATTGATCTGTATGTAGATACCAAGACCAAGCAGATCTATGCCGAACCAGGAGTCGATCGCGTCCGCATGGGCTCTTTCGAAAGGGTTTCAGATAAACCCGCAAAACCCGCCTCCAGCGCAGAAGCGGGTCCATTACCTCCCGGTGTACAGATGGGCCCGGGAGCTGGCCAAGCCATTCCCATGGGGCCGGGGGCGACGGTAGCAGGCGTGAAAAAGCCGGAGGGCGGTTTTGGCTTCGCAAACTGGAAGGATAAAGATCCGTTCAAATGGAACCTGAACGGCGATGGAAGCCAGTACATCAAATTCGGCCTTCTTAACCAGGTTCAGTTACGGTACGAACAGAATAATCCAGGCTCCTTGATACAAGACCAACCTGTGGATGATTCAACGGATATTGGCCTGCGCCGGACCCGTCTTGTCGTACAAGGACAGCTTACCGATAGGGTGTACTTTTACACCCAATACGGGATGAATAATCAAAACTTCCTGACTCAACAGAACGGTAATCGACACATCGCCGCTTATTTTCATGACGCCTTCGCTGAACTGCGATTGACCGAGGGAAATCAAATGACCATAGGGGGGGGACTTGGCATGTTTAACGGCCTGTCCCGCTTCAGTGCGCCCAGCGTCAGCACCATCATGACACTGGATGTTCCGCTTCTTGCTCAATACACGACGGAACGGACATCCTCGTTCAACAGGCAATATGGCGTCTATCTTCGCGGTCAGATCAGCAAATTTCGCTATATGATAGCCGCGAACGATTCGTTTCCGATAACAACCGACGGAATAACGAATGACGGAGCCATCAACGCGTCGGTGGCCAATTTTGCCCAGGTTGGTCATAAGAAAAATTACACCGGGATGTTCTACTGGAATTTCTGGGATACGGAACCAAATACCAACCCCTACATGCAAGGAACTTATCTCGGCAAGAAGAGCATACTGAATCTTGAAGCAGGTTTTGCCACACAGAAAGCCGCCATGTGGACGGGCACTTTGGATAATCCGCAGTTTCATGACATGACCCACTGGTCGGTTGCCGGTTACCTGGATGCACCGTTGGACAAGGAAAAGGAAACCGCCATATCCGCTTACGTTGGGTACTTCCACATGAACTACGGGCCCAATTATCTTCGCATGAATGGAAATGGCCAGAATTCGGCTAACGGATCAGGCCTTGGCGTCAGTCGAAACGGTCCCGGCAATACTTACCCAATGTTTGGCACGGGCGACATGTGGTACGCGCAGGCGGGATATCTGTTGCCTAAAAGCTTGCTTGGGTCAAATAATGGCCAACTGCAGGTCTACACGTCGATAACAAGCGCAGGCTGGGACGCACTCCATGATCAGATGAACGTGTTTAACGGTGGCGTCAACTGGCTGCTACACGGTCATAATAGTAAAATCACCTTTGATTACCAGAACAGGCCAATATTCCGCGCCAACTCTGCCGGCGATATCGTCAAAACTTCCAGCAGAGGACAGTTCGTATTGCAATATCAGGTCGCCTTCTAAGTTAGTTAATTTTTCCCTCCTTCACTCAGCCCCAAGTGCAGCCATGATGGTTCAGGCTCGCTTGGGGTCATCCTTTCAGTATATTTCTTCTGGTACTTTTCCCGATGCTTAAAAAGCAGACTCCACCGAACGCTGCTCACTCACACCCGTAATTTTTTCGCTGCTTAGAGTAAAGACAAAGCACCCGCCCGTTTATTCTCCCACTTTGCCCTCGATTCGAAACTCACCTGAATCGGTCCTGCAACTCCGCTTCTCTTCTCGCTCTTTGTTCTGATTCACTCGCTTGTAATAAGTTCAATAATCAAAAACCGCTTACTCACTCGTCCAACTGCCGGGTTCACGATTATGAATAGCAAAATTGAGTCGTGAGTGCGATGGCGAACAGAAACATTGCGTGCAGAGCGTAGCATTTAACCATTCTCCTCGGCTCGGCCGAAAGGTTGCAGCAAGACGACGAAATCAGCGATGGGGTCGCCTATCCAGACCACAAGATCAAACAGGACATTGCGAAATGAAGGGAAATGTCAGCGAACCTACCCGTCTCGATTCCCGCCAGCCATCGCTGGCACTGATGAGTACAACAGCCTATCCACTAGGCACTACATGATGAGCCGCAACGCATGTCTGCCAACTTCAGCTGCAATCTGACCACCCCGACGACTGGGCTGCCACACTGCTGGGAGCACACCGTCGGAGGTCCGTTCCCATAAGCCTTATAGCCATTAGCTGGAGAATGATCGTTTTTTGTTGCCTAGCCTGAAAATGAAAATTATCAAGTCAGGATTTTATTCTCATGCGGCCTTAAAACAGGCATCAGGCCTGGCTGCACGGCTGGCTGTGATATCCGCCACAGTGGTAATAATGACACCTGCGGCCGACGCAGTGGAGGCGCCGCTAAATTATTTCCTGCACAGTTATGGGCCCGCATCCAGGCCGACAATGTATCTCGGATGGGTGCTGGCCGGGCTATCGGGGCTGGTATTCCTCGTTATCACGCTACTGCTGCTGGGAGCTTTGCTCCGCAAACGTCCAGCCATGGACCCTCGCACAATTGGGCGCGAAGGCGAAGGGCTTCGATGGATATATATCGGAACGGGAATTTCCACCTGCATATTATTCGGCCTCGTTATTTACGCGATGATGGTGCTGAACGCGGTCGCCAAGCCGGCGCAAACCCCGACCGTTACGCTGACTGTTACGGGGCATGACTGGTGGTGGAAAATCGAATATGACCATGACGATCCTTCGCAACGCTTCATCACTGCTAACGAGCTGCATGTTCCTGTAGGCCAACCTGTCCTGATCAAGTTGAAAAGCGCCGATGTTATCCACGCCTTCTGGATACCGAAGCTCGCCGGAAAAACGCAGATGATCCCGGGACTGACGAATCAGCAATGGATCCAGGCTGATGTGCCCGGTGTATATACCGGGCAATGTGCCCAGTTTTGCGGCGCCGGTCATGCTCACATGGGTTTCGAGATCGTTGCGGAAAGTGCCGGCGATTTTAAAAAATGGCAGGATGCCCAGCGACAAACCGTTTCGCTCGCGCCGGCGGCGAATGTAATTCCTGGCCACAAACTGTTCATGGATCGTTGCGCTGGCTGCCACACGGTCCGGGGAACCCATGCTTCCGGCCAGCACGCTCCCGATCTGACCCATTTGAACTCACGGCGTCGGCTTGCGGGAGGACTACTAACGAATACGCCTGAACATGTGATGAAGTGGGTTGTTAACGCACAACAACTCAAACCGGGATCGCGTATGCCCAGCATGGTGTTATCGGAATCTGAAAAGTCCGCACTCGCGTTATTTTTGTCGAAACTGGATTAAACCTAAATCCAGTAGTTGGACGGGGTGAAGTGTATGGTTTTTGGGGTGCAGGGCAAGGCGCAACGACGCGGAATGGTCGTTCCATTCCAAGGAGTTGCAACGCAGCCATGTGCCGCAAAAACTGTGCAATTCTTCCAGTAGCGCCCTCACCCGGAAGGTGAGCGTCAAATAAATTGAAATATTGTTATTAATCATAATGTTGATCTATCAAATGAGCGGTCAACTACCGGATTTAGGTTAAAATATTTATGGCTATCTCTGACTTGACCCATAGCCCAGCGGATGTCAGCCCAAGCGACCCTCCTGGCGACGATCGCCTGAGCCGCGTGCCGGACTTTGGCCGTGCACCGGTTGGTTCGGCCGCCGAAACGCACCTCGTCCATATCTGGGAAGCGGCCCCAGGCTGGCGCGGCTCGCTCTCCACGGTCGACCATAAGACGATCGGCCTCCGATATATCGTCACGGCATTTATTTTCCTACTGATTGGCGGCATCGAGGCGCTGATCATGCGCTTGCAGCTCGCTGGACCAAGCCTTACGCTGCTGACGCCGGAACAATATAGCCAATTGTTCACGATGCACGGCGTAACGATGATCTTCCTGTATGCCTTGCCGATATTGTCCGGATTCTCCAACTATCTCTGGCCGCTGCTGCTGGGCTCGCGCGATATGGCATTTCCCCGCTTGAATGCACTCTCGTACTGGATATTTTTATTTGCGGGCATATTCATGTATGCGAGCTTCCCCATCGGCCAGGCACCGAATGCCGGCTGGTTCAACTATGTTCCCTTTGCGGGACCCATCTATAACACCGGTCCCAATATCGATGTTTTCGCGCTCGGCATGGTGCTGCTGGGAATATCGACAACCGTCGGATCGGTCAATTTTGTGGTTACGCTATTCCGGATGCGGGCGCCGGGCATGACAATCAATCGCGTACCCATTCTGGTCTGGGGCACGCTCACTGCATCCGTAGCCAATCTCCTGGTTATCCCCGCAGTCAGCCTGGCGTTTTTTCTTCTGTGGCTTGACCGTCAGATGGGCACCTACTTCTTTGACGTGGCCAATGGCGGTAAGCCGCTGCTGTGGCAACATCTATTCTGGATTTTTGGCCACCCATGGGTTTACGCGATAGTGCTTCCCGCCATGGGCATTGTTTCGGATGCTTTACCCACGTTTTGCCGCCGCCCCCTGGTGGGTTACGCAGCCATGGCCCTTGCTACGATGGCGACCATGCTGATTGGATTCGAGGTATGGATTCACCATATGTTCGCTACTGGCTTGCCGACTGTCGCCCTATCCATTTTCGGTGCCGCCAGCATGGTGATTTCAATCCCGAGCTCAGTCGCCGTGTTTTCGTGGATTGCAACTATCTGGCTTGGAAGGCCGGTGTTCAAGACGCCATTTCTGTTTTTTGCCGGGTTTGTCATTCTGTTTGTAATCGGCGGCTTATCGGGTGTGATGACGGCAGCCGTATCGCTCGATTGGCAGCTTAACGACACCTACTTCATCGTCGCACACCTGCATTATGTGCTGCTGGGAATCAACGTATTTCCGGTCATAGGCGGCATCTATTACTGGTTCCCCAAATTCACGGGACGCATGATGGATGAGAAAATGGGCAAATGGAGCTTTTGGGTCATGTTCATTGGTTTCAATGCAGGATTTTTTCCGATGCACATATCGGGTCTACTGGGCATGCCGCGCCGTGTCTACACCTATTCATCGCGGATGGGATGGGATACGGTCAATATGATCACCTCCATCGGATCTTTCGTATTTGCCATTGGTGTCCTGATTTTTCTCGTCAATGTCGCGATCAGCCTTAAGCGTGGGGCTCGGGCAGGCGCAAACCCATGGGATGCCGCCACGCTGGAATGGTCCGTACCCTCGCCGCCCCCCGCTTATAACTTTGCCGTTATTCCCGTTGTCGCAAGCCGGCATCCGCTATGGGAGGATCGCATTGGCGAAAGCGGGAATCGTTCGAGTCTTGAAGAAGGCTACCTTCTGATGGAAGGCCGGGAAACGATTGGCACCTCTCCGATCGATGCGGTACCGGAAATCATCCTGAAGATGCCCGATGACTCCTATACGCCCTTCTTTGTCGGGCTGTTCGTTTCACTGGTGTTCGTCGGTATGCTGCTTCACTGGTGGAATTTCACCGGGCTGATGATTATATTGACCATTGTCGCGCTTATCGTCTGGATGTGGCCCAGAAAAACGCTTGTTCAACGCTTGCCTGACGCACCACAGCGAGAAGCCCATGGTTAACGCCGATCAATTGCTGGTACAGCCACTACCCGTAGGGAGCAAGGACAAACTATCGGGGGGGTGGTGGGGCGTTCTGGCGCTGATCGTGACGGAGGGATCCCTATTTGGATATCTGCTGTTTGCTTACTTCTATCTGGCATCTCAAGCCGAGCAGCATTGGCCACCGGCAGGTTTGCCTGATTTGCTCCTGCCCAGCATAAATACAGCGATTTTGCTTGCGAGCAGTGTCTGCGTTTGGGCAAGCGAACGCTGCATCCGGAAAAAACAAACCCAGTGGGCCATTGCGGCGATGGCGCTCGCAATCGTGCTGGGCGCTTTTTTCGTCGGAATTCAGCTCAACGAATGGGATAAAAAGACTTATGGCATGAGTTCGGATCTGTATGGGTCGCTGTATTTTACGATCACGGGATTTCATTTGCTTCACGTCGTCATCGGATTGGCCATCCTGTCGCTCCTATTGGTATGGATATCGTTCAGCTACTTTAACGAGAAGCGCCATGTCGCCATCACCATCGGGGGAGTTTATTGGCACTTTGTCGACGTTGTCTGGCTGTTCGTTTTCGCTACCTTGTACCTATTTCCTTACCTCTAAAATTCAAATGAGCTCTACCGGCAAACAGGACATGGCGAAAGAACATCGTGCTCCTCCTGATAGTTCGGTGAGTACATATAGAACATTGCTGGCACTTTTTGGTGCGCCTACCTCTTGGGTAGGCCAGATGTCTTTAAGCGAACCGCTTGCCGCCTATGCTTGCTATCCACATCAGGTTCCGCTCCCCGCCCCATTGTGGGCGGACCTGTCGGTAATTCTGGCAATGATCAGCCTGATTTGTCTGGCGGGTGGCTTGCTTTCGGGATACGTTGCGTGGAATCTATGGCGACAAGCGAGCCCTCGGCCAGTCGTGACAGGAGCAGGAGAACACGCCTTCGAAGCAGATGGGGGACAGACACGCTTTCTCGCAAGGCTGGGGACAATGTCGAGCTTCGTGTTTATCGTCGCAATTTTATTTACCGGGTGCGCTGTTTTATTGGTGCCACCTTGTAGCGCATGGATTTAACAGGGATGAAGATATCAGGAAGGGTATTCAGGGATTGGATAAGCCGGGTTTTAGCTGCAGGTCGTTCATGGGTTGCATGGATTGCCCGGGTTGCCGTAGGGGGAATGATTGTCGCAAACGCCCAGGCTGCCGATCCCGAAACCATCGCCCTCGGCGAATATCTTGCGAAGGTGGCTGATTGCGCCGGTTGCCACACGGCCGGACCGCATCATCCGCCTTTTGTGGGCGGCTTACCGATCAATTCACCTTTCGGGGTTATTTATTCAACTAATATCACGCCAGATCCGGCCACCGGCATTGGTCAATACAGTTATGCTGATTTTAGCCGCGCCGTTCGCGAAGGCATCGCCAAGGACGGCAGACGCCTCTATCCGGCAATGCCTTATGCCTCGTTCGCGGCGATATCGGATAGCGATATACAGGCGTTATATGCCTACTTCATGAAAGGAGTGAAGCCGGTTCGCCACACGCCACCCCAGACCAGACTTGTTTTTCCTTTCAGCCAGCGCTGGGGCCTGATGTTCTGGAGCGCGGCATTTGCCAATCAGAAAACGTACCAGCCGCGCGCCGATCGTGATACGCAGTGGAATCGCGGCGCTTACCTGGTGCAATCATTGGGCCACTGCGGCGCCTGCCACACGCCTCGCGGCCTGGCTTTCCAGGAAAAAGCATATTCGGAATCATCGCCGGACTACTTGACCGGCTCAGTGATAGATAACTGGTTTGCCGGGAACCTGACTGGAACGGATGCATCGGGTCTGGGCAGATGGTCCGAGTCGGAAATTTCCACATTCCTGGAAACAGGCCATAGCGGACATAGTGTCGCCTTCGGCAGTATGGTCACCGTTATCGAAAACAGCACCCAGCATTTACGTAAGGCTGATCTGGATGCCATTGCGCGCTATCTAAAATCCCTACCGGCGAAGAAGGGAAAGACGTCCTACAAACCACCCGCCATGCAAGGCCAGTTCGTCCTGACCGGAACCGTTGCGAGCAAATTTGAACGTCCCGGCGCGGGCCTCTACTCAGGGTTTTGCGCCAAATGCCATCGAGATAATGGCACAGGCAAGTCACCGCAAATTCCACGGCTCGGCGGTAGCGCGATGGTTCTCTCCGAAAACGCATCCTCCCTCGTTCGCCTCATGCTGGAAGGAGGAAAAGCGCCGCTAACGAAAAATGGGCCGAAACCGAAAAAGATGCCGGCTTATGAAAAAAAGTTTTCTGACCGCGAGATAGCGGACGTCCTTACCTTCGTACGCAATAGCTGGGGGAACGCGGCGCCCGCAGTGACACTGCGCGATGTATCCTTATTGCGAAAAGCGCTGCGCGATGATCGGCTCCCGCAATCCGCACTGTGACGGGGTTCCATCGCTTTTTCGATGGACGCAACGAGGATAAGTTGGTGATACGAGCGCAGGAAATCGATTGCTGTAATTGCTTATCCAATGATCATTTGGTCCTCCCACGGATTAAAGATGCTGTGATAGACGATCAATCAAAAATCAGATCGGTATCTATTGAGAGGATTGTGGGAGGTTTAAACTATCTATCACTAGGGCTAGCCCTAAAGAAAGATAGGTGCGGACAGACCCTTCCTACCTTTCATGCAACCACCGGGGAGTAAAAAAGACTTCAAGCCTGAAGTCGAAAAGTTATTCAACTTTACGTCTGACTCTGCTATGCAGGATCACTCCCGTTTTCCCTCGAGTGTTGGGGCATGCTGATAGGGCCTTGCATCCGCTGGCATGCTTATCAGGAAAGTTGTTCCACGCTGTTCTGCAATCAACTTCAATACTTCCGCCATGGCTTTCCGCAACACTGCGGACGTACGGCAGGCCTATGCCCCAGCCGTCCCTGTTCCCCTCTTTTGCAGCGGCTGCTCTTTGGAATACCTGGAATAGGCTTTCGATCTGTTCCGGAGGAATGGGCTCTCCTTCGTTATGCACGGTCAGCATCACACGCCCATGCACTGGATCAATTTTGATCCTTACAGGAGCGTCAGGAGTGCCATATTTAAGGGCATTGCCAAGAAGGTTTTCCATTGCCCTTTTGACGGCCTCCCGGTCCCACCAGACTCTGGCCGATTGGGCAATGAGTTGAAAACGCGGTCCATGCGCGAAGGTGAATTGTTCACACACTTCCTTCGCAAGCTCCTGCATGTCGAATTCCTCGAGACGAAGTTTTAGCCGTTCTCCGCTCTGGAATTTGGCAGCATCGAGCAAATCCTGAATCATTCCATCCATACGCTCGAGGCTTGCAACAATTTGTCCCGCAAATTCCTTTATCCTGTCGGGATCTGATGACCGTTCAATCAATTGGGCAGCAAGTTTTGCATTTGATAATGAGTTTCTCAGATCATGCGTCAGGGCGGCCATGAATCTTTCGCGCAGTGCTAATGCGCAAGAGCGAAAGCATTTACGGCCTCACGCACTGATCCATCGATGGAAGCATTGATCCGATAAATTTCGTTGTCGTTAAGCTGAACATCATTCGCCTTTAAAACATCAAAGATCGTCCATCGCAGTATTTGATATTCAAATATGACTGAATGGACGTTGTAGTTCGTCAGCCTCGCGCGCTCGCCGCCATGCTCACTCGCTACCGTGTTGCTTTCATTACCTGTTGCCCTAGGGTAGCCCGGTGTAATCGCTTCTGCGATGTTGTCGTATAGGGACGGGAAGGTATTGATCAGGATCGGGTGGGGCAGCTGTTCAGCTTTCTTGAGGGATTGCCGAACCCTTTCTGCCCATTCCCAAAGGACATCATCCCGGAGCTCCAGCATTCTTCTGGCAGTTGGAGAAAGCCTATGGGGATCGAGATTCTGGTCGGTTGCTAAAGTCATAAATGATTGCTCTTGTCTGTAGGGATTTAAAAAACAGCATCTGACAGGTAAGGTCTTTCAAGGGCTGTCTTATGTCGTTTCCAAATGTGCAATTCGAGGTGTGGCCGCTGCGGCTGCCATGTCTGCCTGTGGATATCAAGGGGAAACAAATTGGGCTTTACCACGTGCTGGATCAGGGGTACGGGGTGGGTGACTGATGGAACGGCGCGCATTTTAGCGTCCCGTCAGGGGCTTGGTCTAGGAGATTGTGAGATTGCCAAGGACATTCGTGAGCCGGCGCGCGATGCTTCTGCAAAAGAAAATGTTCTCCCAATAGTATGGCACTTACTTTATCTGGTAGTGGGCGACATTCAGTGTAGGTAAATCAGCCATAAGGTTCCTGTAATGAAAATACCGCGCCGAGCCCTGGCCTTGAAATTCGCAGCCGGCGCAAGTAAAGGGAATGAAGTGTTTACAGCAAACCTAATTCCATTTTTACCCCTTGCCCCTTCCAATAAACGGTCTTTTTGTGGAGATATAAACAAAAGGGCCGAAGGTAACTTCTGCTTTCCATCTGTTGAGCCAAGGTTCCCCAGCTGTTTGCTCCGCCTATCGGGAGCAGATCAATGGGCTAAATATCGACCTTTTATCGCATCTTATTCTCGGTTTGACACTCAAGGAGACCAACTAAACTCAGTCAACTCTTAAGATCCAAAAAGTGATCAAGTGCCCCAGAGAGGAAATAAAAAACATTAACAAAAACGAAAGGAAGAGCTGGGAAAACGCAGCAACCTCCAGCGTCAACGCTTCGGGAAGCGTCGAGTACATCATTACCGACACAGAAGTAGGGACATTTGGTATTCAAGACGAGAATCTCAAGAATGCCACCCGCCGCCTGGATTTCGTGCATTGATCCTTCAGCGCACAGTCACCACAGGCCTTGGTGGTGTAATCCTTCTTCTGCGCGGTCAATGAAACGCTGGATCGGGTCAAGGTTGCGCCGGCCGGGCAGCGCCAGCTGTCCGTTTTGGCATCGTAGGCGAACTCATCGCGGCTAAAGTGTACCTTGCCGCGCTTGTTGACGATCCTTGGCCGCGGCACGATGGCCGTAATGCGCCCTGCTCGCATTGGCTGCCTTGTTCCCCATTTGAATAACCGGAATCTGCAACGACTGTCGCACTCTTGACTGCAGGAGTGCGTGGTCCAAACTGTATGAGCTAGCAAAAAGTATTAATCTGATTTCCCGGACGCGACAAGCTTTAAGCAGCTTTCCGATATTTTCCATCTCAAACCCGCTTCGGCTGGTCTTTTGTTTTGCTGGTCTTTTGTTTTATTGGCTCCTTTTTAGCCTTGTTCTTTTTCTACTTTGACCTGTTTCAAATACACTCTGCCCTTGGCACCCGTTGGTACAAATGTAGGCGCCTTTAATCAAGAGGGACCAATATTCGTGGCAATAAGGTAAGGAAGGCGCCATTTCTTGAGTAGTAGGCGACTTTCTTTCCCTCCGGTGTTGGTGTTGCCGCACCCAGCCCATCGATTTACTGTTCGCGCGAAAATTGCTTAGGAGCCCCTCTTCTATTCTGCTTTACAAAAGATCTTATAGCTATCAAAGCTCGAGCATGTAATCGCACCTAGGTTGAGCTTTTTTTTGCCGCTATGTTACTTTGCCATGCAAACAAGCGGTAAGGAGCAATAAGCGTTTTTTGCTTAAATTGGATTTGTTCGAGAGCGTCAAATGAGTATTTCATAGAGTACCTAGACTCTGTGCCTACCTAAATTCGAATCTTGAGCGCCTACATTCTGGCTCAAGAAGCCTTCTTAAGGAAAATCAAATGAGCAGTCAAATGGATGATCTTTTCGGTCATGACGGGTTTTACTATGGGCATGACCATCTTTGGGGGTCTGACGTTTGGCTGCACATTATCTCCAACGCGATTTCTGCTCTGGCATATTTTTCCATTGTTTTTTTGCTAGCTTGTTTCCTAAGACGCCGCCCTGATTTAGGATTCAAATCTGCGTTTATGATGTTCGGGCTATTTATTATGTTGGGTGGGGTTAGCCATTCAGCAAATATCGTAACGCTTTGGACGCCGACATATTGGCTGGGAAGCGTCATCAAGGTTTTAAGCGCCTTTACCTCACTTGCCACCGCGGTAATGTTATGGCCATTAATAATCAGGGCCCTAGCTCTTCCCAAGCCGAGCGAGCTGTTGAGGCATGCTTCGGA
This sequence comes from Nitrosospira sp. Nsp11, assembly GCF_900142705.1. Classification (GTDB taxonomy): domain Bacteria; phylum Pseudomonadota; class Gammaproteobacteria; order Burkholderiales; family Nitrosomonadaceae; genus Nitrosospira. The sequence goes on from NZ_FRBV01000001.1 coordinate 589,831, forward strand.
GATACAAACAGAACTCCGCCGTAATACTGCCGAGGGCAATGCAATAGAAATTGGGCTCCGTCTGAACATTAAGAACGGCCATGAAATACAAATTGGGCTCCGTCGGAACATTACGGAAGGCAACGAAACACAGATGGGGCTTCGGCGCGATATTACCGAGGGGAACGAAATACAGGCAGGGCTCCGCCGAAACATTACGGAAGGCAACGAAACACAGATGGGGCTCCGTCGCGATATTACCGAGGGGGATGAAATACAGGCGGGACTCCGCCGGAACATTGCGGAAGGTAATGAAATACAGACAGGACTCCGTCGGAAAATTACTGCCGGCCAGTTTGCAGAAAAGGTGCTATTTGAAGAAAAGGAGCTCTTGCGCATTACATTAAACTGCATTGGGGACGCGGTTATAACAACGGACACTTCCGGCACAGTTACTTATCTAAACCCGGTCGCCGAATGCATGACCGGCTGGACTTCAGCAGAAGCTAATGGCCTTCCGCTGCGCGATATTTTTCATATCATAGACGCATACACACGTGAACTCGCTCCGAGCCCGGTCGAGTTGGTTCTTCAGCAAGAGCAGTCTGTGCGTCTGGCAATTAATACGGTCCTGATACAACGCGGCGGCACGACTTATCCTATTGAAGACTCGGCGGCGCCGATACGGGACCAAAATGGAAGAATCGTAGGCACAATTCTTGTGTTCCATGACGTAACGGAAGCGAAAGAAATGGCGGCCCAGGTAACTTATCAGGCATCGCATGATGCGTTGACCGGCCTTCTTAACCGGCGCGAGTTTGAACGACGCGTGGAGCACGCATTGCTGACGGGCAAACAGGACTCTAAGCAGCATACGTTGCTGTATCTCGATCTTGATCAGTTCAAGATCGTGAACGATACCTCCGGCCACGTGGCTGGCGATGAATTATTGAGACAACTAACCGGCATACTGCAAGCCAAGCTCCGCAAAAGCGATACGCTGGCTCGTCTAGGTGGCGATGAGTTTGGCGTGTTGCTGGAATCTTGCCCCACGGAAGCTGCCTTTAGGGTGGCGGAGCTACTGCGAAAAACGGTGCGAGAATTTCGTTTTGTTTGGGAAGAGAAGGTGTTCCAGCTCGGTTTAAGTGTCGGACTGGTTACTTTCAGCGACGGCAAAGAGACACTCGGGGATGTCCTACGTATGGCTGATGCGGCCTGCTATCTTGCCAAGGACAAGGGCCGCAATCGCGTGCAGATCTATTCACCGGAAGACACAGGACTCGCGCTACGTCATGGAGAAATGGGATGGGTAGTGCGGATTCAGAAAGCACTGGAAGAGAATCGTTTCGTCCTGTACTCGCAAAAAATATTGGGATTGAATAGTTTAGAGGATGGCGATCACTATGAACTACTACTTCGAATGCAAGGCGAGGACGGAACACTAATACCGCCGATGGCATTCATCCCGGCAGCGGAGCGCTACGGCTTGATGCCTCAACTCGATCGTTGGGTGGTCACTACCGCTTTTTCGCAATACGAGGGCCGGCATCCGCCGGGTACTTCTGTCGGCACATGCTCTATCAACCTTTCCGGCGCATCAGTCTGCGATGAAAATTTTTATGAATTCGTAATCGAGCAATTCGCCCTGTATAAGGTTCCGCCTGAGGGGATCTGTTTCGAAATCACGGAAACCTCGGCAATTGCAAATCTGACTCAAGCGGTTATTTTGATGGGAAAATTAAAAAAAATTGGCTGCCGGTTTTCCCTTGATGATTTTGGGAGCGGGATGTCTTCATTTACTTATCTCAAGCGTTTGCCAGTCGATTATTTAAAAATCGACGGCGGGTTCGTAAAGGGCATGGTGGATGATCCCATTGACAAGGCAATGGTCGAGGCAATCAATTCCATAGGGCATGTCATGCATATCAAAACGATCGCTGAATTTGTGGAGAACAGTGCAATTTTGGATCTGTTACGACGTATGGGCGTGGATTATGCCCAGGGATATGGAATCGAAAAGCCGCGTTTGAATTGTCTTTCAGAAACCTAATGGAAATTTGACGCTGGCTTTCCGACGGATTTGTTTTCCCCGCCTCGCTCGGATGGCAGGAACCACTGTTCTCATCTCATATCTTCTCGTGCCATCAGTGTTTTTGCTGCATCAATTCCCCGCGCACCACAATCAAAATACCAATCGCGCTCATCATCGCTCCATGAATCCATAGAATTATTCCGCCGATCTGCTGATCCGCTATCGCGCCCAATCCCCCGATCGCGCGGCCGCAAATCGTGTATATCGGGTAGAGTTCGCTGGAAGCGAAGAATATCATTGCGCCTATCACGATTTGTGGCGGAATGACTGCGAGCATCATGGCAATGCGCGAACCTGGCGATAGCCGGACCGAAAATATGGGCCCACGATGGAGAACGATCCCCCAGAAGAATAAACCGTTTATAAACATGCTCCAGTTCATCAGGCGATACAAGCGCCAGTCGATCATTGCGGTAAAGTGGACGGAAGGCAATAACCAGAAACCGATGAGCCCACAGAACAGGGTGACGGCTACAACGGGATTACATAAGGCAGACAAGAGATATTGAACCGGTTTCCACTCCGCGATGAGACGGCACGCTCGCTGCCCAGCCTCAGGCATGCCCGCCCGGAGCGTAGCCACGGGACTGCTCAGCACGACGAGAAACGGTCCAAGGTGGTGCAATACGAGATGCTGAAGCCGATGAATGAAGAATTGATGTTCGGCGTAATAATCGAACTGCGTGTGAGAAACCAGATAGATAAAGGCAAGTCCCGTCCAGAAATATAGTTTCTGTTGAAATCGTGGATTGCTTCTGGCGCGACCTCTCAAAAACAGCGCCGCCACAACAACCGTGGCAATAAAAACGGGCGCTGACTCTTCCCAAGGTGTGAACCAATACAACAAATCCATTACCGGAGAGGTTCCAAAGGTGGCGTTCGGCGCACTCTCGCAATAAAACCGAGCCTTATTCCAGCGTCAGTCTTATTTCAAGCCGGTGCAGTTATTTGGCGTTACTTGGTTTGGGTTTTACCTAATGAGCAGTTTCAAGCAAGCGCCGCACGTCTTGCGCCAAGTGCTCGTCGGAATCGGCGGACGTAGCAAGCAAGCGCGCTCGACCTTGTGAATCAAAAATATATACCGCATCACCATGATCGATACCGCCGGCTTCGCCAATCTTTGACCGAGGACGATAAGCTGCTCGATATTGTTTCGTAAGACGTTCGATATCGCTTGTTGTCCCGGTTAGTCCGATTGCACGGTCAGGATCAAATTGCGTGACATAACGGTGGAGGACTTGCGGCGTATCGCGTCCCGGATCAAGTGTGACAAACAGGATGCGCACTCGGTTCGCATCGTTTCCCAACAACTGCATTACGCGCGCGAGGCGAGCCATTGAAACCGGACACTCGGAATCGCAATTTGTAAACCCGAAGTACATCAATAGTAAATGCCCTTCATAAGTCGTTGGAGTTACAAGCCTGCCGTTATCGGCAGTCAGGGAAAACTTCAGGTCCGGCAGATGTCCGGTCACCTCTTCCACATGCCAGGGCTTCTGGGAAATGCATGCATTCAGGGCAAATGCGGCAAACGCTATCATCAGCGCCAAAATAAACCGGCCTGATACGAAACATTCCATTCTGATTACACTCTTGTTCATCGATAATTTTTTCAGGAATTATTCGTGGTGGAGTTGGCGCGCCTGATTTAATATAGCATTCAATATCGCTATTGCACGAATCGAGGAAACCCTTTATATTTCTCGCATGAAGCAAACAAACTACATTTCCCCGCTCCGCCTTTTACACCGCCCGCAGCTTCTCGCACGGCCGCTGCTGCGCTTCGCGCGCTAATATTATTCCCCCTCTCTAGTTTTTATCCTGCGGAATCGGTTCCTGGATTCTGTATCGCACTTCAAGTATGCTTCCAGAAACGGAGAAGTCATTGAAAGATCATTTAATTATTTTCGACACCACGCTGCGTGATGGTGAGCAGAGTCCCGGTGCGTCCATGACCAGAGAGGAAAAGGTGCGTATCGCACGGCAACTGGAGCGCATGCGCGTGGACGTAATTGAAGCAGGCTTCCCGGCCGCGTCCAACGGTGACTTCGAGGCGGTGAAAGCGGTAGCGGATTCGATCAAGGACAGCATTGTTTGTGGCCTCGCCCGCGCGACTGAAGCCGATATCAACCGCGCTGGTGAAGCTTTGCGGGGTGCGAGTTCGGCACGTATTCATACTTTTATTGCCACCTCACCCATTCATATGGAGAAGAAATTGCGCATGTCTCCAGACCAAGTGGTGGAACAGGCCGTAAAAGCAGTGAAATGGGCACGTCAATATACGGATGATGTGGAATTCTCACCCGAAGATGCAGGCCGCTCGGACATCACGTTCCTCTGCCGTATTCTGGAGTCCGTTATTAATGCGGGCGCCACCACCGTGAATATACCGGACACCGTTGGCTACACGATGCCGGAGCAATTTGGAAAGCTCATTCATACTCTGCGCGAGCGTATACCCGATTCCGATAAGGTGGTGTTTTCGGTGCATTGCCATAACGACCTCGGGTTGGCGGTAGCAAATTCCTTGTCGGCAGTCATGAACGGAGCGCGACAAGTTGAATGCACTATAAATGGCCTGGGTGAGCGTGCCGGCAACGCTGCGCTGGAGGAAATTGTGTTGGCGGTACGGACTCGCCAGGATTTTTTCCCCTGCGATACACGCATAGATACGGTTCATATTGTACCCGCAAGCAAACTGGTATCAGGCATTACCGGTTTTCCGGTTCAGCCGAACAAGGCCATCGTCGGCGCCAACGCGTTTGCTCATGAATCCGGCATACATCAGGATGGTGTACTCAAGCACCGCGAAACGTACGAAATCATGCGGGCCGAGGATGTTGGCTGGGGCGCCAACAAATTGCTGCTCGGCAAACATTCCGGACGCAACGCATTTCGCCGCCGTTTGGCGGAGCTCGGGATCGAATTGGAATCAGAAGAGGTGCTCAACGCCACATTTATGCGTTTTAAGGAGTTAGCGGATAAGAAGCACGACATCTTTGACGAAGATCTGCATGCGCTGGTTTCGGACGATGCCATGGCCTTACATGAACACTATAAGCTTCTGTCGCTCACGGCTCACAGCGAAACGGGAGAAACGCCCCATGCGAGTATCGTGATTGCGGAAGAAGGCAGGGAATCACGCGCCGAATCGGACGGAAGTGGGCCAGTCGACGCCACCTTCCGGGCGATTGAAAAAATCCTGGCCAGCGGCGCCGAGCTGCAGTTATTCTCTGTCAATGCCATAACGAGCGGTACCGATTCACAAGGGGAGGTCACGGTACGATTGCAGAAATCCGGCCGCATCGTCAATGGCAACGGGGCGGATACGGATATTGTCGTGGCCTCTGCCAAAGCCTATCTCAGCGCACTTAACAAACTTCACAGCAAGCTCGAGCGGGCCCACCCACAAGTGTAATCGGGGACTAGAAGGGCAGCATCATGGATCAGATGCAAGACCCGTTGTCTTGCTTCAAAAGCATAGGATACGCATTGGGTTTTTCTCTCAATCCTGTCGACTGGTCTCACAACTACTCATGAAATCCTCGCGGTCGCTGGATTTTATACGCTATGTTCTTGTGCGCTTTTTTCAACATAACTGCACACAGATCGCCGCAAGCCTCACCTTTACGACACTGCTCTCATTGGTGCCGTTGATCGCTATCGCACTGTCCGTAGTGGCGGCATTTCCCGCTTTCGGAGAAATGTCGGATCAGATAAAAACATTTATCCTCACTACGATGATGCCGGAAGCGGCAAACAAGGTGATCGCAGTATATATGCAACAGTTCGCTGATAATGCGGTAAAACTTACTGCCATTGGCACTGCTTTTCTGGGCGTGACTGCACTTGCCCTGATGTTGACGATCGATAAAGCGTTGAATTCCATTTGGCGCGTGGCGCGGTTGCGTCCGCTCTTGCATCGGCTGCTCATCTATTGGGCTGTGCTGACCATCGGCCCGTTGTTGATTGGCGCAAGCTTGTCGCTTACTTCCTGGTTGATCGGGATATCCATGGGCCTGACCCGGGATATTCCAGGCATTGATGTCGCACTTCTGCAGCTGGGGCCCCTAATGCTGACGAGTATCGCATTTTCGGTTCCCTATCTTATCGTGCCCAATCGTCAAATTTCCTTGCGTCATGCTGTAGCCGGCGGCTTGGCCGCAGCGGTGGGATTTGAGATAATGAAACAGGGATTCGCGTTTTACATCACCCGGTTTCCCACGTATCAGGCAGTATATGGAGCATTTGCCACTATACCTATATTTCTGATGTGGATTTATCTCTCATGGCTGATGGTGCTGCTCGGCGCTGTCATTGCCGCTTCCCTGTCAAGCTGGCGTTTTGGTGATTGGCGGCACGACGCGGCGGTTCAGGGTAAGCAATTCCTGGACGCATTACGCCTGTTGCAGATATTGGGCGAAGCCCTCAGGAAAGGTACGGTTGAAACCTATTCCAGTTTGCAACGACAACTAAAGCTGAATATGGAAGAAATGGAGCCGATACTGGCGCTCTTGACCCAGGCGAACCTGGTTCAGCAGGTAAAAACAGGAGGATGGGTTCAAATAATCGAACCCGAGCAGGTTACGGTGGCGGATATTTATCGCCTCTTTACATTTCGCCCCGAGGCGCTGCGGTCGACAGCGGCAGGTAGTGTAGAGCTGGAGCGTCTGCTGGAGAACATTACGACGGGTATGAATGAAAAAATGAATGTATCGCTAGCGCAACTTTTTGCGCCAAAACCCAATAATGAAGGGCATGTTTTCGCGTGAGTATTCCTTATAAAAGCGGATTCGGCAAGAAATGATTCGCTGCCTTTCTCAAGCCTCGTACCTGGTGCTGTGCCTGTTGATTTCGCTGCCGGTCAACGCGCAAGCGGTTAACGCCCAGACAACGGGCTTTACGTTCACGGATCATACCGGGAAAAAGCTCACGCTCTCCGACTATAAGGGCAAGTGGGTACTGATAAACTTCTGGGCGACGTGGTGTCCGCCGTGTCTGAAAGAAATTCCGGATCTCGTGTCGCTCTACGAGAGTCGAAAAAAAGATGTCATGATAATTGGCGTAGCAATGGATTATCGCGATCCGAAAACCGTGTTGAAATTCGTAAAATCCCTGTCCATTTCCTATCCAATCGTACTTGGCAATAGAAAAATTGCCGCGCAAATCGGCCCGGTGTCCATGCTGCCCACCACTTACTTGTTTAATCCGGATGGCAAGCCGGCAGCCTATAAGGTAGGGTTGATTTCCCGCGAAGACCTGGAAGAATTCATGCGGGAAGATTCCCGTGATTCAAAGGATGCGCGCTCAGGCAGGGTACCAAAACGAAAAGACCGGTAATTTCCGCGCTTGATTCTTATGCTTGAGAGTCGTCCGCTTGCCACACCATCATCGCACCTGAATCAACGCCGGGATCGCAACTGAGTAACGGCAAGCGCAGGTGAAAGCGAGAAGGGAACGTTTGCATCACGCCCCACATATTTGTAATTTTAAAAAATCACTCACATCCGTCAGAGGGACAATCTGCGATTTTTCATCCCGCCGTCCTTGATACTCGATATTTCCGGCCTTCAGGCTCCGGTCGCCGATGACAACACGATGCGGAATGCCGATCAACTCCATGTCCGCAAACATTACGCCGGGCCGTTCATCACGGTCATCAAGCAAAACATCGATACCAGCGCCGAGTATATTGGCATACAACCTCTCTGTTTCGATCCTGATCTGTGCGTTTTTCTTTAAGCCAATAGGAATGATGACGACTTGGAAGGGTGCGATCGCTGCCGGAAAAATAATACCGCGCTCATCATGGCTCTGCTCGATGGCCGCCGCTACGATACGCGATACGCCTATTCCGTAGCACCCCATTTCCATGGGCCGGGCTTGCCCGGATTCATCAAGGTAGGTGGCTTTCATCGCTTCGGAATACTTGGTGTGTAATTTGAAAATATGCCCCACCTCTATGCCACGGCAGATATCCAGCTTTCCCAGGCCATCCGGGGAGGGGTCGCCGGCAACCACGTCGCGGATGTCGAAAATATGGTCAGGCTCTTGCACGTCCCGGCCAAAATTAACATTGACAAGATGGTAATCCTCTTCATTCGCCCCGCAGACGAAATCGCTCATTGCAACTACCGCACGGTCCGCGATAAGCGGAAGGCGCAGGCCGACCGGCCCTATATACCCGGGAAGACAACCGGTTTGCACGCGGATTTCTTCTTCGCTAGCCAACCTGAAATCGGAAAGGAAAGGAATTTTGCGAGTTTTAGTCTCATTGAGATGATGATCGCCGCGTAGCAACAATAGATACATTTTTCCATCCGCAACGACCGCCAGCGTTTTTACGGCCTGCTCGACAGGAACGTTCAGCGCTGCCGCGACCTCTTCGCAGGTTTTTTTTGACGTTGTTTCGACTTTACGCATCAAGCCGTTTGCAGCCCCGCGGGGCTTTACCGGCTGTAGCGACTCGGCCATTTCAATGTTGGCGGCGTAATCAGAATCGGGGCAGAAAGCGATGGTATCTTCGCCCGAATCCGCCAAAACATGAAACTCATGCGAGCCACTTCCTCCTATCGGCCCGGTATCCGCCGTCACGGCGCGAAATCTCAATCCCAGGCGGGTAAATATGCGGCAATAGGCGTCATGCATTGCGCGATAGGTTTGCTCCAGGCTATCAATACCAGCGTGAAATGAATAAGCGTCTTTCATTACGAATTCGCGCGCGCGCATGACACCGAAGCGGGGCCGGATCTCGTCGCGAAATTTGGTCTGAACCTGGTAGAAAACGATGGGCAACTGGCGATAACTCTTGATTTCTCGCCGCGCTATGTCGGTAACAACTTCCTCGTGCGTGGGGCCAAAGCAGAAGTCGCGCTGGTGCCTATCCTTTATTTTCAACATTTGTGGACCGAATACATCCCAGCGACCGGTTTCTCGCCATAATTCGGCAGGTTGAACCGCGGGCATCAGAAGTTCCAGTGCGCCATTCGACTCCATCTCCTCCCGCACAATATTTTCAACCTTGCGCAATATTTTCAGGCCCAGCGGCATCCAGGTGTAAAGTCCGCTCCCTAGACGCTTGATGAGGCCTGCGCGCAGCATCAGCTTGTGGCTGACCAGCTCTGCTTCGGCAGGCGCTTCCTTAAGCGTGGAAATGAAAAAACTCGATAAGCGCATACGTGGTCCATCGTAACGATCAATGTGCAATTCTACTCTGAAAAGCGCTAACGTATTTTATCCGATCAGCATGTAATTGAATTTCATCGGGAAAATAGGAGCTATAATAAAAAGCCTGGCGCGATCTCTTCCTGAAAGATGTTATTCAGGCCCTTGCTACGCCAACTGGTGACATACTTGGGGCTGCCTTTTATTAAACCGTATGCCCGACATACCGTCACTCGTGAGTGACAAGCGCCTTTAAAATCCACCGGTGGAAACGGCGGTTTGAACGGATCCTCGTCATCCTTGGCATTGGGATAACGCGTTAAATAGCCCACTACCGGTCCCGCATAGCTTATTTGTACCTTACTTGTTTTATTAAACTCTGCACGCTTTCAATCTGGGACAAAGTGTGGAAAAATCGAATCCTATTGTAATGGATCAAACGGGTGAATCGCATGATCGACCGTAACGGATATCGCTCGAATGTCGGTATCATTTTACTGAACTCGAAAAACGAAGTATTTTGGGGTAAACGCATCAAGCAGGATTCCTGGCAATTTCCACAAGGGGGCATCAAACCGGGCGAGAGCCCGGAACAGGCAATGTATCGGGAATTGACGGAAGAAGTGGGTTTGCATCCTTGGCATGTGGAAATTATCGGCCGCACGCGGCACTGGTTGCGCTACGAGGTGCCCGATCAATGGATAAGACGCGATTGGCGGGGAAACTATAAAGGGCAAAAACAAATCTGGTATCTGTTGCGTCTCGTTGGGCGTGATTGCGACGTATCGCTGCGCACGAGTGTCCGCCCTGAATTTGATGCGTGGCGATGGAACCAGTATTGGGTCGAACTGGAATCCGTGGTGGAATTCAAAAGGCAAGTCTATCGCCAGGCTTTGACCGAATTGGCGCGCTTGCTTAACCGCCCTCTCCCGCCATTTGGTGGCGATAATAATAACGGTCGGTCCGGTTATGATGCCAGAGAACAGATTGTGTCCGCGCCTGCGAAACAGGGTGACCAACAGTGACTAAACCAGGAACTGGAGTTTTTATCGCGCAGCGTGAAATAAGTTGCGCTGTCACGGTTTTTTCGGCACCTTTGCACCTCACCGGTTGGTGGATGAGCCGGGCGTTCACTATTGCTCATGGTATTGCTGGAAGGCCTTGCTTTCCGGATACACCCCTTTTTTAAAGAGTATATTGTTGTGTCGGATATTTTTATTCTCGTCTTCGATCGGCAGATAAGCTTGCCCATGCTGCGATTTTATTAGGCGTAATCGGCTGCGCCATTACAGCCGCGTTTTTTAGGAGATTACCGATGATAATGCGGGCATTGATCATATCGCTGCTATCTGTTGGAACCATTGCCGCGCCCCCCGGGATGGCCGCTGATGAGCCCATCCAGCCGATTCAGGCCGCTGCGCCGAAGAATCAAAACATGGTAGAGCTGGGCAAGATGCTTTTTTTTGACCCACGTTTATCGAAGTCTGGATTCATTTCCTGTAACTCCTGCCACAACCTGAGCATGGGCGGCACGGACAATCTACCAACATCCATCGGCCACAACTGGCACGAAGGACCGATCAATTCACCGACGGTATTGAACTCGAGCATGAGTCTGGCGCAGTTTTGGGATGGCCGCGCCAAAACCTTGAAAGAACAGGCTGGAGGCCCCATTGCGAATCCCGGGGAAATGGGGTTCACCCACGAATTGGCGGTGGGTGTAGTACAGTCCATTCCCCAGTACCGGGCTCGCTTCAAAGAGGTGTTCGGTTCCGACAAAATTGACATTGGAATGGTGACTGATGCAATCGCCGCATTTGAAGAAACCCTGGTCACACCTGATTCTCGCTTCGATAAGTGGCTGAAGGGCGACAAGACCGCGCTCAATCAAAATGAACTGGAAGGATACAAGCTGTTCAAGGAGAGTGGATGTACCGGTTGTCACAACGGTCCTGCCGTGGGTGGGGCTTCCTATCAAAAAATGGGGGTGGTTGAACCTTATAAAACAAAGAGCAAGGCTGAAGGCCGGTTTGGCGTAACCGGCGCAGATGCTGACCGCATGATGTTCAAGGTGCCGACCTTGCGAAATGTGGAACTGACTTATCCCTATTTTCACGATGGCGCTGCTGCGACGCTGGAAGAAGCAGTAGATACCATGGGAAGACTGCAATTGGGCCGCAAATTCAGCAAGGACGAAAACGCAAAGATTGTGGCGTTCCTGAAGACACTGACCGGGAAGCAACCGGAATTCAAGCTACCGATCCTGCCTCCCTCAATCAACGAAACGCCAAAACCTAAACCATTTGGTTAATTACAGGATGTGTGATCTGGCAAACACAGGGCTGAAGTTTCATTGGATGTCCTGAACGCTTGCCCGGGCTGAATGATGGCCTGGGCAAGCGTTCGACCGCGGGGGGACTTATCATTCATTGCAGATTCAAGCCCACCGAGCGTCGCCCACGACTGTGCCCGCAAAAGTAGCAAATACTTTCTTATTGCTCTTTTTATTTCCTCCGATTTCATTTTCTGAAGGATCGGGATCGATCAGATTATCGATCACCGATGTGATCGGATATACAGGAATGACTTCCTGCGGCCTTAGCCTTCAGAAATATGGATTTACTCTTGAAAATCAAGTAGAGTTACTTCTTGAATAATTACAATACGGAGTCCCCGATGAGCGCTAAAGGGCAATTGTTACAAGACCCGTTTTTAAATACCTTACGGAAGGAACATATTCCGGTATCGATCTACCTGGTGAACGGAATCAAGCTACAAGGGCATATCGACTCATTTGATCAGTATGTGGTACTGCTGAAGAATACCGTAACTCAGATGGTGTACAAGCACGCCATTTCTACCGTGGTTCCCGCAAGGGCCGTAAACATTCCATTTGAGGCGCCCCCTATACCTGATGCTTGACCAACCTGTCGGGAATACGCTTAAAACCGACTCTGCTGCTGATTCCGCTGTATTGGTCAGCCTCGATCTTGGCGGCGGCGACTCGGCTGAAAATCTGGAAGAATTACGTCGGTTGGCGGCAAGTGACCAGCTTGCGGTTTCTGCAGTGATTAAAGGTAAACGCGCCAGGCCCGATCCAGCCACCTTTGCAGGTAGCGGAAAGGTGGCTGAAATTTTGCTTGCCCTCGAGCAAACCAACGCCTCGCTGGTTGTCTTCAATCATGATCTGTCTCCTGCCCAGCAGCGCAATCTGGAGCGTAACCTGGGGCGTCGCGTTGTAGATCGTACCAGCCTGATCCTCGATATCTTCGCACAGCGTGCCAAAAGCCATGAGGGTAAGTTGCAGGTGGAACTGGCGCAACTTGAGCATCTCGCCACTCGCTTGGTACGTGGCTGGACGCATCTGGAACGCCAAAAAGGGGGTATTGGCCTGCGCGGCCCCGGCGAGACCCAGTTGGAGACCGACCGGCGCTTGATCGGGAAGCGCGTAAAGCTTCTTAAAGAAAAACTCGTTAAATTTCAGCGCCAACGCACATTACAGCGTCGTTCCAGGCAGCGGGCTCAGGTGACGGCTGTTTCCATTGTAGGCTATACCAACGCCGGAAAATCCACGCTATTCAATAGCCTGACTCATGCCCAGGCCTACGTCGCCGATCAGTTATTCGCCACGCTGGATGCCACCACCCGCAAAATGTTTATCCCTGATCGGGGACCGCTTGTGCTTTCAGATACGGTGGGCTTTATCCGGGACTTGCCTCATACGCTCGTTGCTGCGTTCCAGGCCACACTTGAAGAAACCGTACAGGCCGATTTATTGCTACATGTGGTGGATGCGGGGAGCCCTAATCGCGCTGAGCAGATCGATGAAGTAAATAAGGTGCTGAAGGAAATCGGCGCTGACAGGATTCCCCAGATACTGGTGCTGAACAAGGTAGACCTGATCAATTTATCCGTGGGGCGCGCGGGTTATCGGCGTGATGAGTATGGTAGAATCGAACAAATTCGGCTGAGCGCGAAAACGGCCGAGGGGCTGGAGTTTATCAAGTTGGCATTATCGGAAGCAATCGAGGCGCGCACTTTACAAGAAGTCGATAAGCGACTGGGAAGTGGCGGTGCTTGATTGGCGAATAATGATTAAACTATTGGGCAAATAATACGATTTGTATTTCTACGATAGGCTGAAGTTTAGCGTTTTTCACCGTATCGTTTGATGGTTTTATCTACATTAAACAGAAAATAGGAATCATCATGGGATTAAACGATCCTCAGTGGGGAAGAAAAAAAGGTAATTCCGGTCCACCTGATCTGGATCAAATGTGGCGCAACTTCAACAAGAAGCTCAATAATCTTCTAAAACGCAAAGGTGGGAGCGGCGGCGGATCGAGCGGTGAAGGGGGCGGCGATAATCCCCGGCGATATGGCGGCGGTATAGGACTGCTTCTTGGATTGCTTCTGCTGCTGTGGGTAGCCAGTGGATTCTATATCGTGAACGAGGGCCAGCGAGGCATCGTATTACGTTTTGGTAAATATGTGGAAAGTACCCAGGCAGGCCTGCGGTGGCACTTGCCATATCCGGTGGAAGTAGTGGAAGCCGTTAACGTGAGCGGGGTGCGTACGGTAGAAATTGGCTATCGGAACAATGTAAGAAGCAAGGTATTGAAGGAATCGCTGATGCTGACCGATGATGAGAATATCATTGATATTCAATTTGCCGTGCAATACATCCTCAAGAATCCTGAAGAATTCTTGTTTAACAATCGCGAGCCCGAAAATGCGGTGCTACAGGCAGCAGAAACGGCAATACGTGAAATTATCGGTAAAAGCAAAATGGATTTCGTGCTCTATGAGGGACGCGAACAAGTAGCGGCGAAAGCGACCGAGCTGATGCAGGGTATTCTCGATCGTTACAAGATAGGAATTGCCATTAGCAAAGTGACTATGCAAAATGCGCAACCGCCGGAGCAGGTTCAGGCGGCCTTCGACGACGCTGTTAAAGCGGGCCAGGATAGGGAGCGGCAGAAAAATGAAGGCCAGGCCTACGCTAATGATGTCATTCCCAAGGCCAAGGGTAACGCCGCGCGTCTGCTGGAAGAGTCCGAAGGATACAAGCAACGGGTGATCGCAAGTTCAGAGGGTGAAGCCAACCGGTTTAAACAGGTTCTTGTTGAATATAACAAAGCGCCCGTTGTAACGCGTGACCGGCTTTATCTGGATATGATGGAACAGGTGTTGTCCAACACCAGCAAAATTCTTGTGGATCAGAAAGGTGGCAACAATCTGCTTTATCTGCCGCTTGATAAACTGATTCAAGCGAGTGGTCCCTCGTCCTCATCCGCGGTAGCGCCCGAGGTGGCATCCGCCTCGGCGCAAGAGGTTGTGCCTGACAGTGCCGCACGCACCCGCGAGGCGTTTCGTGGCCGTGAACGGGAGACAAGATAAGTGAAAAAGTATACTTCAATGCTGCTGGGCACTCTTGTCGCCCTGATTGTTCTCGCTGCATCTTCACTGTATATCGTGGATCAGCGCCAGCTGGCGATCTTATTTCAGCTGGGTGAGGTGGTTGACGTAAAAACATCGCCTGGTCTGTATTTCAAGATTCCTTTGGCGCAAAACGTGCGTTACTTTGATTCGCGTATCCTGACCATGGATACGGCCGAGCCGGAGCGTTTCATCACTTCCGAAAAGAAGAACGTGCTGGTAGATCTGTTCGTAAAATGGCGAATCGTCGACGTCAAGCAGTATTACGTCAGTGTTCGGGGAGACGAAATGCTGGCGCAAACCCGGCTTGCGCAAACCGTGAATTCCAGCCTGCGTGATGAGTTCGGCAATCGCACGGTACATGATGTTGTTTCGGGAGAGCGCGACAAGATCATGGAAATCATGCGCCAGAAAGCTGATGCCGACGCACGCAAAATTGGCGTGGAAGTCGTGGACGTGCGGCTGAAGCGGGTGGATTTGCCGCAGGAAGTGAGTGAATCGGTCTACCGCCGTATGGAAGCAGAGCGGAAGCGCGTGGCTAATGAATTGCGCTCCACCGGGTCGGCGGAGTCCGAAAAAATTCGTGCCGACGCTGACCGCCAGCGCGAAGTCATTCTCGCTGAAGCTTATCGGAAGGCCCAAGAGGCAAAGGGTGAGGGCGATGCGAAGGCCTCGGCGATCTATGCCGCCGCTTTTCAGCCAAATCCGGAATTTTATGCTTTTTATCGTAGCCTGGAAGCCTATAAGCAGAGCTTCAAGAACAAGAGCGACATGCTGGTTCTTGAGCCCAGCTCCGAATTCTTCAAGTATTTGAGAAACTCCGGTCGCGGCGCTAAGTGAACTGCGAATATTGATGACTCGCCCGAAGGCGGTTGCTTGCAAAACTTGACCTGCTGATGGGCCGCAAGCGTGGAGAATATCGCAAACACGGGCTGGCATGCGAATGCTGGCTGTTTCTTACGTGTTTTCCCATCGAAAGATGAGTTCGCTTACGCTACAAATTATCGGACGCGTATAGCGAGGTTATGCCGGCATGTGGGATACTTTATTAATGGCCTTCGCGCTGGTGCTGGTGTTGGAAGGGCTTTTTCCGTTTCTGATACCTGGCATCTGGCGCGAGACCTTCAAGAAATTGACCGACGTTGACGACAATCACCTACGTTTTATCGGCCTCACCTCTATGCTGGCAGGGCTTCTTCTACTTTACCTCGTAAATTAGACCTGCGCTGTCGCGCTTCTCTTCAGAATGCAATTGGAACATAAACATGCGCGCATGGGTTCTCCCCGAATATATTGAGGATATCCTGCCTGCCGAGGCGCTTCGCATAGAGATGATGCGCCGGCGCATCATGGATTGGCTATTCGTACACGGGTATGAACTGGTGGGCCCGCCTTTGCTGGAGTATGTGGAATCCTTGCTTAAGGGCAGTGGTGGCGGCACGAATTTACGCATGTTCAAGGTGGTGGATCAATTGAGCGGACGCATGATGGGACTACGTGCCGACATGACGCCTCAGGTTGCCCGTATCGATGCGCACCTGCTTAACCGCAAGGGCATTACCCGCCTCTGCTATGCGGGTAGCGTATTGCATACCGTGCCATCGGGTTTGACTCGTACCCGGGAGCCGCTCCAGGTGGGTGCGGAACTTTACGGCCATGCCGGCTTGGAAAGCGACCTGGAAGTCCAGCGCCTTATGCTGCAATCTCTGGCAATCGCCGGGATAGGCAAAATTCATCTCGATCTCGGCCATGTTGCCGTATTCCGCGGGCTGGTGAGAGGCGCCGGCATCCCATCCGAGCTGGAGGCAGAGTTATTTGGCGTATTGCAGGCCAAGGATGTTTGTGGGCTGGAGAACCTTTGCGCTGGTCTGGATAAACACGTCGATGCGGGTGCTCAGCGGGCGTTGCTACTGCTACCCGAGCTGTACGGCGGCAAGGAAATACTGTCGCTTGCGCGTAAGCAGCTTCCGGCTTATCCGGAAATCATGACAGCGCTGGATGAACTGGAAACGATAGCCGTGGAACTGGAACCCCTGGTCGATACCCTGGCGTTTGATCTGGCTGATCTACGCGGCTATCACTACCACAGTGGCATGGTCTTTTCCGCCTATACCCGCGATAGTCCCAACCCGATCGCCTTGGGTGGACGTTACGATGAGGTCGGCAAGGCGTTCGGAAGAGCCCGTCCAGCCACCGGATTCAGCATGGACTTGCGGGAATTGTCCGGTTTGGTGCGGCCTGATCTCTACCCCAGGGGGATTCTGGCTCCGTACGTTAAGGGGGACAAAATCCTGGAAAAAAAAATTGAGCAGCTTCGTAGCGAAGGCAAAATCGTGGTGGTTGAATTGCCCGGGCATGGGGATGAGCAAGACACTTTCAACTGTGACAGAAAGTTGACACTGAAAGGCAACGTTTGGTCAGTAGTCGAAATCTGAACTCGAAGCCTGACGATGCGGCACAAGAAAACTTTTCTGAAACTCTTTCCTTTTTTCCCTGCATTGCCAAGGTTCGGCAGTGTACTAATTAAAGATTACTGACATGGTTAAAAATGTAGTTGTCGTTGGAACCCAGTGGGGCGATGAGGGCAAGGGCAAGATCGTAGATTGGCTGACTGATCACGCTCAGGGTGTCGTTCGGTTCCAGGGCGGCCACAACGCCGGGCACACGCTGGTCATTGGCGGCAAGCAAACTGTACTGCACCTGATTCCTTCGGGAATTCTGCGTGATGATGTTGCTTGTTATATCGGCAACGGCGTAGTTGTATCTCCCCAGGCACTGCTCGATGAGGTGGATATGCTGAGGCACGCGGGAGTCGATGTAGAAGGAAGGCTACGCATAAGTGAAGCCTGTCCACTTATTCTCCCTTGCCACGTCGCCCTTGACAGCGCCCGGGAAACCGCCAAAGGCCTGGATAAAATTGGCACGACAGGACGGGGCATCGGGCCCGCGTATGAGGATAAGGTAGCCCGGCGAGCGGTGCGACTGCAGGATTTGTTTCATCGTGACCGCTTTGCGGCGAAGCTGGGAGAGATGCTGGACTATCATAACTTCGTGCTGAAAAATTATTTCCACGCTCCGGTGGTCGATTTTCAGCAAACGGTGGATGACACCCTATCCCTGGCTGAACGTATCAAGCCAATGATGGCGGATGTGCCGCGGCTTTTGTTCGAAGCCAACAGGGCCGGTAGCAATCTTTTATTCGAGGGGGCACAGGGCACGCTGCTTGATATCGATCATGGCACCTACCCGTTCGTTACCTCGAGCAATTGCATTGCCGGCGCGGCGACAACAGGGAGCGGAGTCGGTCCGCAAATGCTGCATTATGTTCTCGGCATTACCAAGGCTTATACCACGCGCGTGGGCGCAGGGCCTTTCCCTACTGAGCTGGTTGATGATGTCGGGAGGCATCTCGCCAAGCGAGGCAACGAGTTTGGCGCAACTACCGGACGTCCGCGCCGTTGTGGCTGGTTCGACGCTGCCGCATTGAAGCGCTCCATCCAGATAAATGGCATTTCGGGTTTATGCGTTACAAAACTTGATGTATTGGATGGCGTCGAAACCTTGCGCCTGGGCGTGGGCTACAAATGGACCGGCAATGGTGAAGGAGAGCAATTCAGGGAGATCCTGCCGGTA
The DNA here is from genome assembly GCF_900142705.1 of Nitrosospira sp. Nsp11. Taxonomy (GTDB): domain Bacteria; phylum Pseudomonadota; class Gammaproteobacteria; order Burkholderiales; family Nitrosomonadaceae; genus Nitrosospira. The sequence goes on from NZ_FRBV01000001.1 coordinate 608,138, forward strand.
GGCGCGGAAGAGCTCGCTTGCTGCGATCCGGTTTATGAGGAAATGCCAGGATGGACCGACAGCACGGTGGGGATCAAGAATTTCAATCAGCTACCTTTGGCAGCGCGCAGGTATTTGAAGCGCATGGAGGAGGTCTGCGAGGTGCCGGTAGACATGATATCGACCGGACCGGATCGCGAACAAACGATTGTGCTACGGCATCCATTTGCCTGACCTGACAATCAGTACCTTAAAGGCGGGGCTGTTTGGAAAACCCGAGTATTTCCGGATCGGCGCGCGATGACACTATTCGTCAAAAAAGACTTGAGCGCCTACGCCGTGCGCGCCGCAAGCTGGCATGAGGATATTCAGGCGCTACGCGGAATACGCGAAGCAGTTTTTATCCGCGAACAAGGTGTTCCCCCCGAACTGGAATGGGACGAATTTGACATGAATTGCATTCACGCACTGGCGTCAAACTCAGCGGCTAATCCTGTCGGCACGGCACGATTATTACTGGATGGTTCTATCGGACGGATGGCAGTGTTAAGGGAATTCCGAGGAAAACGGGTCGGCACCGCATTGATGCACTGGTTATTAAGAGAAGCAGAGAGTCGTCAGATGCAGCACGTCACCTTGAATGCACAGGTACAGGCTATCGAATTTTATAAGAAATTCGGTTTTCAGGTGACGGGGAAAGCGTTCCTCGATGCGGGGATCTCACACGTCAGAATGGTTTTGCGATAGCTTATTCGACAACCGCGGTTCTTATCCGCTACCTGTACCTGATGCTTTCTTTAAAGCCACTTTAATTAAAAGGGAACCATAAAATCGAGGGATAGCACAACCTGATCTTTCTTTCCGCCAAAGGGCCGATAAGTTGCACCGTGCAGCGCATCCACGTTGTCATACCGTACGTTTGGACGAACGTTAAACTGTTGCATCGGCTTCCAGTCAAGCTTCAGCGCCTTTGCCGCTTTCCAGTTCGCACCGACCGTGACCGCGTAGTAGTCGGCAGGCATACTTGTGCTGTTGCCGGGAAGGCCATGTCCTAACGCGTAGCTGATACCCCGGTTATTCGTGGCGGCGCTCACCCGACCGGGCGAGAAAACACGAAACCCGTCTCTATCACGGAACCACTCGCCACGTATGCCCACAGACAATTCGGACGTAAGATCATAGTACAAATGGGTGTTGATGCCATACCACTCGGCGTTCTTGTTGACGCCGTTCAATAAAACGCCGCCGGCATAACCATGGTCATGTTGCAAAACAAAATGAGTTTTGCTCGTGATCCTGTGCTTCAGCACAACGCTATACATTCCCCAAGGCTCGTTGCTTCGCGTGGAGGTTTCACCGTAGGTGCCGCTTATGTTGGCCGAACTGCCCATATCGTCGCTGGTCCAGGTGATACCGGCTATCCCGCCCCAGTTGCCTAATTGCTTATCAAAACCGCCGTCCCAGCCACCGGTGGCGCTACCGGTGGTAACCGCGCCTATAGTCGACCAGTTCCCGTTGATCTTGTAATTACCCAGAACCCCCGTATGGGTGAAGGGTTCGCCATACTGCATCGTGTAGGCATGGGTGTAAAAGAAATTGTCGGGGGCTGGAACAGACTCATAACCGATAGGCGTATAAAAATGGCCAGCCTTGACGTTCAGGCCATTGCCGACCGGAACATACACCTCCGCGTACGCTTGGGGGATCGCGATACCGTAATACCGCGTCGAAGCACAGCACAAGTCGAGATCCCAATTGCTTCTGCTCAAAGGCTGCCCGGAATTCACGTCGAATGCCGGAACACCATAAGCTTGGGTAAAAATGGCGTCCGTACCGAACATGAAATCAAAGCGCCCGCCAATATCCCACGTGCTGCCCTCAGCCACTACGGGGCGTTCTATAAATATATTGAACTGGTTCAGTTGGAATCGATTGGAACGATCAGCAAAAGTCACCGGACCATTAAAGCCGCTGGCCTGGCCGGGATTGAAAGTGGCTCCACCATTGATCCAGCCACCCATCCTTATCCCGCTGTCTTTTACCCATTCAATCGCGGAATCAACACTGGCATCGGCGTGCGCATTGGTTGAGCTATCAACCGCTGCGAACAGGCTAACCGCAGAGGCAAATATCATCCGGCTTCGACGTTTGGGCACGCATGACATAAGTGATTCCCCTTAGGTAAAGACACCACAACTATAGTTGTTATTTTTTTGTCAACTTAACATAACAAATATCAATTAAATGTTGGTTTATTGTGAAATAGTTGTGAACATTCAAGGAAATTGCGTACAGGGGTGAGTTAGGCCCTATTAGGAAACGGACTAATCTTTGAAAAAAATCAGCTTTTTCCCTTGGTATATTAGCTTCCTCTGCGCAGATGAGCCCTCATGTCGCCGTTCATAACACTAATTTCGTAAGATGGTTCAGAACGCGCACATACGCAGCGATCATGACGTCTTGGCTAAGTTCTTTGAAGAGGCGGCAGAGAAATGGAGACGAAGGCAGCCGAACAAAAGAAGTGCTGGAGCATTATGAAGAAAAAAGCATCTATATGGTAGGGAAGCACAAGATTTAAAATCACATGCTCCCGCTTCGGTGCGCAAATACCACGAAAGCGCTGAGGAGAATGTAAAGGAAGCGGCTGCTCACCGACTAATGGCAGTAGAGCAGGCCCAGCATGACTCTAACGGACACGACGGTAAAATGGCGGGTACCGCAGTAGAAAAGGAAAGGCGGGGAAGCAATTAAACACAACACGAACGACGACGTGATGGCCTGTTGTCAACGGCAAGTGCTAACTCCCAGTATGATTTTGAGGTATGTTGCAACCCAGTCAAATTCAGCATCAGAAAGGAATAGTCGCATCGAGAGAAAACAGCACTTGGTCCTTTCGACTATTGAAAGGCCGATACGATTGATGAATGCCATCCGCTCTATCATAACGAATATTAGGGCGAATGTTCAGCTTTTGCATGGGTTTCCAGTCTAACTTCAACCTTTTGGCCGGTTTCCAGTTCATGCCTACTGTGACTGCATAATAATCGGCCGGGGCGCTGATGGGGATGAAGTTTCCCGCAGAACTGTGTCCCATGTTGTCGGTAGCAGCAAGCACACGAAAGGGCGAAAAGACGCGAAAACCATCTCTATCGCGAAACCATTCACCTCTTATCCCGATTGACAGGTCATTCAGGAGATCGTAATACAGGTGCGAGCTGAGACTATACCATTCGACGTTCTTGGGGGCACCGTTCAGCAAAACGCCACCGACGTAGCCATGAACGTGGTGCAGAACCAAATGGGTTTTAGGGGTAACCCTGTGCTGCAATACCACGTTGTACATACCCCAGGGTCTGGTGCTTCGCGCGGAAGTCTCGCTGTATGTACCGGTGACATTGATTGAACTTCTCTTGTCATTACTAACCCAGGTAATACCGCCTAACCCTCCCCAATTGCCTAACTGCTTGTCAAAACCCCCGTCCCACCCTCCCGTGGCACTGCCCGTGATCGCGCCGGCCATGACGGACCAGTTTGCATTGACTGCGTAGTTGCCCATCAGTCCTGTATGGGTAAACGGTTCGCCGTTATTAAATGTATAGGCATGGGTGTAGAAAAAATTGTCGGGCGACGGAACAGTCTCATAGCCGGTAGGCGAATAAAAATGACCCGCTTTGATGTTGATGCCGTTGCCAATCGGCAAGTAGGCTTCCGCATATGCCTGCGGGAGTGCAATGCCGTAGGTACGGGTGGAAGAGCAGCATAAATCCAGATCCCAGTGCCCCCTGTCCCGCGGTTGGCCGGTATTAACATCAAAAGAAGGGACGCCGAAAGCCTGAGTATAGATAGCGTCTGTGCCGAACATGAAATCGAAGCGTCCACCCAGATCAAACGCGTTGCCTTCCGTCACTACAGTTCGCTGTATATATATATTGAATTGATTTAATTGAAATCGGTTCGCCCGATCGGCAAACGTAACGGAGCCATTGTATCCATTGCCGGGATTGCTCGGGTTGTAAGTTGCTCCACCGTTAATCCATCCGCCCACTCTTACGCCACTATCCTTGAACAGGTCTACTATTTTAAAAGCATGCACATTACTCGAGTTCATGAGAACTGACAACAACACACTTATGGCGAATAGAAACCTGCCTTTGCATCTTCGCACACATTTCATTTATAATTTTCCTTAGTTCCCCAGACATAAGGATTTTGAAAAACATCCGAAAATGAAGCGTTTCGGCTTTATAAGACAAAAATCTTTCTACTGGCGGTCCTCTTTAAACTCGCGCCATACTCATAAGCGAAATGTCATCTGCGCTGTTCGTCCCTCTGTTATCAAGCGCGGGAAATTCCGGGAGAGGCGAAAAAGTTCCTCCTCTTCTCTATCCTCATCAAGGCACTCGCTCCGATCAGTGATACCGATGCCATATGAAACACTCAGGTCGCGCCTAACCCAAAAACAATTTATAAGCAGGATTTTCGCTTTCATCCCAGTAATGATTATCAAGCTGTCTTAGAAACGCCTCGAACTCGTCCTTCTCTTCAGGCGGCACTTCCATGCCCACCAGCACCCTTCCGTAATCTGCGCCATGGTTGCGGTAGTGGAACAGGCTTATATTCCAGTGAAGGCTCATGCTGTTCAGGAATTTCACGAGGGCACCTGGGCGATCTGGAAATTCAAAGCGGTAGAGAAGCTCATTCTTTATCTCAAGGGCGCGTCCTCCCACCAGATGGCGAACATGGAGCTTTGCCATTTCGTTGTCGCTCAAATCCTCTGTGCGCAAGCCGCTTTTCTCCAGGCTTCTGATCAGTTTTGCCGCTTCCTCGCGATTGCGCACCGACACGGCGACGAACACATGCGCTTCTTTCGGATCAGCATAGCGATAATTGAATTCAGTAATGCTTTTCGTTCCAAGCATGGCGCAAAACTTCCTGAAACTGCCAGGCTCTTCGGGAATGGTAACGGCCATCACCGCTTCACGCTGCTCGCCCAGTTCCGCTCGTTCGGAAACATGACGCAATCGGTCAAAATTCATGTTGGCGCCAGAGGCTATCGCAATCAAATCCTTATCACGAATTTTCTCTCTCTTGGCATAAGCCTTTGCTCCGGCGACAGACAGCGCCCCGGACGGCTCCAGAATCGCACGAGTATCCTCGAACACATCCTTGATCGCAGCACAGATAGCGTCGGTATCGACCAGGATGATTTCGTCTACCAGCTCGCGGCACAAACGAAAAGTTTCTCCTCCAACTTGCTTCACTGCCACGCCATCCGCAAACAATCCCACCTGCGCGAGCTTGACTCGGCGTTTTTTTTTCAGGGACTGATACATGGAATCGGCATCCGTTGGCTCGACACCGATGATTTTGATTTCCGGATAAAGCCTCTTTACGTACGAGGCGATACCGGAAATAAGGCCACCACCGCCTATCGGGACAAATATGGCGTAGATTGCTCCGGCGTGCTGGCGAAGGATCTCCATCCCGATTGTACCCTGCCCCGCAATGACGTCGGGGTCGTCGTAGGGATGCACAAAAGTGGCATGCTCCTCTCTGGAAAATTTCAACGCGTAGGCATACGCCTCGTCATAGGAATCTCCATGTGTTATTACCGTCGCACCGCGCGCCTCGACCGCCTGCATTTTGATTTGCGGCGTAGTGACCGGCATCACGATGGTCGCGCGGCAATTCAGCCGTTGCGCCGCAAGCGCCACCCCCTGCGCATGATTCCCTGCTGACGCCGTCACCACGCCGCGTCTAAGCACAGCGGGGGAAAGCTTGACCATTTTGTTGTAAGCTCCACGCAGCTTGAATGAAAAAACCTCTTGCATATCCTCCCGCTTCAGCAATAGCCGGTTATGCATGCGTGCAGACAAATTTGGTGCAAGCTCCAACGGAGTCTCTATCGCGACATCATAAACCCGAGCGGTGAGAATTCTTTCGAGATAATTGTTTTTCATTAAAGCCGGATTTCCTGATTTCAGGGCTATGCATTTTAGCATGCCGGGAAAGGCTAAATGCCCAGCTTCATTGTTAAAATCAGCGGATAGTATTATCCTCATAAATAATTAAACGTTTACTCCCAAAACCAAAAAATAACACCATGAACCAAGACGAGCAAAAACGTGCGGTCGCCCGGGCCGCCATCCAATATGTCCCGGCGGGCAGCATAGTCGGGGTGGGCACCGGTACGACTGCAAATTACTTCATAGATGAGTTGGCCGCAGTCAAGTATAAAATTGAAGGAGCGGTAGCCAGCTCAGAGGCAACAGCGCGGCGGCTCAGCAGCCATGGTATCGAGGTCATGGATTTGAACAGCGTTGATGTGCTTCCGGTATATGTGGATGGAACGGACGAAATTACCAAACACCTGCACATGATAAAAGGGGGTGGTGGGGCATTGACACGAGAAAAAATCGTCGCTGCGGTGGCAAAAAAATTCGTCTGTATCGCCGACCAAAGCAAACTGGTTGATGTGCTCGGTAAATTTCCGCTACCTGTGGAAGTTGTCCCGATGGCACGTAGTTATGTATCGAGAGAAATAGTACGGCTGGGTGGCCAGCCCAGGCTGCGCGAAAATTTCATCACGGACAATGGCAATATCATTCTTGACGTACAGGGACTGCAAATCCTTAACCCGGTTGAACTGGAGGCAGCGCTCAATCAGATTACCGGGGTCGTTACCAACGGGTTATTCGCAAAGCGCGGCGCGGACGTGCTATTGCTTAGCAGCGATAGCGGCGTCCAAACAATTGGCTATACGGGGTGAGGAACATAAAATTGTCACAACCGGCGAGTAACATTTCTTGTCATTCTTTGCTTTCAATCGATCAGCAGGTGTGCGATGGTGAGTAGCGAACATATATCCAAGCAGTTTGACGCCGATCTCGAGGCCGTAAGGACCCGCGTGTTGCATATGGGTGGATTTGTGGAAGAGCAGATCGAGAAAGCCATTGAGGCGTTAACGAGCGGAAACGAGTGCCTGATAGAAAGTATCATTGCCGATGATCATCGCGTCAATGCCATGGAAGTTTCGATCGACGAAATTTGTAGCCAGATCATTGCCCGCCGGCAGCCGGCAGCCGGCGATTTACGCATGATCATGACGGTCATCAAGACCATTACCGATCTGGAGCGTATCGGTGACGAAGCCGAGAAGATTGCACGCATGGCCAAGCTGATATACCAGACCGACCGGATGCATATGCCGCGATTCGTCGAGATCAGGCATGTTGCGCACATCGCGCTGGACATGCTGCGGAAATCACTTGATGCATTTGCCCGTCTGGATCTGACAGCAGCGGCTCAGGTCGTGCGCCAGGATGAGTTGGTAGATGAGGAATTCCGTTCTATCATGCGCCAGCTCATCACTTTCATGATGGAAGACCCGCGCAAAATTTCTACCGCTCTCGAAATCCTGTTTATAGCAAAAGCCATCGAGCGAATCGGCGACCACGCCAAGAATATGTCGGAATACGTGGTATATATGGTCAAGGGCAGGGATGTACGCCATGTTACCGTTGAAGAAATTGAACGGGAAGTAAGGGAATAAATCCCGCGATATTTGCACACCCGAAAATCCATGCTCGAATACTCCACTCTCGCGGCGGTAGACCTCGGCTCAAACAGCTTTCGTCTGCAAGTCGCGCGCGTAGTGGGTAAGCAGCTATATCCGCTGGACAGTTTACGCGAGATGGTACGACTTGCCGCCGGCCTTACCCCCCAGGGGCAATTGGATGAGGATTCTCAGGAACGCGCTTTAGGTTGTCTAAAACGTTTTGGCGAGCGTTTGCGGGGTTTTCCGCCGCACACGGTACGTGCAGTCGGTACGAATACGCTTAGAGTAGCCAGGAACGCCCCCGCATTTCTAAAAAAAGCGGAGGCGGCCGTGGGATTCCCCATCGAAATTATCGCGGGGTATGAGGAAGCGCGGCTCATATATCTGGGAGTCGCGCACTGTCTTCCCGCCTCAAGCAACGCTCGCCTGGTTGTGGATATTGGCGGCGGCTCTACCGAGTTGATCATTGGCAATCGCCTGAAACCGGTCAAACTGGAAAGCCTGTATATGGGTTGCGTCAGTTATAGCCTGCGTTTTTTTCCAGATGGAAAGATTACCAAGGGTGCGATGAGGCGAGCCGAACTCTCAGCGCGCAGTGAAGTGCAAGCCATCGCCGCAGAGTTCTCCAGTATCCACTGGCAGGACGCGTTTGGCTCATCCGGTACGGCGCGCGCGCTGGGCGACATCATCAAGCTGAACAATCTCGCTAAAGAAGGCGACGACGGGGACCTCACCTTGGAAGGGCTGGAAAATTTTCGCGAATGCCTGCTCAAGGTTGGCGATATCAGAAAGCTGGAATTTGCGGGACTCCGTGCTGACCGGGCGCCCGTTATTGTTGGCGGCTTCGCCATCATGTCGGCAGTATTTTCCGAGCTGGGAATACGCCGAATGTCTCAGGCCATGGGAGCACTGCGGCAGGGCGTGCTCTACGATATGCTCGGGCGCTTCCATAATCGCGATATGCGCGAAGTTACGGTAAGACAATTTATGCAGCGCTATCGAGTGGATTCCGCCCAGGCGAAGCGGGTGGAATCGCTGGCCCTTTTGCTTGGTAAACAACTGTTGACGGATTTTCCTGATGAAGCAACGGAATTGCTGCTAATTCTCTCGTGGGCGGCGCGGCTGCATGAAGTGGGAATTTCAGTAGCCCATTCCGGCTATCACAAACATTCGGCCTATATTCTCGGTAACGCTGATATGCCGGGTTTCTCAAGAAAAGAACAAGAACGCTTGAGCGCGCTTGCCCTCGCCCATAGGGGGGTTGCAAGCAAAATGCGGGAATTTATTACCGACCCCCCGGACTTCGCTCTGCTCCTGGCACTTCGTCTGGCTGCGCTGTTCCATCGCAGTCGTAGTGATATCCAGTTGCCGGATTTGGAAGTTCGCCTCAGCGGCAAAGAATTCGATTTACACATCGAACGGAAATGGCTGGAACGCAATCCCTTGACTGATACAGCGCTGTCCGCCGAAATTGAGCAATGGTCCGCGCTCGGTTTCAATTTTCGTATAAAGCCGCTGGAGGGAAGCAAGGCGCGCATAGCCGATAAAGCCGCCCCGAACGCAGCCGGTACCTAACCCATATCATCCACGATGGCGTCACACTCCAGAAAGAGATCGACAAAAGCGGGCCTTGCTCCAGGCACGCTGGTGCATATCGGCATAAAAAAAAATGTCGCGCCTCGCATCACCCTGCTGAATTACGATACGAATAGTACGCGCGAATATGAGGTAACCACTGCTGAGCTGGCCGACAAGATTAAGCTCGCGCCGGGCATCAAATGGATCGACGTCCGTGGATTGGGCGACATCGGTATGATGGAACAAATCGGTGCGTGTTTTAATCTTCATCCGCTGGTGCTGGAGGATATATTCAATACCGAGCAGCGTTCGAAACTGGAGGACTACGGCGACTATATTTATGTGGTACTCAAAACCTTCGGCTATGAGCGCAAAAGTGAAGAAGAAATGATAACCTCTGACCAGATCAGCCTGGTGCTGGGAAAAGATTTCGTGCTCTCATTCCTGGAAACGGATGGGGTTCAATTCGGGTCGCTGCGTGAGCGCTTACACTCGGGAAAAGGCCAGATACGAAACCTGGGTCCGGACTTTCTGATGTATAGCTTGATTGATGCCATCGTGGATAGCTATTTTGTCATTCTTGAGCGACTCGATGAAAAAATCGAAGTACTCGAAACGGAACTGATAGCCCGTCCTCAACCTACCACTCTGCATTCGATTTATCACCTGAAGCGGGAAAATGCTTTTTTACGCAAATCGCTGTGGCCATTACGCGAAGTGATCAGTTCCATGCAACGAGGGGATTCGCCGCTGTTCACCCGCAATACTTTGCTTTACCTGCGTGATGTCTATGATCACACTATTCACATCATCGAGTCGGTTGAGTCTCTACGCGACGTGACAGGTGGCATGCTCGACATCTATATGTCCAGCGTGAGCTACCGCATCAGTACGGTTATGAAGGTTCTCACCGTTATTACAACCATATTCATGCCACTGAGCCTGATAGCCGGCATTTATGGGATGAATTTCCAACACTTGCCTGGGCTTGACTGGTACTGGGGATTCTTCGCGGTTCTGGGAGCAATGGCTGTGATCAGTGTGGGGATGCTGGCGCTATTCCGCTGGAAAAAGTGGTTGTAGTCCACTTTAGTAGCTCAGCCGTCCACTCATCGGCGAACCGGGCGGCTTCGCCGAAAATCTTTTCGAGAGTCTCTAGCGGCCTGTCGGACCTTAAAGGAAACCGGCTGCAAAAGCGTCTGGCTAGTTCATATTTCGCCGCTTTTTCGGCCAATAGAATAACTATTGGCCCTCAAAATTCTCAAAATCTGCCCTCAACCATTCATTTTTTCGCTGTGATTCCTTAAGTCCGACAGGCTGTTAGAACTCGAATATTTGCCCGCGCTTCAATCTCTCGGGTTTGAATTCTCCTGCTGCTGCCTGAATTTCCGCCATAGTCGCGTCCTCATTGCCCGGTTCCATGTGAGTGATCAGAAGCCGGACCGGCTTGTTGAGCTGCTTTAACCCCTGGGCCAGCAGTTCAGGGCGCATATGGCCAGAAGCCTCGGCACCCACAACGTTGTGGTTGAGAAAGGTCGTTTCAATCATCAGAAAGCGCAGGTTGCTGATTGAGTTCAATGTATTCCAGAACGGCTCATGGTAAGTTGTGTCGCCACTGAATACGAAACTTGCCTTGCCGCTATCAAGCTGATAGCCCACACCCGGCACAGCATGCCGCGCCGGGAGCGGAGTGATCATCCTTCCCGACGATTCGACGCTCTGTCCCACTGTCACGGGCCGGAATACCACATAGGGATTGTCGGGTGAAGGCAATGCGGTGTAATCGGGCCAAAGGCGAAAATTGAACATATCCTGCTTCAGGATGGCAATAGTTTCAGCCAATGCGTAAACCGTAAGCGGCCTCTCACGACGCGGCCCCACCATATCCGCCACCATGGGAAGCAAGCCCGCATGATCGAGATGCGAATGAGTAAGAAATACCGTATTGATACGCAGCATCTCGGCCAGCGTTAAATCCCCCGCGCCGGTACCCACATCAACCAGAATGTCGTCATCCAGCATCAGGCAAGTGGTTCTTAAATTCGCCGCCACGCCACCGGTGCATCCGAGTATGGTTACCCGCATCTCATCCTCGCATAACGACCTCAAAAATATGCGCTAAATCCATGACTTGGTATGTGACTTGGCAATGGAATGATGTGGGAGATACCGGGAATAAAGTTCGAAACACACGCTTCGTAGATATCCTTTCCATCCCATTCAATCTTTCACCGAGGCAGACGAGTTATTTAGACATTAACTTCGGGGTGACGCTCTGCGCTGCCGAAGCCCACTCCCACGATAAAACCTCGAGGCCGCAGATACGCGCCCACGGCATGATCAACATACGTAGCAGACGCGAAGTATCGGGCAGCATCCATATTTGGGAGATGCGCTTTTCTTCGCGCCAGCTGCGCAGCAGGAGCCTTACCACCACCTCCAGGCCCATGGCGTAGCTGCGCATCTGCAAGCAAAGAAGCAGTCGCGCCGGCTCCGGCGTTACCCAATAAACGTAACCTCCTTCCCGAAACACGTAATCAAGCGCATCAAGAAGATCCGGAGGAAGATGTGTCGGCGGGCAATTGGCCGACAGAAGCAGGATATTAAGTGAAGCGTTAGGATAGCGCGCGAAATAAAGGCTGCGGTTGTGCTTTACCAGCGCCTTGTAAGATCTGCCACGGCCGAAAGACCCCCCACCCTCGTGCTGTATCCTGGCGCCAGGGTGTACGCCAAGGCGCCAACCGCGTAGGTCAAGGCGGCGGCCAAGATCGATATCTTCATAATATCCGCGGCCGAATGCCGGATCGAAACCGCCGATTTCCTGGAAAACGTGACGTCGGATCAGGAATGCATGGCCCCGCAGGCGGTGGGTACGAATATAACCGCCGGGCTCGCGCACATACCGGTCCAGATTGTCTCTGGCATAGTCGTTGCCGGCGGGAATAATGACCGCTAGCTGCGGGTCTGCCGCCATCGCTGCGCACAGCGTCGGCAGAAAATCCTCGCTTGACGTCGTGTCCGAGTTGAGTATCAATACGAAAGACGCGTCGGAGCGACCGACTGCCTCGTTTACCGACGCACCGAAGCCCTGATTTTTCTGTGCGTGATGAACGTAGACCTGTTCATACGGCAATTGATCGAGCATCATGCGCGTCTCGACATCGGACGCATCATCCTGCACATAAATATGCCGGATCGATTCACTGAGACATGCAACGACAGAATCGATGCAATGCCGCGTCAGCGCTGGCGCATTATAGACCGGGATTACCACGTCAATGGATGGCTGTGCCGACATACGGGTCAGTAATCTCCTTGGAACGTCGGCCGGCAGAGGCTAATCAAGCGAAAGCGAGTTTAGCGGCACGATCATGCGGATGATCCCGGTTCTGGCTGGTTTTTGACCGCACCTGCCCTTCCAGCAGTGCAACATAACGGGACAATACGTCGGGACCACCAACATCGATCATTTCCCTCACGAAGCGTTGGCGATGCTCTTCTATATAAAAAGAATCGCAGCCGTGGGAAAGAAACCTTTCGATATTTCTATATACGTCATCCCGGCAGCGCAACTCTGCCTCAGGTATGAATTCAGCCAGTGCGGAACGCCCAGCATGAAGATAGTCCGCAGCCAATACTGGCTTCTTCCTTTTGACCGCCTCAAATACAACCGAGGTAGCCAGGTCAATTATTACATCCGCCCAATTCATGAGATAAATGGAATGAATATCTCCCGCCACGCTCACGTTAGGCAAACGCCGCAGGGACATGTCCTTCGTAAGGGATTGCTGCCACCCACCGCGGGTATGGGGCTTGATTATCAGCTCCACCCCCGGAAAGCCGGCAACGATGCGCACGACCTCGCCTACTTCCTCCCAGAACGTTGAAAAATTACTCTTTCTCAAAAACATCACCACTTTGAGCTTGCTATCAGAACGGGTCAGTGGCGAAGGCGGCATCAATTCGGCCACTTTGGCAAGCCATTCGTCGCAATAGCGTGGTGAACCCAGTACGGCAAGCTTCTGGTTATCCATAAACGGACGAAAGCGCACCGAGCATAATTCGTTAGGCACCACCACTTTTTCGAAAATTCCTGCATTGGCAAACGTGGTGTCGGGTTCCAGGGTCAGTTCGCGGCGCCTGATCAACTGACTCGCATGAGGACTATCCCCATGCGGCAACGAAACCGTGCCCAGACCCATGGCGCGCGCCGTCGATAACACCACCTTGACCCACTCCACGCAGATGGATGAATTTCTTTCTATCCAGTCGAATACTACTACCCCCTCGCTACTTTCGCCAAAGCTGCGCCTCAACAGTCGGTTGGCGGTACTCTGCCAGATCGGCTCACGTCTCTTGGCATTGAAAACCTCCGCCAGCACCTTCATGATTGGACCGATGAATGGGCGGCGCAAGCTGCGGATCAATATCAGTGTCTGAAAAAACCACCCCAAAAATTCGATAGGGGTCAACACGTCAGCGATGTACGCCATGCGAACACCATTGAGTCCCTTCAGGAATTTGATACGATAGTCATTACGAAACCGCGAGTTGCCTATCAGAACAATGTCACAGGTATGACCAGAACCGACCCACCTGGAAATTACAGGTGTAATATGATCTATATCGTTATAATGGCGTAGAAAAAAAAGAGCCTTCATACTCGCGCTTTCATTCTTTGCGTGCTGATGGCAAAAAGCAGTATATCCGTCATTTCATTGATTATTCCCATTTGTTTCTTGCGACGAAAATGCGCGTAATTGTACACGGGGCGATATTCGTTTACTAGCACAGCCGGTATTTTTACTCCACAAACTTCTGTTACTATAGAAAGCTGGTTCCGGTTCAGGTTCAAGTTCCGGCAGGGTATTTTTCCTGGCGACAGGAATGGACACGATAAAAACGAGCTTCAAAAAAGCCATTCGTAAGCCGATTGGTTCCGATACTAATGTATAGGGCCGATAATTGACGGCGAATAATAAAATGCACCTATTATCTGATAGACATTAATTAACATGATTTACCAATGAGAACAATTGCTGTAATCCCAGCCCGCATGGGTTCATCGCGTTTTCCCGGAAAACCGGTTGCAAAACTGTTGGGGCGTTCAATGCTGGAACATGTCTACAAGCGCGTTGCCCTTAGCAGATCCCTTGATGCTACTTACATAGCAACTTGCGACGAGGAAATCCGGCGAGTGGCGGAGGATTTTGGCGCTGCCGTAATAATGACTGCCGACACTCATGAGCGTGCGAGCGATCGGGTTGCCGAGGCCGTGGCCGGCCTTGATGCTGAACTTATTGTGATGGTACAAGGCGACGAACCGATGACCCACCCGGAAATGATCGATGCCGCGGTAGAGCCATTCCGGCAAGATCCCCGGTTGGGCTGCGTTAATCTCGTGCGCGCCATTGAAAATAAAGCTGACTTCCATGACTTCAACACAATCAAGGTAGTGATGAATCAGCAGGGTGACGCTCTCTATATGTCGCGCCAGCCGATACCGACGGTGCCGGCCTCATCCCAGTTGGATTCCCCGCATACTTTCGCCTATAAGCAGGTATGCATTATCCCCTTCCGCCGTGAAACATTGCTTGATTTCGCCCGGTTACCGCCAACTCCATTAGAGCAACTGGAGTCCGTAGACATGCTGCGGTTGCTGGAGCACGGTTATCGGGTGAAGATGGTGAGAACCCAGTTCAATACGCAGGCGGTAGATACTCAGGCCGATCTGGAGCGTGTCGCCAGGTTGATGGAGGCTGACCCACTGCTGACCTCATATTGAATCAAATACTCACAAACACAGGCCTGTTCTTGCGGCCTTCTAAGGCATAGCTATGCAATTAAAATCGAAACTTGCCAGAAATGCGCTGACCATTGGTTCATGGATCACCCTGGGGCATCCAACAATCGCAGAGATCATGGCTGCGGCCGGTTTTGACTGGCTCGTCCTGGATACAGAGCACAGCGTCCTGGAGCTAAGCGACGTTCAAATGCTGATCCAGGTGCTCGACGGCCAGCGATGCCCAGCGATCGTGCGGTTGACTTCAAATCATCCTGACCAGATCAAGCGTGTCATGGATGCCGGCGCAACCGGCGTGATGGTTCCCATGGTCAAAACCGCGGCGGATGCGGAAGCAGCGGTACAAGCCGTCTATTACCCGCCGCGGGGTCAGCGGGGCGTGGGTCTGGCCCGCGCGCAAGGCTACGGTGCACGATTTCAGGAATATCGGCGTTGGCTGGAGGATAATGCGATTGTGGTCGTTATGATTGAGCATATCGATGCAGTCAATGCCATCGATTCCATACTTTCGGTTCCCGGAGTTGACGCTTATATCATTGGCCCGTACGATCTATCCGGGTCCATGGGGCATCCAGGCGAACTGGATTACCCCGAAGTCCAGTCGGCGATAAAACGGGTACATGAAGCCGGGCGTCGCCTCGGCAAATCGGGAGGTATTCACGTCGTTGAGCCGGATCTGGACCAACTGCGTCATTACATCCAGGCCGGCTTCAGTTTTCTTGGCTATGGTCTGGATATTCGTATTTTGGACACCCTTTGCCGAAGCCATATGCAGAATATAAGAGAAGGTTTATGAATAAACTCGTTATCTCCACTTCATCGTTTGACGTGGACAACAATCCCGCTCTCCAGAATTTGCTAAAAGACGGCATGCATATCACCAAGAACAGCCATGGTCGCAAACTTACGGAAGACGAAACCATCGCTTTGCTGGGTTCGGATACCGTGGGGATGATTGCGGGCATCGAACCCCTGACAGAACGCGTCTTTGCCTCCGCCAGAAGCCTGAAAGTGGTGTCTCGCTGCGGAAGCGGCGTGGACAGTGTAGATCTTGTGGCTGCAGAACGTCACGGTATCACTGTGCTTAACACGCCAGAGGCCCCGGCGCAGGCAGTTGCTGAACTCACCCTGGGCCTGATACTGGACGCCTTGAGGCAGATATCCCAGACTGATCGATTGCTTCATGCGGGCAAATGGCCGCGGACGCAGGGACGTCTGCTCGCTGCCCAGCGGGTAGGCATCATCGGACTAGGACGCGTCGGGCGGCGTGTCGCGCGGCTGTGCCAGGCATTTGAGGCCAAGATTGTGGCGTATGATTCATACGTGGAGCAGGCACCGCTAGGAGTACGATTGGTACCATTGGAAGATCTTCTGGCGGAAGCGGATATCATCAGCCTGCACGTGCCTTATGGGGCCGACACGCACCACTTGCTTGACAAGGCGGCGCTCGCGCGCATGAAGCCAGGTGCTGTAGTGATAAATACGGCCCGAGGAGGCCTTATCGATGAAGCCGAGCTTGCGGAGGTCTTGATTTCCGGTCGCCTGGCTGCTGCCGCACTCGATGTTTTCGAGCAGGAACCGTATCACGGCCCGCTACTAAAATGTGAAACGGCAATTCTTACCTCCCATATTGGTTCCCACGCCAAGGAAGCACGTCAGCGAATGGAGGTGGAAGCCGCGGAGAATCTGCTTCAGGGGCTGGCTAAAGCGGATGTGATGAAAGACAGGCAACACGGAAATGCCTAACGAAATTGCGATCGTGTATGGCGCCAGCGGCTTCTTGGGAAGCCATGTGGCCGATGCGTTATCCAACGCCGGCTATCGCGTGCGCTTGTTTGATCGCCGCCCATCGATTTATCAGCGTCCCGATCAGGAGATGATCATCGGTGACATCATGAATCTGGATGAAGTGACGAAAGCGGCTCAGGGTGCTCATGTTGTTTATAATTTTGCTGCCATTGCGGATATTGATGAAGCCAACGATAAGCCACTGGCGACCGCAACAATTAATGTATTAGGTAATATGCACGCCCTGGAAGCAGCGCGTCTTGCCGGGGCGCGCCGATTTGTTTTTGCCAGCACTATTTATGTCTATTCCGAGTCTGGCTCTTTTTATCGTGCCAGCAAGCAGGCGGCAGAACGCTTTATTGAGACTTATCATGAGCGCTACGGGCTGGACTATAGTATTTTACGGTATGGATCATTGTACGGCAGGCGTGCTGACGCACGTAATGGAATCTACCGTATGCTGCATGAAGCGGTGGACCGTCATTCGATAACGTACCACGGTAGCGGTGAGGCAATCCGCGAATACATCCATGTTGAGGATGCGGCGCGCATGAGTGTTCAGGTGCTCGCGCCAGAGTTTGCCAATCGTCATTTGATCTTGACCGGCCAGGAGCGGTTACGCATCAAGGACGTCATGACCATGATTTCTGAAATCATGCCCTGGAAGATCGAATTACATTTCGACGAGGCGCGTGCGGGGCACCATTACGAGGTTACTCCTTATGCATTTCAACCCCGTATTGGCCGCAAATTGGTACTTAACGAACATGTCGATCTGGGTCAGGGATTACTGGATTGTCTGCGGGATATCCACAGGACCATGCACCACTCAGGTGAAGATGACGAGGCGACGCCCTTGGCGTCCGACAATAAAGCATGAACACAGCGGCGTGGCAAGCCATCATTTTCGATTTCGATGGCGTGGTGGTCGAATCTGGTGAAATCAAGACACAAGCTTTCGGCGATCTCTATCGAAGCTACGGGGAAACAGTGATGACTGCGGTGATGCAGTATCACAGCTTGCACGGAGGCATGTCGCGCTACCACAAATTTCGTCATTTCCAGGAGCATCTTTTAGAAAAACCACCACTGACTCCGGATGAAGAACGGGAGTTGGATCGTCGTTTTTCCGAACTGGTCGTTGAGGCCGTGATTGCCAGTGACGCGGTACCTGGTGCGACGGAGCTGATCCGTAAAGAAGCAACACGCATTCCTTTATTTGTCGCTTCCGGCACACCGGAAGCGGAACTCAAAACGATTGTCGTTCGCCGGGGTCTGGCCTCCTATTTTACCGCTGTGTGCGGCTCCCCCACGCCAAAACAGAAGCTGATCGCGGATATTTTATCGAATCACACGCTCTTGCCTGAGCGTGTGCTGATGATAGGCGACGCGTTGATCGACTATCAAAGCGCACAGCTTAACAATGTCGCATTCCTGGGCCGCGTGCGTCCCGGGGATAAAAATCCCTTTCCTGCGCACGTAGACATATTGCCCGATCTGAGCCTGCTGCTCACCTGATATCCTGACCCAACGGTTTAATCAGCGAACCGTCCAAGGTCAGAATGTCCTCTAACGACAAAGAAATAGCCGCCGCAATGGCTGGCGGAAGTCTCGAAGCCTCATAATCCGGAATCGGACAGTTGACCGTTCATTTTCCAGATTATTTGTCAGCTCATTTGTCAACCGAGCGCTATGACCGAAAAGATTTTTCATACCCCGTGAGCTTCACCTTCTTTGTGAGTTCGCTACGAGGCCAACCGCCTGATTCAGGATAATACGAAAGATCCTCACGAGAGGGTGGCAGCCCGCGATGCGAATTCCGCGAAGAGCTTATCGAGATACTCCCTAAGCTTAACGGGACGAGTACAATATGGACAGTTCCCAAGGAGTACTTGAGGTTCCTATCGCAATATCCACTCTAGCGCGCTCAGCAGCCTGCGAAGCGGGCTCGGTTCCCCTCCCTCTGAATTTGAGTGGATGAATGGCGATAATTACTTAGAAGCATCAAACTTTAACGACATTTTTGAAGCGTCAAAAACCAGCGGATATGATGGGCAGTAAAGAAAAAATGCCTAAAACGATTATTCTCGGCGCTGGCCAGGGACGGCGGCTGCTGTCGCTAACTGAAAACATGCCAAAGTGTCTTTTGCCCGTTTCGGGTAAACCAATCATTGAGCGGCAGATCGATACCTTGCTGGCAGCAGGCATAGACGAAATCACTGTCGTGACCGGTTTTCATTCCAGCTTGGTCGAAACTCGATTGCAACAGCGTTATGCAAATCACGCTCCGATCAGTACGATTTTTAATCCGTTCTTTGAGGTTGCCGATAACCTGGCTAGTTGCTGGATTGCGCGTTCTGTAATGGATAGCGATTTTCTGCTTCTGAACGGGGATACCGTTTTTGATGCGGCTGTGCTGGCGAAGATGCTGAACTCGGATCCCGCCCCTATTACCCTGGGGGTAGATTACAAGTCCACTTATGACACGGACGACATGAAAGTCCAGCTGGATGAAAAAGGATGGGTCAAGCACGTAAGCAAAACTTTATCCGCGGCTCAAACCGATGCCGAGTCTATCGGTCTTATTTTTTTCCGGGATCGCGGACCGCAATTGTTCCGCGGCGCAGTCGAGAATGCACTTCGACATCAAGCTGCGCTTAAATTCTGGTATCTAAGCATCATTGACGGCCTGGCTGATAAACAAGTGGTCAATGCTTGTTCCGTATCCGGGCATGTTTGGTGTGAAATTGATTTCGCCGCGGATCTGGCACGGGCTGAAGCGCTTTTCGCCGAAACGAAGGGGAATGGAATCCTGCAAAGCCCATCTATACAAGCTGAACTTATTACGGATGAATAGCCAGGCACGACCGTTGGCGCCTGGGAAGAACGACAACTCACGCGCGTGAGTTTTCTCTGCGTCATTCGATGCGGAAAGCGATACGGTGGTAGTCCTCGCCACACTTAAGGCGAATGTCAGCATACTTCTGCGCGGGCATACTTGGTCTCAACAGTTCGTCTCAAATTAAACGCCAAAAGTTTCCCAAGCCGTTCGTTACCTACGGGGCCATTACCGATCCGTTGGATAATGTCCAGGTCCGGTGCTTTGTTAGCTTCGATAAGGCACGGACCGCTATCGAGCAGGGCGACGTCCCAACCAATCACTACCTGATCGGAAAAGGCGCTGGCGTGGGCATATTGCACCAGCTCTATCAGCTCAGGCCAGCACGGAAGCTTGCGCTGCAGTATCTGAGCGTGCGTTTCGTAATGCCGCTCATACCAGCCATCCGCAGTTGCTCCCCATGCCCCGCAAGCTCCTCTTCCTAGTTCACCGGTGTGGATATCCACGTTGGCAGCGATTCCTCCGGCATGGAAATTGTCGACAATGACGGCGCTATTCCGCGCCATGCGAAAAACCGCGTTGGTAACTTCGAATCCGCCTTGCTCGTTACGACAGCTCATCACACGAACAGTCGCCAGCGTACCATTGGCGAGGTCGGCAATCTCATGGTGATTTACGAGGCGCGGCTGCACCAGAAAAATATTCTGCCAAGAGGCCTTCCGCAGACCCTCAAGTACTTGATCCTCAGTAGCGACTTCGCCATCGTTGCGCCGGAACTTCCCCGAGCCCAGGTAATCCCAGCGCGTGGCATTTTTTCCCCCTTGTCCATACAGCGGTTTCACGAAGAGATCGATCTCGGGCAACCCCGGTCCGTTCCAATCGACTGCGGTGACCTCTCCTTTCTCCACGCTCAGGAGGATGGGCGCAGTCTTGATTCCGAACTCGCGGCAGCGGGCCATGAAACGTGCTTTGTCTTTTATACATATTGTGCTCCGCTCGGTGGGGATGGAAAGTCCACCATTGTAGTCGCGCAAAAAAAGATACAGCCCGGCTTTTGTTTCAAGCCGATTCAGGTACTCACCAGCATGCTTTCTCTTGTCGTCGTCGTGCAGTTCGAAGATATAGTACCAGGGAGACAGGATCGCAAACCGGGCTGCAAGACCGATCTGCTCCCACATTTGCCGAGTGATTCCCTTTCCTGTCCGCTTCTTTATGGCGCTTCCGTTGAGCGTGGTAAACACCATTACCAGCGCAGCAACCACGAATGGGACGAACGGCAGAGCCGCATAAGCTATAAGACGCTCGCGGGGGCTGATTTCACGCCAGACCTCGCGCTGGAAGCACCGGTGGATGGCCGTCGCCGCCGAGTTATCTTCCGGTAGTCGCGCAAGAATCCACATCGCGCCACTCAAGTCCCGGGTAATCCTGTCAATGCTGAAACCATTAATAATCTTCATGAACCCTCGCATTCGCTGCAGCATGTCAGGAAAGATAGCAGATAAAAACATCCGTCCGCGCTTTTATTATTTTTCCAGCTTGTTGATCAGTTACCGCATGTTGTCAAGAAGCCTTCTTAAGTTTCAACTACAAAATGTCGCCCCATCGATAACCTCAAAATAATAAAATAGCGCCTCGCTACGGCGGCGCAAATAGTCCCTTCGGACTATACATTGAAAAACGCCGCCTCCTCGATAACAGCTCCTAAACTTTCCCTGTATAACAGCTCCTTAACGTTCCCTGCACCAGGCGCAAGACAGGCGATTGTGCCGAAATGTTTTGCATAGTATCCTGCGAGCAATACTCAATATTGGCTCCAGCCTCGCAAGACAAACTCATCAGCTGCCAAATCTCATGGATTCTTCGATGACCAATGTCTCGCCGGATATCCCCGCCTATAACGCAACCATGCGGAAGTTTGGCGCGCCACAGACAATAATTCATCAATACCAATACTGGAGCGTCATGTTGCGTCCCGCCCAGCTAACGCTTGGTTCCCTGATTCTGGCCGCTCATGAGCCAGCTCGCTCACTTTCGGAACTTGGCCAGGAAAGCTTTACTGAGCTTCATCAGGTGATAACGCAGCTAGAGTCCGCTTTGGCCAAGGCTTTCAATTACGATCGGCTGAATTACCTGATGTTGATGATGGTTGATCCGGATGTGCACTTCCATGTCATCCCTCGTTATGCGAAAACAAAGTATTTCAACGCCAGGGAATTTACGGATTCGGGCTGGCCGGGACCTCCGGACTTCAAGCGGACTTATGAGATCGATGCTGAAACCAACCGTCTTATCATCGATCATATCGCTTCCTACTGGGGCATAAAGTAATACGCGGCTCCGGCTTTCATCGCTTTGTCCAGGTTACCGGCCATCCTGAACACCTGTCACACACCATTCTTTCAGTATCGCCTTCCTGCGAAGATACTCTGTTTGTCGACGCTCATCTTGCCTGAACCGTAAGCTACTCACGCTCCCTGTACCAACCGGTATCAGTGTTATCTGCTACCGGATATTCTACCTGCTGGCGAGCTGGCAGAACGTCCGGACCTTTGACTCGACGGTTCGATTTTTTTATCAATATTTCATGTGGGATTGGCTTTTTGACCGCGTTTTATCTATGGTTGTCTATACTGAGATTGTATATACTCAGCGGCGGCTTCAGACCGGACGTCCAAGAACGAAAAAATAGAGAGCATGTGCCCTTTTGATACTCAAAGCCCGAGCGTCAATTACCACTTATCTCGCTTAGGCAGGTAAGTCAGCACATGACACAACTCGTCCTATTGCGCCACGGGGAAAGTATCTCGAACCGGGATGGATGTTTTACCGGCTGGAATGATGTTGCCCTGACACCACGAGGTGAGCAGGAGGCCGAGCAAGCTGGCCGCCTGCTCAGGGAGACGGGATATAAGTTCGATGTATGCTTTACCTCGGAACTCCAACGGGCTACTGAAACGCTGCGTATCGTATTAAAAGCGATGGGAGTCGATCAATCGGCCGTACGGCGGAGTTGGCGTTTGAACGAACGCCACTATGGTGCCCTGGAAGGGATCGATCCCCTGAAGGCAATCAGGAAATTCGGCGTCTGGCCCATCCTTGGCTCCCAGTTGCGATTTGATGCGCGGCCGCCGCCGCTCGACCCCTGTGACGCGCGATTCCCGGGAAATCAGCTGCGCTACTCGAATATCGACAGGCAGGAATTGCCCCTTACTGAGAGCATGCAAGAAGCCCTCTTGCGGGTGCTGCCCTACTGGGAGGAGGTAATCCTGCCAGAAATTCGACAGGGAAAGCGCGTTCTCATCGTAGCCCATAAGCATATCTTGCGTGCACTGGTGATGCAACTGGACGATTTGTCCATTGTCCAGCTAATAAAGCTATCCATAGCCACAGGGCGGCCGCTGGTATACGAACTTGACGATAAGCTGAGCCCCGTCCGGCATTATTACGCTGATCACCAGGCCGGCCTTGTAAAATAACTTATATCAAGGAAGGTGCGATAAGAGCTTAAGGCGACCACAATCAAAACGCCAGCCGGCTGGTGAAATCGTATGGCAAATTGGCATGATGGGCATGACAAGATGCATTTTGTGGCCTCTATGATGACCCCGATACCAGTCTGTTGACATAACGCGACTTGTTTCGCGCAAAATGGGAGCGGACTCGGGTTTAATGGACAAACCGTCTGTTTTCCTGGTTCGCAAAGCTCTTGCCAAATAGTCGATAGTCTACCCTTCGCATCGCCTCTCTCATCCTGTTGCTGCCCCTTTCATCTTGTGCCCACTCTTGAGACTTTTAATTTCAAAAAAGTGCTGCGAAGCGGACGTCAAGCTACTCCGGCAAGAAGTAGAGAGCTCCAAAGCTTACTCGTCATGAATTCACTTCACCCTGACCGTGGGAAGATCCTCAAATTGGATTGATGAGCCTGGAGTAAAATCTGCAGGCTCACAAGTTGGCATGAGAAAGCGGTTGCCTGGTTCGACCATCAAAGGATGCAGCGCAGTAAAGCCCCGATTGAGGCACGTCATATTTTCATCGAATATTAACGATATTGGGTATCGGATTGTGGATAAGATCAATCTGCTAATCAATTTTTAGAGATGCCCTTGACGCAAGTTTCCATAGTGATCCCCACGCTCAACGAGGCCGACAACATCGACCCCCTGCTGGCGCGCCTGTGCGAGCTTGGCCTGCCGCCAGAAAGTTTCGAGATTATCTT
>NZ_FRBV01000022.1 GCF_900142705.1 Nitrosospira sp. Nsp11
CGCCTGGGGAGAAACTTCCTCAAGGGCGCCCGAGGGGATGCCATGAACGCCTTGTTATGTGGCGCTGGGCACAACCTGCGCAAAATCCTGCGCCGCTTGGCGCTTTTGTACGCCCAAATCCTGGAATGCTTGCAATGCCTCGGACAAAAACAAAATGAAGAGAACCATCGATTAATGATGGAACTTTGTTAAAGATGAGGTTTTTCAGGGACGACTAATTAGCTGCAAGGTGCAGTAGAATCCTCGCATGGCTGGGTGTTTCTGGAAGTATCAATGGCACTCTTCTGTCGAGCCAATCCGCTTGCAGCTTCGCTCACACTCGGCTAATCCTGTGTTGCGATAGAATCGGTAGCCCCGCGCTTTACTACCGTATCCTTCGCCTCCGGCAGCAACTCCGGATAATCCCGGCTGTAGTGCAGACCACGGCTCTCATGCCGCAGCATGGCGCTTTGCACGATAAGGTCGGCGGTATCCACCAAATTTCGTAGTTCCAGCAGATCGCTGGTTACGCGAAAATTTGCGTAATACTCGTTGATTTCTTCGTGTAGAAGACTGATGCGGTTCTGTGCGCGTTGCAGACGCTTGGTAGTGCGAACAATGCCAACGTAGCTCCACATGAAACGCCGCAATTCGTCCCAGTTGTGCGAGATGACGATCTCCTCATCTGCATTGGTAACACGGCTTTCGTCCCATTGCGGCAACTCAACGGCGGGCGCTGGCGTCTGCCCGATAATATCATTGGCTGCCGCCTGACCGAACACCAGGCACTCCAGCAGGGAGTTGCTTGCCAACCGATTGGCGCCATGCAGACCGGTATGGGCAGTTTCGCCGATCGCATAAAGATTATCCATGTCGGTTTTGCCCTTCCGATCGGTGAAAACGCCACCACAGGTGTAGTGAGCGGCGGGCACGACGGGAATGGGTTGCAAGGTGATATCGATGCCGAATTCCAGGCAGCGTTTATAGATATTGGGAAAGTGCTCTTTCAGGAAATTGGCCGGCTTGTGAGATATATCGAGATAAACGCAATCGAGTCCGCGTTTTTTCATTTCGAAATCGATTGCACGAGCGACAATATCCCGCGGCGCGAGCTCCGCGCGTTCATCGTGCCAAGGCATGAATCGCGAGCCATCAGGAAGCTTCAGCAAACCGCCTTCACCACGTACCGCCTCGCTGATGAGAAATGATTTGGCATGAGGGTGATAAAGGCAGGTGGGGTGGAACTGGATAAATTCCATATTGGCTACGCGGCAGCCTGCGCGCCAACCCATGGCGATACCATCGCCGGTAGCGGTATCGGGATTGGTGGTATAGAGATAAACCTTGCCGGCACCGCCAGTCGCCAATACTGTGTTATTAGCGCCGATGGTGTAAACCTGTCCGGCTGCGCTGTCCAGCACATAGGCGCCATAGCAGCGGTTGCCGTTATGATCCGTGCGGCCCAGTTTCGCGCTGGTAATGAGATCGATCGCGACATGGTGCTCAAGCACGGTGATATTTGGATGGGTACGTGCCTTCTCGATCAGGGTCAGCTGCACGGCCTGCCCCGTCGCATCCGCCGCGTGGATCACGCGTCGTACACTGTGACCGCCCTCCCGGGTCAAATGATACCCGGTCCCGCTGCCCTGGTTTCGAGTGAACGGAACGCCCTGGCTAATGAGCCACTGGACGGCCCGGGGTCCTTCTTCCACCACGTACCGCGTAACAGCTTCGTTACAGAGACCCGCACCGGCGGTAAGCGTGTCCCTTATGTGGGCTTCGGGCGAATCTTCCTCTGACAAAACCGCAGCAATCCCCCCCTGCGCCCACCCGCTGGCGCCGTCCAGTAGCGCACGTTTGGTAATGAGGCCCACCTTGTTGGTTTGCGCCAGATTCAGCGCCAGGGTGAGGCCAGCCAGACCGCTGCCGATGATCAGAGTGTCGAAATTAAGCTGTGTCAATTGGGCAATTGAGTATTCTTGTTTTAATTCCAATGAATGCAATAATAACAGACCTGCCGCCGGTCTTTATACGCATTATGCCATCATGCTTTGCGACACGGGATAGCGACACGGGGCAGGAAGCCGAACCGGCGGGTTAGCCGCATAAGTAAAGCGAAGCGCAACCATCATTCCGCTTATTTCAACCTCACTCCTATTGCTTGCTTCACCACCAGCCTAATCCTTTGCGTGGTATCCATGCATTAGAAAATCCTGAGGGGCTGCACTTCACTCCAACCTCACCGAAACTTCACGCGTCAACGGATGGGAAGGTCGGAACAGGTCTTATAGTAAATATTGGAAAGGACGCCCCCACTCTTCTCCCCATTTTAATAGCAAAGGCTATGTCTGCTATCGTACAGAACGCGCTGCGCCGCGGGTGCACATTATCTTCTTGCACCGATTTTTGCCCTGGCCACATAAAAACCGATTGACGAACAAAAAAAGGAGACTTTTCCTCATGCCTAGTGATAACAGCCAAGACATGCAAGCATGCATCGACGCGTGCAGCCATTGCCACCAGATCTGCCTGCAAACCGCCATGAATCATTGCCTTGAAACAGGCGGAAAACATGTGGAGCCCGAGCATTTCCGACTCATGATAAACTGCGCCGAAATCTGCCAGACGTCGCTTAATTTCATGCTGAGCGGTTCAAGGCTGAGCAATCACGTCTGTGGTGTCTGCGCCAGAATTTGCGATGCTTGCGCGGAAAATTGCGAAAAACTGGATGGGATGGAAGAGTGCGCCCGCGCCTGTCGCAAATGCGCGGAAAGCTGCCGAAGCATGGCGAGCTACAGTCACTGATTCTCGCAACCCCACTTTCGGCAGAATGCCGGATTGAAGCAGCAACACTGTGAGTAGCAAGTACCCCCGGGATTGCGGTTGATGCTATGTAAAGTTACGTAGAGCGCAGTAATTTGAACCGCGACCCTCGTCTGGCTATGTCACGTTTTTATGCAGCACCTGCAAGAATGAGGATGCCGATAAAGTGAAACCAGGGCAATCGAATCGGCCTTTTCCATTCTTCGGTCTCTTAAATTAACTTTTGAACTGTTATTAAGGTCGTTTTTTAGTTGTAAAACTATCCGGAATTGCGCCATGAACTCTGCCACATCGAATAACCACATTTTCAGCTGAACTAATTTATATTATGCGTTGTCTGTTCACACAGGTCGCCAATAGCGTGTCTGCGCGTAACACCCAGATGGACCCTTGAACGAGTATACTTGACTGGGCTGCCTCGTAATGCAGCAGCCACAAGTATAAAAAACACAAATTCAGGGATTAGGCGGCATGGGTGACCGGGAAATCGATCAGCAGCTGGTGGAGCGCGCGCAACAAGGAGACAAACATGCGTTCGATCTGCTGGTGGTCAAGTATCAACGCAAACTTGCACGACTGCTATCGCAATTTATCCGCGACTCGGCGGAAGTGGAGGATGTGACCCAGGAAGCGTTTATAAAGGCTTATCGCGCGTTACCGTCGTTCCGTGGGGACAGCGCGTTTTATACCTGGTTGTACAGAATTGGTATTAATACGGCAAAAAATTTTTTGGTGGCTCAAGGTCGGCGTGCGCCGACGACCACCGCCGGCTTCGATAACGAAGACGCCGAAGGCTTCGAGGAGGGTAGTCATTTACGGGAGATGAACACGCCGGAAAGCGAACTGACGAGCAAGCAGATCGCGCAGACGGTTAATCAGACCCTGGACGAACTGCCTGAAGAATTGCGTACAGCAATTACGCTGAGAGAAATTGAAGGGCTAAGTTATGATGAAATTGCTGTCATCATGAATTGTCCCATCGGTACGGTTCGGTCGCGAATATTTCGTGCCCGGGAAGCTATAGCGGAAAAACTACGGCCCCTGCTGGGGACCGGCAAAGATAAGAGGTGGTAGCATGCAAGATAAAATATCAGCGTTGATGGACGGCGAGCTGGATCCTGAAGAGGCAGCGGTTGTCGTCGACCAATTCAAAAAAATGGATGGCTTACGCGAGCAATGGGCGCTTTATCATCTGATCAGCGATTCGCTGGGGCAATCCGATGCAAAACCTTTCGATATCACACGTCGCGTCGGCGCAAGGTTAGCGAACGAACCGGATATAGCGGCGGTGCGCGCACGGCGCTTGTCGATGAAGCATAAACCGATTGCCTACGCTGCCGCCGCCTCGATCGCGGCAGTAGCCGTCGCGGGATGGATGAGCCTGCAAACGATGCAACAACCGGAGATAGCACGGCAAAATATGGCGCAGAACAATCCCGCTCCAGCAACCGCTGTTCCGGCGGTTCCGGCAGCGGTGTCGGCTCCGGCGCAAATCAACGATTACCTTCTTGCGCATCGGGAGTTTTCGCCTAGTACCTCGGTGCATGGCGTAGCACCTTATATGCGTACGGCCGCGGAATCGCACCAAAATTTTGCCAGATGACACGGGTCGCGCTGGCTACCCTCTTGCTGTTATGCGCCAACGTTCAACCTGTATTTGCGCAACATTCGCCCAGCTCATCCCCAGAGGCATTAAACTGGCTGCAAAAGATTGCTGCCGCGCCTCGTCAGTATAACTACGTCGGCACTTTCATTTATTCATCCGGCGATCATATCGAGACCTCTCGCATCGTCCATTTCGTGAATGAGGACGGCGAGCAGGAAAGAAGCGAAGTGCTGGATGGCGCACCCCGGGAAATCATCCGTAATAATGATGAGATGAGGTGCTATTTGCCGGAAAGCAAGACCGTTGTCACTGAAAAGCGCTGGCTTCGGAAAGTTTTTCCGGCACTTCTGCCGCAGCCCCTGAATAATCTGGATGAGAACTATATTGTCAAGAAAGGTGGGCAGGAGCGCGTCAGCGATTACCTTTGCCAGGTAATCGAACTGGAACCCCGGGACGATAAGCGCTATGGCCAGAAACTATGGGTAGATATCCATACGGGCCTGCTGCTTAAAGCTGCAGTGATGGATAAGGACCGCATCGTCGAACAGTTTGTTTTTACTGCATTGAAAATTGGCGGCAATGTAGATAAAGAACTATTGAAATCCAAATACGCGGGGAAAGCTGCCGAGTGGCGCACCACCAATCTCGTATCGTCTACAGTAGGACGCGGCAAACTCGGCTGGCAGGTTAAAGATCCTCCTTCTGGATTCAAAAAGATCATCGAAATGAAGCGTCATCTCTCAGGAAAGCCGGCACCAGTGGGGCATATCGCATTATCGGATGGCCTTGCGGCGGTATCGGTGTTCATCGAGCCGGTATCCAAGGATTCCCCCCCCCCGAGTGACGGGCTTTATCACAGCCGCGGTGCAATCAACATCTATAGCCGTACTATGGCGGACAACGTCGTAACAACGGTAGGCGAAGTTCCGCCGGCCACCGTAATGCAAATCGGGAACTCGGTAAGCAGGAAGGCCGATTAGAAACGGGATGGGAATCGGATTGGAATCTCAAGACCAGCTTGAGTTGTATTCCGATGCACGCCAATGACGAACCACGAACCGGAAAAACATGTCCGGTAGTCCTCGTTCAGGTTGCCTGCCATCAGGTCCGGGTGCTGACGGTGAGTAAAAATGCCCAGCCTATACCGCTTGATTCCTGAGGCTGTTACGAACCGTTTCTGGCGCGCCAGACCGAAAAGTTCGGTATGATAGTCTTGCGGAAGCTCAGCTATTTATCTCGAATGGAAGGTTTATTCGTTTTTATTCCTATGGAAGACAGAGAATGATACGCAAATTTGTTCTGATCACGCTGATTGGATTGTCAACTACCGTTTTCGCACAGAACCGGGAATTACCCGATTTTACCAGTCTCGTTGAAAAAGAAGGCGCTGCCGTGGTGAATATAAGCACGGTGCAAGCACCCAGCGTGGTTTCCAATCGGGATTTTCCAGGGATGCCTAATATTCCCGAGGATGACCCATTTTTTGAATTTTTTCGCCGACACATGCAGCCCTATGGCGCACCCAGGGATTTCGAGTCGAAATCCCTGGGGTCGGGCTTCATCATCAGTTCTGATGGCTATATCCTGACCAATGCGCACCTGGTGGAGTCTGCCGACGAAATTACGGTAAAGCTTACCGACAAACGCGAATTCCGCGCCAAGCTGATAGGCGCCGACCGGAAAACCGATATCGCGCTTCTCAAAATCGAAGCCAGCGGCCTGCCTAAGGTAACCCAAGGCGATCCGAGCAAAATGAAAGTTGGCGAATGGGTAGTGGCGATCGGTTCGCCCTTCGGCTTTGAAAACAGCGTGACCGCCGGCATCGTCAGCGCCAAAGGGCGCTCTCTGACGCAGGAAAATTTTGTACCTTTCATTCAGACCGACGTGGCGATCAATCCCGGCAATTCGGGTGGGCCGCTATTCAATATGAATGGCGAAGTAGTGGGTATCAATTCTCAGATTTACAGCCGTACCGGCGGCTTCATGGGCTTGTCATTCGCTATCCCCATCGATGTAGCCACGAATATTTCAAATCAGTTGATCGCTACCGGCAAGGTGAGCCGTGGCAGGATTGGCGTACTGATACAAGAAGTGACCAAGGAACTCGCAGAATCCTTTGGATTGCCGAAACCTGACGGCGCGCTGGTCGCTTCGGTACAAAAGGGCAGCCCCGCAGAGAAAGCGGGTATGGAAGCGAGAGACGTCATTTTGAAGTTTGACGGCAAACCCGTGACTGCTGCAGGCGATTTACCGCGTATTGTAGGCGCCACCAAGCCTGGGACGAAGGTGCCGGTGCTGGTTTGGCGTAACGGCGCCACCAAAGAAATGACGGTGACGGTAGACGAAACGCCACCGGATGAGAAACCGGTGGGCCTGGGCGGTAAACGCGGTAAAGCGCCGGATACATCCAATCGTATCGGGCTCAGCTTGAGCGAACTTAGCGCAGACCAGAAGAAACAATTGGAGGTGGACAACGGCCTGCTGGTGGAAGACATGGTGCCAGGCATCGCCAGTCACGCAGGTGTCCGCCCGGGTGATGTGATCCTAAGCATAAATAATCAGGATGTTACCACCGTCGAGCAATTCAATCAGTTGCTCAACAAGACCGGAAAAGGGCGTAACATCGCACTTCTCGTCAGACGCGGCGATACCGCGACTTTCATCACGATGAAGCTCAATGGCAACGACAGCAAATAACCCGGCCGCTTCCGATACCGACACCTATCCATTGACGTTGGTGGTATACAGCCGAGAGCATTGCCATCTCTGCCAGGACATGATTGCCGCCCTGCGAGAATTACAGGCGCGGCTTTTTTTTCACCTCGACGTGGTGGATGTGGATAGTGATGAAGAGCTACAGTCGCGTTACGGCTTAAAGGTTCCGGTACTGCTAGCCGGAGGAGAGGAAATTTGCCACTATCACCTCGATCCTGTTGCGCTTGATGCTTATTTCGCCAAAATTCGCTAGAATGCATATTCTTGAATAGACGAGGTTGCCGGATTCGCGCAAGACCTGCGAGGACCAATACCATACATTTTCAAGAGGGCACAATAGTGCCCTTTTTAGTTGTTTATATTCCCGCCATTCTGATCATCATCCTCTTTGATTCCATCCTGATTCCCTGACCGCTGATGCAGCACATTCGTAATTTTTCCATCATTGCCCATATCGACCATGGTAAATCCACCCTCGCCGATCGCATCATTCATTTGTGCGGCGGTCTGTCGGACCGCGAAATGGAGCAGCAGGTACTGGATTCCATGGACCTGGAGCGCGAGCGCGGAATTACGATCAAGGCGCAGACGGCCGCGCTGGAGTACACGTCGCGCGATGGTACTCATTATCTGCTGAACCTGATCGATACGCCGGGACACGTCGATTTTTCCTACGAAGTATCGCGCTCGCTGGCGGCTTGTGAAGGCGCGCTGCTGGTGGTGGATGCCTCGCAGGGCGTAGAAGCCCAGACCGTTGCAAATTGCTACACTGCCATCGAGCAGGGGGTGGAGGTAGTGCCGGTACTGAACAAGATCGATCTGCCTGCAGCCGAACCAGCGCGCGTAATTGAAGAGATAGAGGATATTATCGGCATCGACGCCCAGGATGCGCTGTTTTGCAGCGCCAAGACCGGAGAGGGCGTGCTGGATATCCTCGAAGCGGTTATTACACGTATCCCACCACCCAAAGGCGATCCTGCTGCGCCGTTGAAGGCCCTGATCATTGATTCATGGTTCGATAACTATGTTGGCGTAGTGATGCTGGTGCGGGTATTGGATGGGATACTCAAACCCAGAGACAGGATATTGCTGATGGCCAGCAAAGCGGTCCATCTATGCGAGCAGGTCGGCGTGTTTACGCCCAAGTCAAAAAACCGGGAATCTCTCGGTGCAGGCGAGGTGGGCTTTATTATTTCCGGCATCAAGGAATTGAAATCGGCCAAGGTGGGCGATACGGTAACTCTGGCGGAACGTCCGGCCAGCCAGCCGATGCTTGGCTTCAAAGAGATAAAACCGCAGGTATTTGCCGGCCTTTATCCAGTGGAATCGAACCAGTATGAGGCTTTGCGCGATGCATTGGAGAAATTGAAGCTTAATGATTCCTCGTTGCAATATGAGCCAGAAACATCGCAAGCCCTGGGTTTTGGTTTCCGCTGCGGTTTTCTCGGCCTGCTGCATCTCGATATCGTACAAGAAAGGCTGGAACGGGAATACGGCATGGATCTCATTACCACCGCCCCGACAGTTGTATATCAGATAATGATGCGCGACGGCTCGACGACTGAAATCGAGAATCCGTCAAGACTGCCTGATCTCTCGAAAATAGAGGAAATCCGCGAACCGATCATTACTGCTACCATCCTCGTTCCACAAGAATATGTGGGTGCGGTCATAACGCTTTGCATCAGCAAGCGCGGAACGCAGAAGAACATGCAATATATGGGCAGGCAGGTGATGCTCACCTACGAAATGCCGCTCAATGAAGTAGTGATGGATTTTTTCGATAAGTTAAAATCCACAAGCCGCGGGTATGCGTCGCTGGATTACGAGTTCAAGGAATTTCGAGCTTCCGATCTGGTCAGGTTGGACATTCTCATTAACGGCGAGAAGGTGGATGCACTGTCACTGATTGTGCACCGGGCCAGCAGCCAGTACCGGGGACGGGAACTCGCGCAGAAAATGCGCGAACTGATTCCTCGGCAAATGTTCGATATTGCGGTACAAGCCGCCATCGGCGCGCATATCATCGCGAGAGAAAGTATCAAGGCGCTGCGCAAGAACGTGCTTGCCAAGTGCTATGGCGGCGACATCAGCCGCAAACGCAAGCTGCTCGAAAAACAGAAAGCCGGAAAAAAACGAATGAAGCAGGTCGGGAATGTCGAGATTCCCCAGGAAGCCTTTCTGGCTATTCTGCAAGTGGGCGACAAATAACAACGATGGGCATCAGTATTCAAAAGGCTTATATACGCCAGCCAGAGCAGTTTTTGCCTTCAATACGGCGCCAGATATTATCACTCGGGAACGCGGAATGAACTTTCCTCTCATCATGCTGATACTGCTGATAGCAACCGGCGGTATCGCATTGCTCGATCGCTTCGCGCTGCGACGCCATCGCGCGCCGGAAGCCCAGGGACCGTGGTGGGTGGAGTATCCCAAAAGTTTTTTTCCCGTGATCCTGGTCGTCTTTTGCCTACGATCGTTTTTGGTGGAGCCTTTCAAAATCCCATCCGGCTCGATGATCCCGACTCTGCTGGTAGGGGATTTTATACTGGTGAACAAATATACCTATGGTATTCGGTTGCCCGTCATCAATCTCAAACTATTGGACGTGAAAGAGCCACAGCGGGGTGAAGTAATGGTGTTCCGCTATCCGGAGAACCCCTCGATGGATTATATCAAACGCATTATCGGGGTTCCGGGTGATACCGTCACCTATCACAACAAGAGGCTTGCTGTAAATGATATTCCAGTTAAAACGCAGCCGGACGGGGAATATACTTATGTGGAATCCGGCCTGAATTACGTCTACAGCCGTCGTTTTAGCGAATCGGTAGGAGATCATAGCTATAAGATTCTCATCAATTCTGAAGTTCCTGCCATACAGCTTGCCGGCGTGCGTCCATTCCCCCATCATGAGAATTGCAGCTACAATGACAATGGTTTTACCTGCAAGGTGCCAGAAGGCAATTATTTCACTATGGGCGACAACCGGGACAGCAGCAGCGATAGCCGATACTGGGGATTTGTTCCGGAGCGCAATATTGTCGGCAAGGCATTCATGATCTGGTGGAATTTCAATGATCTCAAGCGAATCGGGTTATCCATTGACTAGCCGGGGCCAAGGTGAATCACGGCGGGCAATTGCGCCATACGATAATAGAGGGTCAGCTGCGGCCCGGATCAAAAATCGTATAAAACTTGCCAGGATATGAACAGTGATGCACTGTGCCGGAAAATAGGCTACATTTTTAATCGACCTGAGCTGCTGCGTCAGGCACTGACTCACCGAAGCCATAGCCTTCCACACAATGAGCGCCTCGAATTTCTCGGCGATAGTGTGCTCAACTGTGCCATCGCAGGATTGATATTCAGGCACTTTCCGGACCTCACGGAAGGTAACCTATCACGAGTCCGGGCCAACCTGGTCAATCAGCAAGCACTGGCCGAGCGAGCCCAGATACTTGGATTGGGAAAGCTGATCAGATTTGGCGATGGAGAACTCAAAAGTGGCGGAGAGCAGCGTCCTTCTATTCTCGCCGACACACTGGAGGCGATACTCGGAGCGATATACCTCGATGGAGGTTTTACCCAGGCTGAGAAGGTCATTACAGCGCTTTTCGCTCCGTTACTGAAAGGGCTGAATGCGCAGACGCTGGGCAAAGACCCTAAAACGCTTCTTCAGGAATATCTTCAGGGCCTCAGGCTGGCGCTGCCACAGTATTCTGTTATCGCCACCACCGGCGAAGCTCACCAGCAGCAATTCAAGGTGGAATGCATGATTGTAAAACCTGATATCCGCACTGTGGGAGAAGGTGTCTCCAGGCGTAGCGCGGAGCAGGAAGCAGCGAAACAAGCTTATGAGCAGCTTCATTCGCGCCGTTAGCAAACGGCAGATAGGGCAGAAAGTCCCTTTATGTTTTTTTGCGCTGCACGCTCGCCCATCACCGGCTTTCCCTTCCCGTTAACCATTTCCTGCATGAATATTGACCTCGACCATTCTACCGATCCCAACCATAGTAGTGGCTATGTCGCTATCGTGGGACGCCCCAACGTCGGCAAGTCGACGCTGTTGAATAGCCTCGTTGGGCAAAAGATCAGTATCACATCAAAAAAATCACAGACCACGCGCCATCGCATCAACGGCATTCTCACCGACGCGCGATCCCAGTTTATTTTTGTCGATACTCCCGGTTTTCAGACACGGCATACGAATCGTCTGAATAGCGCAATGAATCGTATCGTTACTCAAAGCCTGCGCGATGTGGATGCGGTAATATTCGTTATTGAGGCGATGCGTTTTGATGATCGCGACAAAATGGTCGTCAAACTCTTGCCTGGAGACCGGCCGGTGATTCTTGCTGTCAACAAGGTAGATCGGATGATCGATAAATCGCAGATGCTTCCCTTTCTCGAAAAAATGGCAAAGGAATTTCCTTTTGCGGCAATCGTTCCGGTAAGCGCTGAGCGTGGAACCCAGTTATCGGCGCTTATAAACACAATTCGGCCGTATTTGCCGCAAAACCCGCCATTGTTCAGCGAAGACGAGGCAACTGACCGCGATGAGAGATTCATCGCCGCCGAGCTGGTTCGTGAAAAATTGTTCAGGCTGTTGGGTGAAGAAATTCCCTATTCAACCAGCGTCATCATCGATCAATTCAAAATGGAGGGAGAGCTGCGCAAAATTGACGCCTCCATCATCGTGGACAAGGCCAATCAGAAAGCGATCATCATTGGCAAGGGCGGGGAAAAGCTCAAGCTGATCGGTACCACCGCACGCAAGGATATGGAGGAAAATTTTGGTGGTAAGGTATATCTCAAGATCTGGGTAAAGGTTAAAAGTGGCTGGGCTGATGACGCGCGGGTTTTGAAAACCCTGGGGTATTCGTAAACCCGGTTGACGAATAATGACCGCGGACAAACAGCGTCAGGACGCCCAGCCCGCATTCGTGCTGCATACTTACCCATACCTTGAAACCAGCCTCGTGGTGGAAGCGTTCACGCGCAATTTCGGACGAGTGCCGCTGGTGGCAAAGGGAGCCAAGCGTCCAAAATCCGCCTTCAGGGGCCTATTACGGGCTT
Source organism: Nitrosospira sp. Nsp11 (assembly GCF_900142705.1). Taxonomy (GTDB): domain Bacteria; phylum Pseudomonadota; class Gammaproteobacteria; order Burkholderiales; family Nitrosomonadaceae; genus Nitrosospira. The sequence continues at coordinate 12,203 of NZ_FRBV01000022.1, forward strand.
TTCAGCCGCTGCAACTCAGTTGGGGTGGAAAAACGGAACTGCGCACGCTGCACAAGGCGGAATGGCAGGCAGGCCAGATGCCGTTGCAGGGGACAGGCCTCATCTGCGGTTTTTACCTCAACGAGTTGCTGGTGCGCCTGTTGCACCGTAACGATCCGCATGAACAGCTATTCATATATTACCAGGAGGCCCTGTCCGCGCTGAGCAACGGGAAAGATTACATTCCCATACTGCGGCGCTTTGAACAACGGCTGCTGCAAGAGCTCGGTTATGCCTTGACACTTGACCGCGACGCCTCCGGCAATTCCATCGATGCGAATAAAGATTATTGCTATGAAATCGAGCGTGGGCCGGTACCGTTCAATGGACATCACTGCGATCAGGGCTTGCAATTGGACGGCAAGACGCTTCTGGACATGGAGCGGGGTGATTATTCCGACACGCTGACACGGCAACAGAGCAAGGCGCTGATGCGCTATATACTCAACCACTATCTCGGCGATAAACCACTCCATACGCGCCAACTGCTGAAAGACCTTCAGCAGCTATGATATATCCATTAGATAATCACTCCTGCTTGCGCCAGCTCAACGTACATGAACGCCTGAAACCCGCAAGCTTGAGCGCCGTGCCTTCAAGTCTTGCGGACGAAGACACGGCTCCACGGCAGACACGAAACCATTACCGCAAGCGAGGTTGAAACGATAGATTACCTGTGGAGAGTCCCAGGAAAGCATGATTGATCAACTTGAAGCGGGAAGAAAATAGATGCAACCGAATATCGAGGCATTTCTTGATCCAGTGACGCAGACGCTTAGCTATATTGTCTTCGACGAGCCCGGTGGCACCTGCGCAATCATCGATCCCGTGCTGGATTACGACCACAGGTCGGGCAGAACGAGTACTTTATCCGCAGACAGCCTGATTGCGTTCGTGGAAAACCAGCGACTGAAAGTGGAGTGGATTCTTGAAACACATGTGCACGCTGACCATCTGACTTCAGCACATTATCTCAGGAGTCAACTGGGCGGAAAAACCGGAATCGGGCGTGAGGTACCAAAAGTACAACGGATCTTCAAGGAGATATTCAACCTTGGGCCCGAATTCATGCCGGATGGCCGCCACTTTGATCATCTCCTGGGGAATGACGAGACCTTCGAAATCGGTAAATTGAGTGCAAAGGCGATTTCGACCCCCGGCCATACGCCTGCCGACTTGTCTTATCAGTTCGGCGACGTCATCTTTATTGGCGATACGCTCTTTATGCCCGATCTCGGCACGGCACGCGCCGATTTCCCTGGAGGGGATGCGCGCCAGCTATTTCGGTCGATACGCAAACTGTTGGAACAACCGGCGGAGACCCGGTTGTTCATGTGCCACGACTACCCGCCCCCAACCCGCCAGGCCCGCTGGGAAAGTACCGTCGCTGAGCAGCGTGCACGGAATATACATGTGCACGACGGAATCTCCGAAGACAGTTTTGTCGCCATGCGCGAAGCACGTGACGCTACGCTTGATATGCCGATGCTGTTGCTTCCATCGGTGCAGGTTAACGTGCGGGCGGGAGGGATGCCACCGCCGGAAGGGAATGGTGTTTCATATTTGAAAATACCGTTGAACCTGATCTGATAAGCTGAGAGTGGACGCTTGCGTGATACCCTTTATCCTTTATCCTTTATCCTTTGTCCTTTGTCCTTTGGCAATGGCAGCGAATTTGTTCAATGGCTGATTTACTGCCGTATAGCCTGTATAGATAGGTGTCATGCGAATAAAAGATACACCGCCAGTAGTACCCCCACCCCGGCGACAGATACAGATAGAAACGATGTAAGCCATGGTATGGCCAGTTTGGGCAAATCCTCCGGCGGGAGAGACCGTATATAAAGCCTGTGATTATGGAAAGCCCCCAGGATAACTAAGGAACCGGCCAGCACAAGAATAATGCCAAGCGCTTCCGAAGACCAATGAGGCGCCGCTGCCGAAATTCCGGTTGAAGCCGTCATGAGGTTCAGAAACAGTCCGAACCTGGCGACGACAAAACCGAGCGCCGTTATAGTAAGCCCTGTTCGCACCCATGCTAAAAGTGTGCGTTCAGCTGCGAAGAAAACTCGTGGATCCGACATCTTTTCTAGCTCGCTCTCTTCCCTGCGGGTTTCCGAACGGGTTAATTTTATAGCGATACCGTGCGACCAAGCTGAATCTCATACTCCTTTTACCACCGTAATCGGAATCGCGCACAAAGCATGTTGTCCTTCCAATACAGTCTACTATAGTATAGTGAGTTTTTATTTGAGCATCATCGCCTGGCTATTGTAAAACGCGAGGCATGTACAGGTTCATCGGCAACCTTGGTCAGGCTTGGTTTTTGCCAGCAGCCAGTCAGCGCTGTGCCTGCCGCAAGCAAAGGTTTTTCCTACGCGCTGATCGAGTAATTGGCGTGATACAGTGGCAAAATGCCCAGCTACTGCATGCGCTATCATTTTGACCACCGCGCACAGACTGCAATTATTGAGACAAGCAAGAATTATGATAAAACTCGGCGTCAATATTGATCACGTCGCCACACTCCGGCAAGCGCGACGCACGTCCTACCCCGACCCTGTAGAGGCGGCGTTAATCGCCGAATCTGCCGGAGCGGATGCGATTACGCTGCACCTGCGCGAAGACCGTCGCCACATCCAGGACAAGGATGTGGAACTTTTGCGCGGCTCGCTTAAAACCCGCATGAATCTCGAAAGCGCGGTGACCGATGAAATGATCGATTTTGCGCTCCGCATCAAACCCCATGATGTTTGTCTTGTGCCTGAAAGACGGGAGGAACTGACAACCGAGGGCGGGCTCGATGTGCTGCAGCACTTCGATCAAGTGCAACGCGCCTGTCGCAAATTGGCGGAGGCTGGCATCCGCGTATCGCTATTTATCGATGCGGATCATGCACAGATCAATGCTGCAGCAGACTCCGGTGCGCCGGCTATCGAAATTCATACCGGTCATTATGCCGATGCGGACACCACCGACGAGCAACAGCATGAGCTGGAGCGGGTCCGCATCGCAGTAGCGGAAGGCCTTCGCCAAGGGCTGCAGGTCAATGCAGGCCATGGATTGCATTATCACAACGTTCAATCCATCGCGGCGATGAGCGGCATATCCGAACTCAATATCGGCCATTCAATCGTGGCTCGCGCTCTATTTGTCGGTTTTGAACAGGCAGTACGAGAGATGAAAAAGCTGATGATCGAAGTGCGCAAATGATTTATGGGATCGGAACCGATCTGGTCGAGCCATCACGTATTGCGCGATTACTGGAAAAATATGGCGAGCGTTTTGCCAAAAGATTACTAACGAATGAGGAATGGCCGGACTACATCAAGAGCGGCCAGCCTGCCATGTTTCTGGCCAAGCGTTTTGCCGCCAAGGAAGCCTTGTCCAAAGCAATCGGCACGGGTATGCGCTACCCGGTAAGCTTGACCCATATTGGAATAACCCATGACGACCTGGGCAAACCGTACTTTACCTTTCACCCGGCATTGAGCACGCTTTTCACGAACAAAGGCATTACCAGCCATCATCTTTCCATTAGCGACGAGTTAAATCTTGCCTGTGCTTTTGTTATTCTGGAAAAATAGCTGTCCACTTTATAATATCAATTTCTTGTATGACTCAAGAAGCTTGTCATAAAACATAAAACCTGCAGCACCGACATTTCTTGCGCCTTATCTTCCCCGAAAATTTCAATTCAAATTCATAGAGACGCACTATGTCGCTCGGCCCTGTCATGCTCGACATCGAAGGCACGCAACTTACTGTCGACGATAAAATAAAACTCCACCACCCGCTGATCGGCGGCGTGATCTTATTCACGCGCAATTACTCATCATTCATGCAGCTCAAGCAGCTGACCGCCGAGATCCATGCACTTCGAACTCCACCATTATTAATAGCAGTAGATCATGAGGGCGGCAGGGTACAGCGTTTCCGGGAGGATTTCACGAGACTGCCCCCTATGCGCGAACTGGGCAGGATCTGGGACGCACACCCCCGCCACGCTCGACACCTGGCGCAGCAGACGGGCTACGTATTGGCTGCAGAACTGCGCGCAGCGGGGGTGGATTTCAGCTTTACCCCGGTGCTGGATATGGATTATGGGCAGAGCTGCGTCATCGGTGACCGTTCCTTTCATCGTAAACCGCAAGCGATCACCGAGCTGGCGCATAGCCTTATGTCCGGCCTGAAATCCAGCGGCATGACGGCGGTGGGAAAGCATTTCCCGGGACACGGCTATATTCAGGCGGATTCCCATGTTGAAATGCCGGTAGACGAACGTTCATACGCGGAAATCGAAGCAAACGACCTGAGCCCATTTCGCAAAATGATCGATTTCGGCCTTGCTGGCATCATGCCGTCGCACGTGGTTTACCCGAAGGTGGATATGCGACCGGCAGGCTTTTCCGACATATGGCTGAAAAAAATTCTCCGCGGAGAACTTGGCTTTGAAGGATGTATTTTTAGCGATGATTTGAGCATGGAAGGCGCAACAGTTATCGGAGATGTGGTGCAGCGCGCACAAACAGCACTAGCGGCGGGTTGCGATATGGTCCTGGTGTGCAATGATCCAGAGGCGGCGGATATATTACTGGCGGAATTAAAATGTGACATTGCAGCGGTCAGCATTATTCGCCTCGCGCGCATGCGTGGAAGACCCCACCCCGCTTCGATCGCCGAACTGCGTGAGAACGCCAGCTTTGTGAAAGCAGTCGAACAGATTTCAAGCATTGGAATCCAGAGCAGCGAGTTGCCGCTGGCATAACGCGTCAGGTTCCTTTCCCCCGCCACGTCAGCAGGCTCTCTCGGTAGAGCGATGGTAAGCTTATCCGTAAGCGTGTTTTCAATCATCAAATAGAACATTGCGTTGCTCCCGTAGAGCCGTAGACCAGTGCCAAAATTTATCCGAGCCTGGTTGAAAAAGCGGTAAATGCAACTATATTGATTGTTAAGTGCTGATTCAATCTCTCAGCATTGGGTACAACATCAACAATATGGAGGCATTATGGCTATAACCCGTTATGAACCCTGGAGCCTGTTGCATCAACTACATAGAGAACTGGACCGCGCACGTGAAGGCGGGGATGGCGAGGGATCGACCGCTACTGCCGAATGGGCGCCAGCAGTCGATATCAAGGAGGATGCTGATAAATTCATTCTCCAGGCGGACCTTCCAGGAGTTAAACCGGAAGAAATCGATATCAGTATGGAAGAGGGCGTGCTGACTATCAAGGGCGAAAAGAAAACCGAAGCCAAAACTGAAAAAGAAGGATACAAGCGGGTTGAGCGTACTTATGGCTCTTTTTACCGACGCTTTAGCTTACCCGATACCGCAAATCCGGACGCGATATCGGCAAAATCAAATCATGGGGTGCTGGAAATTGTCATCCCTAAACGTGAAGCTGTCCAGCCAAAAAAAATCAGCGTAACCTCTGCCGAGTGAGTGATCTGACGGAGTCTTCGGGCTCCGTTTTTTTGATCGGAATCCGATATTGGACGGGAAACTCACCAGAAAGGTGAAGCTCAGGGTACAAAAAAGCCTTTTCGGTTATAGCGCTGATTGACAAATGAGCTCAAAAACGAGCGGTCAACTGCGGATTCAGCTTGATGGCAGATGGTTGATGCGCACGCGATAGGTGAGAGTGGCCTTGCCGTTCGCGGGGATTGATATTTTCCATTCCGCAATGCCGGATGTTCTCTTGACATGAGGTTGAGATTCCGAAACCATCGTCCAGTCTCCTGGCACGGGTTCTCGTACAACCACTGTAACCGATTCTTTTTTTACATTCTTCAATACAATTTGAAAAGCAGCTTCGACAATGCCATTGTGGCGCCCTTCCCCGCCTGATCTTTTGAAGTCCGTCTGCTTTTTATCGGCAGTCAAATCAAACGCGTCGCCCAGTTTCACGCGCACAGATCCATTCTCCGCCGTATGGTCGATCTGATCCTCGCCCACGAATTGCGCGTTACCCTGCGAGTCTTTTTTGTAAACCCGTACTACTCCCTTGGGTAGCGGAAGACCAAGCCCTTTGCCACTGTTTTGAAACTCAAAAATTACGCCAACTTTCGATATCTGGTCGAGATCCACACTCTGGCTGAAGTAATAATAGTCCGCTCCGGACAGCAGAAATTGCTTTGTGACGGAAATATGATTCGCGGACATCAGCGCTACCTGCTTGGTCTGAGCCTCCGCCAACGTTGTGGATCGCGGGAGCGTATACAGGTGATAATCAAGCAGCGACTCCTGCTTCATCTGCGTGAAATCCGCCATTTCTGCCGTCATGCTCATCGCTTTACGCTGCATTGGGAGCCGCTGGCGGCCCCGGTTCAGTTCACCCGCCACGAGTTGCAACCGGGCATTCGGATAAGCAATTCCACTTTGATTGATCAGCGTAACCCAGCCGTTGAAATCAAGATGATCCTCACGATCGTTCAATTCCGCCACGTAATCTGCACGCCATGAAAGGCCCGACGTTAAATAGGAAAGCTCGAGATTCTGTTCGCCCTGAGCTGAATTGATGAGCAAGATCACCAGGGTCGGCTTATCGCGCAAACCCTCTGGCACACCTGGAAACGCCAGTCTGCCTGGATTACCCGTCTCGATACGATCGCCGAACTCGAGTACTGCCCCGTTATTTGCCGCTAGCACTATGGCCGTTTCTCTGGTTTCAGTACCGGTCGCCGGGTTGGTGCGGATGGCGATTACTTCCTTTCCGACATACTTTTCCAGTAATTTTTCTGGCGTCAACAGTTCGGAATTAAAATTCTGCTCCAGTAATCGAAATCCCGCGGAGTGAGTCAGATTACGCAGCTGCGCCGTTTCAGGGTGTATCTGGCCGGAGATGTCACGCCAGGCCAGCTTGTTGAAATCCAGGTCAAGCTTGACCCGGCGCGTATCCTTCACTAGCGCCAGATCATCATTGTAAATCGTGACAGCCATGCCTTTTTGTTCAGCGGCAGCGATGACTTTCTCATCACCGGCTCCTCCAGAAGCCGCAACGGCCCCGAAGGAAGCCATTGCGAAGCTCGCGGTGACAATTCCTGTTACCCAAATTTTCAGCATTTCATTACCTGATTTCTGTTTTCTTACCCGGTTACTCAGCAAGCTCTATAGTGGGCTTGTCTCGGAGGCCTGAATACCCCTGCGCGACACGATAATATACATGCCGCAATGGTTTACCGTCCCGCATGAGCGCCAACTCCTTTACTGGCCCCGGTTGAACCAGCGCGGGTGTAATATCGTCTACGCCCGCGATATCATGCTCGAGCTGATGGGGCTTCATGCCCACCAGAATGATCGGCCGGGTCGTTGGTGGCTCCGATGGATACCAGAAATCGTACATCGCGGCGTTCTGGCCGAACATGTTGCGCGAGCGTATGTCCATCGGCTCCTCTTTATTATAGAAAGACAGGGCGCTGGCGACCGACCACCGGCTCATTCCCACCACGATAGGCTCCTGCCCGGCCTGCTGTCGAACCGCCGATACAACCCGCTCGACCTCCTCTGTTGCCTCTCGCCAGAAATAGTGCTGATTGAAAACCGCGTATGGAACCCCGGGTATGCCGAGCACGACATAGTGAAGCGCGAATGCATAGAGAAATAAACAAACGCCGATGGTAGGTTTCCACGCCGCTCTGACGCGGTTTGCCAGAACTTGCCTATTGCCGGTTTGACCCATCATCCACGCCATGGTGGGCAGCACCGCAAGCCACACCGGCGCCGTCCAGTGAAACTTTGGCGCCCCAAACAGGCTGAGCCAAAAAAATGCGGCGAGCGGCACGGCGGTGAATACACGTATGAACAGGCGTCGCCTGCGCATGTGCGGGTTGTCGGCGCCATCTTTACCGAGCAGTGCCAGGCCCGCAGCCAACATGCCTATGGGGGTTAAAACCAGCAAAATGTGGAGAAATAACCATTGCAAAGAAAATTGGTTGCCTATTCCCGTAGCCCGCTGTGATTGAAATCGGATCGACGCCCAGTCATGCTGGAAATTCCAGATGATCACCGGCGAAAACAGCAGTAGCGCAAGTGCGGCGGCCAGATATGCATGCGGCCGGCGCAGCC